>JAQTNK010000015.1 GCA_028713915.1 Rhodocyclaceae bacterium | reverse complement strand
ACGGCGTCAAGATCAAGCTCATCGACCAGCGCAGCGGCAAGGAAGAGGACTTCGCCTTCTCCGGCGGCGTCAAGGGTTTCGTCGACTACATCAACCGCAGCAAGACCGTCTTGCACCCCAACGTCTGCTATTCGGCCGGCGACGCCAAGGTCGGCGACTCCGGCGCCATCATCGCCGTCGAAGTGGCGATGCAGTGGAACGACAGCTATGCCGAACAGGTGCTGTGCTTCACCAACAACATCCCGCAGTCCGACGGCGGCACCCACCTGACCGGCCTGCGCGCCGCCATGACGCGCGTCATCAACAAGTACATCGAAGAACACGACATCGCCAAGAAGGCCAAGGTCGACATCGCCGGCGACGACATGCGCGAAGGCCTGGCCTGCGTGCTGTCGGTGAAAATGCCCGACCCCAAGTTCGCCTCGCAGACCAAGATGAAGCTCGTCTCCTCCGAGGCGCGCCCGGCCGTCGAGGAAGTCGTGGCGCAAAAACTCGCCGAGTTCCTGCTTGAAAGGCCGATCGACGCCAAGACCATCACCGGCAAGATCGTCGAAGCCGCGCGGGCACGCGAAGCGGCGCGCAAGGCGCGCGAAATGACGCGGCGCAAGAGCGTGCTGGACGGCATCGGCCTGCCCGGCAAACTCGCCGACTGCCAGGAAAAAGATCCGGCGCTGTGCGAGATCTACATCGTCGAGGGCGATTCCGCCGGCGGTTCCGCCAAGCAGGGTCGCGATCGCAAGTTCCAGGCGATCCTGCCGCTGCGCGGCAAGGTGTTGAACGTCGAGAAGGCGCGCTTCGACAAGGTCATCTCCTCCGAGCAGATCGTCACCCTGCTGACGGCCCTGGGCTGCGGCATCGGCGCCGACGACTTCAACATCGCCAAGCTGCGCTACCACCGCATCATCCTCATGACCGACGCCGACGTGGACGGCGCCCACATCCGCACCCTACTGCTGACCTTCCTCTACCGCCAGATGCCGGAGCTCGTCGAGCGCGGCCACATCTACATCGCCCAGCCGCCGCTCTACAAGATCAAGCACGGCAAGACCGAGATGTACATCAAGGACGACCACGCGCTGAACCAGCATCTGCTGACGCTGGCGCTCGACGGCGCGGTCCTCGTGCCCAAGCTCGGTGCACCCGGCATCGAAGGCGAAGCCCTGGGCGAACTGGCGCGCGCCTACCTGCTCTCCGAAGCCGTGATCCGGCGCCTCGCCGACTTCATCGAACCCGTCGTGCTGCACAGCATGCTCGCCAACGACATCGCGCTCGACATCAGCTCTGAGCCCAATGCCCGCGCCAGCGCGGAGCGCCTGGCCAAGTACGCGCCGAAAGGCGTGCGCATTCTCGCCGCCTTCAACGACAAGATCGAAAGCTGGCAGATCCGCATCGAGAAGATGCGCCACGGCAACCTGCGCGTCGGCTACATCGACGACGACTTCATGCATTCCGGCGACTACAGCCAGATCCGCAAGACCTCGCAGATGATCGCCGACCTCGTCGACCCGAGCGGCGCCAGCGCCTCGGTGCGCCGCGGCGAAAAATCGCAAGGCATCGCCAGCTTCGCCGAAGCCATGAAATGGCTGCTGGCCGAAGCCGAACGCGGCCTCAGCAAGCAGCGCTACAAGGGCCTGGGCGAAATGAACCCCGAGCAACTGTGGGAGACGACCATGGACCCGGCCGTGCGCCGCCTGCTGCGCGTGCAGATCGAGGACGCCATCGCCGCCGACGAGATCTTCACCACGCTGATGGGCGACAACGTCGAGCCGCGCCGCGCCTTCATCGAGAGCAATGCCTTGTATGCGAGGAACATAGACGTATAGGTTGTAGGTTCTTGCGCATCGCCAAAGTTACGCCGAAAAGTAATCAAAGTTACGGCGTAACTCTGGCGATTCTTTATCGTTCTCAGAATTGTCGAAGAAATTCTCAACAGTTGAAAACTGGTGTAGGTTCTCACCGCCTGGATGGCCGCTTTACGGCGGGGAACTTGCTGCGCATCGCCAAAGTTACGCAAAATCGCCACCACACTTACGGCGTATGTGTGGTGACGGGTCTTAGTGCGTGAGTAGACCTCCTGGCTTAACGACGGCATTTCGGCCATGGACTAAACCGCTCGCGCGGTAGGGGTGGTGCTGGACCGTAGCCGGGTGTTCTGGACCGTAGGAGGTTTGCAAAGGCAGGCAACTGCCGATGTTGGAAATGAGGCAATCCCGCCTCGATTTCTGACAGGAGCAAGCCATGGAAACTCAGAAGCCGAGCATCAGTCCGTTGCGCCAGCGCATGATCGAGGACATGCGGATGCGCAAGTTTGGCGAGAAGACGCAGTCCCACTACCTGCGTGCAGTCAAGCAGTTTGCCAAGTACCTCGGGCGATCTCCGGACACCGCCAGCGTCGAGGAACTGCGCAACTACCAGTTGCATCTCGTCGACCACGGTGTTTCGCCGGCATCGCTGAACTCCGCGATTTGCGGGCTGAAGTTCTTCTTCAGCATCACGCTGGACCGGCCAGAGGCGATGGCCAAGATGAAACCGGTACATCTGCCGCGCAAGCTGCCGGAGATCCTGAGTCCCGACGAGGTGAAGCGGCTGATTGCCGCCGCCGGCAACCTGAAGCACCAGACTGCACTGGCACTGGCCTACGCGACAGGATTGCGCGTCAATGAAGTGCTCAACCTGAAGGTCGGTGACATTGACAGCCAGCGCATGACCCTGCGGGTTGAACAGGGCAAAGGACAGAAGGATCGCTACGCATTACTGTCACCGGTGCTACTCGAACGCCTGCGCGTCTGGTGGCGAGTTGCCCGAGCCCAGGGCAAGATGTTCGATGGTGGTTGGCTGTTCCCTGGTCAGAATCCGATCCGGCACCTCAGCACCCGGCAACTCAACCGTGCCATCCACGCGGCGGTCGACGAAGCCGGTATCGAGAAGCACATCTCGATGCACTCCCTGCGCCACGCCTTTGCCACCCACCTACTGGAGCAGAAGGTCGACATTCGCCTGATCCAGGTCCTGCTTGGCCACAAGAAACTGGAAACGACGGCCCTCTATGCGCAAGTTGCCACCGACATCCTGCGCGAGGTCGTCAGTCCGCTGGAGAGACTGAACTCCGCATAGCGTCGCCATGGGGCGACCCGCCCTTGAGGTCGCCGACATCTTCCGCTCCCACGGTCCTGCGTGGCGCGAACAGCAAGCAGGACACTTGAGCCTCGGTCAGCTCAAGGTCATGTCGGCCATCGAACAGTGCCGTACCGCGGCGCTGGGGGGACATACATTGCGCTGCGATGCCTGCAACCATGAGGAGATCAGCTACAACTCGTGTCGCAATCGGCACTGCCCAAAGTGTCAGGCGCGTGCCGCGCAACGTTGGCTTGAAGCCCGGCAGGCCGACCTGTTGCCCGTCGAGTATTACCACGTCGTATTCACGCTGCCAGAACCGATCAGCGCCGTTGCCTATACCAACAAGGCAGCAATCTACCGGTTGCTGTTCGACGTGGCGGCGGAAACGCTGACGACCATCGCGGCCGATCCGAAACATCTGGGTGCGCAGATTGGCGCCACGCTGGTGCTGCACACCTGGGGTTCGGCACTGACGCATCACCCACACGTACATGGCATCGTACCCGGCGGCGGTCTCTCCCGGGATGGAGAGCGCTGGGTGGCGTGCCGACGGGGATTCTTCCTGCCGGTACGCGTGCTGTCGCGGTTGTTTCGTCGGCGCTTCATTGAGGAGTTGGCGAAGCTACATCACGCTGGCCAGTTACAGTTCTTCGGCGAGCACGTAGATCTGTCCGATGCCGACGTGTTCGCCCGGTGGCTGGCACCGCTGCGATCCTGCGAGTGGGTGGTGTATGCCAAGCGACCGTTCGCCGGCCCCGAGGCCGTGCTGGCCTACCTCTCCCGATACACCCACCGGGTGGCGATCTCGAACCGGCGACTGGTGGCGATGAACGATGAGGGCGTGTCCTTCCGCTGGAAGGACTACCGGGCCAAGGGGCGCACTCGCCACAAGACGATGACGCTCTCACCAGAGGAGTTCATGCGCCGCTTCCTACTGCATGTCCTGCCCGCAGGTTTCCATCGCATCCGCCACTACGGCCTACTGGCCAACAGTGACCGGCGCAGAAGTCTGGCCAAGGTGCGTGCATTACTGAATATGCCAGCGCCACAACCGCTCAGCGATGAAACAGACGGGACTTCCGAGCCGACTTTCATCTGTCGCTGCTGTGGCGCTGCCATGCGCGTCGTTGAGATCATGATGCGTCGGCAGCCGATCCGGGCTCCACCATGACGCCTCTCTTGATTTCCCTTCGTCATCTGCCAGTATCGGCTTCCGCGTTCCCGGGGCCGAGAGCACTCTATTGTTGCTTGACGCGCTATCGCCAGAATTCGTTGCGTCGGGCCATTGTGCTCGTGGCGAAATCACCGCCACCAATGTCGATCTCCGCGTCACCGACGCCTCGATACGCCATTCATTGGCCATCTCAGGAACAGCGGCTGAGGTCAAATCCCCATAAGCCGCACTCCGAATAATCCGCTCAGCAGCATTCCGCGGTTTCGTCCCTGGAGGTTTATTCAACGTCTGCCCCGCAGGCGCTCGCGCGTCCTGCACCCTCGTCACGTGGAGGGCAGACGTCGAACAAACCTAAACCGTTGCTGCCGCTTAACCAGTAATCCTCGAATGGCCGCTCAGGCACCAACGACCTGTCATCGGCCTCAGCCGACCTTTAGCTTGCGGTCCCATTCGGGCGGTAAGACGAACGGTTTCCCGAGTGGAGTCGACTTCGCGTTTTCCTTGAGGAGGTCCATCGCGCATTGCATGCGTTCTACCAATCGGCGCGATGGCCCATCAAGCTGATCGTTGAGCAACAGCGTGGCCACCGGCGAACGAATCTCGTGTGCTATCAAGCTCAAACTTTGTTGGTGCTGGGAAATCGCAGCCTCAGCGCGGCCCAACGTCCTCGACTTGCCCCGCACGATTCGGGCGTCTTACCGAGATGAACCTGAGTCGATTTGGGCAGCGTGGCGCCGATTTCACTTGATCGGAAGTCGTGGTGCGCATTGTGGCAACAATAATTCTGTTGCACGAAAAGATAGCCAACTGATTGATATAACAGGACAAGATCTGCCGCTTGGCCCATTATATTTGTATAATCCTTCTCACGAGTCCCTTTAGGCAGGGAGAAACGTACCGGCCCCGACTTTCGTGGACGGTACGCTGCGAACCTGAGCATCATGTCGCCGAAGAACATGCGAATTGTCGTCAGGAGCCTTTTGAGCTTCACTCTGCGCGGTGAAGAGACGGCGTATCTATGACGCCATTTTCGCAAGCATTTCGGGCCTATCGGAAGCGTAATGGGCTACGCCAGAAACAGGTCGCCTACGCGCTCGGCGTGTCCTTGAGCTACGTCTCATCTTGGGAAACAGCCTTGAAGCCGCCACCCAGCGGAGAAGTACTGGGCCAATTGTCCAGCCTATTCCAATTGGACCGAACGGAGGCGGCGGACTTCCGGCGCGCGGCTGGGGTGTCTCGTCCCCTCCTGCGAGTTCCGAAAAATACGTCGAGTCCCGGCTACATCCTGGCACATCAACTGGTCGACAAGTTACCCCGGCTTTGCCCGCGGCAGATCGACCTCATCAGCGCGATACTGGAGTTGAATATCAGGGAGGCACCCATGACGCCATAAAAAAACTAGCCCCCTGAACCATTGACGTGGGTCAGGGGGCGGGGCCTGGGTAGGCGGCCCGCCGGCAGAAATTCCGTCGGCGGTCTTGCCATCCGAAGTTTCGATCTTCGTCGCCTGCTCGTCAAGTTCCCCGAACGCAAAAAGACAACCATGGAGTGCCTAATTCACTCCATACGGTGAACTTTTGTCCCAAGCGCTGACGCGCGTATGGGACCAGAGGAGATCGCTATGTCCGAAAAAGTTCCGAGACTCGGGTCGTCGGCATGGGCCGACATGGTCTGGTCCACCCCCCCAGTGGATACGATAAAGGGCAGGAGCCGCTGGACCCAAGCGCATCAGCCATGGTGCAAACCGCTGGCCCGTCACGCTGCCATGCAGGGCAGGCTGGAATATATCGCCCTGCTCGTGCTGATGTTCTTGCATATGCTGGGCCTGATCGTCCGATTCAAAGATCACCCGTTCGCCACGAGTGCCGAGGACCTCGGCCGGGAGATCCGGCCCGATCTCCTCGCGCAAGATAACAAGAATCGGCTGATCACAATAGAACTCAAGACGGCGCGATTCGTGACCCCCGCGGTCCAATTGCAACTCGATGCCAATCGTAAGGGGCTCAAACCTTTCGGTTTGGAGTATCTGGTTTGGCACGACCACCACCCGTTGACCCATCCGGTTCGGCACAACCTGCAACACATGCGACGCGCGGCGAGCGAGGACGTGCAGCCGGCCGAGATTGCACGGTTATGCGAACTGATTGGCGCCGAGGGAGAAATCCCTTGGGGCGCCCTCGTGGCGCGCGGTTTCGACACGACGTGCGTCCTCGCCGCTTGTTGGCAAGGCCGGGCATTCTTGCCGCTGACCCGCCCGATTGAAGACGCAACAATGATCCGCGACCACTCCCACGAAAATTACAGCGCGATCTTTCTGGACGAAAAGCCATTGCACGATGACTGGTGGGAAAACCTGAACGCAAGCTGAACCTCACGGAGGAAGCCTATGCTGACCAACATGGTGTCGCAAACGAAACCCGCCTGCGACTTTGCCTTCGAGCGAGGCCAGATTCTTCGCCGAGGCGATACGATATTTCGCATTGTCGAGGAGCGTGGCGCATTCCTAGTGCTGGAGCACTCCACGACCCTGGAGCGCAAGGTGCAGGACATGAGCGCCGTCTACCTTGAGTATTCTAAAGGTCTGATCGTTCCAAGCACGATGGAGGAGGAACAGCAAGCCTTCCATGGTGTCGTGTCTACCGATCCAACCGACAAGGTTTTGGACGGCATACCGATCGATATGTTGAGTGAGGCGCAGCGGCGCCACTTGCGCAGCGTCCTGAAATACATTTCTGAGTTGCGCAGGCTCGGATACGAGTGCTTAAGGCCGACGCCCCTCCTGCGGCTTGACTATGAGCGTGTTCGGCATCAGATGCGCGATGCGAAACCACCGCTTGCCGATCTCGCGCTCTCCACCATATACGAATGGTCACTAGTACTCGATAAGTCAGGTGGCGATGCACGTGCTGTGGTGCCTATGTTCCAGGAGCGGGGTGGTCGGGGAAAATGGCGCGTCCCCCAAGTGGCCGATGCAGCGATCCGGAAAGTATTTGTCCAGCTTCGCGCAGACACAAATGCGAAAATCCGAGCGTGCGACGTCGAAGACCGCGTGATGCACATCGTTTGTATGGAGGTTGGTCAAGCACAGACCCCGCTCGTCATGCCGGGACGCAGCACCATCTCCCGGCGTATAAAGACAGAATTCTCTGCGTATGAGCTCACGCGACGAAATAAGGGCAAGGCTCTTGCCGACAAGGAATTTAGGACGTCTTTCCCCCGGGATCGCGCGGAGTGGCCGTTGGAAGTGTTGGAGTTCGACGACAAAGACAGCCGCATATTCCTAATTGATGAGGGTACGGGGCTTCCATACGGCAGAGGATTTGTGACGCCCGGTATGGATCAATACTCGCGAGTTCCAATGGGATTCTCCATCAGCGAACTTCCCCGAAGCGCTTGGTCGGCGATTTGTGCGCTAACGAACGCAATCCTTCCAAAGGATCCGAGTGCCCCAGAATATGTGCTGGTCAGGTCTCCTATCGAATTCGCCGGCAAGCCGGGCATCGCACTCTTTGACAATGCAACGTACAACCACGTCGAAGAAATAGATAATGCCGCTCGCGAAATCGACTTAACGCCCGCCTGGGCAAAACCGAGAACGCCGACGGAAAAAACCGTCGTCGAAAATTTCAATGGCATCATGGACGCGCGCTTCTTCTCGACGTTGCCAGGATATGCCGGACACAAATCTGACCGTGCCGGTCTAGTGCGCGGCACAGCGTCGGCGAACATGTCGAAAGAGCAGTTTGAACAACTGTTGCTGAAATGGGCGTACGACGACTATTGCAACGCGCCGGGAGAGGAGGGATATACGCCTCGGCAGCGTTGGCACGAACACACGCGCATGGTGAAGCCACGTTTCCCCCTGGACATATACCGTCTGAAGATAGTCCCGACTCTTCGCCACACCGTGAGCCTTCGACCGGAAGGGATACTCTTCACTGGTCTGATCTACCAGAACGACCGCCTCCAAAAGCTTCGGCGCACGATCGGCGCAAAAGCTCGCGTCGAATTTCGGTACGATCCGCGCGACATGTCGATCGTTTATGTCTTCGACGCATTGGCACGGCAGCTATTCGTCGTCCCGTCCGCGAATTTGGAATACACCCGCGGTCTCACGCTGTATCAGCATCGGCTGATCCGCAAAATGGCCCGCTTGCGCCGCAAGACGAACCCCAGTATTCCAGAATTGCAGGAAACCAGAGAAGAACTGCGAATTCTGGTGGAGCAATCGCGCGGTTCCACAAAGAAGCGCGAGCGCATGATGGCGCGCCGGGCGGGCAACGTTCCTGGACAACCTCCAACTACCGATTCTAGCCCGCCATCTAGCCCGGTCGAGATGACGGATCTTGAGGCGCAAGTGGCCGACATCGACGACGTCGAGATGGAAGTGGGTGACGAGGGTTGGGAAGTGCCGGAGACGATTTGAGCTATGGCGAAGACGCTGCCGAAGTTGCGTAGTCCCCCGAAACTGTCCTGGCGTGGCAAGTCGATCGATGTGCGTCAGTACTATATGGAACACGACATGTTCGTGTTGCACCCGGATTTGGTTCGCTGCTTACAGGAGATCAAGCGACGGATGGTCCGAGCAATTCGTTCCGGCAAGGGCCTCGCGCTGTTCATTCTGAGCGCTTCCGGCGGTGGCAAAAGCCACTTCCTCAAACTGCTAAAGAAGCTGTGGCCCGATGAAGAACACAAGACGGGTACTTACGTCCACCTTGTGTCCTTCAGTGTGCCGCCGGTACCGTCCGCAGCCTCCATGCCGAAGGCGTTATTGGAAAGCATGGGAGACCCCGGTTGGAACCGGGGCGACGCCTTCGAAGCGATGAAGCGGGCTCTTGGATTCGTCGCGGACACCGATACGTGGGTAGTCGCTATCGACAACGTCCATGACATTCCGGAGCGGCGCGGAAGGAAAGGCATGCTTCAGGTGGGAAATTGGATCCGGGACTTCATCGAGAAATCGAAGCGCTTGGTGGTTCTCCTCGGCACGCCGGCGGCCGAAGAGATCGTACTGGCCAACCCGCAATTGCGGCGGCGCAACCCCGGCAAGGCGTGGATGCGCTATTTCGATGGTTCCACCGAGAAGGGCCTAGCGCGCTTGATGCGCTTCCTCTTCGAGACTGACAAGTTACTGCCGCTGGCCGAATGGTCAGATCTGAAGCAATTCGCCCACAAAATCTACTTCGCGTCTTACGGCATACCCGACTACATCTTCCAAATTCTCGCTGAAGCGGTGGATATCGCTGTGGCCGCCGGACGGGAGCGTATTGAGGAAGCGGATTTGGAGCAGGCATTTGAACGAATATTCCTCGACGCCGGGAACGGCCTCAATCCATTTTCCGCCCACGGTCCCCAGCGCGTTCTGGATCGGGAAGGCGAGCCGTTTAATGAATGGTACGGGGCCTCCAATCCGGAACTAGGGAATAGACGAACCGGTGCCCCAAGTGCATCGACCAGGAAGAAGCCGGATGGCAGGCCGCCAGACGACTGATCTCAAACAACCTTATGCCAACAAACCGGAAGCCCTTGCTGCTGCTGCGCCCACCCCACGGGGATGGCGAGTCCTTCGCTGCCTATCTAACGCGATTGTGCGCGATTAACCGCACCTCCGGACCCGCTTGGCTCGCAAGAACGCTCGGACTCTCCTACGGCCAGGTGGTAATGCTGGAGCCACAAGCGTTCCAGAAAATCATCCAGGGAAAGCTGACCGTGGCAAGTATTCAACCAAACTTGGGTCGAATTGCCAGCGGGTTAACCATGAGGCGCTCCGGCATATGCACCCATGCACGGATTTGTCCGCGGTGTCTTGACGAGGGACGGCTTCACCCCTCAAATTGGGACTGGCCGTTGTCCATCGCTTGCGACGTTCATAGCGTTTGTCTATTGGACCGGTGTCCGCGGTGCAAGGTGCGCATCTCTCACCTTCGGCGTCGTCTTTTCATTTGCGATTGCGGTATGGACTGGCGTCGTTGCGATACGCCCACCACGCCTGTTTGGCTGGATCAATTCTTTGACGTTTTCGCGCCGTGGCGCAATGGCAAGACGATTTCCCCGGAAGTGCTTGTCGAGCGGGAAGGCGAGGCGGCATTATTGTTCGGCAAGTTCGCCTTTCCGTCATCCGAAGGAAGGGACGGCGGTGGATGCAAGCCTTTGGGCTACGTCACAAGATTCGATCTCGGCTTGCTTCACCAAGCCGGCGAGTTGGTTGCCGATTGGCCGACGCGCTTCACGGAGCGAGTGGTCGCGCTTTGCGATGCTTCCCCGGAAGCCTTATCGAAGTTCATCCGCCGAGGCTCCCGCATCGGGCTCACAGCGTTGTCCAACGAGGCGAAAAAGGCGGTCAACGAGGCGAAAGAGGCGGTCAACGAATTGCGGCGCAGGACGTTGGCAAATTGCGCTCTGGACCAGATGCAAGGCCCAATTACCTCAATCAAAGAACTTGTTGAATTAACCGGCTTCACCGACAAGACCATCCATAAATTCATCGCAACCGGCGCCATAGACGCGGTCATGACGGATCGTGGTTCAGGAAGAGTGCGAAAGAAAATATTCGTTTCCGTCGAGGAAAGCCAACGTCTGCGTGAACTGCATCGCTCCACACTGAAACTGGCCCAGGCTGCGGAACGAATTGGTTGCTCCACACTTCATCTCAACGTGCTCGCACGGGCCGGTGCAATTCCATTCATTAATGGTACCCGAGGGTCCATTGGGTGGCGCTTCCTGCCTTCTGATATCGACCGGCTTTTAGCAAGAATGGTCGCACTGGCCATCCCCGAATGCATTGTAAAAAGTCAGCTAAAGGCGCTCGGCGACATCACGCCTTTGAACAATTCTGGCCATCCCACTCGGGCTTGGGTGTCGTACATGGGACGGATCATGGCAGGCGAAATTGCCATGTATCGACTAGCGGACCGCCTTCCTGGTTTTACCGCGCTCGCCGTACGCGTTGACAACTTGCCCGTACCGGGCCGTCCGTTGGTCCTACAGCCATAGCGATGACGCTTCTCATTCGACCGCAAGCGGAAATCGGCGAGGGTCCTCGTGGCTATCTGTCCAGGCTAGCGGAAGCCAATCGGCTTACGGTAATGGATCTCTCTAAGATGCAGTTGGCGTTTCACGCGGAAACGCTGCGGCGCGAGCGTTGCGCGCCGGTCCGGGGAATCAATCCGCTCCTTGACAACTATCTGGAGAGCGTAAGCGCGCAGTTGGCTAATCATCCTGGTGCTTGGGTGCATCGCCATGCTCGCTTCTGCCCGCAATGTTTGCAGGCATCCGGGTACTGGCAGTTTGGCTGGGAGTTGCTGTTCGCCGACGCTTGCCCGATTCACGGTATATGGCTGATCGATGCGTGCTCAAGTTGTGGGCAGGCGCTCACGTGGCGCCGAGCGCGGCTGCTGCGCTGCGACTGTGGCCGAACATTCGCCGGGCACGCGGCCGTAGCCTGTCCGCCGGCGGTGAGCCACCTGTCTCGGGTCGTCACCGAAAAGCTGTTGGGGGAAACGTCTAGTCACGCGCTGGGCACAACCGATGGGCTTGATGTCGAGCAGCTACAGCGTTTGATCCGCTTTCTCGGTTGTTACACGGATACGGATCCCGGCCCCCGGCCCCAGAAAATCGTCAATCTGGATCGTCTCTCCGTCTCTTGGCGCCTGGTCAGTTTAGCGGCGGAAGTCATCGAGCAGTGGCCGACATCGTTGCATGCCGTTCTAGATCGGATGCAGCGTGAGCGGGCAACTGATGGCGGCGGGCGTCTGGGTGGACGCTTCGGGTATTTCTATACTGCGCTTTACCGTGGATTTCCCGAACCCGAGTTCGCGCCATTACGTGACGCCTTCGAAAACTATGTGGCGGAACACTGGCGCGGCGCGCTGGGCCACCGGAATCGGCGACTACCCGCCGGCATCTTGCAGCGGGCTGCCTGGATCCCCGCCAATCATGCGTGCGATCAACTGGGCATATCGCGTCGGCGTCTGACGCAGTTGATCGGCGCGAACAAGATCGCCGGCGAGACAAGGGTCGGTCTGACAGGCAGGACGTTCATCGTGGTTCGGCGCGAGGACGTAGCCCGGCAATTGCTCCAGATTGAGCAAGAGGTCGACTTGTTCGAGGCGGCGAGGATGCTCGGCCTGACCAAGCGTCGCATGCAGTCGCTGGTTGTTCGCCTGTTTCCGGAGGCTTACCGGCCCGAGAGCGCGGGCACACCTTGGACAATCCCGCGTGGCCGCCTGGATGCGCTTGTCGGCATTGCCGACCAATTAAACAGCGCTGAAACAATCGAGGACGGAGCCGTCGCCTTCGGGCATGTGCTGCAATTCTGGCCGTGGACCGACGCTACCGTAGCTGACGCATTAGCGGCGGTGATCGCGAGAACTCTTGTGCCGGTGGCGGCACTGCGCGGAATTTCCGGCGTCCCCGCCCTGATCTTCCGTGAGGAGGATCTGCGCGTTTGGCACGCCGGCACGCACCCGCTGGCCACCGGACTGCTGACCGTTCCGCAGGTGGCCGATCGCATTGGGATCAAACAGGAGGTGGCCTATGCCCTGGTGCGATCTGGATTGCTGAGCAGTCAGGCGATCGACCATGGGAAGAAACGTGATGTGGCTTGGGTATCGCCCGCTGAATTGGAGGCATTCGGTCGCCGCTATAGGTTTGCGAGGGACCTTGCCGGGTCCATGGGCTGCTCGCCCCGTTGGTTGATCGACGGTCTCGGGCTGCTTGGAGTCCGGCCGATTAGCGGGCCCCACATCGATGGTTGCCGCCAGGTGGTCTATGAGAGCACGCATGCGCTTCGTCAGATGGTCGTGAAGCTGCGGGCATTCCGCAGGAATCGAAGATGACGACCACTGGACGGCCGCTTTCTCGCGATAAGTACGCCCCAACTTACATTGAATGCATTTTGGCGGCATAGTCCCAGACAAATAGTGTGAGCTGCATTGCCAACGCCATTGCTATCGGCGCCATGCGAGTTATGAAGCGGCGTCAAATGCTGGAAAAGGGGAGAGAATTGCAATGGCCCTTATTAAATCATTATAGATCGTGCCAACTTTTTGTTTTAACTCTGACGATTTCGGGGAAATTCCCAGTGACGAGCTCCGCAGTAACAGATTGTTTTGATGCAACTGTTGCGTCTGCCTAACCTCGACGATGCGCAGTTCTCAAAATACTTGAGAAAATTCTCACTACTTGAGAAAACCTAAGTCTTCAAAGGGCCACCTGCCGGGTGGCCTATTTTCTTGGATCGGCTGGTGTTCGGCCTGAACGGCCATTGAGCGCTTGCAACTTGGAAGACTGCAATGCAAGTGTTTGCTGTCACTGGCGGGCTTGAAATGATGAAGCCCTGGGCGGCGGCTTACTGAGTCAACCCGCCGTTCCAGCAGGTCAAATTGGGGTCAGGTGGCAGGCTGGACCCGGCCAAAAGCGGACCTACACGATTGCCATTCCAAATGGCTATGTTAGGATGACCGCATGAAGATTGCTTTTCTACAGCTTCGTTAGATGCATACGCCATGACTACACGCAATGTGCTTGCTGCCACCATACTCCTCGGTGTTGCACCAGGTCTCTGGGCGCAGTCCGTATCGCCTGGGAAATTGTTCGCAGGAAAGCTGCTAAACGTGCGGGCCCCGAATTCAGAGGGATGGAAGCTCATCACTTCCTCCGGAGCCACTTTGGCGTTTGCGCGCGCTGGCGCTTCATCAAATGAGAGTTACGCTGCTCAAGTTACGTTGTTCGCGATCGCCGAATCCAAGAACCCTGAGGAATTCGTTTCGCTCATCAAGAATGGTGCCGAAGCGGACGCACCGCCGGATAGATTCAACAACCTTGAGTCGAGCTATGAGTACACCGACCAGCGCGGTTATGACTGCGTACGGGTCAAGAGCGTGACCGAAGACACTAAGGCACGCACATCATTCTTCTCGCGGGAGAGCCTCAAGCTGCAAGCTGCCTCGCTTTATTGCAAACATCCAAGGCAAGCAGGCGCAGCTTTCGTGGCTGCGTTCTCGCATCGTGGCGAAACCCTCGATTCAGAGTTGGAATCACAGGCGCAGTCGTTCATCGAAGGCGTTCAGGTGCCCGACCAATGAACGTCCAACCCTGCAATGCACCGGACCTTGCGTGAAAAGCCGCGCAGGCAGGGGAATTCAAACCTTAGACCAGTTTATCTATGAAGAGCGCACTTTTGATACTTGTCACCGCCGCACTTACTGGTTGCGGTACGGCATCATCGGTTCGCGTAACCGTTCCCGCTGCGGACCGCGTGGCCTTTCGGTTCTCAGATGAGAGGCCACCCGAGGAACGGAAGTCCCGAATGGAAGAGTCAGTATTCGGGGTGACATCATTCTACGGGGATGAAACGCTGTCGCCAGCGGCTCCCGACCTTTTCAAATCCTATTTGGCTGTAAACCTAAACGAGGCGTTATCCGGAAAGTCTGTGAAATTGACCGCGTTTTCTGTTAGCGCCTCCGATCCAAAAGCCTCCTTAGACGGCAAGAACTTCAACAACGCAGCAGGTTCAGTCCCGAACGCCAACCCGCTCGGCGTAATGTTAGCCGCGCCCCTGATACTTGGAATTGAATCGATTAAGAGCCGGAAGCAAGTTGTGGTGCAAATACGAGCTGCCGTGAGTGATCAGGAATTCTCTTCTCAGTGTTCGAATAGTTTTAGAGGCAGAGCGACGGAGGACAATATTCGATCCGTCGTGCTTGCCTGCCTTGAACAAATTAGCGGCGACATCCGAGTGACCTACGCTAGGTGACGTCATTCGTGGCGACAGGCCTACCCTCGAGGAGAAGCCGGTCTCGACGCTTGTGCTGTTCGGTGGCTTCCTGGCCTTTTGGGGTATTCAATTGACTGGACGGTAGGACGCGGCCGGTCCAATGGATCGGAGCAGGCTGCCCCTCCTATCGATCAAAAGATGTACGGACTGGAGCACTTTGCGGACATGCCGCCGTCGTCCGCAAACCTCCGTCTTTCAGCCAGACCTGCCGGTCAGGAGTCTCCAATTTCCATCGAGCGAATTACGGATCTTGGCCGGAAGGGTGAGTTCCGCATAGGGGACGCCGACCTTCAATTTCGCGGCAGCACCACGGTCTGTTGACCGCCGGATAGTCATTTCGAAGGTGGCGCAGCCCCGCCCGGCGTCACAATCTCGCCGACCAGCCAGGATGATCGAAGTATTTCCCGTAGTTCATAAGGGCCTGGCCCAATGCCAGGGCGCCAGCTCTCTGCAGGTCGGGCCGGGGGAAGTTCATAAGGTCCACGCCGCGATTCATGTCCTGCAGTACCTCGTGAAAAACGCGGTCCGACTCGGGAGGCAGTTTGCACTTTGCAACCACGTCGGTCAGCTCGGTTCGGATGTTCTTTGCTAGGATCAGGTAATCGCGGCTGTCTAAGCGAGAATTCCTTATGGCGTCCCAATTCGCGCCGAGTGACCCGGCGATATGGGACATTGCGGTACGCAGCGTTTCGTCTGTCTGTAGCTTCTTCGTTGGCCGCTCCGCGGACTCGGCGCGGCCGGGTGAATGGCTCTCGGCCAGGAGTGACAAAGGGGTAAGACAAATAGCGATGATGATGAGGGCAGGTATTCGTCGCATCGTCGGTCTCCGTTAATGTTGGATTAAAACAGCCAGATTGCACGCTGACAATTAAGGAAAACTTAATAACGGTGGCCAAATTTCTCTAGGACTTTATCGTCATCATCTTGGCGATTAGAAAGGCGGTGCCCAGTTGCTATGAGTCCTGTCTCCGAGCTCTTGCATGAACTCCGCATGCGGCACGAGGTTCGCAAATCAGAACCTGCCGAAATGCTGGGATATGAGCAGAGCTATACCCGGCCAGCCGCAGCTTGCAGCGGCGCCATTCGACGAATTCCGGCAAAGCCGTCCGGCCCGCGGCTACGGAGACCGTCAGAAATCTTCTCGCCGCGGTGTCCGATTCGGCTGCACTTGCGTCGATGAAACCACATAGAATGGTTGCTGTCCTTCGGGTGCGAGACTGCAATGAATCCTGGCTTGATGGTTGGTTTGGCGTTTATCGGCGCGACGCTCGTCGTCGTCTATTTGCAGTTCGCGGACGTCAGGAAGGCGCGCGGCGTCTGGGCATCGATACCGACCCTCGCGGATTACGTTGCGCAGCATCCTGACTGCAAGACAGATCACGGCATCACGTGTGCAAACTGCCGTTCCGGAAGCCTCAAGGAGAAGGGCCTGGCGAGCGAACAGGACGCGCGGCGCACCTTCACCTGCAGTCACTGCGAAGCCGTGTTGTATCGCAGCGCCTAGCCTTCCGGCAGCGAACAAGCGGCTCACGCCGAATTGGGCTCGCCGTCCATCGGCCGCAACAAATCGGCGCTGTCGTTTCGCGGGCTATTGATCCTGGGGCTGATCGCGAACGCCTCCATGAGGCGATCGGGATACGGCGCGAGGATCGCCTGCAGCCGTTCGACGTCGGCCATCTCGGGGTCGAGCCAGGCGGCAAAGTCCTCGGGCCGGACGATGGCCGGCATCCGGTTGTGCAGCGGGCTGATCAAGGCATTGGCCGCAACGGTGAGAATCGTGAACGTCACCAGGTCGTCGCCCGCGGGAGTCCGCCAGTGCTCGAGCAGGCCGGCCATGCCGAAGGGCAATTGGTCGCGCAGCCGAATCAGGTACGGAACCTTCTTGCCGCCGACGGCCTTCCATTCATAGAAAGCGTCAGCGGGCACCAGAACCCGGCCCTTGCGGAACGCGTGGCGGAACATCGGCTTCACGGCTGCGGTTTCCGCCACGGCGTTGATGGGATGCCGCACGGCCTGCGGATCCTTGACCCAGGCGGGCACCAAGCCCCACTTCGCCAGCACGAAGCGTCTGACGCCGTCGGCTGCCTGCCGCACGACGGGCACGACGGAGGATGGCGCGATGTTGTAGCGCTCGCCGAAGTCGAAGGACGCCACGGCATCGAAACGCTCGCGGTAGCGTGAGATCGGGCCGTAGAGGGCGTAACGACCGCACATGGCTATCGATAGTGGATGGCGAGCCAGAGCGTTTCCTGCCCCGGCGCAGTCCATTCGACGCGGTGCCGGCAATGGGGCGGCAGATTCACCCAGTCCCCCGGCCTTAGCAGCCGCGGGCTGGGCTCGCCCTCGATCAGCAGCCGCGCCGCGCCGGCGAGCAGCACCACCCATTCGCCTTCGTCCTGGTCGTACCAGAACCCGGGCGGACTGCACTGCCCCGATGAAACGATCCGCTCTATCCGGGCGCTCGGACGATGCAGCAGCTCGTCGAACTGCTCGGCGTCGCTCTCCCGAGCGATGCCGGAGAAGAGGCTGCCGAACGAGGGGACCAGACGGTTTGCCATTTCTAGATTCTAGCCGAGCCCGCTCGACGCTCGTGCGACCGGGCATTGCCGAAAGTCAGGAATGACCCGCGGCCGCCATTCATGCACGCGAGGCGCATACGCCATTCGCCGGGTAAGCACGCAAGCGATCGACGTGATGACAGCGCATTTTTCGCCTATTCTGTGAGCCGGCAAGGTTCTTTTGTTCGCCTGCGGCGCGTCCTCGATGGGCGCAAGCAGCGCGCCGCGGCGCACGGCGCGCAGCGTTGCGCGAGTCGCTGGCGGAGACGGCGAACCTTAGAGCTGGATTCCTGACCCAAGATCACGGGAGGAACACATGGCACGAGCGTGGGGAAAGAGCCTGCTGGTCTTCGCTTTCTATGGCGGTCTCGCCGCTGCCCAGCCGGGGCGCGGCGAGTTGCTGTACTCGACGTATTGCAGCGGCTGCCACACGGAACAGGTGCATTGGCGCGACCGGAAGGTCGCGACGGACTGGCCTGGCCTCGTCGCCGAGGTCGGCCGCTGGCAGGCGAACGCCGGGCTCGACTGGAACCGGGACGACGTCGAGGCCGTCGCGCATTATCTGAACGACCTCTACTACCACTACAAGTGATCAGCGCTTGAGCCGGCGCCTGCCCATTGGCCATGTCGTCGAAGTGCATGGCCCGGTGGTGGATATCGCGTGCGAACTGCTGCCGCCGCTGCATCGCGCGCTCACCGTGGCCAACGGCGACGGCAGCGCGGTGCTGGAAGTGCTCCATCATCTCGATCCGCACCAGCTGCGCGCTATCGCCCTCAGCCGCATCGTCGGCTTGCAGCGCGGCACGCCGGTGTTCGACAGCGGCGCACCGCTGCAGGTGCCGGTGTCCGCCGGCTGCCTGGGGCGGCTGCTCGATGCCTTCGGCCAACCGCTGGATGGCGGCGCGCCGCTGGCCGGCGAGGAATTCCGCAACGTCCTGGCAGCGCCGCCTTCCCTTTTCGACACCTTGCCGCCGGCCGGCATCCTGGAAACGGGAATCAAGGTCATCGATCTTCTGTGTCCGTTCGTGCGCGGCGGCAAGACCGGGCTTTTCGGCGGTGCCGGCGTCGGCAAGACGGTCCTGATCATGGAATTCATGCAGGCGGTGGCCTCGCTGCACGGCGGCGTCTCGGTGTTCGCCGGCGTCGGCGAGCGCATCCGCGAAGGTCATGAACTGTGGCACGAGATGCGCGACAACGGCGCCTTGGCCAATGCCTTGCTGGTGTTCGGCCAGATGGACGAATCGCCGGGCGTACGCTTTCGCGTCGGGCTGGCGGCGCTCACGTATGCCGAATATCTGCGCGACACGCTGGGCAAGGAAGTGCTGTTCCTGATGGACAATGTCTTCCGCTTCGTCCAGGCCGGTTCCGAAGTGTCGGGCCTGCTCGGGCGCATGCCGGCGACCGTCGGCTATCAGCCGACCCTGCCGTCGGAAGTGGCGGAACTGGAAGACCGCATCGTCTCCAGCAGCCGGGGCAACATCACTTCGGTGCAGGCCGTCTATGTGCCCGCCGACGACATGACCGACCCGGCCGTCGGCGCCATCCTCGCCCATCTCGACACGCGCGTGATCCTGTCGCGCACCCAGGCGGCCAAGGGCATCTACCCGGCGGTGGATCCGCTCGCCTCGGGCAGCAAGCTGATGGACCGGCAGTTCCTCGGCGATCGCCACTACGACGTCGCCCAGGCCGTGCGCGCCGCCTTGGCGCGCTACCACGAGCTGGAAGACATCATCACCATGCTGGGCCTCGAAGAACTGTCCGAAGCGGACCGCCAGATCGTGCAGCGCGCGCGCCGCCTGCAGCGCTATCTGACCCAGCCCTTCTTCGCCATGACCGCGCAGAACGCCAGCCGCGGCGTCTCGGTGCCGCTGGCGCAGACGCTGGCCGACTGCGAAGCCTTCCTGCGCGGCGATTACGACGCGCTGCCGGAACAGCGCTGCTACATGCGCGGCGCCATGGAGCCGGCACCGTGAGCGGCTTCAGCCTGCAGCTGCTCGGCGCCGACCGCGGCGAGCGCATCGACGGCGTCATGAGTTTCGTCGGCGAGGACGGCACCGGCTCCTTCGGTCTGCTGGCGGGCCACGAGCGTTTCATGACCGTGCTCAGCTTCGGCCTGGCGCGCGTGCGGCTTGCCGACGGCGCCTGGGAATACCTGGGCTTTCCCGGCGGCCTGCTCTATTTCGTCGCCGACGAATGCCGCATCTCGACGCGGCGTTACGTGCGCGACAACGATGTCACGCGCATCGCCCGGGCCTTGACGCGCGAATTGCTGGACGAGGAGCAGGCGCTGTTCGAAACCCGGCGCAAGCTCCACCAGCTCGAGGCCGAGATGCTCAAGCAACTGGCGCAAATGCAAGGAGAATAGCCCATATGGATAATGGCGAACGTTTGCGGGACAACATCGAAAAGCAGGCGCAGCGCATGGCGAAAGCGGAAAAGGAGCGGCCGACGCTGCTGGCGCAGACCGTATTCCTCGGCACGCTGGCGCTGCTGTTCGTCGTGCCGCTGGTTGGCGGCGCCTATCTCGGCCAGTGGCTCGACAGCCAGATGGCCGGCTACTCCGACCGCTGGACCCTCGGCCTGATGATCGCCGGCCTGCTCGTCGGCGTCTGGAGCGTCTATGTCTACATCCAGAAACATTGAGGCGGCATGATGGGCAAGCCGGAATTTCTGCAGCTCCTGAGCTTTCAGCTCGGGCCGCTGCGCATCGGCGCCACGGTGCTGACGACCTGGCTGCTGATGGCCGCGCTGAGCGGCCTGGCGTGGTTCGGCACGCGGCGCCTGAGCGTGGCGACGCCTTCGCGCCTGCAGACCGCGCTCGAAGGCACCGTGCTCGCCCTGCAGCAGGCCATCGAAGATGCGGCCCCGGGCCATGCCCGGCGCCTGCTGCCGTTCATCGGCACGCTGTGGCTGTTCATCGTCGCGGCCAATCTCGTCGGCTTGGTGCCCGGCCTGCGCTCGCCGACGGGCGACCTGTCGCTGACGGTGGCGCTGGCCCTGCTGGTGTTTCTCGCCGTGCATTGGTTCGGCATCGGCATCGACGGCCTGCGCGTCTACCTGCGCCACTACCTCGATCCCAATCCGATCCTGCTGCCCTTCCACCTGCTCGGCGAAATCACCCGCACCCTGGCGCTGGCCGTGCGCCTGTTCGGCAACATGATGAGCCTGGAAATGGCGGCGCTGCTGGTGCTCATGGTCGCGGGCTTTCTCGCGCCGGTGCCGCTCCTGATGCTGCACATCGTCGAGGCGCTGGTGCAGGCCTACATTTTTGGCACCCTGGCGCTGGTCTTCGTGGCCGGCGCCTTGCAATCCCATGAACTTGGAAAGAGGAGTCGCTGATGGACAAGTTGAGCTGGTTTGCCTTGATTTCCACTGCCGGCGCGCTGCTGGCCATCGCCATCGGCGTGAGCCTGCCGGCGCTGGCCATGGGGCGCGCCGTCACCCAGGCGCTCGACGCGCTGGCGCGGCAACCGGAGGCCGAGAAGTCGATCACGCGCACCTTGTTCATCGGCCTGGCGATGATCGAGTCGCTGGCGATCTACGTGCTGGTGATCGTGCTCATCGTGCTGTTCCGCAACCCGCTGCTCGAATACGTGCTCAAGTAGGCGCGCCGTGGAATTCGACTGGATGACCGTGGTCCTGGAGGCGCTCAACTTCCTGGTGCTGGTCTGGCTGTTGAAGCGTTTCTTCTACCGCCCGGTGCTGGCGGTGATCGAGAAGCGCCGCGCCGACAGCGAAAAAATCCTCACCGACGCAGCGACCTTGCGGCGCGACGCCGAAGCCCTGAAAGGCGAGTACGAATCGCGCCTGGCCGCCGCGGGCCGCGAACGCGACCTGGCGCTGGCACGGCTCGACGAGGAAATCGCCCGCGAGCGCGCGCGTCGCCACGCCGTCGTTGAAGCGGAAGCCGCCGCCGACCGCCAGCGCCGGCAGATGCTGGAGGCGCGCGAGTCCCGCGAACGCGAAGCGCTTCTCCAGCGGCAGGCCGTGGCCGTCGCCGGTCGCTTCGCCACGCGCTTTCTCGAGCGCCTGGCCGGCCCCGAACTCGAAGCGCGGCTGGTGGACCTGGCCCTCGACGAGCTGCGTGCCGCGGCGCCGGAACAGCTGGCCGTGCTCGCCGCGGCGCTGCGCGAGCCGGGGGCGCGCGTCGAAGTCGTCACCGCGCATCCGCTCGACGGCGCGCGCCGCGCTGCGCTCAACGCCGCGCTCGCCAGGCTGGCCGGGCGGACGCTGGACGCGCAGTTCGGCGAAGACGCGGTTCTCAAGGCCGGGCTCTGCCTGGCGGCGGGTTCCTGGGTGCTGATGGCCAACTTGCGCGACGAGCTGAAATTCTTCACCGGCGCGCTCGAGCATGGCGCCTGAAGCCGGCTTGCTCGAGCGGCTCGCGCAACGGGTCGAGGGCTACCGCTTCGGCCTGCGCCTGGGCGAGCAGGGCCGCGTCGTTGCCGTCGGCGACGGCATCGCCTGGGTCCAGGGCCTGCCTTCGGCCGCCGCCGAGGAAATCGTGGACTTCGAGGACGGCAGCCGCGGCCTCGTCTTCGAATTGCAAAAGCAGCGCCTCGGCGTCATCCTGCTCGACCCCGCCGCCAAGGTGGTGTCGGGCTCGCTGGTGTCCCATACCGGCGAGCGCCTGGAGATCGGCGTCGGCGACGACCTGCTCGGGCGCGTCGTCGATCCGCTGGGCAAGCCGCTCGACGGCCTGCCGCCGCCCGAGCTGAAGCGCAGCGGCGCTCTCGAAGGCGCGTCGCCGCCGATCGTCGCCCGCGACTTCGTCAGCCGGCCGCTGTACACCGGCGCCAAGGTGCTCGACACCCTGCTGCCCATCGGCCGCGGCCAGCGCCAGCTCATCATCGGCGACTCCGGCACCGGCAAGACGTCGCTGGCCATCGACACGATCGTGGCGCAAGCGGGACAAGGCGTGAAGTGCGTCTATGTCATGATCGGCCAGAAGCGCGCCGAAGCCGCGATGGTGATCGAAACCCTGCGCCGGCGCGGCGCGCTGGCCTATACGACCGTCGTCGTCGGCGAGGCCACGGCGACGCCGGGCATGAAATACCTGGCGCCGTTCGCCGGCTGCGCCGTCGCCGAAGCCTGGATGCTGCGCGGCGAGGACACGCTGATCGTCTATGACGACCTCAGCACTCATGCCCGCGCCTACCGCGAACTGGCGCTGCTGATGCACCGGCCGCCGGGGCGCGAAGCCTATCCCGGCGACATTTTCTACCTGCACGCGCGCCTGCTCGAGCGCGCCACGCGCCTGGGCAGCGCCCACGGCGGCGGCAGCCTGACGGCGCTGCCGCTCGTCGAGACCGAGGAAGGCGAGATCGCTTCCTACATTCCGACCAATCTGATTTCCATCACCGACGGCCAGATCTATCTCGATCGCCGCCTGTTCGCCGCCGGCGTCCTGCCGGCGGTGGACGTGCCGCTGTCGGTCTCGCGCATCGGCGGCAAGGCCCAGCACCCGCGCATCAAGGAAGAGGCGGGCCGCATGAAGCTCGACTACCTGCAATTCCTCGAACTCGAAGTGTTCACGCGCTTCGGCACCAAGCTCGAAGCCGGCACCGAGGCGAAGATCCGGCGCGGCCGCCTGCTGCGCGAAATCCTCAAGCAGGAGCGCCTGAGTCCCCTGCCGCCGGCCTTCCAGCTGGCCTGGATGATCGCCTACAACGAAGGCCTGCTCGATGCCTGCGCGCCCAACGCCGTGCCCGGCGCGCTGCAGGCGATCCTGGCCGGCCTCGCGCGCGATCCCCTGGCGCTCGACGTCGTCCGCGGCGACTGGCTGGCGAAGCTGCGGCAATGGCTTGCTGAGGCGCGATGAGCGGCCTGGCCGAAATCTCCCAGCGCGTCGTACGGCTCAAGGAGATCAAAGGCATCATGACGGCGATGAAGAGCCTGTCGCTGGTCGAGACGCGAAAGCTCGCCCGCTTCATCGACCACCAGCGGCGCATGCTCGCCAACATCGAAGCCGCCGCCGCCGATTTCGCGCATTTCTTCCCCGCCGCGGCAGGCGCCGGTACGCCGCGCGTCATCATCCTGCTGATCGGCTCGGAGCGCGGCTTCTGCGGCAACTTCAACGAGCGCGTGCTGGCGGCGCTGCAGGCGCTGCCGCCCGGGCCGCATCCAGCCGAGCTGGTCGTCGTCGGCCAGCGTCTCGCCGCCAAGCTGGCACCGGGCGCGATCGAGCATGCCAATATCATTGCGCGGCTCGACGGCCCCAGCGTCACCGAAGACGTGCCTGCGGTGCTCGGCGGCATGATGGATGCCCTGCACAAGGCGAGCCGCCTGGCCGCCGGCGACGTCGCGCTTTTCGGCCTGGCCCACGACGGCGCCGGCGAGCCGCGACTCAAGCAGTTGCTGCCATTGCCGGCGACGCCGGCAGCGCCTTTCGCCACGGCGCCGCAGCTCCAGCTGGCGCCGTCCGAGTTCTTCGCCCAGCTGCTCGACCAGTATCTGCTGTCGGCGCTGTACGGGCTGATCTACGAGTCGCTGGCGGTAGAGAACCACCAGCGCCTGGCGCACATGGAATACGCGATCGATCGCCTGGCCGAAACCCTCGACGCGCTCGCCCTCAAGCGCAACGCCTTGCGCCAGGAAAAGATCGTCGAGGAAATCGAAGTCATGCTGTCGTGCGAGCAGGCGTCGGCCGACGGCGCGTGAGCTTTCGGTCAATCGGTGGCCGCCAGGTTGGCGGCCAGCATGTTGCAGAACAGGCGGCCCTGCTCGATGGCGTCGTCGAGCGCGACATGGGTGTGTGGCGCCGGATCGAACCATGCTTTTGGCATAGTCATCTTGCCGCAGGCGCGATAGGGCTTGCGCAACAGCGCCATGGCGTAGGTCTTGATGTCGATCGCCGAATATCCGAACGGATTCTCGCCGGTGAATTCCATCAGGTACCAATAGACGAAAGGAAAGTCGAAGGCGCTCGGATAGGCGACGAAGACCGGTTTGCCGGCGAGCGACTTGAGCCACGCGAGATAGCGCGCCATGGCCAGCGCCGGCGCTTCGGGCTGCTGCCGGCAGGCGGCCCAGGCGGCCGGCTGCGTCGCCCACCAGGCGGCCGTCTTGGCGTCGGGTTGCGCTCCCGGCAGCGTCTCCAGGTTGGCGGAAAATGTGCCCAGCAGCTGCTTGTCGGCCGTATAGGCGGCCGAGCCGATGCTCAGCATGGAATGCTTTCCGGCGACCGGGCCGTCGGTTTCGACATCGGTGCTGACGTAGATTTCAAGCATGGCAGGCTCCCGTCGTCATGTTATGTAAATGTCATCATCGCGCCGAGGCGGCGCAGTTGCGCGGCGATGGCGCCGCGCACTTCCGCGTTGCGGAAGTAGCCATTGTGCGCGCAGCCGGCGATTTCGCGGCGCATCGCGCCGTAGGCCGTGGCCGAGGCGAGGGAGACCGCGCCGTCGCCGATGCCGGGCACGGGATGCGCCAGCAAGGCGCGCAACGCCTGCGGCCACCACTGCGGCGCCGTCGGCACGCCGCCGAACGCCTGCAGGCGCCGCGCGATCCATTGACCCTCGCGCGATCGGATGAACTCGACGAAGGCGCGGTTGGCGGGCGACAATTCGGCGATTCCCGGCGGCAGGCGTCGCAGCCGGTGCAGGCTTTGCATGAAGATGGCGCGCCGCAGCGGCGCCGGCAGGCCGGCGAGCGATTTCGAAACCAGGTACTGCAGGCAATAGCCGAGCCGCGGCAGGCGGGAAACGACGTCCGACGTGCCAAAGCCGGTGTGTGGGCTGCCGAAGGTCATGACGTGGATGTCGCGGACGGCGCCGTTGGCGATCGCCGTGGCGTCGGCGTCGGGAACGACGCGGCCGCGCTTGCCGAGTTGCGCCGCCGCGTGCGTGGCGACGACGCCGCCGCGCGAAAAGGCGATGAACAGCAAATGCGCGCCGCGGATGCGGCGTTCGATGAGGGCGACGATCTCCTCGACGTTTCGCTCGATCGGCAGCCAGGTATCGTGCTCGTAGCGATAGACCTGGAAGCGCTGTCTGGGCGCGTCGGCCAGCAGCGACTGGCGGCCGCCGATCAGGCTGTCGGCGAAATCGGCGAGGCCGTTGGAAAGCCCGCCGTGCAGCAGGATCACGTTGCCGAGCGCGACGGTCGGCGCGGCAGCGGGAAGCGGTCCGCCGAGATCGGGGCACAGCTGCGCGGCCGGCGCGTAGTCGGCGCACTGCTCGAGGAACCTGACGGCGAGCGGAAACGACGGATCGCCGATCAGGCCATTGTCTTCTGCTGTCATGGTACGTCCCCCCTCGCTTCAGGTGGATGTCACGACGAAACCAGTCGCTTGCCGCCTCCGGGGTCATGTCGGCCGGCGCGGCGTCGGCGATCGGTCAGGCCAATGCAGCTGCGCAAAAACAGTGCAGTTTCATTTTTCCGCCGGCGCCGGCTGCGCCTGCCGCGCCACCAGGCTGCCGAGGACGGCGCGCAGCTTGGCCGGCGGAATCGGCTTGTGCAGCAGCGCATAGCCGCTCTCGCGCACGGCCTTGAGGCGGTCGGCTTCGGTATCGCCGGTGATCAGCAGGCAGGGCAATTGCGCGCCGTACTGCTCGCGCAGCCAGTCCAGCACGTCGATGCCGCTGGCGTCGTCCTTGAGCCGGTAATCGGAAATCGCCAGTTCCGGCTCCCAGCGGCTGTCGCGCATCGCCGCCACGGCCTTGACCAGCGATTCCGCGGCCAGCGTATCGCAGCCCCATTTGCGCATGATGGTTTCCATGGCGACGCGCACTTCGGCTTCGTCGTCGACGATCAAGACGCGCAGGCTGTCGAGGTGGCAGATGTCGAGTTTCAGTGCCGCCGGCGCCACTCCGGCGATCTTCCCTTCCGGCACGGTGACGGCGATCATGGTGCCGCAGCCGGGCTGGCTCGCCAGTTCGAGCGGACAGCCGAGCAGGCGCGACAAGCGCGACACGATGGCCAGCCCGAGGCCCAGGCCTTTTTGCCGGTCGCGTTCGGGATTGCCGATCTGGTAGAACTCGTCGAAGATTTTCTGGTGGTGGTCGGCGGCGATGCCGATGCCGCTGTCGCGCACTTCGATGCGCCAGCGCCCGCCGCGGCGCCGGCAGGCCAGCAGGATGCCGCCGGTTTCCGTGTAGCGCATGGCGTTGGTCATCAGGTTGCGCAGCATCTGTTCGAGCAGGACCGCATCGGTGCGCAGCACGGCAGGCGTCGCGCGGATGGTCAGGCGCAAGCGCTTGAGGGCTGCCACCGGCTCGAAATCGTTGCGCACGCGCTCGAGGATTTCCTCGAGGCGGAAGTCCGTTTCGCGGTGCTGGACGACGCCGGCGTCCAGCTTGGAGATGTCGAGCAGCGAGTTGAACAGCATCTCCAGGGCCGATACCGAGGTGCCGATGTGCTGGGCGAGACTGGCGACCTGGGCCGGGTCGCGCTCGTGGTTCAGGGCGTTGGCGAAAAGCATCAGGGCATGCAGCGGCTGGCGCAAGTCGTGGCTCGCCGCGGCGAGGAATTTCGACTTGGCGACGCTGGCCTTTTCGGCGACGTTGCGCGCCGCCTCGAGTTCGGTGTTCTGTTGCGCCAGGCGCACCGCCAGCGTCTCGTTCTCGAAGCGCGCGCGCTGCGACGCCGTCAGCAGTTCGTGATAGCGGCGGCCGACCGCGAGGATGCCGATCATCGCCGCGGTCGCCACGCAGGCCAGCAGCAGATGCGGCGCATCCGCTTCCCAGGCGTTGCGCAGGATGAAGGACAGCAGCACCGGCGTGACGAAGAGATGCAGCGACGGCAGATGCGAGGCGACCAGCGGCACCGCCACCGAGACGATGGCGAACGTCAGGGTAAACAGCATGGTCTGATGCAGCGGCGAATCGGCGACGAAGAACAGCATGTTCGCCGCGGCCCAGAGCACGCCCGACAGGCCGGCGCCGATGGCCCAGACGACGGTGCGGTGGTGCAGGTCGTCAAGGCCGATATCCTGGCGCCGAAAGTCGCGATACAGCTTCTGCCGCCAGCCCTGGTTGGCGCTCATCGCCGCGAGCCACGCCAGCAGCAGTCCGTGCGGGACCGCCGACCACATCATCAGCACGAGCAGAACGGCGCCGAACAGGGTGCCTTTGATCGAGGTCGACATGTGGTGGTACAGCATCCGCACCTGCTCGAGCGCGATCCGCCGGCTGGAAGCGGCTAGCGGAGGGCAGGACGCCGCGGCATGGGCGGCGCGCTGGTGCGCGGCGACGAACTCTTCCGGCGCGGCATGCCGCGGCCGCGTCACGAGCGTGTAGCCGTTGAAGTCGCGCAGCAGCGCGCCGGGCATGAAGGCGGGCTCGTCCAGCGCGCCGCGCTGCCGCCAGTAGTCGGCGATCTGGCGCGCGCGGTCGAAGTCGGCATGCAGGCAGGAGAGGAACAGCAGGTCGTAGCGGCGGCTCCAGTCGGGATCGTCCCGGTGTCGTTGACGATGGCGATGTCGGCGAGCATTCCATGGCGCCCAGGGCTGTTCCCGGCTACGAACACGCATCGCCCTTCTTTTTCCAGTGAAAAGCCATTTCAAGTATCTTCGTCGCATCGCCAGTATAGCGAGAAGCGAGGCGCCGGGTGATCCGTCCAGGGCGGCGACGGCGGCGCGCTAGAATGCGGCCATGACGCACCTGGCGCAGCGCCCTGTCAATGCGGAAATCCAGGCCCGGCAGACCGCGCTGCTGTATCGCAACGTCGGTCTCGGCCAGGCGGTCAATATCGCGGTGTCGACGCTGCTCGCCTATCTGGGCTACATCAGCCGTCCGGGGCTGGTCATCCTGCTGTGGTGGCTGTGCGTGCTGGCCCTGTCCTTCGCCCGCTATCTGCTGGCGCGGCGTTATGCGCAGGTGCAGCCGCCGGCGGCTGCAGCGGCTTTCTGGTGCCGGCAGTACGTGCGCAGCACGGCGCTGGCGGGCGCCGTCTGGCTCGTTGGCGGCGGCCTCGTCATGTGGGGCAACAGCGAGCCCTACCGCTTCCTGACCGGCCTCGCCCTGGCCGGCATGGTGGCCGGCGCGGTGCCCGTGCTGGCGGCGGTGAAGGCCGCCTTTCGCGTGTACGCCGTGCCGCTGGTGCTGGGCGTCGCCCTGCTGACTTTCGCCAGCGCGGCGGCGCCGGTCGATTGGGTGTTCGGTGTGATGACGCTGGTCTTCCTCGGCGGCGCGCTGCGCAGCGCCGACTACCTGCACGAAACCCTCACCGAAGCTCTCGCCCTGGAGCTGGAAAAGGACGACCTCGCCAGGCGCCTCGAACGCGCGCGCGACCAGGCCGAGGCCGCCAACCGCGCCAAGAGCGCGTTCATCGCCAACATGAGCCACGAGATGCGCACGCCGCTGAACGGCGTGCTGGGCATGGCCGAATTGCTGGCGCTGACGCCGCTCGACGCCGAGCAGCGGGAATTCGTCGCCAGCGTGCGCGCCTCGGGCGCCGGCCTGCTGGACATCATCAACGACATTCTCGAATTTTCCCGCATCGAAGCCGGCATGGTGGCGCCCGACGACGCACCCTTCGATCTCGACGAACTCCTGGCCGCGACATTGAAGCCGCTGGCGGCGGCGGCCGGCGCGAAGGGCCTGCAGCTGACGGCGCCGACGGCCCCGGCCGGCGCGGCCGGCCTCAGCGGCGATGCGGCGCGGCTGCGCAAGGTGCTGGCCAAGCTGGTCGGCAATGCCATCAAGTTCACCGAGCATGGCAGCGTGCGCGTGACTGCCGAAGCGGAAGCGCCGGCGGCCGACCCGGACCATGTGCTGCTGCGCTTTGCCATCGCCGATACCGGCATCGGCATTGCCGACGACCAGCGCCAGGCGATCTTCGAAGCCTTCACGCAGGCCGACGGCAGCCTCACCCGCAAGTACGGCGGCACGGGACTCGGCCTTGCCATCTGCCGCCAGTTCGTCGCCCTCATGGGCGGCCGCCTCTGGCTGGAAAGCGAGCCGGGCCGCGGCAGCACCTTCTTCTTCACGGTGCGGCTGGGACGCGTCGCGGCATGAGCGGCGCCTGCAGCTACCAGCTGCGCATCGCCGTCGCCGCGCCGCTGCGCCTGACCGTCGGCCGCCTCGGCTGCTTCGACTTTCCGGCCGGCAGCTACGCCTATACCGGCTCGGCCAGGCGCCATCTCGAAGCGCGCATCGCGCGCCACTTGCGCCGCGACAAGACGCTGCGCTGGCATATCGATTACCTGCTGGCGGCGCCCGGCGTCAGCGTCGTCGCGGTGCTGCGGACGCGGCGCGGCGAATGCCGCTGGAATCAGGCGACGGCGGGAGAACTCGTCGTGCCGGGGTTCGGCGCCTCGGACTGCCGCGCCGGCTGCGGCAGCCACCTCAAGCGCCTGGCGGCGTAACCAGGCATTCGCGTTCGTCCGCGGCGAGCGGCTCGATGCCGGCCAGCTGCCGTTCCAGCACGGCCAGCGTCGCCTCGGAGGCATCGCCGCGGCGCGCGCCGACGCGGCGGCGCAATTCAGCGACGGGCGCGGCGCAGGCGAGGATGGCGAACGGCACGTCGTTGTTCGCCGCCAGGCGGCGAAAAGCATCGCGCTCGGCGCGCTTGAGGAAGGCGGCGTCGACGATCACCGACCAGCCTTCGTGCAGCGCCAGCTGCGCCAGCTCCTCCAGCCGCCGGTAGGTCGCCGCGTGCGCCTGCGGCGTGTAGATGCCGCCATCAAGCGGCGAAGCGCTGCGGTCTTGTGCGCCGAGGCCGAAGAGGCGCTTGCGTTCGACGTCCGAGCGCAGGCGCACGGTGGCGCAGCGCGGCTCCGCCAGCAGCAGGGCTTGCGCTGCGCAAGACTTGCCCGAACCGGAGACGCCGTGGGCGATGGTCAGGGTCGGCGTCGGCGGCCGGCACAATTGCTCGGCGAGGTCCAGGTATGCGCGCGCCGCCGCCTGATCGCCGCGGGCCGCCGCCGCCTCTTCCTGGCTGGCGCGGATGGCGGTCACCTTGGCGCGCACCAGGGCGCGGTAGGCGCCGTAAAAGCGCAGCACGCGCAAGGCGTCGAAATCGCCGCTCGCCGTCAGCCATTCGTCGAGCAGCCAGCAGGCGAGTCCCGGCTTGCCGTGGTCGAGCAGGTCGACGAGCGTGAAGGCGAGCTCGGAGGCGACGTCGATCCAGCGGAAATCCTCGTTGAACTCGATGCAGTCGAAAGCGACGACGCGCCCGTCGCGCAGGATCAGGTTGCCCAGGTGCAAGTCGCCATGACATTCGCGTATGCGGCCGTGTTCCTTGCGCGCGGCGAAAGTTGTCTTGAGGTGCTTGGCTTCGCGCTTCGTCCACTCCTCGAGTGCCGCCAGGCGCAGGCGGTCGGCGGCGGCCGGCAGCAGTTGCGCGAGCTCGACGAAATTCTCCAGCGCCGGCGCCGCCGCTTGTTCGGGCGTGCCGAAGCGCGTGGCGGCCGGGGCGACGGCGGCGCGCTCGTGGACGTCGGCGATCGCGGCGGCGAGCAGGCTCATGTGCGCCGGCAGCAACTCGTCGCGGGCGGCAAGATGGTCGAGGCGCGTCGCCTCCGCGAAGCGCACCATCTTGACGGCATACTCGATGGCGGCGCCGGCGCCGCCGAGGCGCGGCGCGGCGGGCGTGCCCGTGATGGCGACGACGTCGAGGTAGAGCTCGGGGGCGAAGCGGCGGTTCAAGCGCAATTCGGCCTCGCAGGCGGCGCGGCGCAGCGCCAGCGTGCCGTAATCGAGGAAAGGCAGCGTGATCGGCTTCTTGATCTTGTAGGCATGGTCGCCCGCCAGCAGCACCCAGGACGCATGGGTTTCCATCAACTCGATCGGCCGCGCCGCCAGCGGGCTGACGGCCGGGTCGAGCAGGGCGCGGATCAGGGGCGGTTGCGACATGGAAGACGCCTCGGGCAATGCAGGCATAATAGCGCCGTGACCCTGACCGAGCTCAAATACATCGTCGCCCTCGCCCGCGAGCGCCATTTCGGCCGCGCCGCGGAGAAGTGCTTCGTCTCGCAGCCGACGCTGTCGGTGGCGGTGAAGAAGCTCGAAGACGAACTCGGCGCCATCCTCTTCGAGCGCGGCCAGAACGACGTGCGCACGACGCCGGTGGGCGACCAGATCATCGCCCAGGCCGAGCGCGTGCTGGCCGAGGCCAACCTCGTCAAGGAACTCGCCGATGCCGCCGGCGACCCGCTCGCCGGCCCGCTGCGCATCGGCGCCATCTACACCATCGGTCCCTACCTGCTGCCCAAGCTGGTGCCGCTGGTGAAGGAGCGCGCGCCGAAAATGCCCCTGATGATCGAGGAGAATTTCACGACCCGCCTGCTCGACTCGCTCAAGCGCGGCGACCTCGACGTCGCCGTGCTGGCGCTGCCGGTCGCCGAGCCCGGGCTGGTGGCGCAGGCCGTCTATGACGAGGCGTTTCGCGTGCTGGTGCCGGTCGGCCATGCCTGGGCGAAGAAGAAGAACGTCGTGCCCGATGAACTGCTCGGCGAACCGCTGCTGATGCTGGGCCGCGGCAACTGCTTCCGCGACCAGGTGCTCGACCTGTGCACCCAGGCCGGCCAGGGCGGGCCGCAGGTGCTCGAAGGCAGTTCGCTGGAAACCATCCGCCACATGGTGGCGTCGGGCGTCGGCATCACCGTCATGCCGGCGACGGCGGTCGACGCCATCCCGAAGACCGATCCGCTGCTGCGCGTGCGGCCGTTCGCCGAGCCGCAGCCGTCGCGCCGCGTCGGCCTCGTCTGGCGCGCCAGCTTCCCGCGCCATCAGGCCATCGACCTGCTGCGCCGCGCCCTGCTCGACTGCCGCCTGCCGGGCACCAGCGCCGTGCGCATACGATAGTCAGCCGCTATCGTTACTATCGTGACAATCCATTAGATTCATCGCGTCGCTCGCGGCAGAATGCAAGGCGTCAACGCATCGCCCCAGGAGAGACGTCATGAGCGACCACCCGTCCGCCACCATCAGGAACCTCGAAGCCGCCTTCGCCGGCGAATCGATGGCCCACATCAAGTACCGTTACTTCGCCAAGCTCTGCCGCGCCGCCGGCGACGAGGCGACGGCGCGCGTCTTCGAGGAGACCGCCGACCAGGAAGTGCAGCACGCCTTCGGCCACCTCGACCTGCTTTTCCCCGCCGACGCCATGACCCCGGCGCGCTGCCTCGACCTGGCCATTGCCGGCGAGACCCACGAATACACCGAGATGTACCCGAGCTTCCGCCATGCCGCCGAAGCGGAAGGCCGCCGCGACGCGGTCGAGGAGATCGACGCGCAGATCGCGGAATCGAAGCAGCACGCGGCGCGCTTCGCCGCCACGCTGGCCAAGGCCGCCAAGCGCTTCGCTGCACTCGCCAAGGTCGAAGAACGCCATGCCGGGCAATACCGCGCCCAGCTGGCCCGCGTCGCCCCCTAGTCCCCCGCCAAGGAGAGAACCCATGAAAAAGTACAAATGCATTATTTGCGGCTTCGTCTACGACGAGACGGCCGGCGACCCTGAACACGGCATCGCCGCCGGCACGCGTTGGCTGGACGTGCCCGAGTCCTGGTCGTGTCCGGACTGCGGCGTCGCCAAGGCTGACTTCGAGATGGTCGAGGTCTAAGCTGACCTAGCGGCGGGGCCGCCGGCTCCGCGTATTCCAAGGAGAATCTCATGGACATAGGCATCAACAAGGAAGACCGCGCCCGGATCGCGGAAGGCCTGTCGCAACTGCTCGCCGACAGCTACACGCTCTACCTCATGACCCACAATTTCCATTGGAACGTCAAAGGGCCGATGTTCAACACCCTGCACCAGATGTTCATGGTGCAATACACCGAACAGTGGAATGCGCTCGACCTCATCGCCGAGCGCATCCGCGCGCTGGATTTCCCGGCGCCGGGCACGTACAAGGAATTTGTCAAGCTCGCGTCGGTGAAGGAAGTGGAAGGCGTGCCCAAGGCCATCGACATGATCCGTTACCTCGTCGCCGCCCAGGAGGCCACCGCGCGCACGGCGCGCAACCTCTTCCCGGTGCTGGAAAAGGCCAACGACCAGCCGACCGCGGACCTGCTGACGCAGCGGCTCGAAGTGCACGAGAAGACGGCGTGGATGTTGCGCAGTCTGCTCGAAGAGTAAGGGCATGAGCGCGCCCGTCGTCATCCTTGGCGCCGGCCTTGCCGGCTTCGGCGTCGCCCGCGAACTGCGCAAGCTCGACAAGCAGGTCGCGATCCGCGTCGTCACGGCCGACGCGGGCGCCTTCTACTCAAAGCCCAATCTTTCCAACGCGCTGGCGTGGCAAAAGACGCCGGCGCAGCTGGTGGCGGCGCCGCGCGCAGCGATCGCCGCGCAGCTCGGCGTCGACATCGTCGACCACGTTCGCGCCGTCGAGCTCTTGCCGGCCGAGCATGCGCTGCGCACCGGCGACGGCCGCATCGACTACGGCCGGCTGGTGCTGGCCATCGGCGCGCAGCCGATCCGCCTGCCGATCGAAGGCAGCGGCGCGGCGGACATCCTGTCGGTGAATCATCTCGACGACTACGCCGTGTTCCGCCGGCAGCTCGCCGGCAAGCGGCGCATCGCCATTCTCGGCGCCGGGCTGATCGGCTGCGAGTTCGCCAACGATCTGGCCGGCGCGGGCTTTGCGGTCGAGGTTTTCGACCTCGCGCCGCAGCCGCTCAGCCGCCTGCTGCCGGCCGCGGCCGCCGCTTTCTTCGCTCGGGGCTTGGCCGCTGCGGGGGTGCGCTTCCACTTCGCGACCAGCGTCGGTCGCGTCGATCGTCACGGCGATGCCTATGTCCTGCGCGACCTCGAGGGCCGCCGCTTCGAAGCGGACCTGGTGCTGTCCGCCGTCGGCCTGCGGCCGGAAACGGCGCTGGCCAAGGCCGCGGGCCTGACGATAAATCGCGGCATCGTCGTCGACCGCCAACTGGCGACTTCGGATGCCGCTATCCACGCCGTCGGCGATTGCGCCGAAGTGCAGGGGCTGGTGCTGCCTTTCGTCCTGCCGATCATGCAACAGGCGCGCGCGCTGGCGAAGACGCTGGCGGGCATGGCGACGCCGGTCGATTATCCGGCCATGCCGGTCGTGGTGAAAACGCCCGCTTGCCCGACGGTGGTGTGTCCGCCGCCGGCAGGCTTGGATGGCGCCTGGCGCGAGGAAGCGTCGGCCGACGGCGTGCGCGCGCTGTTCGTCGACGCCGCCGGCAAGCCTTTGGGCTTCGCGCTCGTCGGCGCGGCGACAAGCGCGAAGCAGGCGCTCGCACCGCAGATGCCGGCGTGGCTCTAGCTAGAACGAAGATCCCGGCTGGCTGAGGAAGGCTTCTTCCGCGGCCGTCGACGCCCGTCCGAGCGCCGCATTGCGATGCGGGAAGCGACCGAAGCGCGCGACGACGTCGCGGTGGTGCAAGGCGTAATCGTAGGCGGAGTCGAACGCCGGCTCCTGCGCTTCGCGCCGCAGCGCGGCGAACAGCGCGACCGACCGCTCCTGTTCCAGCAGCGACTCGCTGTGCATGAACGGCATGAAGGCGAACCAGCGCCGAGGCGGCGACAAGTTCTTGTCGCGGCCGCTGCCGACCAGGCGTTCCGCCAGGGCCAGCGCCGCGGCGTCGCCGGCGAAGGCGCGGGCGCTGGCGCGAAACAGATTGCGCGTGAACTGGTCGAGCACGAGGATGCGGGCGAGCGTGGCGTCGGCGTCGTCGCCCCAGTCCGGCAGCCGGCCGGCGAGCGCCTCCTCGACGAGAGCGCCGAACTGCCGCCGGATGGCGTCGTCGAAAGCCGCGTCCTTGCGGAACCACTCGGCGCGCGGGCGGTTGTGGTCCGGCGCCTGCGCCGGCAGGAACCAGAAGTCGAGGACCGCCTGGGCTTGCGCCGGAAGCGCCGTCGCCATCGCGCCCTACTTGGCTTTCTTCGCCGCCGGCTTCTTTGCCGCGGGCTTCTTCACGGCCGGTTTTTTTGCCGCCGCCTTCTTGACTGCCGCTGCCGGCGCCGCCGCCGGTGCGGCGGCTTCCTTGGCGCCCGCCTTCGGCGCCTTCGGCGCCCGCACTTCGAACTCGAAGCCGACCTTGCCGTCCGCGCCGCGCGTCAGGTAAGCCGAGAATTTCTTCCGCGTGCGGTTGGAGACGAAGCCTTTCAGGAGGCTGGTCTTGCCGGTCTCGAGCAGCTTCTGCATTTCGCTGCGCGACACTTCCTGCTGCAGGATCACCTTGCCGGAGCGGAAGTCGCAGGTCTTGGCGGCGCCGACGGCCTTCTCGCAGACATAGGCCATGCCGTGGTCGAAGACGCGGGCGCCGCATTTCGGGCAGGTGCCGAGGGGCTCGTGGCCGCTGAAATCGACTTCCTCGCCTTCGCCCTCGCCCTGGCCGAAATCGAACTCCGGCGTGTGGTCCGCGCTGAGCTTGACGATGGCCGAGAAGCCGCGGCCCATCTTGCTGCGAAAGCCGTCGAGCGGACCGATCTGGCGCTTGGACAGCAACTCGTCCATTTCCTCGGGTTCCCACTGGCGGCTGGCGACGACTTTCCAGAGCTTGTAGTCGCACTTGTCGCACTTGAAGTGCTTGTAGTTCTCGTGGATGGTGCCGCCGCACTTCGGACACGGCGTCTTCAGCGTGCCGAAGTCCGGGTCGGCGAACTCGCCGTGCTTGATGCGCTCGACCATCACCTGCGTCTGCTCGACGATGTGCGACATGAACTCGTCGCGCTTGAGGCGGCCGTGCTCCATTTCCCGAAGCTGGTATTCCCACTCGCCGGTGAGTTCGGGCGAGCGGATTTCGTCGACGCGCAATTGCTCGAGCGCGAACAGCAGCGAGAAGGCCTTGGCCGTCGGCTGCAGTTCGCGGCCGTTGCGATGCACGTATTCCTCGGCGATCAGGCCTTCGATGGTGGCGGCGCGCGTCGCCGGCGTGCCCAGCCCGCGCTCCGACATGGCTTCGCGCAGCTCCTCGTCCTCGACGAGCTTGCCCGCGCCTTCCATCGCCGAGAGCAGCGTGGCTTCGTTGAAGCGCGCCGGCGGCTTGGTCTGGTGGTCCTTGACCTCGACGTCGTTGGCCCAGACGCGCTCCTTCGGCTGCAGCGGCGGCAGGGTCGGCGCCTCATCCTCGCCCTGCACCGCCTTGCCGTAGACGGCCAGCCAGCCGGCGGTGACGAGCACCTTGCCTTCGGTCTTGAAAGCCTCTTTCTCGACGCGGGTGATGCGCGTGGTGACGTTGTACTCGGCCGCCGGGTAGAACACGGCGAGGAAGCGCTTGGTGACGAGATCGTAGATCTTCTGCTCGGCTTCCGAGAGGTTCTTCGGTTGGACGCCGGTCGGAATGATGGCGAAGTGGTCGGAGATCTTGGCGTTGTTGAAAATGCGCTTGTTCGGGTGCACCCAGCCGTTCTTCAGGATGTGGCGCGCCAGTCCCTCGTAGCCCGTGCCTGCCATCGCCTCAAGCGTGTCCTTGACCTGGGGGACGTAGTCCTCGGGCAGGCAGCGCGCATCGGTCCGCGGATAGGTGAGGACCTTGTGCTTTTCGTAAAGCGCCTGCGCCAGCGACAAGGTCGTGCGCGCGGAAAAGCCGAAGCGGCCGTTGGCGTCGCGCTGCAGCGAGGTGAGGTCGAAGAGCTGCGGCGAGAGTTCGGTCTTGGGCTTGCTCTCTTCCTCGACCGTGCCGTGCTTGCCCAGGCAGGCGGCGCGGATGGCGTCGGCGCGGGCCTTGTCCCACAGGCGTTCGGCCTTGGCGTGCTCATCCTCGCCCTTCTTGAACTTCTCGTCGAACCAGCGGCCGCGGTAGGTGCCGGCGACCGCCTGGAACTCCGCCTCGACTTCCCAGTAGTCGCGCGACTTGAAGGCGCGGATGCGGGTTTCGCGTTCGACCAGGATCGCCAGCGTCGGCGTCTGCACGCGGCCGACGGGGGTCTTGTAGAAGCCGCCTTCCTGCGAGTTGAAGGCGGTCATGGCGCGCGTGCCGTTGATGCCGATCAGCCAGTCGGCTTCCGAGCGGCAGCGCGCGGCGTCGGCCAGCGGCAGCATTTCCTGGTCGCTGCGCAAGTGGGCGAAGCCGTCGCGGATCGAGGCGGCGGTCATCGATTGCAGCCAGAGGCGGCGGACCGGCTTGGCAGCCTTGTCGTTGTTGATGGCGTGCTGGACGACGTAGCGGAAGATCAATTCGCCTTCGCGGCCCGCGTCGCAGGCGTTCACCAGGCCCGAGACATCCTTGCGCTTGATCAGCCTGGTGAGCAGCTTCAGGCGTTCGGCGGTGCGCTCGATCGGGTTCAGCGCGAAGCGCGGCGGGATCATCGGCAGGTGCGTGAAGGTCCATTTGCCGCGCTTGACGTCGTACTCCTCAGGCACCGCCAGCTCGAGCAAGTGGCCGATGGCCGACGACAGCACGTACTCGTCGCTCTCGAAATAGTCGCCCTGGCGCGTGAAGCCGCCCAGGGCCTTGGCGATGTCCTGGGCGACGGAGGGCTTCTCGGCGATGATGAGTTGCTTGGTCATAGGGGTGCCGGTGCGGCGACGGTCGATGAGCGCGGCATCATAAGCGCCTCCGGCAGGCGATTGCAAGCAGGGGTCAATCGAGGCGCTGGTAGCGGCCGCCGGGCAACTGGGCGATGCGGCCGTCCAATTCCAGCGGCAAGAGCCTCGCCAGCAGGGCCCCGGCCGGCAGGCGCGTGCGCTCGGACAGGGTGTCCAGATCGCACAAGTCGTGGCCCAGGGCCGCGAGCAGCGGATCATCGGCGGCGGCGGCATCCGCGCCCGGCGCTGCGACGACCGCTTCCCAGCGGAGTTCCTCGAGGATGTCGGCGGCGGTGTCGACGAGCTTGGCGCCCTGCTTGATGAGCTTGTGGCAGCCTTTGGAATGCGGCGAGTGGATGGAGCCGGGAATGGCGAAGACTTCGCTGCCGCTGTCGGCGGCGAGCCGCGCCGTGATCAGCGAGCCGCTGCGCTCGGCGGCTTCGACGACGAGGCAGCCGCGGCCGATGCCGGCGATGATGCGGTTGCGGCGCGGGAAATTGGCCGACAGCGGCGGCGTGCCGAGCGCGAACTCGCTGACGAGGGCGCCTTGTTCGGCGATGAGGCGGGCGAGTTCGGCGTTGCCGGCCGGATAGATGCGGTCGGCGCCGGTGCCGATGACGGCGACGGTCGACGCCGCCGTGCCGAGCGCGCCGCGGTGGGCGGCGGCGTCGATGCCGAGCGCCAGCCCGCTGACGATGGTGAGCCCGGCCTGCGCCAGCGCCGCGGCGAAGGCGTGCGCGTTCGCTTCGCCCTGCTTCGTCGCGGAACGCGAGCCGACGATGGCCAGCGCCGGGCGGTTGAGCAGTTCGCTGCGGCCCTTGACGTAGAGCAGCACCGGCGGATCGACGCCCTTGAGCAGGGCTTGCGGATAGTCGGCGTCGGCCAGCGTGACGATGCGGTTGCCCGGTTCCTGCGCCCAGGCCAGGGCCGTCGCGATGTCGGCCGCGGCGTCGTGGCCGCCGATGCGCGCGGCCAGCTCGGCGCCGACGGCCGCCGTCAGCGCACTGCGGCTGGCGGCAAAAATGTCTGCCGGCAGGCCGAAAGTCTTCAGCAGGCGGCGCTGCGTTTCGCCGCCGACGCCGGGAATCAGCGTCAGGCGCACCCAGGCGGCGAGGTCGCGGTCGGTCATGCTATGCGATCTGAATATTTACGTGCCGTTGCGGCTGCAAGCGGTCAGGGATTGCGGACCGTGTCCCCTTCCATCACCGGGCGCGGCGCGTCCATGATCAGGCCGTAGGCGACGCGGTCGAAGACGCGGAAGACGAACAGCAGGCCGTAGCGTTCTTCCGGCAGCTTGTAGGTTTCCGTCTTGTCGTCGTTGAGATTGGAAACTTCGGCGCCGGTGCGGTAGATCGCCAGCACATGGCCGATTTCCAGGCCGTCGCGCTTGCCGCGCGAGAGGGAGACGATGGAGAACTTGCCGCCCTCGCCGACGCCGCCGTAGATCTTGATGATGCGGCCGGAAATCGGCTGCGCCGGCGCGTGGGGCACGTAGCTGATGATTTCGAACGGCGGCGTCGGCAGCAGGTAATCGTTGCGGTCGATTTCCTGCTTCGAGCTGGTGATCTCGAACGTGGCCGGTTCGCCCGCCTTGACTTGTCGGGCGGTGCCGAGATAAGTGGCCTCGAAGCCGAGCACTTCCGGCTTGCCGGCGTCCACGCTGTCGGGATCGAGCATCGGCTTGCCGGCGCGGAAGACTTGCCACTGCGCCGCTTGCGCCTTGGCCTGCGTGACATAGACGGTATCGCCGGCGCCGACGCTGATGCGGCCGCCCTGGAAGGCGACGATGCGGGCGGCGCCGTCGAGCGTGCCGGCTTCCACCACCAGCGGCTGCGACAGGAAAGGCTCGATGACTTTTTGCGGGATGGCCGGAATCGGCTGCTTGCCGGCTTCGGCGTAGATGCGCGGCTCGACCTTGAGGAGCTTGCCGATCTTTAATTGCGGCTGCTCGCCGCTCCGGTCGAGGACGACGACCTGGCCGGGATAGATCCAGTGCGGATTCTTGATGTCCGCGGCGTTGAGGCGCCAGATTTCCGGCCAGCGGAACGGGTCCTTGAGGAACAGCGCCGAAATGCCCCAAAGCGTATCGCCGGGCACGACGACGTGTCGCTCCGGCGCATCGGGCGCGAGTTCCAGCGGCGGCGTGGCCTGGGCGAGCGCCCAGCTTGAAAAACAGATTAGCAGCGCAGATATAATGCGACGCATGGGTTGATCTCCCGACAGGTTCGGCGATTCTGCCCCCAAAACCTTCCAGCATCAATCGCTAAAGACTGATTTCCATGGCCCTGTTGCCCATATTGCGCTATCCCGATCCGCGCCTGAACAAGAAGGCGGCGAAGGTCGACGTCGTCGACGCCGGCATCCGCAAGCTCGCCGCCGACATGGCCGAAACCATGTACGCGGCGCCGGGCGTCGGCCTCGCCGCAACGCAGGTCGACGTGCACAAGCGCGTCATCGTCATCGACGTTTCCGAGGACAAGAACGAACTCCAGGTCTTCATCAACCCGGAGATATTGAGCCGCGAAGGCGAATGCGAAGCCGAGGAAGGCTGCCTGTCGGTGCCCGGCATCTACGACCTGGTGACGCGCGCCGCCAAGGTCAGGGTGCGTGCGCTCGGCCTCGACGGCGAGCCCTTCGAGCTCGAGGCCGAAGACTTGCTGGCGGTTTGCGTCCAGCATGAGATCGACCATCTCGAAGGCAAGGTCTTCGTCGAATACCTGTCGCGCTTGAAGCAGGCCAGGATCAAGGCCAAGCTCGCCAAGCAAGCGCGGATCACCGCCTGATGCGCGTCGTCTTCGCGGGAACCCCCGAGTTTGCCAAGACCGCGCTGGAGGCGATCCTCGCCGCCGGCTTCACGGTGCCGCTGGTGCTCACGCAGCCGGACCGTCCCGCCGGGCGCGGCATGCAGTTGCAGGCGAGCCCGGTCAAGCAGCTTGCGCTGGCGCACGGCATCCCGGTGTTCCAGCCCGAGCGGCTCAAGGACCCGGCGACGCATGCGCCGCTCATCGAAGCGGCGCCCGACGTCCTGGTGGTCGCCGCCTACGGCCTGATCCTGCCGCAGGCGGTGCTCGACATTCCGCGCTTCGGCTGCATCAACATCCACGCCTCGCTCTTGCCGCGCTGGCGCGGAGCGGCGCCGATCCAGCGCGCCATCGAGGCGGGCGACGCGGCGACCGGCATCACGGTGATGCGCATGGAAGCCGGACTCGATACCGGCCCCATGCTGCTGGCCGAGAGCATCGCGATCGCGCCCGGCGACACGGCCGCCACCCTGCACGACAAGCTCGCCGTGCTCGGCGGCAAGCTCATCGCCGCGGCGCTGGGCCGCTTGTCCGAGTTGGCGCCGACGGCGCAGCCGGAGGCGGGCGTCACTTACGCGCGCAAGATCGAGAAGGCCGAGGCCGCGATCGACTGGCGGCGCCCGGCGCTCGAGATCGAGCGCCAGGTGCGCGCCTTCAATCCCTTTCCCGGCGCCGTCGCGACGCTGCGCCAGACGCCGGTCAAGCTCTGGGCGGCGCAGGCAGCGGCAGGCACCGGCGCGCCCGGCACGGTGCTGGCAAGCGGCGCCGGCGGCATCCTCGTCGCCTGCGGCGAGGGCGCGCTGCGGCTGACCGAACTGCAAAAGCCCGGCAGCAAGCGCCTGGCGGCGGGCGATTTTCTCCACGGTTTCGCCGTCGCCGCCGGCGAAGCTTTCGCGCTGGCGGTGGGCGCGGCCGCTTGAATTTTCGGCGCCCGTCCCGCATCTAAGCGTTGCCCAATCGCGGGCGTCGTCGGCGGAGCGCATCCATGGTCGGCAACTGGCTGAAAACCACGGTTCTCATGGCGGCCATCGTCGCCCTTTTCGGCGTCATCGGCGCGATGATCGGCGGCAAGGGCGGCATGATCCTGGCCCTGCTGCTGGGCGGCGGCATGAACCTCATTTCCTACTGGTTCTCGGACAAGATGGTGCTGTCGATGTACCGCGCGCAGGAAGTCGACGCCACCTCCAGCCCCTACCTCTACGGCATCGTGCGCGAGCTGGCTGCGGCCGCCGCGCTGCCGATGCCGCGCGTCTATATCATCGACGAAGCCCAGCCCAACGCCTTCGCCACCGGCCGCAATCCCGAGCACGCGGCGGTGGCGGCGACCAGCGGCATCCTGCAATTGCTGTCGGCGCGCGAGCTGCGCGGCGTCATGGCGCACGAGCTCTCCCACGTCAAGCACCGCGACATCCTGACGTCCACCATCGCCGCGACCATGGCCGGCGCCATATCGGCGCTCGCCAACTTCGCCATGTTCTTCGGCGGCCGCGACGACGAAGGGCGGCCGGTGAATCCGCTCGCCGGCATCCTCGTCGCGCTGCTGGCGCCGCTGGCGGCGGCGCTGATCCAGATGGCGATTTCGCGCGCCCGCGAGTTCGAGGCCGACCGCCGCGGCGGCGAAGTGTCGGGCGATCCCGAAGCGCTGGCCGACGCCCTGGCGAAAATCGAAGCCTATGCGCGCGGCATTCCGATGGCGAGCGCCGAAGCGCATCCCGAGACGGCGCAGATGATGATCATGAATCCGCTCTCCGGCGGCGGCCTCGCCGGCCTTTTCGCCACGCACCCGCCGACCGCGGAACGCATCGCGCGGCTGCGGGCGATGCGCCGCGGCGGCTACTGAGCGGCGCGGGCGGCGAGGAAGGCGGCCACCGCCTCGGCTGGCATCGGGCCGCCGCGCAGGAAGCCTTGGGTTTCGCCGCAGCCATGGGCGACGAGGAAGTCCGTCTGCGCGGCGGTTTCCACGCCTTCGGCGACCACTTTCATGTCGAGCGCCTGCGCCAGCGAAATCACGGCGCGGACGATGGCGGCGTCGTTGGCGTCGTGGGTGACGTCGCCGACAAAGGCGCGGTCGATCTTGAGCCGATCCACGGCGAACGACTTGAGGTAGGCGAGCGACGAATAGCCGGAGCCGAAATCGTCCAGCGTCAGCATGACGCCGAGGGCCTTGAGCCGCTGCAGCGTCGCCGCCGAACCGGGGCCCATGAGCATGCGTTCGGTGATTTCCAGTTCGAGCCGCGCGGCGTCGAGGCCGGCCTCGGCGAGGGCGGCGGCGACTTTGTCGGCGAGGTCGGGCGCGGCGAACTGGCACGCCGACAGATTGACGCCGACGCGAAAGCGGCCCAGGCCCTGGTCTTCCCAGCGGCGCACTTCGCGGCAGGCGGTGCGCAGCACCCATTCGCCGAGCGGCAGCATGAGTCCGGTCTCCTCGGCCAGCGGGATGAACTCTTCCGGCGCGACCCAGCCGCGTTCGGGATGCGGCCAGCGCAACAACGCTTCCCAGGCGACGATGCGTTCGCTGCCGACTTCGAACTGCGGCTGGAAATGCAGGCGAAAGCCGGCGGCGGCGAGGCTGTGGCGAATATCATCTTCCAGCTGCAGGCGTTCGCGCACGGCCTTGTTCATGGCGCCGGTATAGAACAGCCAGGCATTGCGGCCGGTCGCCTTGACGCGATACAAGGCCGTATCGGCATTGCGCAGCAGAGTCTCGATGTCCTCGCCGTCCTCGGGATACAGAGCGATGCCGATGCTGGGCGGCGCGTGCACGGCCTTGTCGGCGATCATGATCGGCTGGTTGAGCGCGGCGCGGATCTTCGCCGCCACCGCGGCGACGTCGGCGGCGACATGCATGTCCTCGAGCAGCACGACGAACTCGTCGCCGCCCAGGCGCACCACGGTGTCGGAGCCCCGCACGCTGGCGACCAGGCGCTTCGCCACTTCGATCAGCAGCTCGTCGCCGGCCAGATGGCCGAGCGTGTCGTTTACATTCTTGAAGCGGTCGAGATCGATGACCATGAGGGCGAGCCCGGCGTCGCGGCGGCGGTTCGAGGCGATCATCTGGCGCGCGCGCGCTTCGAGCAGGCGCCGGTTGGGCAGGCCGGTCAGGTGGTCGTGCTCGGCGAGGAAGCGAATGCGGTTCTCGTTTTCCTTGCGCTCCGAGATGTCGGCAAACAGCGCGACGTAGTGGGTGGTGCGGCCGTCGGCGCGCACGGCGTTGATGCTGAGCCACTTCGGGTACTGGCTGCCGTCCTTGCGGCGGTCCCAGAGTTCGCCTTCCCAATGGCCGTCGTCGATCAGGGCGCGCCACATGCCGGCATAGAAGGCGGCGTCGTGGCGGCCGGACTGGAGGACGCGCGGATTCTGGCCGAGGACCTCGTCCGGGCGATAGCCGGTGAGGAAGGTGAAGGCCGGATTGACGGCGAGGATGCGCGCCTCGGCATCGGTGATGATGATGGCCTCGGCGCTGAACTCGAAGACCTTGTCGGACAGCCGCAGCTTCTCCTCGGCCTGACGGCGGGCGCCGATGTCCTGGAGCGTGAGCACGGCGAGACCGTCGCCGCCGTCGACGATGGGGGCGAAGGCCAGGGCGGCGGGAAAGCCCTCGGGCCGGGCGCGGGTGCGCACGTTCGCCTCGAAGACGCCGCCGTGCGGGCAGGCGGGCCAGTCGGCGACGCTGCAGCAGCAGGCGCCCGCTTCGGGCAGCAGTTCGACCAGGTCGGCCAGCAGGCGGCCGCTCGCCGCGGCTTCGCTGAGGCCGAGGAGCCGCTCGGCATGGGGATTGAGGAAGCGCACGCGGTAGGGCGCCCGCTCCTCGAAGCCGATGACGCCCTCGGCGATGGCCCGGATCAGGGCGCGTGCGAGCTCGTTGGCCTTGGCCTGCGCGGTCGCCTCTTCGAGCCGCTTGCGCGCGCCGATGTCGATGGCGATGCCGAGGTAGCCGCGGATGCCGCCGTCGCCGTCGCGCAGGGCGGTCACCGACAGCAGCACCGGCACGCGGGCGCCGTCCTTGCGCAAATAGGTCCATTCGCGCTCATCGACCGTGCCGCGCCGCGCCTTGGCGACGAAGGCCGCAAAGCCCGGCGCGACGGGCTCGCCGAGTTCGGCGCTCAGCGCGGCGGCGCGGGCGGCGACTTCGCCGGCGTCGTGGATGATGGCCGGCGTCGAACGTCCGACCACTTCGTCGGCCCGATAGCCGAGCATCTGCTCGGCGCCCTTGTTGAAACTGACGATGAGGCCGTCGGGGTCGGTGGCGATGATCGAGTGATTGGTGCCTTCGAGGATGGCGCGCTGCCACTCCAGCAATTGCGTCAGCGTCTCTTCCGCCGTGGCCTCGCCGCCGCGGGTCGATGCGGATGTCATGCGCGGCCGCCGCCGGCGGCAATGGCGCTCATCAGGGGCTTTGTATTTTTCAAGTCAGCCTCCCTACTCTGCGTTGGATCCGGCATTGCCGGCGGCGCCGCTTGCGGCGGCGCTCGCAACATATAACTATCGTATAGCACAAGCGGCCTGCGCCTGTCACCATGATCGGCTCCTGGCAGCACACGGCTTGTGCCGCGCCGGCGACATATGACGAATTGACCTGGGCGCTTGACAGCGCGCGGCGCCGTAGTAGAGTCCGCGCCCATGCTAATCGAACCCCATTTTGCCGGCGCCGTTTCCGACCCGGATGCCATCGTCGGCGGCCGCGTCGAACTGCAGCTGCTGACCACGCTCAAGTGCAACCTCAAGTGCACCTACTGCTCGCTCGGCGTCGGCGAGGTGCTCGGCTCGCAGACCGAACTCGCCTACGACATCGACCAGCTCGCCGCCTTCGTCGACCGCCATCTCGCCGGCAAGGAAATCTACGTCACCTTCTACGGCGGCGAACCGACGCTGAACCTGGCGATGATGCAGGCGGTGATGCAGCGCTTCCCCGAGTTCCGCTATCAGCTGCAGACCAACGGCACCCTGCTCGACAACCTGCCGGACTGGATGCTGGCGAAGCTGTCCAACATCCTCGTCTCCATCGACGGCGGCGAGCAGACCACCGACGGCTACCGCGGCCGCGGCATCTGGCGCCAGGTCATCAAGAACCTCAACCACGTCCACGAGCGCGTCGGCGGCACCATCACCGCCCGCGTCACCTGGGGCAATCCCGACACCTGCTTTGAAGAGCTCGACGAACTGGCCACCGCCGTCGCGGCGATCGACTATCTCTACTGGCAGTTCGTCGCCGACGAAATGTATGGCGGCGACTCGATAGAGAAGCGCAAGGCCGTGCTGGTCAAGCTGGTCGACCGCTTCTTCGCCGCCGGCGACACGCTCTATCCGCTGGTGCCGCTGATGGGCATCGTGCGCAACAAGCTGCTGCCGACGCGGGCGCGCGAGCTGTATGCCGGCCAGACGCAGTGCCGCGTGTCCACTCATCTGCTCAACGTCATGCCCAACGGCCAGATCTTCCCCTGTCCCGACATGATGTACGCGCCGCAGATGCAGATGGGCGAGATCCAGGGCAACTGGCTGAAGAAAAGCCCGCTGCAGCCGACGCCCGCGATGCCGTGCGAATCCTGCGAAGCTTTTTCCTGGTGCCGGCGCAATTGCATGAAGAATCTCTACCTCGGCTACGTCAAGCGCGACGAACGCTACCGGCACAACGTCGTCGAGCCGATCTGCGAACTCGTGAAGTTCCTCGGCCGCGAGATCGACCGCCACGACCCGCACGCCTGGTTCGCCCGCCTGCCCTTGCCGCTGCGCCGCCAGCTCGTCGACGCCGAGGTTTACGAATACGTCGAGATCATGCCCTAGGCATGAGACGGAACCTGACCCCGGCGGCTGGTATGCTGCGCCGATGAATACCGCCGCCCCGCTCGCTTCCGCCCTGCTCGCTGCCGCGCAGGTCGTCGCCGCCGTCATCGACGGCAAGAACCTCGACGAGGCGCTCGCCGCGCAGGGTCTCGCCGGCCCCACCCGCGCGGCGGCGCAGAATCTCGCCTACGGCGCGCTGCGCCGCTACGGCCGCGGCGATTTCTGCCTCGCCCGCCTGATCGCCCGGCCGCTCGCCGACGCCGCGGTGCGCGGCCTGCTGCTGGCGGCGCTGCACCGCATCGCCGAGCGGCCCGACGACGTCCATACCACCGTCGACCAGGCGGTGCGGGCCGCGGCCGGCCTCGCCGGCGGCAACTTCAAGGGCCTCGTCAATGGCGTGCTGCGCAACTTCCTGCGCCGCCGCGACGAACTCGAAGCCGCGGCCGACGGCGACGAAGTCGCGCGCTGGCAGCATCCGCGCTGGTGGCTCGACCGCCTGATCACCGCCTACCCGCAGGACTGGCAGGCGATCGCCGCCGCCGGCAACGGCCATCCGCCGATGTGCCTGCGCGTCAATCGGCGCCAGACCGATGCCGCCGCCTATCTCGCCGTTCTCCATACCGAAGGCATTGCCGGGCGCGCGCTCGACGACAGCGCCATCCTGCTCGACAAGCCCGTCGCCGTGGAACGCCTGCCCGGCTTCGCCGCCGGCCGCGTCTCGGTGCAGGACCACGGCGCGCAACAGGCCGCGCGCCTGCTCGACGCCCGCCCCGGCATGCGCGTGCTCGACGCCTGCGCCGCGCCGGGCGGCAAGACCTGTCACCTGCTGGAAGGCGCCGATCTCGATCTCGTCGCCCTCGAAGCCGACGCCGCGCGCGCCGCGCGCATCGGCGACAACCTCGCCCGCCTGGGACTCGCCGCCGCCGTGCAGGTGGCCGATTGCCGCCGCGTCGCCGACTGGTGGGACGGCCGTCCCTTCGACCGCATCCTCGCCGACGTGCCCTGCTCCGCCAGCGGCGTGGTGCGCCGCCACCCGGACATCAAGTGGCTGCGGCGCGCTCGCGATGTGGCCAATTTCGCACGCAGCCAGGCCGAAATTCTCGATGCCCTGTGGCAGGTGCTCGCCCCTGGTGGCAGAATGCTCTACTGCACGTGCTCGGTATTTCCGCAGGAAAACGCGCTGCAGGTGGCGGACTTCGCGGCCCGCCACGCCGATGCGATCCGCCTGCCGGCGAAGACGACGGGCGACGACAACAACGAATGGCAGTTGCTGCCCAGCGCCGAACATGACGGTTTTTTCTACGCCCGCTTGGAGAAATCCGCTTAGCGCGTGGCTCGCGGCCATGCTGCTGCTGGCTGCCGCCGCCGTTCATGCCGGCAGCATAGAGCCGCAGCAGGCGACGCTGGCGCCGACGGATGACGGCTATGCGCTGTCGGCCAAGTTCACCGTCGATCTCGGCAGCCGGCTCGAAGAAGCCGTGGCGCGCGGCCTGCCGCTCTACTTCAACGTCGAGTTCGACCTGACGCGGGCGCGCTGGTACTGGTCGAACGAACACATCGCCGACCGCCGCCTCGAATACCGGCTCGCCTACAATGCGCTGACGCGCCAATACCGGCTGTCCGTCGGCAGCCTGCACGAAAGCTTCGCCACGCTGACCGAAGCCTTGCGCGTGATCTCGCGCGTCGTGGACCTGCCGGTTGTCGACAAGGCGGCCATCAAGCCGGGCGAAACCTACAATGCGGCCGTGCGCCTGTCGCTCGACCGCAGCCAGCTGCCCAAGCCGCTGCAGATCGACGCCATCGCCGATCGCGACTGGCAGGTCGACGCCAAGGTGCTGCGCTGGCAGTTCGTGCCGGCGGAGACCAAATGAGGCCCTGCCTCCCGGCGCCCTTCCCGCGGAAGCGGGCGACCATGGCTCGCGGGGCGCGCCGATTCGTGGCGGCCTCGCCTGGGGGCGGCCCGGCGGAGGGACCATGAAAATCGCCCTGGCCGTCATCGCCGCGCTGTCGGCGGTGCTGCTGTTCCTGCTGGCGACGGCGAGCGCCAACACGGCGCTGTTCGCGCGCAACTATCCGCTGCTGATCGGCGTCAATGCCATCGCCGGCATCGCCCTGCTCGGGCTGGTTGCCCTGCAGCTGCGCTCGCTGTGGCGCGACTATCGCGGCGGCGTCTTCGGCTCGCGGCTCAAATGGCGGCTGCTCGTCATGCTGGCGCTGATGGCGGTGCTGCCGGGCGCCCTGGTCTATGCCGTGTCGATGCAGTTCGCGGTCAAGAGCATCGATTCCTGGTTCGACGTGCGCGTCGACAGCGCGCTCGAAGGCGGCCTCGACCTCGGCCGCACGGTGCTCGACACGCTGCAGGGCGAACTGCTCGAAAAGGGGCGCAACATGGCGCTCGATCTCGGCGCCGCGCCCGGGCCGACGCTGCTCAACCGCCTGCGCGAGCAGGCCGGCGTGCAGACGGCGACGCTGATCGCGATGTCCGGCAACGTGCTGTCGAGCAGCTCCAGCGACGTCGATAGCCTGATGCCTTCCGTGCCGGCGCTGGCGCAACTGCGCCAGGCGCGCTCCGGCCGCGGCCTGGCGCTGGTCGAAGGCGACGCCGCCACCGGCCTGGTGCTGCGCGCGCTGGTGCCCGTGCGCGGCCTGGAACTCGGCGAGGAACCGCGCATCTTGCAAGTGACCCAGACGGTGCCCGACGCCATCGCCCGCAGCGCCGACTCGGTGGCCGCCACCTACCGCGACTACCAGGAACTCCAGCTCGGCAAGGACGGCTTGAAGCGCATCTACACGCTGACGTTGACCTTCACGCTGCTGCTGGCGCTGTTCGCCGCCGTGGCGCTGGCCTTCTTCCTCGCCGAGCGCCTGGCGCGGCCGCTGCTGATTCTCGCCGAAGGCACGCAGGCCGTGGCGGCGGGCGACTTCACGCCGCGCGCCATCGTCGCCACCCACGACGAACTGGGCGTGCTGACGCAATCCTTCAGCAAGATGACGCGCCAGCTCGACGACGCGCGGCGCGAAACCGAACGCCATCGCAATCAACTCGAAGCCACCAGCGCCTATCTCGAAAGCGTGCTGGCCAACCTGTCGGCCGGCGTCCTCGCCTTCGACGCCGATTTCCGCCTGCGCGCGGCCAACCGCGGCGCCACCGCCATCCTCGGCGACGATCTCGCCGGCGCCGAGCACATGCCGCTCGCCGACTGGCCGCGCCACGGCGCCTTCGCCGCGGCCATCGTCGCCGCTTTCCGCGCGCGCGGCGCCGAGTGGCAGCAGCAGCTCGAACTGGCCAACGACAAGGGCGCCCTGCAGACGCTGCTGCTGCGAGGATCGACTTTGCCGGTGGCCGGCGGCGGCGGCTACGTCGTCGTCTTCGACGACATCACGCACATGATTTCGGCGCAGCGCACGGCCGCCTGGGGCGAAGTGGCGCAGCGGCTGGCCCACGAAATCAAGAATCCGCTGACGCCGATCCAGCTTTCCGCCGAACGCCTGCAGCTCAAGCTCGCCGCCAAGCTCGACCCGGCGTCGCAGGAAATGCTGACGCGCTCGACGCAGACCATCGTCAACCAGGTCGCGGCGATGAAGAACATGGTCAACGATTTCCGCGACTACGCCAAGACGCCGCCGCCGGAACTCGCCGCGCTCGATCTCAACGCCCTGCTGCACGAAGTGCTCGATCTCTACGCCGCGGCGGACGTGCACATCGCGACGCAATTCGCGGCCGACCTGCCGCCGGTGCTGGCGGACGCCAACCAGCTGCGCCAGGTGCTGCACAACCTCGTCAAGAACGCGCGCGAAGCCCTGGCGGAAGCGGCTGTCGCGGCGCCCGTCATCACGCTCGCCACGCGCCGCGAAGACATGCGCGCCGTGCTCGCGGTGAGCGACAACGGCGCCGGCTTCCCGCGGCAAATCCTGTCGCGCGCCTTCGAGCCCTACGTCACCACCAAGGCCAAGGGCACCGGCCTCGGGCTCGCCATCGTCAGGAAAGTGGTCGACGAGCACCACGGCGAAATCCGGCTCGCCAACCGCGCCGGCGGCGGCGCCGAGATCACGATCAAGCTGCCGCTGGCAGCGTCAGGGTAAGATGAACACATGCCACAGATACTTGTAGTCGACGACGAAATCGGCATCCGCGAACTGCTTTCGGACATCCTGCGCGACGAAGGCCACGACGTCACGCTCGCCGAGAACGCCGCCAGCGCGCGCAGCGCGCGCGAGGCGGCGCGGCCCGACCTGGTGCTGCTCGACATCTGGATGCCCGATACCGACGGCATCACGCTGCTCAAGGAATGGGCCGCCAACGGCCAGCTCAACATGCCGGTGATCATGATGTCCGGCCACGGCACCATCGACACGGCGGTCGAGGCGACCAAGATCGGCGCCCTCGATTTCCTCGAAAAGCCGATCGGCATGCAGCGGCTGCTGGCGGCGATCAAGCGCGGCCTCGAGCTCGGCCGCAAGCCCGGCGCCGGCGGCCTTTCGCTGGCGGCCTTTCCGCGCTCGGCGCCGCTCAAGGACCTGAAGAAGCGGCTCGAACAGGTCGCCGCGAAGAACCCGGCGGTGCTGCTGCGCTCGGCGCCCGGCGGCATCGTCGAACTCGCCGCGCGCACGCTGCACGTGCCCGGCAAGGCCTGGATCGACCTCGCCCACGATTCGACGCCGCTGACCCTCGAAGCCCTGCAGGCGGCATCCGGCGGCGTGCTCTATTGCGAGGAACTGGCGCGGCTGACGCGCCTGCAGCAGAAGAATCTCGTCTTCGCCTTCGAGCGCCTGGAAAAGTTCGGCCTGCGCCTGGTGGCCGCCACCGCCGGCGAGCCGGCCGACCTGGCCGCGCACGGCTGGGAGGACGCCGCGCTGCGGCGCCTCTTCGACGTCTGGCTCGGCCTGCCGACGCTGGCCCAGCTCAAGGACGAAATCCCCGACGTCGCCGCGCACCTGCTGCTGCACCTGACCGAAGCCGGCGAAGTGCCGCTGCGCCGGCTGTCCACTTCGGCCTTGAACGCCTTGCGCCAGCACGCCTGGCCCGGCGGCTACGCCGAGCTCAGGAGCGCCGTGAAGTCGCTGGCGCTGGCGGCGCTCGACGAGGAAATCGCCGCCGAGGACGTGGCGCGCCACTTGTTCCCCGGCGCGGCGCTCGACCCCAACCTGCCGCCGGGACTGCCGCCGGAAGTCATGGAAATGCCGCTGCGCGAGGCGCGCGAGTATTTCGAGCGCACCTATTTCCAGTTCCACCTGGCGCGCGAAGGCGGCGCCATGACGCGGCTCGCCGAGAAGACCGGGCTCGAGCGCACCCACCTTTACCGCAAGCTGAAAGACCTCGGCCTGCGCGCCGGCAAGGCCGTCGAAGAGCCCTGAGGTCGCGCCGGCCGCCGCTCAGGTCTTCTTCAGGTAGCAGGCCTTCAGCATGAAGCTGCCGCCGTCCATCTTGCAGTCGACCTCGTGGTCGCCGCCGACCAGACGGATGCTCTTGACCTTGGTGCCCATCTTCAGCGTGATCGACGAGCCCTTGACCTTCAGGTCCTTGATCAGCACCACGGCGTCGCCGTCGGCCAGGACGTTGCCGTTGGCATCCTTGACCACGGCATCGTCGGCGTCGGCGGCGGCGAGCGCCGCTTGCGGCCACTCGTGACCGCAATCGGCGCAAACGTAGTTGGCGCCGTCGGGATAGGTGTTCTCCATGGCGCAAAGCGGGCAGGCGGGAATGGTGGACATGGCTCGGCTCGAATGAGGTGGGGGGCGCGCATTCTACGGCATCGCGGCGCCCCGGCGCTTGCGGAGGCCGGCCGCGCGATCGCGCCTTTGACCGGCATCGTAATCCTCGTATATAGTAAGCATTGCTTATCAGTCGAGGAGCGCTCGTGGGCGTGCAAGAAGAAAGTCTCGGTTTCCTGCTGGCGGACGTCTCCCGCCTGATGCGGCGGGCCTTTCGCCAGCGCCTCGAAGGCAGCCTGCTGACGCTGGCCCAGGCGCGAGCGCTGGTCTACGTCTCGCGGCACGAGGGCGTCCGCCAGGTCGAGCTGGCTGAACTGCTGGAAGTCCAGCCGATCACCCTGGCGCGCCTGCTCGACCAGCTGGCGACGGCCGGCTTCGTCGAGCGGCGCGCGGATCCCGCCGACCGCCGCGCCTACCGGATTCATCTGACGCCCGCCGCCGCTCCCCAGCTCGCGGCCATCAAGCACGTGGGCGCGGCGATCCGCGCGGACGCCTTGCGCGGCCTCGGCAAGCAGGAGGCCGCCGCGGTGCTGTCGGCGCTGGGCAAGATGCACGGCAACCTGTCGGCGCGGCAATAGGCGCCGCATCGCAATGTCACGAGGCACGCATTCATGAGCAAGACACCGACCGGCGACGAGCCGTCATCCCTGGCGACGGCAAGCCTTGCCAAGCGCCGCCGGCAGCGGCTGATGCTCCTCGTCGCGTTGCCGGCGCTCGCTGCGCTGGTCGCCGCCGGCTTCTACCTGCAGGGCGGGCGCTACGTCGAAACCGACGACGCCTACGTCAAGGCCGACATGGTGCCGGTGAGCGCCGACGTCTCGGGCATCATCCAGGCCGTGCCGGTGCGGGAGAACGAGACGGTGGCGGCCGGCCAGCCGTTGTTCCGCATCGATCCGGCGTCGTTCCAGGTGGCCGTGGAAAAGGCCGAGGCCAAGCTGTCGCAGGTGCGCACCGATCTCGCGGCGCTGCAAGCGAGCTATCGCGAGAAGCAGGCGGAAATCGCGCTGGCGAAGACCAGGTACGCCTTCGCCCAACGCGAGCAGGCGCGACAAGCCGACCTCGTCAAGAAGCATTTCATCTCCGCCGCGCGCTTCGACGACGCGACGCAGAGCGCGGACGTCGCGGCCCAGCAGGTCGCGGCGCTGCAACAGGACCTGAAGCGCATCGCCGCGACGCTGGGCGGCAGCGTCGATGCGCCGGTCGAGCGCCATCCGAGCTACCGCGCGGCCCTGGCCGAACTGGACCAGGCCAAGCTCGACTTGGCGCGCACGGAAGTGCGCGCTGCGCTGCCCGGCACCGTCAGCAACCGCCCGAAGCCGGGGCAGTACGTGAGCGCGGGCAGCGCGGCGATGGCCCTGGTGATCAGCGGCAGCGTCTGGGTGGACGCCAATTTCACCGAGACCGACCTCACCTACGTGCGTCCCGGCGAGCCGGCCGTCGTGCACATCGACACCTATCCGGACGCCGAGTGGCAGGGGACCGTCGACAGCGTGAGCCCGGCCACGGGCGCCGAGTTCTCGGTCATCCCGGCGCAGAACGCCACCGGCAACTGGGTCAAGATCACCCAGCGGGTGCCCGTGCGCATCAGGCTCGCCGCCGCGCCGGACCTGCCGCAGCTGCGTGCCGGCCTCAGCGCCGTCGTCACCATCGACACCGGCCATCGGCGCCGCCTGCTGGGCCTTTCCTTCTGAGCGTCCGCCGATGACCGCCGTCGCGCCAGGCATGGAGCACCAGCACCGGGGCTTCGTCACCCTGTCGGTGATGCTGGCCACGATCATGCAGGCGCTCGACACGACCATCGCCAACGTGGCGCTGCCGCACATGCAGGGAACGATGGGCGCGACCCAGGACCAGATCGCCTGGGTGCTGACGTCTTACATCGTCGCCGCGGCCATCGTCATGCCCCTGACCGGCATTCTCGTCGCCCGTCTCGGGCGCAAGCGCCTCTTCATGTGGTCGGTGGCGGGCTTCACGGTGGCGTCGATGCTTTGCGGCGCGGCACAGAACCTGCCCGAGATCGTGATGTTCCGGCTGCTCCAGGGCGTATTCGGCGCCAGCCTGGTGCCGCTGTCGCAGTCGGTGCTGCTCGACGCCTATCCGCGCGAGCAGCACGGCTCGGCGATGGCGCTGTGGGGCGTCGGCGTGATGGTCGGCCCGATTCTCGGCCCGTCGCTGGGCGGCTGGCTCACCGAGTACTACAACTGGCGCTGGGTGTTCTACATCAACCTGCCGTTCGGCCTGCTGGCGTGGTTCGGCCTCGCGGCTTTCGTGCATGAGACGCCGCTCGACCGCTCGCGGCGCTTCGACCTGCTCGGCTTCGCTTTCCTCAGCGTCGCCATCGGTGCGCTGCAGATGATGCTCGACCGCGGCGAGTCGCTGAACTGGTTCGCCAGCCGCGAGATCGCGGTCGAGGCGATGCTCGCCGGGCTCGGCCTCTATCTCTTCGTCGCGCACATCTTCACTCACGATCAGCCGTTCATCGAACCGGGCCTGTTCCGCGACCGCAACTTCAGCGTCGGCCTGGTGTTCATTTTCAACGTCGGCGTCGTGCTGTTCGCGACCATGGCGCTGTTGCCACCGTTCATGCAGAACCTGATGGGCTACCCGGTGATCGACATCGGCTTCCTGCTGGTGCCGCGCGGCATCGGCACGCTGATCGCCATGATCACCGTCGGCCGGCTGTCGCGGCGGGTCGATGCCCGCCACATGATCTTCGTCGGCTTCGTCCTGACGACGCTGTCGCTGTGGGAGATGACGCACTTCACGGCGGACGTCGGCGGCTGGGACATCGTCCGCACGGGCATCACCCAGGGGCTCGGCATCGGCCTGACCTACGTGCCGCTGACCACCATCAGCTTCTCGACCCTGGCGACGCATTTCCGCAACGAGGGCACGGCGCTGTTCAACCTGATGCGCAACATCGGCAGCAGCATCGGCATTTCCGTGGTGATGACCTACCTCGCCCAGCGCACGCAGGCCAACCATGCCGCCTTCGCCGGCTACATCAATCCGTTCCGGCCGGCCTTCGCCACGGCGACAGCCGGCGCCTACCATCTCGCGTCGCCGCAAGGCCTTGCCGCGATCAATGCCGAAGTCACGCGCCAGGCCGCTACGCTCGCCTACCTGCAGGACTTCCGCCTGATGATGTTCCTCACCCTGGCCGCGATTCCCATGATCGTCCTGCTGCGGGCGCCGCCGCAGCGCGCGCAGCAGGACGCCGCTCCGGCGCTCATGGAATGAGGCGGCAGCGGCCGGATCCTGGGCGCCGGCGGTCCCGCCGCGCCGCAAGAATGCGCCTCGCCTATGGGGCCGAGGACCGGTAATGCCCAAGGCAATGCGATAATGCCCCTTTACCCGCTACCGGAGCGCCCCATGGCCCGCCCCCAGAACGACAATTTCCTGCGCGCCCTGCTGCGCGAACCGGTCGATTACACGCCCGTCTGGCTGATGCGCCAGGCCGGTCGCTACCTGCCCGAGTACTGCGAGACGCGCCGCCGCGCCGGCAGCTTCCTCAACCTTTGCAAGGATCCCGGCCTGGCCTGCGAAGTCACGCTGCAGCCGCTGGCGCGCTTCGGCCTGGACGCCGCGATCCTGTTTTCCGACATTCTCACGGTGCCCGACGCGATGGGCCTGGGGCTCTATTTCGCCGACGGCGAAGGTCCGAAGTTCGAACGGCCGCTGCGCGAAGAGTGGGCGATCCGCGACCTCGAAGCGCCGGACCCCAACGTGCACCTGCGCTACGTCATGGACGCGGTGGCCGAGATTCGCCGCGCGCTCGACAACTCCGTGCCGCTGATCGGCTTTTCCGGCAGCCCTTTCACGCTGGCGTGCTACATGGTCGAAGGCGGCGGCTCGGACGACTTCCGCACGGTCAAGACCATGCTGTTCGAGCGGCCCGACCTGCTGCATCGCATCCTCGAAGTGACCACCGTCGCCGTCACCGACTACCTCAACGCGCAAATCGAATCCGGCGCGCAAGCCGTGCAGATCTTCGACACCTGGGGCGGCGCGCTGCCGGCGCACGCCTACCGCGAGTTCTCGCTCCAGTACATGGAGCGCATCGTCGCCGGCCTGAAGAAGAGCCACGACGGCGAGCGCGTCCCTTCCATCGTCTTCACCAAGGGCGGCGGCCAGTGGCTCGAAGCCATCGCCGCCATCGGCTGCGACGCCATCGGGCTGGACTGGACCACCGACATCGGCGAAGCGCGCCGGCGCGTCGGCGACAAAGTGGCGCTGCAAGGGAACCTCGATCCGATGGCGCTGTTCGCCTCGGGCGAAACCGTGCAAAAGGAAGCGCGCCGCGTGCTCGATGCCTACGGCGCCGGCAGCGGCCATGTCTTCAACCTCGGCCACGGCATTTCCCAATTCACGCCCCCCGAGCGGGTTTCCGCGCTGGTCGACGCGGTACACCAGTACCGCCGCTGATCGCGGGCGCCTTCGCCCGCGCAAGGCCGGCCCCGCAAGGCTTCCGGAAAACGGGTCCGGCAGTTGACTTATTCACAGAAACCGGGTTGGCGGGGGTTCCCAGCGGCTCCAGTCATACCTTAGTAATACAAACTTGTTAACTGTTTGATTTCTATAGCAATTGACTCGGCACAATGGTTGTGCATTTATTAACTAAACGTTACGGGGCCGCTATTTAGCGCTGTGGCGACGCCGTTATTCACAAAGTTGTCCACAGTTTTTGTGGGTAGGCGGAAAACCATTTGAGACCAACGGATTAGGGGAATCAAGCAAGGTGAAGTCGAGATTGGCCGAGCAAGCCTCTGATAGGCCATGAGCATTGTCCGGGTGGCGCTCGATGCGCCCCTGCCGCGGCTGTTCGACTACCTGGCGGAGGATGCCGTCGCCGCGGACCGCGGTTGCCGCGTCGCCGTACCGTTCGGGCCGGGCGAGAAAACCGGCGTGATCCTGGCGGTGCTGGCGACGAGCGACCAGCCGCCGGAAAAGCTCAAACCGGTGCGCGCCGTCCTGCGCGACATGCCGCCGCTGCCGGCCGACTGGCTGGCGCTATGCGAATTCTGCGCTCGCTACTACCAATACCCGCTCGGCCAGGTGATCGCCTTCGCGCTGCCGCCGCTGCTGCGCCGCGGCAAGCTGCCGCGGCCGGTGAAAGAGAAGGCCATCGCGGCGGTGCCGGCGCCGGCTGTGCCGCCGTTGCTGGACGAACAGGCGGCCGCCGTCGCCGCCATCGTCGCCGCCGCGGATTTCCAGGTGTTCCTGCTGCACGGCATCACCGGCAGCGGCAAGACGGAGGTCTATCTGCGCGCCATCGCCGCCGTGCTGGCCGACGGCGGCCAGGCGCTGATGCTGGTGCCCGAAATCGCGCTGACGCCGCAGCTCGAAGGCCGCGTCGCGGCGCGCTTTCCCAACGCCTGCATCGTCTCGGCCCACAGCGGCATGGCCGATGCCGCCCGCGCCCGCGGCTTCCTTGACGGCGCCAGCGGCCGCGCCGACATCGTGCTCGGCACGCGGCTGTCGATGTTCATGCCGCTGCCGCGCCTGAAGCTCATCGTCGTCGACGAGGAGCACGACGCCTCCTTCAAGCAGCAGGACGGCCTGCGCTACTCGGCGCGCGACGTCGCCGTGTTCCGCGCCAAGCAGTTGAACATTCCGATCGTGCTCGGCTCGGCGACGCCGGCGCTGGAAAGCTTCCATCACGCCACTTCCGGGCGCTACCGCCTGCTCGAACTGCAGCGCCGCGCCGTCGCCGAGGCGCTGCCCAGCGTCGCTACCGTCGACACGCGCCGCGAGAAGCTGCTGGACGGCCTTTCCGCCGCGCTCGTCGCCGCCATCGCCGCGCGCCTGGAGCGCCAGGAGCAAAGCCTCGTCTTCCTCAACCGCCGCGGCTACGCGCCGGTGCTGGCCTGCCCGTCCTGCGGCTGGATCTCGCATTGCCGGCGCTGCGCCGCCAATCTCGTCGTCCATCTCGCCGACCGGCGCATGCGCTGCCATCACTGCGGCTTCGAGGCGGCGATCCCGCGCGGCTGCCCCGACTGCGGCAACCAGGACGTCCAGCCCTTCGGCCGCGGCACGCAGCGCCTCGAAACGGCGCTGCAGGAACGCTTTCCGGAAGCCCGCGTGCTGCGCATCGACCGCGACTCGGCCAACACGCCGAAGAAATGGCAAGCCCTGCTTGCCGCCATCCATGCCGGCGAGGCCGATATCCTCGTCGGCACGCAGATGCTCGCCAAAGGCCACGATTTCCCGCGCCTGACGCTGGTCGGCGTCGTCGGCGCCGACGCCGCGCTGTTCGCCGCCGATTTCCGCGCTCCCGAACGCCTTTTTTCCCAGCTCATGCAAGTCGGCGGCCGCAGCGGCCGCGCCGCCCTGCCGGGCGAAGTGCTGATCCAGACCGAGTACCCCGACCATCCGCTCTACCGCGCGCTGGTGCACCACGACTACGCCGGCTTTGCCGCCAACCAGCTGGCCGAACGCGAGTCCGCCGGCTTTCCGCCCTTCGCCTTCCAGTGCCTGCTGCGCGCCGAATCGAAGACCATGGAGCAATCGCTCGCCTTCCTCGCGCAAGCCCGCGCCGCTGCCGAGCCATTGGCCGGTACGGCAGTCACGCTCTACGATCCCGTGCCCATGCGGCTGTCGCGCCTGATGAGCCTGGAGCGCGCGCAACTGCTCGTCGAATCGGCGAGCCGCCCGGCGCTGCAGGCCTTTCTGGCGGCCTGGGGAGAAACGCTCTATACGCTCAAGGCGCCACGCGATCTGCGCTGGCACCTGGACGTCGACCCGCTCGAGTTCTAGCGCCCAGCACGAACCATCCCCACGCCGACGCCTGCATCAGCAGCAGCACGGCGAAGGCCCAGCGAAAAGCCTCGCGCGGCGTCAGGCCGAAACTGCCGAGCACGTCGACGAGCACGCCGATGCCCCATTGCAGGCCGAAGGCGCCGACGAAGGCGGCGAGGTTCAAGGCGGTGTTCGCGCGGCCCTGCAGGTGCGGCGGGAAGTTCGCCGCGAGCAGGGCGTAGGAGAGATTGGTGACCGAAAACACCAGGCCCATGGCGAACCACAGCAGCCGGGTCGCGCCGACGTCGGCGACGATCAGCGCGAGGACGCCGATGCCGACGCCGATGCCGGCCGTGAGGATGCGCTGCGGCGGCAGGCCGGCGCGCGCCAGCCGCGTGACGAAGGCGGCGAGCGCGAGGAAGCCCGCGAGCATGGCGCCGCTGGCGAGCAGCATGTGGACGGCGGCCGCTTCGCGCGTCGCGCCGTTGACGTTGATGAGCCAGGGTACCGCCCACAAGCCCTGGAGCGCCATGAAGCCGCCCGACATGGTCGCCGTCTGCGGCGCGAAGCGCCAGTAGGCGCGGCTTCTCAGGATGCCGCCGAGGGCGTGCAGCTGCTCGCCGAGGGTCTCGCGGCTGACGGCGGCGCGCCTGTCGGGCGTCGAGAAGATGCCGGCGGCGGCGGCGAGCGCCAGCACGGCGAGGACGGCGAAAATGCCGCGCCAGCCGGCGAGCGGCAGCGCCCAGGCCAGCGGCGTCGTCGCGCTCAAGGCGCCCAGCCCGCCGGCGGCCATCACCGCGGCGTTGAGCGACGCCTGGCGCTCGGCCGGAAACCACAGCGAGAAGGCCTTGAACGAGGCCATCAGGCAGGCCGAGACGCCGAGGCCGATGAGGCCGCGGCCGAGCGCCAGCTCGGCGAGGTTGGTGCCGACCGCGAAGGCGGCGCAGCCCGCGGCGGCGATGGTCAGCAGCACCGCCTCGACGCGGCGCGGGCCGTAGCGGTCGAGCAGGATGCCCAGCGGCAGCTGGAAGGCGCCGAAGCCGAAGAGGTAGGCCGAGGTCAGGAAGCCGAGGTCGGCGGCCGACACCGCGAGGTCGCGCGTGAGGTCCGGCGCGATGACGGCATTGACGTTGCGCAGCAGGTAGGACAGGTAATAGCCCGCCGCGAAGGGCAGGAAGACGCGCCGCCAGGGATTCAGAGACTTCTCAGCCATCGCGCGCGCTCGACGAATTTCGCGGTCCAGTTGGGCGCCAGGCCGGGCGTCGCGGCGAACGCCTCGAGCGCGTCGGGGTAGGGACGCTGCGCCTGCCAAAGCTGCCAGAGCCGCTGCAGCGTCGCCGCCGGCGCCGGCTGGTCGATGCGCTGGAAGCGGCAGCCGGTCGCGACTTCGCCTTCCTCGACGACGCGGAAGTACCAGCCGGCGATCCCCGCAGCGTCGATGAGTTTGGCCATGCCCTCCTGACCATAGCGGCGGTCGATTTTCCAGCACGGCGAGCGCGGCTGCGATACCTGGATGCGCGCATCGCCGAGACGGAAGACGTCGCCGATGCAGATGGTGGTTTCCTCCCAGCCGTCGGCACTGAGGTTTTCGCCGATGCTGCCGGGCACCAGCAAGGCCGCCGCGGCGGGGAAGGCGGCGGCGAGCCGCGCGTAGTGCGCGACGGGGAATTGATGCAGCGCTTTTTCGGGGCCGCCGTGCACGCGGCGGTCGGCCTGGGCGTCGCCCGCCAGTCCCGCGCGGCCGAGCCACACCGGCTGCGCGATCTCGCGCTTGAACATGCCGGTCGGCTGGTTCTCCGGCGGCAGCGGGCGGATGCCGCCCAGATAAAGCGTCACCATAGCCAGGCGGCGCCGCGCACGCCCGAGGAATCGCCGTGGCGGTTCTTCAGCAGGCGCGTGGCGACGTGGTCGGAGAAGACCTGCGCGCCCCAGAGCCGCTGCACGGCGTCGTAAAGGCGGTCGAGGTTCGACAGGCCGCCGCCGAGCACGATGGCGTCCGGGTCGAGGATGTTGATGACCTCGGCCAAGGCGCGGGCGCAGCGCGCCTCGTAGCGGCGCAGCGTCGCTTCGCAGGCGGCGTCGCCGGCGGCGGCAAGCGCGGCGATCGCCGCCGGCGCTATGACATTGGCGTCGCCAGTGACGGCGGCGTGGTCGCGCGTCAGGCCGGGCCCCGAAAGGAAAGTTTCGACGCAGCCGCGGCGGCCGCAATAGCAGGCGGGCCAGGCGGCCTCGTCGCCGGGCAAGCGGTTGTGGCCCCATTCGCCGGCGATGCCGTTGGCGCCGGCCAGCACCGTGCCATTGACGACGATGCCGCCGCCGACCCCGGTGCCGAGAATCACGCCGAACACCACGCCGGCGCCGGCCGCCGCGCCGTCGGTGGCTTCCGAGAGCGCGAAGCAGTTGGCATCGTTGGCCAGCCGCACGTCGCGCGCGAGCGCCGCTTGCAGGTCCTGGCGCAGCGGCTTGCCGATCAGCCAGGTGGAATTGGCGTTCTTGACGAGGCCGGTGACGCGAGATTCGGCGCCGGGAATGCCGACGCCGACGCTGCCGCGCTGCCCGAGCTCAGTCTCCGCCGCGGCGACGAGGCCGGCGAGCGCCGCCACCGTCGCGGCGTAGTCGCCTTGCGGCGTCGCCACGCGCCGGCGCAGCAGCTCGGCGCCGTCGCCGGCCAGCGCGACGATTTCGATCTTGGTGCCGCCAAGGTCGATGCCCAGCCGCATGGCTAGTTTCCGTCCCGGCCGTCAAGCCCGCCGACGTCGAGCTTGCCGTTGGCGGCCTTGATCTGGAGCTTGACGTTGCTGGCCTTGAGGTTGGCGACCTGCAGGCTGCCGATCCGCACCGTGCCGTCCAGTTCGAGGTCCTTGAACGCAGACAGGTCGAACGGGTTGGTGTTCTCCGCGCGGGCCGCCGCTGGCTGCGGCAGCAAGTAGCGGTCGACGTCGAGGCGATCGATGGCGAGGTCGAAATGCAGCGCCAGCGGCGCGAATCGGGCCACCTTGAACTGCAGCACCGCTTTCGATTCGTCGAACTGCGTCGACAGATGGCCGGCGGCCGTCGCCAGGCCGGCGCGCAAGTCGCCGCGCAGCGGCAGCGTGATGTGCTTGGTCGCCAGGTGCGGATGCGCGATGTCGACGTCGCCGGAGAGGTTCTCCAGGGCCAGCGTGCCTTGGGCGAAGTCGGCGGCGAGGGCCGCGTTCAGCGTGCCGCGGACGGCCGTCGTGCCGGCCTTGGCGTCGATATCGAAGGCCAGGCTGGCGGCCTTGAGGGCGGTGGCCGAACCGTCGACGCCGCCGAGGGCGACTCGCGTGCGGATGCCGTCCGCCGTGGCGGCGAAGGCCAGGTTATCGACGCGGAAGGCTTTGCTGCCGGTATCGGCCTGGACGCGGCCGGTGGCGAAATCGAGGCCGCTCACCGTCGTCGTGCCGCCGGATTTTTCGTCGTGCCAGGTCAGCGTCGCGCCGCCGAGCTTGACGGCGGCGATGTCGAACTGGAGCGGCGTGCCGGCGGGCTTCTGGCTGACGAGCAGATCGTCGATGTTGAGCGAGCCGTCGGCGTGCTTGACGATGCCGACCTTGAGGCCGTTCAGCGTCAAATCTTCCACCACCACCTGCCGGGCGAACAGCGGCAGCACGGCCACCGACACGCGCGCCGCGTCGAAGGAGGCGAACTCCTGCGTGCTGCCGCGCTCCGACAGCGAGACTCTGCCGGCGGTGAAGCCGGCATTCGGCCAGAAGGAAATTTCCAGCGCGCCGTCGAATTTCAGGGTGCGCTGCTTGGCCTCCTGCATCGCCTTGGCGAGCAGCGTCTCGACGCTCGCGGCGAAGTAGCGGCTGGAAAGGAAAGCGCCGAGGGCGATGCCGAGAACGCCGAGGACCGCGACGACGATGCCGGCGAGCTTGAGGACTTTCGCTGCCATCGTCGCTTCAGATGACCGCGCGCACCAGCCAGACGAAGGCGACGAGGACCAGCAGGATGAGGCCGGCCAGGGCCCACTTCAAACCCGCGTGGCTCTCGGCATACGAATCGCTCAGCGAGCGTTCGGCGTCGGCAGGCAGTTGCGCCACTTGCGTCAGCGAAGTGCCGAAGGGAATGTTGATCTTGGCGCGGGCGTTGATGGCCCAGCCGTTGGCGTCGAGGATCGGCCCGAGGTTGCGGCTTCTCAGCTTGAACCAGGCAAGCACCATGGCGGGGCCGGAAATCAGCAGCACGACGCCAACCAGTGCGAGCGGCAGCTGCCACCACTTGAGCGCGAACAGGCCCGTCGCCACCGACGCGAGCGCCGTGCCGATGGCGCCGACGGCGAGGCCGATGGCGGCGAAGATGCCGGCGAACTTGCCGACGTCGAACGGCACCGGCGCGGTCTTCGGCGCCGCGGCGCCGGCCTGCTTGGCGGCGCCGAACGCTGCCGTGGCCAGGTTGGTCTCGGCTTGCCTGGCCTTGTTCGCCGCGAGCTTCTGCAACTGTTCGGCCACCAGGCGCGCGAGGCGCTTGTAGGGTGACCAGAAAGCCTGGCGCAGGCCGATCGGATGATCGATGATGTTGATGATGGTGGCGTCCCAGTCGCGCCCCTGGCGGTCGTAGAAAACGCCGTTGCGGCCGGCCATGAGCTGGTCCGAGTCGCCGGCCGTGAAGGCGGCGGCGATGCTCATCCGCTCGGCGCCGCGCACGCAGTCGCAATAGACCAGGCACAGGCGCGACAAGGCCGCGAGCGAGGCATGCTTGGCGGCGTCGCTGACGGCGACGCACAGCTCGCAGGAGCGGCCGTCGAGATAAAGCGTGCCGACCTGGAAAGTCGCCTTGCCCTGGCGGCCGTAGAAATCGCGGAAGGCGACGAAGTTGTTGGCGAGCGGCATCAGGTCGCGCACATAGCGCGCGAGCTTTTCCAGTTCGCGCACGCCGTCGCCTTGGGTGGCCGGATCAGGCTTGGCGGCGAGCCAGGCGACGTAGGGGGCGAGCTTGTCGCGCAGCGCCTGCCAGTCGTCTTCGCTCAAAGCTTCGCGGCTGCCGAGCAGCGGCACGACCGCGGCGTCGCGCAAGGCGGCGATGCGCGCGGCCCAGGCCGGATTCACGCCGGCGGCGAGCGGCAGCGGCGCGTTGGCGGCAATGCGCGCGAGCGGCAGGGCGGCGATGGCCTCGGCGTTCGCCGTCAGCGGGCCGGCGGCCAGCGCTTTCAGGGCATCCTCCGCGGCATCGAGCAGGCTGCCGGCACGGGCGTCGAAAGCGGCCAGCCGGCAGCGCACGAAATAATCGTCGATCTTGTCGGCGACGGCGGCGAGCGCGGCATGCGCCGCAGCGGTGCCGTCGCCGAGCGGCTGGGCCGCCGCGCCCGCCGCTTCCCAGGCGGCGCTTGCCTGTTCGGCGAAGTGCGCCTGCGCGGCGCTGGCGGCGTCGACGCTGACGAAAGCGCTGGTGTCGCCCAGGCCGGACAACAGCGCGCGGGCAGCGGCGGCGATGCGCGCGCCTTCGGCGTCGTCGTCGCGGATGGCGGCGAGCGGCACGCCGGCAAGTCCTTGCTCGAGCACCGCGGGATTCGTCAGGCGCGCGCCGGCCCATTGCACGGCGGCGATGAGTTCGGGAGCGCGGACGTGGCCGTCGTCGTCGCTATCTACGAAAGCCAGCGTGCGGGCGTCGAATTCGATGCCCTTGACCGGGCAGGAGAGCGCGACCCAGAGCTTCTGGTCCAGTTCGCCGATGGCCAGCAACTCCGCGGCGGTGTCGAGACGCACCTGATCGAAGCCGCCGGCGCGGAAGAAGCGCCAGCGATGGGGGATGGTGTTCATGGCGGCTCCGTTGTTGTGCTTGTTGGAGCCGCCAATCTTAACGGGTTAGTGCCGCTTTCAGTGCGCGATGCAGCCGATCGGCTGCGGAATTCGGCTCAGGTGCCGTCGGCGACGAAAGGATTGGACGCGCGCTCCTCGCCGAACGACGACATCGGTCCGTGGCCGCAGATGAACTGCACGTCGTCGCCGAGCGGCCAGAGCTTGCCGCGGATCGAATGAATCAAGGCTTCGTAGTCGCCGCGCGGAAAGTCGGTGCGGCCGATGGAGCCGGCGAACAGCACATCGCCGACGATGGCGAGCTTCGACGGCGCATGGAAGAAGCAGACATGCCCCGGCGTGTGGCCGGGCGTGTGCAGCACCTCGAGGACGACATTGCCGAACTTCACCTGGTCGCCGTCTTCGAGCCAGCGGTCGGGCGTGAACGCGGCGCAGTGCGGGAAGCCGAACATGCGGCTCTGGTTGGGCAGCTGGTCGATCCAGAAGGCGTCCTCGCGCTGCGGTCCTTCGATGGGAATGGCCAGCCGCGCCGCCAGGGCGGCGCTGCCGCCGGCGTGGTCGATGTGGCCGTGGGTGAGCAGGATCTTTTCGAGCGTGACGCCGAGCTGCGCGGCCGCGGCGACGATCTCGTCGAGGTCGCCGCCGGGATCGACGACGGCGCCCTTCATCGTCTGCTCGCACCAGAGCAGCGTGCAGTTCTGGGCGAAGGGCGTGACGGGAAGGATGCGGTAGTCCATAGGATGCGGCAGAGGAATTGGCGCGCCCGAGACGATTCGAACGTCCGACCCCTGCCTTCGGAGGGCAGTACTCTATCCAGCTGAGCTACGGGCGCTTAGGCCTCGAGAGGATAGCGCGTTTGCTGCCCGTCGTCCATGAATTGGCTATAATCCGCCGTTTATCCGCGCCACAACTTCGCGCCATTTGGGGAAATTTCATGTTTCGCACGAATTCCGTATCGCTCGTCTTCGCCGGCGCCCTCGCCTTGTCCGGCACCTTCGCTTTCGGCATGGGCGGCCGCCCGCCGGCCGATGACGAAGCCGCCAACGCCCGCATCGCGCCCGTCGCGCACGTCGAAATCGCCGGCGCAGCGGGCACTGCCGCCGCCGCCGGCGTCGGCAGTCGCAGCGGCGAAGTGATTTTCAAGACCTACTGCAACGCCTGCCACGGCACGGGTCCCGGCACGGCGAGTCCGCCGAACGTGCCCAAGGTCGGCGACAAGGCCGCTTGGGCGCCGCGCATCGGCGTCGGCCTGGACATGCTGGTGAAGTCGGCCAAGGCCGGCAAGAACGCCATGCCCCCCAAAGGCGGCTCGGATGCCACCGACGAGGAATTGGCCCGCGCCATCGCCTACATGGCCGACCAGTCGGGTGCCAATTTCAAGGCCCCGGCGGCGGGCGAGAAGATCGCCGGCAACGAGCGCAGCGGCGAGCAGATCGCCAAGACGGTGTGCCTCAAGTGCCATGAAACGGGCGAAAAGGGCGCGCCGAAGATCAGCGACAAGGCGGCCTGGACGCAGCGCGGCTCCAAGGGCATCGATGCGCTGACGACGTCGGTGATCCGCGGCCACGGCAACATGCCGGCGCGCGGCGGCCTGGCCGACCTGACCGATCCCGAGGTGAAGAGCGCCATCGCCTACCTGTTCAAGCAAGTCGGCTCCGACCTCAAGTAATTCCCGGCTGCGGCCGATGCGGGGCGGCACCGTCGCGGTGCTGCCCCGTTTCATTTCTTGGCGAGCAGTTCCTTGAAGCGGGCGAGCTTGGCGCGGCCGGCTTCCTTGTCGTCCGCAACGACCGCGCGATTCTTGCCGGCGACCTTGAGGTCGTCGCCCATCTCGGCGATGAAGCGCGACGGTTCGCGCGTGAGAATCTCCCGACCCTGCTTGCGCTTCTCGCAGTAGGTGAGGAACAGGCTCATCTGCGCGCGCGTGATGCCGACATACATGAGCCGCCGTTCTTCCTCGATGTTGCCGTGGTCGACCGACTCGCGGTGCGGCAGGATGCCCTCCTCGACGCCGACCAGAAAAACATGGCGGAATTCCAGGCCCTTGGCGGCATGCAGCGTGGCGAGCTGCACGGCGTCCTGGTCCGTGGCGTTCTTGTCGAGCATGGTGATGAGGGCGACGGTCTGTGCCAGTTCGAGCAGGTTCTTGCCCTCGTCTTCGCCCTTCTGCGCCAGCCAGGCGACGAAGTCGCGCACGTTCGACCACTTGGTTTCCGCCGCCGGCGGGTCCAGGGTTTCGAACAGCCAGGATTCGTAGCCGATGGCGCGCAGCAGATCGGTCAGCACCTGCCCGGCCGGCTCGCGCGCCGCGCGCCATTCCATGCGGTTGATGAAGGCGGCGAACTCCTTGACCGCGGCGAGCTGCTTGGGATTGACGTCGGCTTCGACGCCGGCGGCGAAGACCGCGGCGAACAGGCTGATGTGCCGGCGTCCGGCGGCGCGGCCGAGCGCTTCGAGCGTGGTGCCGCCGATGCCGCGCTTGGGCGTGGTGACGGCGCGGATGAAGGCCGGGTCGTCGTCGCTGTTGGCGAGCAGGCGCAGGTAGCAGGTGACGTCCTTGATTTCGCTGCGGTCGAAGAAGGACTGGCCGCCGGAGAGCATATAGGGCGCCTTGTGTGCGCGCAGCTGTTTTTCGAAGGCTCGGGCCTGGTAGTTGCCGCGATAGAGGATGGCATAGTCCTCCCATTTGCCGCGGTGCTCGAACTTGTGCGCCAGCAGCTTCGTCACCACCCACTCGGCCTCGTGCTCGTCGTCGCGGCAGGCGACGACCTGGATGGCGTCGCCCTGGCCCTTGTCGGACCAGAGCTTCTTTTCGAACAGCTTGGGATTGTGGCGGATGACGCTGTTGGCGGCGGCGAGGATGCGCGTCGTCGAACGGTAGTTCTGCTCGAGCTTGACGACATGCAGCCGCGGATAGTCGTCGCGCAGCAGGCGCAGGTTCTCGATGTCGGCGCCGCGCCAGCCGTAGATCGACTGGTCGTCGTCGCCGACCGCGGTGAAGGAGGCGCGCGGCTCGGTGAGCAGGCGCACCAGCCGGTACTGGCAGCGGTTGGTGTCCTGGTATTCGTCGACCAGCAGATGCCAGATGCGGCTGCGCCAGCGCTGCGCGACTTCCTCATTGCCGGCCAGCAGCAGCGCCGGCAGCCGGATCAGGTCGTCGAAATCGACGGCCTGGTAGGCCTTGAGCGTGCGCTCGTAGTCGGCGAAGGCGCGCGCCGCCTGTATGTCGATGTCATCGACGGCTTCTTGCGCCGCGGCTTCCGGATCGATGAGCGCGTTCTTCCACAGCGAGATGCGGTTCTGGATCAGGCGCACGCGGCCCTTGTCGGCGTCCTTGAGCAGTTCCTGGAACAGCGCGCCGGTGTCGGCGGCGTCGAGGATCGAGAAGGAAGGCTTCAAGCCCGTGTGCCGGGCTTCCTGCCGCAGCATCTTGGCGCCGAGCGCGTGGAAGGTGCACACCGTGAGGCCGTCGACCGGGCGGCCCTTGAGGAGCCTGGCGGTGCGCTCCTGCATTTCCTTCGCCGCCTTGTTGGTGAAGGTGATGGCGGCGATCTTGTGCGGACTGATGCCGCATTCCTCGACGAGGTAGGCGATCTTGTGCGTGATGACGCCCGTCTTGCCGCTGCCCGCGCCGGCGAGCACCAGCAGCGGGCCGTCAAGATAGCGGATCGCCTCCCGCTGGGCCGGATTGAGCTTGTTCATGGGAAACCGGCCCGCGGGCCGGCATGGCTTACTTGAGCTTGCCGCGTACCGGCCGGACCTTGGCGGGGTCCTTGATCTCGACCGCGCCGCCCTTGCCGTGGAGATTGCCGCACTCGCAGTGGGAAACGATGTGCGGCACGGAACTCACGACGTGGGCGCATTCGACGCATTCGTAGTAGATGTCGCCGCCGGTCGGCAGCGCGGCGCCTGCCGGAAGGCTGATGGCTTCGAAGCGGTAGATCTTGCGCAAGTCAATTTTCATATCCGTCGTTTCCCTTTCGGACGGCCATTCTACTTGAGCAGGCCGAAAACTTTCTGCGCCAGGTTGCCCGCCGCGCTGACCGGGTCCTTGCGGATCGCCTTTTCCTCGGCGGCGATCATCAGGTAGAGGCCGTCGAGCGTCTTTTGCGTGACGTAGTTGTCGAGGTGCGCGTCCTGTTCCTTGACCAGCCCGAACTTCGCCGCCTTGCCGGCGAATTGGTCGTACTTGTCGGCGAGCTTCACTTTCGCCATCGCCTTCTGCACGATGGGCTTGAACTTCGCGCCCAGCGGCGCGGACGTGGTGCGACGGAAATACTGCGTGGCGGCATCGTCGCCGCCGGTGAGGATGCCTTTGGCGTCCTGCACCGACATCTGCTTGACGGCATTGACCAGCAGGGTCTTGGCCTCGGGCACGGCCGCTTCGGCGGCGCGGTTCATCGCCGTGACGAGCTCGTCCGCGTACTTGCCCATGCCGAGCCCGCGCATCAGACCTTCGACCTGGTGCAGGCTTTCCGGCAGCGGAATCTTCACCTGCGGGTTGGCGAGAAAGCCGTCGGTTCTCCCCAGTTGCGCGACGGCTTTGTCGGCGCCTTGCGTCAAGGCTTGCTTGAGGCCGGCGGCGGCGTCCTTGTTGCTGAGGCTGTCGAGCGAAAGCGCGTGGGCGGCGGTGGCGCACAGCAGAGCGGCGGTGGTCGAGGCGAGGAGCAGCAGGCGTTTCATGGCGGGATTCCTTCCGGAGGCGGCGGTCGAGATGCCAGTCTAGCGCGCGCAGGCGCGGCGTGCGTCGTGGTGCGGTTATCACCGGGAATATTTCGACGGCATTGCGGCAAGCATGTCCCTGCCGGCCTTGCGGCATGACGCATGCCCATGTCGCCGGCGTGGCCCGGTGCGCAAGACGAGCAGACGGAACCGATGCCATTCGCCGCGGATCGAAACGCAAAAGCCCGCCCGCATCGCCGCGCGCGAACGTCGGCCGAAAGGAAGGATGCTCCCATGTTCAACGACAGCCCGTTTGACGTCAGCCGCCGCGGCCTTTTGTGCGCCGGCTTCGCTGCGCTCGTCGGCGCCGTGCTCATGCCGCGACCGGCGTCGGCCCGCGAAAATGACGCTGCCAAGCTGCGCATCGGCGTCATCGGCGCGGGCCGCATCGGCGGCACGGTGGGCGGCTTGTGGGTCAAGTCCGGACACCCGGTGCTGTTCTCGTCGCGCCATCCCGACGAACTGCAGGACCTGGTGGCGAAGCTGGGCCCGCTGGCCCAAGCCGGAACGGTGGCGCAGGCGATCGCTTTCGGCGACGCGCTCTTTGTCGCCGTGCCCTACGGCGCGCTGCCGCGCCTGGGCCAGGACTATGCCGACGCCCTCAAGGGCAAGATCGTCCTCGACGCCGGCAACGCCGTTGCCGCGCGCGACGGCGCCATCGCCGACGAAGCGGAGCGCAGCGGCATCGGCATCACCTCGCAAAAATATCTCGCCGGCACGCGCCTGGTCCGCGCCTTCAACACGCTCTCCTACCTGATCCTGGCGCGCGAGGCGAACCGTCCCCCGCCGCGGCTGGCGATTCCAATTGCCGGCGACGATGCCGCGGCCATGCAGGTGGCGGCGGAACTGGTGCGCGATGCCGGCTTCGAGCCGGTGACGGTCGGCGGGCTGGCGGACGCCAGCCGCTTCCAGCGCGGCCGTCCCGGCTACGGACAGGCCGTGACGGCCGCCGAACTTCGGCAGACCCTGTCGCTGTCGCCCTGATGCTGCAACGCTGGCTGTGGCGGGCGGTTCCGGCGACGGCGGGCGAGCGCGCGGCGGCGCTGTGGTCGTTCGCCTATTTCTTCACGCTGCTGGCCGGCTATTACGTGCTGCGTCCGTTGCGCGATCAAATGGGCATCGCCGGCGGCGTCAAGGCGCTGCCGTGGATGTTCACGGCGACCTTCGCCGCCTTGCTGGTGGCGCAGCCCCTGTACGGCGCATTGGTGGCGAGGCAACCGCGCTCGCGCTTCATTCCGGTCGTCTACCACTTCTTCGCCGCGAACCTGGCGCTGTTCTGGCTGTTGCTGACGTTCGGCAGCGAGACGGCGATCGTCGCGCGCGTCTTCTTCGTCTGGCTGAGCGTCTTCAATCTCTTCGCCGTCGCCGTGTTCTGGTCGTTCATGGCGGACCTCTTCAGCAGCGAGCAAGGCAAGCGCCTGTTCGGCTTCATCGGCGCCGGCGGCACGGCCGGCGCGCTGCTCGGCCCGGCGATCACCATCGGCCTGTCGGTGGCGCTCGGCGCGATCAACTTGCTGCTGGTCGCCATCACCTTCCTGGAACTGGCCGTCTTCTGCGTCCATCGCCTCGAGGCCTGCGCCAAGCGTCGTGCCGGCGCCCGGCAGGTCGACGTGCGCCTCGGCGGCGGCGCTTACGCGGGATTGCCGGAGTTGCTCCGCTCGCCCTACCTGCTCGGGCTCGGCGCCTGGGTCAGCCTGCTCTCGTTCGCCGCGACCATGCTCTACCTGGCGCAGGCGAACATCGTCGCCGCCGCTGTCCATGGCGCCGGCGCGCAGACGCGCATCTTCGCCAGCATCGACCTGGCCGTCGGCCTGCTGACCCTGGCGACGCAAGTCCTGGCCACCGGACGCCTGCTCGAGCGCTACAGCACCGGCGCCGCTGCGGGTTCCCTGTCCGTGGTCTATATCGTCGGCTTTGCGATCCTGGCGCTCGTGCCGACGCTCGCCGTCGTCATGACGCTCCAGGTGCTGCAGCGCTGGGTGAACTTTGCCGTCGCCAATCCGGCGCGCCATATCCTTTTCACGGTGGTTGCGCGCGAGGAAAAGTACAAGGCGAAGAACATCATCGACGTCGTCGTCTATCGCGGCTCCGACGCGTTGTACGGCTGGCTGTTCAACAGCCTGCAAGCGCTCGGCCTCAAGCTTGGCGGCATCGCCCTGTGCGCGATTCCGGCGGCGCTCGGCTGGCTCGCCTTGTCGGCCACGCTGGGCAGCATCCAGGAGCGCCGCGCGGCGCAGATGGCCAAATCGGAGGAGGACTGAAATGAAACTTCCTTGCAGAGCGACAGCGGTGCGCGATCGGGCCGGCGGGGTGCCCTGCTTCGCTCCATGTCCCCCGTCGGCCGCCTGCGGCGGCCTCCTCCTCCTTTACTTGCGCGAAGCAGGGCACCCCGCCGGCCCGATCGCATCGGCTGCTGGTTTTGCCTGGACGCAAAAGCGACAGCCCAGTCCGCCCGGGGCGGCGGGTGGCCGACTCCGGGAGGTAAAGGAGGAGGGCCGGCGCTTTTCCGGCCCGGGGGACACGGACGGAGTCGGCCACCCGCTGCCCCGGGCGCGCGCCAGGCGCTGGCGAACAGACGGTTTCATGCGTCGCGGAACGCGCGCAGCACGTTGGCGCAACTGACATGACGAACATGACCAGACGCCGCGTATTGCTCCGTGCCGCCGGCCTTGGCATCGCCTCCGCGCTGCCTTCCTGGAGCACGGCGCAGGAGCCGCTGATCGCCAAGCCGATTCCCCGCAGCGGCGAGCTGCTGCCCGCGGTCGGCCTCGGCACCGCGAGCGTCTTCGACGTTGGCAACGACCCTGCACGACTGGCCGCGCTGGCGCAGGTCGTGCGCGAACTCGTCGCCGGCGGCGGTTCCGTCATCGATACGGCTTCCTCGTACGGGACGGCGGAGAGCGTCGTCGGGCAATTGGTCGCGCAAGCCGGATTGCGAAGCAAAGTCTTCATCGCCACCAAGCTCGAGCAGCCGGACGCGGCCGAATTGCGCGAGTCCCTGCGACGCCTGCGCACCGATCGCGTCGACCTGCTGCAATTGCACAACGTGAGCGACGCCGGCCAGTCCCTGGCGCCATTTCGCCAGTGGCAGGCGGACGGCCTTTGTCGCTACGTCGGCATCACCTCGACCTTCCGCCGCGACTACGCGGCCGTGGAGGCGGTGCTGCGCAAGGAAAAGCCGGACTTCCTGCAGATCGACTATTCCGTGGACAACCGCGCGGCCGAGGCGCGGCTGCTGCCCCTCGCCGCCGAGACGAGGACGGCGGTATTGACCGCGCTGCCGTTCGGCCGCGGCCGGCTGTTCCGCAGCGTGCGCGGCAAGGCGCTGCCGGAATGGGCGCAGGAATTCGACGCCCGCACCTGGGCGCAATTCTTCCTCAAGTTCCTGCTCGGCCATCCGGCGGTCACCGCCGTCATTCCCGGTACCGGCGATGCCGATCACATGAAGGACAACCTTGGCGCCATGCGCGGCCGCCTGCCCGACGCGGCGCAGCGCCGGCGCATGGTCGACTACCTGCAGTCGCTGTGATGGTCTCGCGGCGCCAGGCCGAGCGGCGGCATCGCCGCAAGCCGGTCAGCCCGGACCGCGACTGGGCGGCGCCGCTGTGCCGTTGCCGCCGCGCGCGCGCCGTCTTTCGCCGATATGCGCCGCCGTCGACCGCGGCGCCCGCGTATCGCCGCTCTCCTTTGCCGGCCGGTAGCCTTGCACCAGGTACAGCGGCCGATGCTTGGTCTCGTCGTAAGTGCGCCCGAGGTATTCGCCGATGACGCCGATGAACATCAGCTGGATGCCGCCGAGGAACAGGATCGTCACCATCACCGTCGGATAGCCGCGCACCGGGTCGCCGTACAGCAGCGTCCTGGCGATGATGACGGCGCCATAACAGAAGGCCAGCATGGCGGTCAGCAAGCCGACGTAGGTGGCGATCTTCAGCGGGCCGATGGTGAAGGAAGTGAGGCCTTCCAGGGCGAAATTCCACAGCCGCCAGAAGTTGAACTTGCTCTTGCCGGCGAAGCGCGGCTCGCGGCAATAATCGACCGCCTGCTGCGGAAAGCCGACCCAGGCGAACAGGCCTTTCATGAAGCGGTGCTTCTCGCGCAACTGCAGCAGGGCGGCGACGGCGCGACGGCTCATGAGGCGGAAATCGCCAGTGTTGCGCGGAATGTTCACCTGGCTGACGCGCTGGATCACGCGGTAGAACATCGCCGCCGTCGCCCGCTTCAGCCACGTTTCGCCGCGCCGCTCGGTGCGCCGGGCGTACACGACGTCGAACCCCGCCTGCCACTCCTGCACCAGGCGCGCGATGAGTTCCGGCGGATCCTGCAAGTCGGCGTCGATGATGACGACGACATCGCCCTGGGCGTGGTCGAGACCGCAGGTCATGGCGATTTCCTTGCCGAAGTTGCGGCTCAGCTCGACGCTGGCGACGCGCGCATCCGCCTGGCACAGGCGGTCGACGAGCGCCTGGGTGCGATCGCCGCTGCCGTCGTTCACGTACAGCACTTCGCTGCGCAGCGGCAGGCGGTCGAGCACGGCGCCGAGGCGGGCGTGGAACTCGGGCAGCACCGCTTCCTCGTTGTAGACCGGCACGACGACGGACAGCAGCGGCACGGCGGATGGCCGATCGTCAGCCATGGCGGTCGCCGCCGAAAGTCCACCAGCGGTTGCCGGCGAAGTTCCAGGCCAGCACCAGCGCCGTGGTGGCGATCTGCGCCGGCCACAGCGCAATGCCAAAGGCATGATGCAAAAGATGGAACGCGCCGGCGTTCAGCAGCCAGCCGACGCTGGTAATCGCCAGGAAGCGGCTGGCGGCGATGCGGTGCGGCTGCCAGCTGCGGAACGTGTAGCGGTAGTTGAGCCCGTAGTTGACCAGCGCGCCGACCGCGGCGCCGATGGCGGTGGCGAGCGTCGCCGCCAGCCCCGCGCGCACCAGCAGCGCCAGCGTCAGGTAATGCGCGCCGGTGCCGACGGCGCCCATCGCGGCGAAGCTGAGGAACTGCCGCGGCAGGCGGTCCCGGCTCAGTTTGGCGGCCGGCGTATCCATAGCCCGATGCGGTAATCGCCGGTGACCTGAAACGGCTGCCAGCCATAGCGGCTGCCGATCTGTTGCGCAATGGCGCTGAAGGCCGCCGGCGCAAACTGGTTGTCCTCCGCTTGCCAGACGACGTAGCGGACGTCGTGCTGCAGCAGCCATGCCAGGCTGTCCGGCAGGCTGCCGGAATAGAAGGCGCTGACTTCGTCGGCCAGCAGGCGCACGTGGGCGGGCGAGCCGCGCCACAGCCACTCGTGGTCGGCCCAGCCGAGCAGCGCCGGCTTGCCGGCAAACAGGGCAAAGGCGGAACTGCGCGAGTACGAGCCTTTGTCGTTGCGGTCGAGCACGATGCCCGGCGCGGCGGCGGCCAGGTAATTGAGCATGTCGCGGTTGGCGGCGTTGGCCGTCAGCCAGCCGTGGCCCTGGAACTGGCCGATGGCGGGCTTCGGCTGCCACCACCAGAGCCGCGCCGCATCGATGCTGTAGGCGCCGACCAGCAGCATGACGAGCGCACTGCCGTAGCGCGCCAGGCGCGAATCGCCGCCGCCGTTGATCGCCCCCAGCGTCAGCAGCGCGCCGGCGTAAATCCAGCCCCACCACTTCAGCACGGTGTTGAAGCGTTCGTACTGGCCGCCGTATATGTCATCGACATAGACGAGCTCCGACAGCAGCAGCAGCCCGCCCCAGAGCAGGCACAGCACCAGCGCCGGCTTGCGCGTCGCGCGCTGCAGCTGGCTCAGCAGCAGCAGGCCCAGGAGCGGCCAGTGCAGCGCGAGAAAGCCGCGCCAGGGCGTATGTGCGGCTGCCGGCACCAGCCGGATGGCGGGACTGAGGGACTGCGCCGCGAGCCCCGTCAGCGCCGGGTAGCACAAGGCGAAGCCGGTCGCCCCGGCGATGCCCAGCGCTTTCCAGTCGGGCGCCAGGCGGCGCCAGCCGCGGTAGGCGAGCCAGCCCAGCACGAGCGCCGCCTGCAGCGGAAACACCCAGGCGTTGGTGATCAGCATCAGCGGCACGGTGCCGACCAGCGCCGCCTGCGCGAAGCGGTCCGCCGGCTGGTGCTCGAGCACGCCGATGCAGGACAAGGCGATGACCAGCAGCAGGAAACTGCCGAGCGGCGGATGATAGTCGCCGAGGAACACCAGGTAGCTGAAGGTCTCGAGCGGCAGGTCCAGCGGCACGCGCGTTGCCGTCGCCTCCCGCGCCGGGAACAGCGCCCGGCCGAAAGCGGTGTTGATGTCGGCATCGGCGCTGCCGACGAAGCGCGTGCTACGCCACATCGTGATGTCGAGCCCCGGCGGCGGCTCGCCGCTCGCGGTCGCCGCGGCGGGCGCGGCGGCGAAGAGGAAGTGCACCAGCGGCGCCACGCCCGTGCTGCCGAGCACGAAGGCGAACAGCACCAGCAGGCGCGCGGCGCGGCGGCGACAGAACTGGCCGACGGCGAACCAGGCCGTGCTGACGATCAGGCCGACCGTGACGCAGAAGGCGAAGTTGTAGGTCGTGCCGCTGTCCAGCCCGAACAGCCGCCCGAGCAGCGCCGCCGCGTAATGCTGGAAGGCGTAATAGAAATCGAACCGATACGGCGGCAGCCAGTGGTCGAGCGGCGGCAGGCGCTCGCCCGGCAGGTAATTGGCGATGAAGTAGAGGTCGGTCAGCCGCTCCGACGATGGATCGATATTCGGAAACAGGAAGCGCCAGGCGAAGGCGTAGGCGAAGGCCAGCCCGAACGCCAGCTCGGCGCGCCAGTGCTGCCGCAGCAGCGCGCGCTGGCGCCAGCACGCAAAGGCGGCGGCCGCCGTCGTCGCCGGCCAGCCGCCGTACAGCCGGCCGAGGCCGACGAAGTGCTCGACGAAGAACAGCAGCAGGCACGCGCCGACCACCGCGACGGCCTTGGCCAACGCATGGTGCGGCGTCAGCCGCCGCAGCAGCAGGCCCAGGCCGGCGATGTTGAGCAGGATCAGCAGGCTGCTCAGGGCAAGGAAAATCAGGTTCATGCGACCCCCGTTGCCGACCGGTCGGCGCAGGCGGCCGGGACGCGGCCGCAGCGCGGAATCGTCCGGGGCCGGCGGTGCGCGAGCGCATGCGGCGCCAATGATGGTGGACTGTAGCGGCGTACTAGCGCCGGGCGTGGACGTCGCGGTGGGGGTGGGCGATGAGCCGTTCGGCGCAGGGGCGGGCGGGGTTGTGGCGGGATTCAGCGCGAATCAGGGGGAGCGCTTGAATTTCTTGCTTGGAGCCTGAAGCCGAGCCGGGACTCGCCCCGGCGGGCGAGTTACTTTCTTGCTGCGCGGCAAGAAAGTAACCAAAGAAGCGCGCCCCGCCGCCCCGGCCCTGCGGGCTTCCCTCGCTCCAGACCGCCGGCCCGGCCGGCCGCTAAACTCGCTGCGCTCGAACAACGCGGCCGGACTTCCCCGGTCCGGCAGTCCTCCGCTCGGCGGTGCAGAGGGGACCAAAGGCAGAGCAGCGATGGGCGGCGGAGAAGGAAATTCGATGAGAAGTTTTTGACGCTCGCGCAAATCCGCGCTGTCGCGGCTTCGCAAATCATCTGTCGCGGAGGTCAGGACGTCGGTCGCAAGTGCCGTCTCGGCTAGGCTGAACCAGCTGCCGCTGCCGATCAGAAGCGGCCCTTCGTCAGCTGTGTTCGAGTTCGCATCAGGTCGACTTGTCGACCGCAAAATTGAGTTGCAATACGGTCTTGTTCTCCGTCGCGGCGGCACTAACGAACAGAGACATTTAGGCAGCGCAGATACTTCATCCTAAATACATTGCACTCGAGCGACTGATTCATATCCTTCGGCGTGCCAGTCTTGTCCAATACGTAACGTCCCGTAGCGTCGCGCCTAACGGTTCCCGCAAGATGATCACAATATGACGGAGGCTTCAAACAGTTGCTGGGTGCGGCGTATGTTCCTTGTTGCGATGGCGGCGGTGGTGCAAGCGCCATGCTGGCCGAGCCATTTGCATTGGCAGCAGAATCAATAACGATCAATTTCGACTTCTGTCCCTTTTCACATTTCAGTACCGACGTTTCGACGGTTCCATCCGAATTCGTGCATTCCCAATAGCTATCCTTGGCGACTGCGCACTGCCATATACCCAGAGCGGTGACGGATAAGCACAAGACGGTCGTGCGCATAAAGTGACTCCGGTAAAGCACCGTCATCATTATGACTGAATTGTATTCATATGTCCTGTCGATAACGCCGTTCAAGTACACCAGATGACGAGCGTACATTACGATCCGAAGCGCATTAACGATCCATGCCAAGGATTGATTGACGACGGCAGCATTGGGCACGTAGTTGTCGCCCAAGTTACTTTCGCCAGTGCGCCTAAGTGTGAACTGTGGCAGGTGAATGATAAAGATCTACCCGAAACCCTAAAAATGTGCCCCGACTACTTGATAATAATGCCCTGACTGGATGATAATATTCAGGAGGTTGCCCCAACCCGGTGCAACTGTTTTCGGACGGGAGGATTATGCCTGTCAGGCGCATCCCGAAGAACTATCTTTGCGTTACCGGTCGGTTCGCCAGCAGTAAGAACAACTGCATCCTGGAGTTCGAGTCGCTCCTGGAACGCGACTACATGATCCTCCTCGAGTTCGACGATACGGTCGAGCGATTCGAGGAGCAGCCGGTGCGGATCCCCGTCCAGGCCAAGGGGCGTCGGGCCACGACCTACGTTCCCGACATCCTCGTGCATTTCCGTCCGGGACGAAATGGGAAACCTAGAAAGCCCCTTCTTGCTGAGGTCAAGGAGCGAAAGGACCTGGCCAAAAACCAAGCGAAATACGCTCCAAAGTTCTCCGCGGCGAAACAGTTTGCTGCTGAAAGGGGATGGGAGTTCGATGTGATGACCGACGGGGAAATACGGATTCCTCGGCTACCCAATCTCAAGTTCCTGAGGGAGTACCACCTGATCGAACCCAACCGGGGCGATGTGGCCCGGGTTCTGGATGTGCTCGATGCTTGCGGTGGCAAATCCGAAATGGCTGATCTTGTCGATCGACTCTGCGCCGACGACGATGCACGGCTTCAGTTGATCCCGGTGATATGGCATCTCGTGGCCAGAGGCGATATTCGCGCCGACCTGGATCATCCTTTCACGGATCGAACGTTGTTGACCCTGGCGCGGCGAACAAGGAAGGGCGCATGACGTCGTCGTCCGTTCAACTAGAGTTGCGCAAGGGGCAGTTGGTCGCCGCTGGGGATCAGGAGTACATGGTCGCCCATATCACTGGCTTGGACCAAGTCGTTGCCAGGAACCTAGCGTCAGGACAGCTCGAAACCGTCCCGATGTCGCAACTCAGACCGGTCCTGCCCAAGATGGAGAAGGCGCCGCCCAAGGATCGGGATCTGGCCGATGTCTCCCACGATGATCTGGCGACCGCAAAATATCGCTATGAAACGATCAAGCCGCTCCTAAAGCACCGCGCGCGTGGTGCAGCCCAGGCGGAGGGGATCGCCAAAAAGCTCGAGGTGAGCGTTACGACCGTCTACCGCTGGCGCAAGGCCTACCTCAGTACGGGCCTACTGAGTTCCCTGCTGCCTTACCACCCGGATGGCGGGCATCGCAAATCCAGGTTGAAAGACGCCAATAAGGAGGAAGCCCTCACCAAGGCGGTCCACGACTACTACTTGACCGACCAGAAGCCGAGCAAGAAGGCTACGCACGAGCATCTCAAGACCCTCTTTGGGGAGGGCGAAAAGCCGCCCAGCATGAAAACCCTGCGTAGGCGCATCGCCTGGCGCGAGCCTCGAGATGTTGTTGCGGCCCGGGAAGGTGAGCGGGCGGCCAGTCTCCAATTCGACCCGAACGAAGGACAGATTACGGATGCCAACTGGCCGTTGGCCATGGTCCAGGTCGACCACACGTTGCTGCCAGTAATGCTGGTCCATGAGGTCACCCGCCGCCCGATCTGCCGCCCCTGGGTGACCTTTGCCATCGACGTCTTCAGCAGGGTCGTGCCCGGCATGTACCTTTCCTTGGACCACCCTTCGGCCATGGCCGCCGGCATGTGCATCTCGCACTCGATTCTGCCGAAGGAGAAATGGCTGGCCGACCGGGGGATCGACGCGCAATGGCCGTGCTGGGGCGTCATGGGCAGTCTGCACATGGACAACGCAAAGGAATTCCGGGGCAACATGCTGCGGGCGGCCTGCGACGATTACCGCATTGACCTCCACCTCCGGCCAGTGAAGAAGCCCCATTATGGCGCCCACATAGAACGGCTGATGGGCACCGTTTCCGAAGAACTGAAGAAGGTGCCCGGCGCCACGTTCTCGGGACCGAAAGAAAAGGGAGAGTACGACGCCGAGGGCAACGCAATTATGACGTTGGCCGAGTTGGAGCGCTGGCTGGTCTATATGCTGGCCAAGTACCACCACAGGATCCATAACGGCATCGGCACGAGCCCGCTGCAGAAGTACAAGGAGGGCTTGCTGGGAACGAAGGGCAAGCCGGGCCGTGGGTTGCCGGCCCGCCGCCTCGATGATGAAAAGGTGCGGATCGACTTCATGCCCTTCGAGGAGCGCACTATCCAGGACTACGGCGTCCTCTGGGATGTCCATTACTTTTCCGATGTGCTGCGGCCTTGGGTCAATGCGCCGGACCTGGACAACCCGCGGACCAAGCGCCAGTTCCGGTTCCGGCGCGACCCGCGCGACATCAGCGAACTCTATTTCTTCGAGCCCAGCGTGAAGCGCTACTTCCCCATCCCCTATCGGGACCTCAGCCTGCCGCCGATCAGCCTCTGGGAATTTCGAGAAGCGAAAAGGGCTGCCAAGAAAGCCGGCGCCAAGGACGTCGACGAGCGGGTGGTCTTCGGTTACGTGTTGAAGATGCGGGATGAAGTCGCGCAATCTGCCGAGAAGACCAAATCGGCCCGGCGCAAACACCAGAAGACGCTGGAGCACGCCAAGGTCCGAAAAAACAAGAAATCCGAGCTGCCAAAGGTGTCGGCGATGCCGAAGCCAAAGGCTCCGCCGCCGGCCGTCCCCGGCTACGATCCATCCCAGGTTACGCCGTACGACGAGGAGGACTGAAATGTCAGACAAATATCCTCACCTCGGCGAGCAGGCAGCCGCGATGGCGGATGCCGACGCGCCCCAACGTATTCGCGCCATCCAGAGCGGCGTCTGGGTGCCCTACGACCGCGCCAAGGCGATCCTCGCCCACATGGACGAGTTGTTCGACCACCCGCCGATCGAGCGTATGCCCAACATGCTGATCGTCGGGCAGAGCAACAATGGCAAGACGCAGATCCTCAAACATTTTCTGGCGAAACACCCGCCTAATCCCAACCCCGATGGCGACGCGGCGATAATTCCGGCCGTGTTCGTAAGGGCTCCGGGAACGCCAGATATCGGCGAGCTTTGCGTGCGCATCCTCGATGAGGTGAAATCCCCATACAAAGAGACCAGCAGTCCGGCGGAACGCATCCGCACTGTGAAGAAGGTTCTCGGCCGCATCGGCACGCGGATGCTACTGATCGACGACATTCAACATATGTTGACGGGCGGAGCGGTGAAGCAGCGGGAGTTCCGCAACGGGATCAAGGATCTAGGCAATGAGTTGCATATCTCTATCGTCGCCGCCGGCATCGAGGACGCCTATGTCGTCTTCGCCACCGATCCCCAGCTCTCGAACCGCTTCCACCCGGAACCCTTGCCGCTGTGGCGCATGGACACCGGGATGGGCCGCCTGCTTAGTTCCATAGAACGGAAACTGCCCCTGCGACAGCCGTCGGACCTCAAGTCAGCGGAGTTGTTACAGAAAATCGCGTTCATGAGCGAGGGCACCATCGGCGAAATCTACGACGTCGTGAAGATGGCGGCGATCCGTGCCATCCGCGACGGTACCGAGCGGATCACGCTGGAGTTGCTCGATGGATTGCCTTGGACGAAACCTTCCGCGCGCAAAGAAAGGCCGGCGCTCGCGTAACGCGCGGGACGCGCTGACGCGGCCGCTCTGGCCGGTTCATTTCAAACCCCTGCCCGACGAGTTGCTGTCGAGTTGGCTGGTACGGCTTGCCAGCGCGCATGGTTTGAAAGTCCAAACGTTAAGTCGCCTGCTGGCCGGTTCCGACTACCAATTGTGGAATCGAGACCTCGACCGAGTTTCGCCGGCATGGCTGCTCGATGCATTGTGCTGGAAAACGGCAACGCCGCCGGAGGTCGGGGTAGGCACCACCCTGAAAGCATACGAGGGTAAGATCTATCGCACGTTTCACGACAGCTACGTCTTACCGTGGATTCTTCCGCTGAAAATGTATCACCGTACCCGGAGGGGCTACGGCCTGCAATTTTGTGGGCGCTGTCTCGCGACTGATCCCGAGCCCTATTTTCGGAAGCGCTGGCGGGTCGCCTTCTACACGTGGTGCGCGATCCATAACGTCATGCTTCAGGATCGCTGCCCAAACTGCGGCGCGCCGGTGATTTTTCAGCGGCGTGAGTTGGGGCGGCCGAAGGAAGTGGACGGTGGGTCAATCGCACAGTGCTACGCCTGCGACTTCGACTTCCGGGAATCGCCGGTGGCGGCGCCGGTCTTCTATGAGGAAAGCGCGCAGCGGGCATTCGACTTGGCTGCCCGTCGTCTCGAGCATCACGGACCATGGTGCAAGCCAAGGAGCGTCCGGTACTACAACGTGCTTCATCATCTGTGCTGGATGATGACTGCGCATTATCGGAACGCCAGGCCACTGGAGTTTGCCGGTCGCCAGGTTGGCGCCCCTGAGTTGTTGCTGTCATCTCAGTCGCGGACGTTCGAGATGCGGTCGATAGCGGAGCGCCACCACATGGTGCAGTTGGGTTTCTGGTACTTGGCCGAGATGAAAGAAAGGCTGACGGCCGCGTGGCACGACGGGGCAGTAACTTATAGTGCGCTATTGCGCGATTTTGAGGATCGGCCGAAGCCGTATAACGAAATCGTGGCAAGGTTTTCGGATTGGCGATCGAGATAGATGCGGTCACGGGTCAGGAGCATGGGGTTGTCATCCAGCCGGCATGGTGGCACGATAATGGGCTTTTGGACGCCACTCAAATTGTCTACGGAACCCATCCCAGCAACCCCTAGTCATCCTGCGACTGCTACGCATACTAACGACGACACCCATACAGGTCTGGCTTTCGTAGACATTCCGAAGGCGTTGGACGGTATAGACGAGGAGATACGTCAAGGCCACAAGATATTGAAGCTTTGCAGTCCGGCCGACGATGCGCTAGACCGCTGTACCCGCTTCTATGTCTATTTGCTAGTGGCCTTCAGAGACTTGCATCTAATGATGCACGCAGTCATGCGAGAAAAACACGCGGCAACACAAAACGTGTTGGCAAGGTACTTAGCAGTGCATTTGTCTGAATTCTTTGACGATATTCATCATGCAATCAGCAAGTATCTCGGTCCTCAATTGCGGTCTGGTGATGTCCCGACCGACGTTCCGGAACTCATTAAAGCATTTAAGCAGATTGCGTCAAAACTTGCGAAGCCGGAACGCGAGTGGCTGGCATCTATACGCAACTTCGCGGCGGCTCATAGAGATATTGATCCAATCGCCCAGATTGACACGATCCATTCAGTTGATGTGCACCGCATTCTCGATACGTCGGTCGAAGTCTCCGACATAGTCCATTCCATCATTGTCCTCGTCAAGATGTCTGGAATGCACGCTGCGCGGGAGGGTTACTTTCCGTTTGATGGGGATGGAATGCTCCTACGGACGCAATCCGAATAGGCAATAATACCTACACCGATTTTGGGCGGAAGTGTTACTTCAGCTTAGGGAAGGCTGTCCCTCCAGAGAAATTCAGGATATCGAAGCGGGAGCTCGAACGTTGCTATTGCGCGAGGGCATATCTGGCCTGCATTGTCCTTGCCGATGTAGTTGTTGGAGTTCTCAAAGGAGACGTCAGCGGAAGGGCAAGGGAAGCACTGCAGTCGCGTCTCCGCTGCATGGATGACGACATCCAGTGGTTGACATTAAGCGAAACAAACCTTCTCATCGTCCAAGGCCATACAAATCAGGCCTCGAAGACTATGTTTACGCAAGGTGAGCTCGAAGGGCAGGCGCGCAAGCATGTGCAATCGCGTATCACGTTGCAAGGGCATATGTCGGCCTCGATCCTAATGCGGCATTTCAAGAAACCTTATGAGGCGAGCCTTTATGAGTACATTTATTAAGACCATCAACTATGGTCAACGAAAGCTAAAAGAGGCCGACTCGTCCAAAAGATCCGAGCCAGACCCAAGGGATATTCAGATTGCCGTCCCGACAAATAGTCCTAAGGGCAATGCGCTAACCATCATCGCTGGTAGAAACCGAACTGGTAAATCGCATCTCTTGCGACATGCGGAAATGGCTCTAGGCGCATATAACGAAAATCTTGGCAAGCAGGATTTCCAAAGTGGGCAGGGAGCCTGTTCATCAAACGTGTGGGTTCGGCCAATGGATCCCACACAGAAGTTCGGGACCTGCTTTCTTCTTAACAACGTCGCTGACGTTATTGGGAAGTTTGCCGGTTTTGGAGTAGCTGCCAACGAGGAAAAGAAGGGGCAATTTCACAAGATCCTATGCTCGGTAAAGGAAGCCTTTCTATCCCACCAAATATTGAACGCCGAATCACTGGAGGAGACTCGTCAGCAAAGCCGTGATTCGTTCGCGGCGAGTTGGAGTGATAAGCGTAAGCGCACTGGTCTTCTCGGTAAGTTAGACCCTCAGAAGATCTATCGCGCTGATGCAACACAATGCGCGGCGGTCAGTGCATTCGAAACCATAACAGCGGCTCATCTTTATCTTAGATACAACGATCGTATCGAGTCTATTGAGCCGGTACTCAGATATGGAACCAATGAGGCATTTTCATTTGGTGGTCATGCCGGGGGCTGGAGCCAGGGCCAGAAAGTGGCTTTTGTGTTATTGCTTATCGTTGAGTACTATCGCCCAGACATATTGCTAATTGACGAGCTTGAGAACTATCTCCATCCCGAATACATATCAAAAGTTTGCGAGTTCATAAAGGCGAGAATTCCACAAACTGTAGTAGTGACGCACCACCCGCATTTGATCTTTTCGGCTTTTGCGGATCGCGTATGGTTTCTTGACGTCGATGCCAAGCCGGAATCGCCGCCATTCATCGACGTTTTCCCGGACCAACAGACCACGGATAGACCGCCGCCTAGACGTAAGGCCGTATTGCTTGATTCCGATTACGAACGGATAGCGGCAGCCTATAGTTTGTTTGATGGATATGATCATCAACTACTAAATCTTGCATCAGCACTTCAGGACCAGGTAACCATTGGCCTGTTGAAATCCATCGAATCTGCCTTGACTCTTGGGGTTGCGGAGGCAGGGCAAACGATGCGTCCAGACACGCAATCACGCGAGCTATCCGATGCAATCTCCGCGCTATCTAAGTCGATGGGCTCGCCCCCTCTCAAGATACTCGATTACGGGGCTGGTCGAGGGCGCACGCTAAAGGAGGTGATTAAGACATCGCTGTTTCGGAATCGAGACGTCGTGTGGAGCTTCTTCGAACCCAATCCAGCGCACATATCTGACCTGGAGCGGGGTATGGGCGACGTTGCTGGAGCGGCCGGTTCTATATTCTCTACGCTTGATCAGATGACCCCGGGGTCATTTGATATTGTTGTTGTGGCTAACGTTCTGCATGAATGTTCGCCAAGACAAATTGCATCAGCTCTGGACTCATGTAGGCGAATGCTATGTCCTACTGGGAAACTGCTAATTGCGGAGCTATATCCGCTTTTGTCGGCAGAGCGATTTGGGATCTCCTATTCGTCAGATGACATGCATTTGATATTGAAGGAATGTAGGTATGCTGCCTTTTCAATTCCCATGCCCATACGGAGCGGTGTGGCGACGGCCTATACGACCATAGCAACGCCACTCCCAGGCGAGACTGACTTAGATAAATGTGCTCGGGGAATCCGTGATGTTGTTTGGGGTGCAATAAAGACCAGAACGCTATTCGAGTACGCGTCCAGCCTCGAAATCGCGAACGCAAGGAACACAGTAAAGCTAGCCTCACAACTTCACGTGATTGCGAGTATTGAGGCTTACGATGCAGGTCTGTGGCCCGAAGGTTAGATCCCGAAAGCACAGCGCCTCTGTCTGCCATCGGCATTTCGAATGGAGCCGGAATTCCCACCTTAGACCGGCACTGAAACGGGTGTTGCCTCACGATTGAACTATCGATGACAGCAGCGTGCCCTTTCCATCCCCTTGACAACGCCATTCGCAAGGGCAGCTAACCGATCCGCAAGCTGACACCCGGACTTCGGCGACTCCGGACGTTCGATATTGAAATATTTGTTGCGAAGTGTGAGAGTTCGATCCACCTCTGCGCCGCCAAAACTTCAAGGTCAGACTCTGCTCTGTGAACCACTCTCGCGATTATCCGCAGCTAGCGCTTGCCGTCAAATATTACGTTTCAGGTTACGTTTCAGGCTTGCTTACCGAAGGCCGGGAACTGGTTGGTGACGTTGACGGCCATGTACCAGTCGAGGGATTGGTCCCCGTAAAAGATTATTCGCCGACAGGAAGGCCGCCGGAAGAGGTTGTCGTCATGGAGAAGGCGCGCGACTATCGTGCCGATGCCGTCTTCTTTGCTGCGGGCACTCATGGAAGGCCGCAACAACCCCAAGCTTTCATTTTTGCGGACAGCGGTCCGGTTGACGACGAAGAATTTGCACGACTTCACCAAAAACTCTGGAGTTGGGGCGGCGTTCAGCCTACCTTTCTGTTGCAATGCACGATGCATCGCTGGGAAAATGATGATAGCGTAGTCGCATGACGGTCTGCGTATTTCGCGCCATCGTGACCGGTGATTTCGCGGTCATCGTGACCGATTGAGCTATCATTCCCTCACCACGCATCCGTCATCCAACGCACCGGTCACGATCACGCGAAACGACCGGTCACGTTGCGCGAAATCCGCAACGGTCCTATATGTTGAAGAAGAGGGGGATCGGATTTTCGTTTGGTCCTGCCTGACCGAAAGCGAATTCGCCGCAATAGGCGAGCCCTTTGCTTTTGTCCGGCCCGGTGAGAAATTTGGCGGCCTTACCTATCAGCAACTGGCCGGAGTGGCAAAGACTGTGGGATCGATCAACTCGGATGAACTGAGTACGGATTAGGCTACTTGATCATTGCGTTCACGTAACCGCCCGAAGCGTGATCCAAGGCGCGAAGCGCCGACTGGTACCCGACTCGCAAGGATTAACCACTCGTCGGCTTCGCTCTATTTTTGCGCTTCATTTCAGCGAGTGCATTGAGCCGCTCGGTTGCATCGTCAAGGTCTCTGGTGGGATCATCGGACGCAGGTGCGGGTTCGAAGTTTGTATAGAGCTCCCTCGGCTTATCCTTCTTTGCCGCCACCGACTCTTTTTGGCGCTCCGCTTTGGCTTTCGCGACTTCATCCGCAGCCTGAATTATCGCCTTGGCCACGGGATGAACCGGTCGGCTTACTGGCCTGATGGCCGGCACCCTCCCCGTACGCATGTACTCCGTGACTTCGGCGCCGTTTGGCGCCCATTGGCGCTGGCGGGCAAGGCTTGCTCTCGCTGCATCAATCTCCTCAGTGGTTCGGCCACAGGTCGCCTGGGATAGTTCGTCGATGCCAGGTCCGACCATCCAGAAAGGCCGATGCGCCGGTAGTAACTGGGAAAGTGTTAAGTTAAGAGCTTTCATCATCGCGACGAACCTGATCGGCCATTCCTCCGTCAGCCATGTGGTCAGCACCAGGATCCATGCTCGGATGGCCGCCGGCCTGCTCTCCAGTGAACCAATCCACTCCCCTCGATTCCACTCTGGCACCCGCATATCGGCCTGGAACCCAATCCAGGCAGACGTTGTTGGTGCAAAATCCGCATGCTGAAAAATCGACCCAAGAATGTGAAGGCCTTGTAGATACGAGCAAACATGCACCGCTCCCCGGCCTCCAACCTCAATCCATCCGGTGTCCAGCGCCCCGACGATCAAGGCCTGGATCTCCGTGACCAACTGCAGAACGCTGTCTTCAAGACCATAAATCGTAGTTCGGCGGAATCGTGTCTCACACTGCCGGCAAACGCCGATCACTCCGGAAGGGACATTCACGCCGCCCGTTTGATCGGGGCCCACATAAACATAATGCTGTTGGCACTCGGGACACAGGTTGGTCAGCAATCCGTGTTCGGGGCAGACCGGATGGAATCCATAGCGCCAACGCTTTCGATAGTACGGAACTTTGTCCGTGGCCAGGCAGGACGGACAGAACGGTAGGGAGGCTCGCCGCCTTCCTTCGACCTTAATTGACAGCGGCGCGATCCACTCCAGGTTGTTGAACACCAACCGTGAATAAACCCGTCCTTCATCCGACGCGAATCCGGTGCGCTGCGCTTGGTTGGCGGTTATGCCCGCGCCCCTTGAGAGTGCTTCGAAGAAGTCTGGGTTGGTGATCTGATCGATGTCCGACGACTCGCCAACCGTCTT
>JAQTNK010000014.1 GCA_028713915.1 Rhodocyclaceae bacterium | reverse complement strand
ATCGCCCACCGCCGCCAGAAGGAAGTCCTGGCCAGCAGGGAATTCTCATATCAGCTGATGGAGACGGCCAACGCCATGATGGTCGGCGTCGACGCCGCGGGCCGCGTCATCGTGCTCAACAAGGCGGCGGAGCACATCTGCGGCTACCGGCGCGACGAACTGCTGGGGCGCGACTGGTTCGAGACGGTCATGCCGCGGCAACGCTACCCCGAAGCCTGGGCGGGATTTTGCCGCATGCACGAAGCCGGCGGCGACGTCGCGCGGTCGTTCGAGGCCCCCATCCTGACCAAGTCAGGCGAGGAGCGCATCATCGCCTGGCAGAACAGTTCGATCAAGGAGCATGGCGCCCTCGCTGCCACGCTGTCCTTCGGCATCGACGTCACCGAGCGCGGGCAGCTCGAGCGGACGCGGCAGAAGGAAGAAATCTCGCGCCGCCTCGTCGCCATCCAGGAAGACGAGCGGCGGCGCCTGGCGGTGGAACTGCACGACCGCACCAGCCCGAACCTGTCGGTCATCAACATCAATTTCAAGTTGCTGGCGGACTCGCTGCCCGGACCGGCGGCAGACCGGTTCGCGGCTCTGCTCGAGGACACCTCGGCGACGCTCGAGGACACCATCGCCAGCGTGCGCGCCATCAGCACCGACTTCCGTCCGCCGCTGCTCGATTACGCCGGCTTCTGGCCGGCCGTGGAAGGCTATGCGCGGCAATTCAGCCGCCGCACCGGCATCGCGGTCCAGACCGAGGGAAATGCGCTGGCGGCGCGCCTGGAAGCCGATGTCGAAACAAACCTGTTCCGCATCGTGCACGAAGCCCTGGCCAATTGCGCCAGGCATTCCCTCGCGCAGACGGTCGCCATTCGGCAAGCCCGGAACGGCGACGTCGTCACGCTGGCGATCGCCGACGACGGCGTCGGCTTCGATGCCGATGCCGGCGGGCCCGGCCATGGCCTGATGACCATGCGCCGGCGGGCGGAATTCATCGGCGGCACGTTCCGCCTCGATACGCGCCCCGGACACGGCACGCGCATTGTCGTGGAATTCGTCGCCCAGGCGCCGGCGGAAACCATCCATCAAGTGATCGTGGCCTGTCAGGCGGCCAACCAGGCCATCGCGCCCAGCGCCGCCGCGCGGCCGCTGGCGAAACAGGCGGTCAGCAGGTAGCCGCCCGTCGGCGCCTCCCAGTCGAGCATCTCGCCGGCGCAGAACACGCCGGGCAGGCTGCGGATCATCAGCCGCGCGTCGAGCGCTTCGAACATGACGCCGCCGGCCGTGCTGATCGCCTCGTCGAGCGGCCGCGGCGCCACCAGCCGCAGCGGCAGCGCCTTGATCGCCGCAGCCAGGCGCGCCGGGTCGGCATAGTCGGCGGCGGTCGCGCATTCGCGCAGCAGGCCGGCCTTGACGCCCTTGAGCCCGGCGCGGCTCTGCAGATGGCTCGCCATCGAGCGCGCGCCGCGCGGATGCGCGACCTCGCCCAGCACCCGCGCCAGGGTCTTGTCCGGCGCCAGGTCGACCTGCAGCGTGGCGCCGCCCTGCGCGGCGATGGCGTCGCGCAGCGGCGCCGCCAGCGCGTAGATCGCGCCGCCTTCGACGCCCGTCGCCGTGACGACGAATTCGCCGCAACGGCGGTGCACATTCCCGGCGGCGTCGGTGAAAGACAGCGCCACCGACTTCACCGGCGCGCCGGCGAAGCGGGTGCGGAAATGTTCGCTCCAAGCGGCATCGAAGCCGCAGTTGGCCGGCTTGAGCGGCGCGACGGCGACGCCGCGCGCCGCCAGCAGCGGCACCCAGGCGCCGTCCGAGCCGAGCTTCGCCCAACTGCCGCCGCCCAGGGCCAGCACCACCGCGTCGGCGCGCATCGTCTCCTCTGCGGCCGGGGCGGCGAAGCGCAAGCCGCCTTCGTCGTTCCAGCCCAGCCAGCGGTGACGGACATGGAAGCGCACGCCGCCGGCGCGCAGCCGGTGCAGCCAGGCGCGCAGCAGCGGCGCGGCCAACATGCCCTGCGGGAAGACGCGGCCCGAGGAGCCGACGAAGGTGGCGACGCCCAGCCCGTGCGCCCAGTCGCGCAGCGCGCCGGCGCCGAAGGCGGCGAGCCACGGCGCGACCGCGTCGCAGCGCTGCCCGTAGCGCGACAGGAACGCCGCCGCCGGCTCGGCATGGGTGAGATTCAGCCCGCCTTTGCCTGCCATCAGGAACTTGCGCCCGACAGAAGGCATGGCGTCGTACACATCGACGCGCGCGCCGCCCGCGCTCAGCACCTCGGCCGCCATGAGGCCGGCCGGGCCGCCGCCGATGACGGCGACCGTCGGCACCGCGTTGCGCACGGCCGCCAGGATCAGGCGCCTTGCGCCGCGACGAGGCGATATTGCGTCGTCATGACGTGCGTGGCGCCCGGCGCCAGCTGGATGACGTCGGCGGCGGCATTGGCGGTTTCGACGCAGACCATGTCGAGATAGCCGTCGGGGCCGAAATCGCCCATCTTCTCGGCCTTGCCGAGCCACGGGTTCCACACCACGGTGGAGCGGCTGCCGGTGCTGGTGACGAGGATGCTGCGCTCAAGCGCCGGATCGACGATGCTGCAGCAGCCGCGCGTGCCGAGATAGATGCGGTCCGTCTCCGCGGCGAAGGCGATCGGCCCGGCCTGGCGCTTGCGCTTGCCGCCATCCATCTTGTCGAGATAGTCGCAGCCTTCGAGCCCCGTCACCGTCGCGCGGCGGATGTCGCCGACCTCGAAATAGGCGTGCAGCGCCTGGCCCAGTTCAAAAGGCGCGCGGCCGGTGTTGGTCGTCGCCAGCTCGACCTCGAGTTCCTGGCCGACGGTGATGCTGTTGCGCACGACCGCATCGTGGGGCCACTGCACGCGATTCGCCGCGCTCGGGATCAGCTCGAACGAGACGCGCACGCGGCCATCCGGCAGTTCGGCGGCGGCGACGAGCCGCCACGGCACGGTGCGCGCGAAGCCGTGGGCGGGAAACTGCGGATTGGCGGCATGGGGGCCGAACCACGGCCAGCAGACCGGAACGCCGCCGCGGATGGACTTGCCCGGCGCGAACTTGGCGCGCCTGGAAAGCCAGATCAGCGGCGCCTGGCCGGCCGGCTGGTAGGTCATGACGTGGGCGCCTTGCACGGCGATGGTCGCCTCGGCGAAGGCGGTGGTGACCCGCGCGACAGTAAAGCCGCCGGGCATGTCCGCGAAGCCCAGGCGGCCGGCGATGGCGAAGCGGCGGTTCAGTTCCGGCGATGGACCCATGGCGATTCCTCCTGTCGTGACGGCGCGTCGTGCGCGGTTCAGCCCCTCGCCGAGCCCAGCGCTTCCAGGCTGTCGGCGGCGATCTCGCGCACCTCGGCACTCCTGTCGTTCAGGCGCAGCGCCAGGTACAGGCGCGCCGCCGTGGCGCCGGCGATGCCGAGGTAATGGCAGGCATCGGCCCGCACCCGCGCGTCGGCATGGGTCGACAGCACGCCGAGCTTCGGCACCAGCGCCTGCAGCGCGGCGCTGCCGGCGTGGTGCTCGAAGACCACGCTGGCGCCGACGCGCACGTTCATGCTGGCCTCGGGATTGGCGACGATGGGCAGCAGATCCGCGAGCAATTGCGGCTGCGCCGCGATCATCTCCTTCACCGTGGCCAGGCCGCCTTCCTTCAGCAGGACATAGAACCGGCAGGCCATGGCGCTGCCCGGCCGGGCCCGATTGCGCAGCATCTGCGGGCAATACGGGTAGCCGGCGAGAAAGGCGGGCGAAGCGGGTCGATGCGGCGGGTTCATGCGGAACGAGTGGGCATAGTCAGCGCGCGATTATGCCTCGGATTAGGCGCCAAGCCGCAGGTCTGAGATAATGCGCGCCTTCACGGCCGCTCCGGCCAGTTTCCCCCCCGCCTCGAAGGAGGCCCCCCATGACTGAATCCATCGATACCTTTGCGGCGCTGAACTTGCCGCCCGCCCTGCTTTCCGCCCTGGCGGAAGTCGGCTACGAAACCCCCTCGCCGATCCAGGCGGCCTGCATTCCGCACTTCCTCGCCGGCCACGACCTGATCGGCGAAGCCCAGACCGGCACCGGCAAGACCGCCGCCTTCGCCCTGCCGCTCCTGGCGCGGCTCGACCTGGCGACGAAAATGCCGCAGGCGCTGGTGCTGACGCCGACGCGCGAACTGGCGATCCAGGTCGCCGAGGCTTTCCAGAAATACGCCCACCACATGCCCGGCTTCCACGTGCTGCCGCTCTACGGCGGCCAGAGCATGGTCATCCAGCTGCGCGCGCTGTCGCGCGGCGCCCATGTCATCGTCGGCACGCCGGGACGCATCATGGACCACCTGGAGAGGAAGAGCCTCGTGCTCGATCGCCTGCAGACCCTGGTGCTCGACGAAGCCGACGAAATGCTGCGCATGGGCTTCATCGACGACGTCGAATGGATCCTCGAGCACACGCCGGCCGAGCACCAGACCGCGCTGTTCTCGGCCACCATGCCGGACCCGATCCGGCGCATCGCCCAGCGCTACCAGAAGAATCCGCAGCAGGTGAAGATCCGCGCCGCCACCACGACGGTGGCCGCCATCCACCAGCGCTACTGGCAGGTGCGCGGCGCCGACAAGCTCGACGCCCTGACGCGCATGCTCGAAGTCGAGCAGGATTTCGACGCCGCGCTGATCTTCGTGCGCACCAAGACCGCCACCGTCGACATCGCCGACAAGCTCGGCGCGCGCGGCTACGAAGCCGCGGCCTTGAACGGCGACATGACCCAGGGCCTGCGCGAGCAGGTGGTCGAGCGCCTGAAGAACGGCAGCCTCGACATCGTCGTCGCCACCGACGTCGCCGCACGCGGGCTGGACGTGCCGCGCATCAGCCACGTCGTCAACTACGACATCCCCTACGACACCGAAGCCTACGTGCACCGCATCGGCCGCACCGGCCGCGCCGGGCGCACCGGCAACGCCATCCTCTTCGTCGCGCCGCGCGAACTGCGCATGCTCAAGGCCATCGAGCACGCCACGCGCCAGAAGATCGAGCCGATGACGCTGCCGACGAAAAGCGACGTCGCCGACCGCCGCGTCGCCCAGTTCAAGCAGCAGGTGCTCGACGTCATCAAGGCCGAGAAGCTCGACTTCTATTTCGAGGTCGTGCGCCAGCTCGAGGACGAGTCGGAAATCAAGCCGCGCGAAATCGCCGCGGCGCTCGCCTTCCTCGCCCAGCGCGAACGGCCGCTGCAGCCCGAAGGCGCCGGCTGGCAGGCCGAAACATCCGCGCCGGCGCGCAGCGAGGAGCGGCCCCGCCGCGAAGAGCGGCCGCTGCGCGAATTCAGCGACGAGCGACCGCGCGCCGCGCCGCGCGAGGAGCGTCCGGCGTTCCATGAAGACAAGCCGCCGGTCCGCGCCAACCGCGACGAAATCCTCTCGCGCCGCCGCGCCTTCAGCGAAGGCAATCTCGCCAAGTTCCGCATCGACGTCGGCCGCAACCAGGGCGTGACGCCCAAGGACATCGTCGGCGCCATCGCCAACGAAGGCGGCATCGAAGGCAAGTACATCGGCCAGATCCATCTGTTCGACGACTACAGCACCGTGGAACTGCCGGCCGACCTGCCGGCCGACACGATCCAGACCTTGAAGCGCACGCGCATCCGCCAAAGCCCGCTCAACATCCGCGCGCTGGCGGCCGGCGAAGTCGAGGAAAAAAGCAGCTACAAGCCGCGGCCGAAATGGGGTGCCGAGCGTCCGGGCGACGAGCGTCGACCCGCACCCGGCAAGTGGTCCGGCGCCAAGTCCGAGCACGACGGCAGCCGTCCGCCGAAGGCGCCCTTCAAGCCCGGCGACAAGCCCAAGCGGCCCTACGCGGGCGAGAATAAATTTGCCCCCAAGCACGGCGCCGGCAAGCCGAAGAAGTACTGACGGCGGGACGATGCGCATCTGGGTTGACGCCGATGCCTGTCCCGGCGTCATCAAGGAAATCCTCTACCGCGCCGCCGAGCGGCGGCGGCTGCCGCTGGTGCTCGTCGCCAACCAGTGGCTGCGCGTGCCGCCCTCGCCCTACATCCGCGCCGTGCAAGTCGAGAAGGGCTTCGACGTCGCCGACCGGCATATCGAAACCCAGGTGGCGGCGGGCGACCTGGTGATCACCGCCGACATTCCGCTCGCCGCGGCCATCATCGACAAGCAGGCCACGGCGCTCAATCCGCGCGGCGAAATCTACAGCCGCGAGAACATCCGCCAGTTGCTCGACATGCGCAACTTCATGGACACGCTGCGCTCGAGCGGCGTCGACACCGGCGGCCCGCCGGCCTTCAGCCAGTCGGACCGCCAGGCCTTCGCCAACCAGCTCGATCGCTTCCTCGCCGGCGCCGGCAGCTAGCCGGCCAGGCGCCGCAACTCGACGGCCACCGTCTGCGGGCCGTCGGTGAGCCAGATCTGGCCGTCCTGGATCGTGCATTGCAGCTGCATGTGGCGCGCGACCAGCGCGGCGAGCGCGGCCGACGCCGCTTCATCGACGACCAGCACGGTCAGCTTGTCCTGACGCGCGAGCGCCGCGCCTTCCTTCGCCCACCACAAGTCCACGGCGCGGCCGCCGTAGGCCAGCAGGACGACGGCATCGGCGCGTCCGACGGCGCGGCGCAGCACGCGCTCGTCGGGCAGGCCGACTTCGATCCACAAGCGGATCTCGCCGCCGTAGTCCCGCAGCCACAGCGCCGGCTCGTCGGTCGTCGACAGGCCCTTGCCGAATTCGAGCCGCTCGTCGGCATAAAGGGCGAAGGCGAGCAGCCGCACCATCATGCGCTCGTCGGTTTCGGACGGATGCCGCGCCAGCGTCAGCGTGTGTTCGCCGTAGTAAGGGCGATCGAGGTCGGAGACGTTGAGCGTCGCCTTGAATACGGTCGATTTCAGTGCCATGGCATGATCGCGGCGGCGCGCGCCGCGTTAAGAAGATCCGTCGAGCGTGACGCGGTTGCGTCCCCGGTTTTTCGAGGTGTAGAGCGCCTTGTCGGCGCGGGCGACGAAGTCGCTGGCCGATTCGCCGCCGCGGTAGCAGGCGGCGCCCAGCGAAATCGTCACGGTGGCGACGGTCTCCTGGCTGTCGGCGCGCTTGATGCGGCATTTTTCGACGGTCGCGCGGATTTTCTCGGCGACGAAGCGCGCGCCGTCGAGCGGCGTGTCCGGCAGCAGGATGACGAACTCCTCGCCGCCGTAGCGGGCAGCCGTGTCCTTGCCCTTGACGTTGTCCTTCAGTATCTGCGCCACGGCGCGGATCACCTTGTCGCCGAACAGGTGGCCGTAGCTGTCATTGACGCGCTTGAAATGATCGATGTCGACGATGAGCAGGCTGGGCCCGGCTTCGCCGGGCTCGCGCCCCGCCAGCCTCGCCCCCAGCGCCAGGTCGAAGCCGCGGCGGTTGGCCAGCCCGGTGAGGACGTCGGCGAGGGCGTCTTCCCTCGCCTTGGCGACTTCCTGGCGCAGTTGCTCGATCTCGCGGCGACTGTCGTCGAGGCGCCCTTTCAGCGTGGCGACCGCGCCTTGCATCGTGCGCGTGTGCTCGCGCAAGGTGTCGATGCCCTCGCCCAGCCCGACGCCGGGCGCCGCTTCGGCCAGGCCTTCGGACAACTGGTCGAGCACGCCGCCGAATTGATGCGCGTGGTCGCCGGCCTGGGTCGCCGAATGCGACATGTCCGCCATGACTTTCTGGAAGCCCTCGCGCACGCGCTGCGCCAGCTCGTGGTCGAGCTCGGCGATATGCTTGCGGAAAAGCTCGAGGGTGGCTCTTTCGTCGAGGACGCCGCCGCCGCGCATGACGTCGTCGATCTGCGCCTTGAGCGCCGCATTGCGGCCGGCGACGTACTCGTACCAGACGGCATAGCTGACCGGATGCAGGGCGGCGGCCTGCCTGGACATCAACGGCAGCGCCAGTCGCAGGTACTCGGCGCTCTTCTCGACGCTATCGGAGTATTCCATCTCCCAACCGTCCTAACGATCAGCGAACGGCGCATTGTAGCAATCTAACTAAGGAGATAGCGAGCGCTGTATCGGGCGGCGGCGCCCGCCCCGAAAGACGGACGATCCCTTATCATGCCGGTTCTTTCCCATGCTCGAGGCCCTGCCCATGAAGTTTTCTTACGACGTCGAAGAAGCGCGGTTCGAGGAACTCGTCGTCGCCCGCTCGCATGACGCGCCGGTGCTGGTCGATATCGGCGCCGAATGGTGTTCGCCCTGCCGCGTGCTGACGCCGCGGCTCGAAGCGCTGGCCGCCCGCTATGCCGGCCGCTTCCTGCTCGCCAAGGTCGACGCCGACGAGAACATGCGCATCGCCGGGCGCCACGGCGTGCGCGGCTTTCCGACGGTCGTCGCCTACGTCCGCGGCGTCGAAGTCGGCCGCTTCAACAGCAATCAGACCGAGAGCTTCCTGCGCGGCTTCATCGACGACGCCATCGGCCGCCACGCGGCGACGGACGAAGCCAACGGCGCCGCGCCGCAGCCGGCCTGAGTCCTTCCGCCATGCCCCTCTACGCTATCGCCGACCGCTGCCCCGCCATCGCGGCTTCCGCCTGGATCGCCGCCAATGCCACCATCATCGGCGACGTGCGCCTGGCGGAGAACGCCAGCATCTGGTGGAACGCCGTCCTGCGCGGCGACAACGACACCATCCGCATCGGCGAGAGCACCAACATCCAGGACGGCTCGGTGCTGCATGCCGATGCCGGCGTGCCGCTGACGCTGGGCCGCGACATCACCGTCGGCCATCTCGTCATGCTGCACGGCTGCACGGTCGGCGACGGCTCGCTGATCGGCATCAAGAGCGTCATCCTCAACCGCGCCGTCATCGGCCGGAACTGCCTGATCGGCGCCAATACGCTGATTCCCGAAGGCAAGGTCATTCCCGACCGTTCGCTGGTGATGGGCTCGCCCGGCAAGGTGGTGCGCGAACTGACCGACGAGGAAGTGGCGCGGCTGCTGGCCAGCGCGCGCGGCTACGTCGCCAACGCGCAACGCTATGCCGCGCAGTTGACGCAGCTTTGAATCACTACGCCTGAAGGCTTCGTGATCCGGCAAGCACCGAGGCGCAAGCGGCTCCGGCCGATGGGGTGCCCTGCCGCGCGTAGGTAAAGGAGGCGGCGGCGTGCTTTTTGCCGCCGGAGGACACGGAGCGCAGCAGGGCACCCCGTCGGCCCGGGCGCCGCGGGTCGGAGCCCGCCACGCAAAGTCCTAAGGCTGCTGCTTCTGCGGCACCTGGACGAAAACTTCGCCGTCCTTGATGAGGCCCAGTTCGAAGCGCGCGCGCTCCTCGATCGCTTCGTAGCCGGTCTTGAGGTCGCGCACTTCGGCGTCGAGGCCGGCGTTGCGCTGCTCGAGCTTCTGGTTCACGTCGCGCTGCGCCTGCAACTGGTGGTCCATGTCCCAAACCCGGAGCCAGCCGCCCTTGCCCAGCCACAGCGGATACTGTAGCAGGGCAATGAGGACGACCAGCACCAGGGTCGGCCAGCGCATGCGCGGCGCTTGCGCTTACTTGCGCAGGTTGTAGAAGGTCGCCACGCCCGGATAGGTCACCGAATCGCCGAGGTCTTCCTCGATGCGCAGCAACTGGTTGTACTTGGCGATGCGGTCCGAGCGGCTGAGTGAGCCGGTCTTGATCTGGCCGGCGTTCAGGCCCACGGCGATGTCGGCGATGGTCGAGTCTTCGGTCTCGCCCGAGCGATGCGAAATGACGTTGGTATAGCCGGCGCGCTTCGTCATCTCGACGGCGGCGAAGGTCTCGGTCAGGGTGCCGATCTGGTTGATCTTGATCAGCACCGAGTTGGCGATGCCCTGGCTGATGCCTTCGCGGATGATCTTCGGATTGGTGACGAAGATGTCGTCGCCGACGATCTGCACCGTCTTGCCGAGCCGGTCGGTCAGCAACTTCCAGCCGGCCCAGTCGGCCTCACTCATGCCGTCCTCGATGCTGATGATCGGATACTTGCCGGCCAGCGTCGCCAGGTAGTCGGTGAAGCCCTGCGAAGAAAGCTCGAGCTTTTCCGAGGCCAGCACGTACTTGCCGTCCTTGTAGAACTCGGAGGCCGCGCAGTCCAGCCCCAGCACCACATCCTGGCCCGGCGTGTAGCCGGCCGCCTCGATGGCCCGCAGGATCAGCTCGATGGCCTCGTCGTTGCCGGCGACGTTCGGCGCGAAGCCGCCCTCGTCGCCGACGGTGGTCGGGTAGCCTTTCTTGTCGACCAGCTTCTTCAGGTGATGGAAGACTTCGGCGCCGCAACGCAGCGCCTCGCGGAAGGACTGGGCGCCGACCGGCAGGATCATGAATTCCTGGATGTCGAGGTTGTTGTTGGCGTGGGCGCCGCCGTTGATGACGTTCATCATCGGCACCGGCATTTGCATCGGGCCGCTGCCGCCGAAGTAGCGATAGAGCGGCAGGCCGGCTTCCTCGGCGGCGGCCTTGGCGACGGCCATGGACACGGCGAGAATGGCATTGGCGCCGAGGCGCGACTTGTTGTCCGTGCCGTCGAGGTCGATCATGGCCTGGTCGATGAAGGCCTGCTCCTCGCCGTCCAAGCCGATGATGGCTTCGGAGATTTCGGTGTTCACGTTCTCCACCGCCTGCAGCACGCCCTTGCCGAGGAAGCGATCCTTGTCGCCGTCGCGCAGCTCGATCGCTTCGCGCGAGCCGGTGGACGCGCCCGACGGCACCGCCGCGCGGCCCATGACGCCCGATTCGAGCAGGACGTCGGCTTCGACGGTGGGATTGCCGCGCGAGTCCAGGATTTCGCGGGCGACGACATCAACGATGGCACTCATGTTGGTTTCCTTTTCGAGTTGAATCAATAAGCTTCGGCCAACAGCATGTCGAAATCCGACACGCCCTCGCGCGACTTGCGCGCGGCGACATATTCGGGCGAAGCGTAGAACGTCTTCGCCATTTCGAGACTCGGGAACTCGACGATCACCAGCCGCTCGGGCCGCCAGTCGCCCTCGACGACTTCGTAGGCACCGCCGCGCAGCAGGTAGCGGCCGCCGAACTTCTCGACGGCGAGCTGCGCCAGCCGACGATACTCCGCCATCATTGCCGGCGCGTGACTCTTGGCGTCGACGACGAGGTAAGCGGACTTCGTCATGCGACCATGCGCCGCTGCTTCACCAGCGCGTCGAGTTCGCGCAGGTCTTCGAGCAGGGCGCGCAGCTTCGGCAGCGGCCAGGCGTTGGGACCGTCGGAGAGCGCCAGGTCGGGATCGGGATGCGTTTCCATGAACAGCCCCGCCACGCCCACGGCCACCGCGGCTCGCGCCAGCACCGGCACGAACTCGCGCTGGCCGCCGGAAGTGGTGCCCTGCCCGCCCGGCAGCTGCACCGAGTGCGTCGCATCGAACACCACCGGGCAGCCGGTCTCGCGCATGATCGCCAGCGCGCGCATGTCGGAGACGAGGTTGTTGTAGCCGAAGGAAGCGCCGCGTTCGCAGACCATGAGGGTGTCCGCTCCGCCGTTGGCTTCGCGCGCCTTGGCGACGACGTTCTTCATGTCGCCCGGCGCCATGAACTGGCCCTTCTTGATGTTCACCGGCTTGCCCGAGGCGGCGCAGGCCTGGATGAAATCGGTCTGGCGCGCGAGGAAGGCCGGCGTCTGCAGCACGTCGACGACGGCGGCCACGGCCGGCACTTCGGCTTCGGTATGGACGTCGGTCAGCACCGGCACGCCGACCTGTTTTTTCACGTCGGCGAGGATGTCGAGCCCCTGCTCCATGCCCAGCCCGCGGAAGGACTGCGACGAACTGCGGTTGGCCTTGTCGTACGAAGACTTGTAGATGAAGGGCACGCCCAGGGACGCGCAGATTTCCTTGATCGCGCCGGCGGTGTCGAGCGCCATCTGGCGCGACTCGATGACGCAGGGGCCGGCGATCAGGAACAGCGGTCGATCGAGACCGACCTCAAAGCCGCAGAGCTTCACGCCGCGCCCTTGCGCGCCAGCGCCGCCTGCACGTAGGCGATGAACAGCGGATGGCCGGTGCGCGGGTTGCTCGTGAATTCCGGGTGGAACTGCACGCCGAAGAACCACGGGTGAATTTCCGGCGACAGCTCCATCATTTCCGGCAGGCCTTCGGTCGGCGTGCGCGCCGAGATCACCATGCCCGCGGCTTCGAGCTTGGGCACATAGACGTTGTTCACTTCGTAGCGATGGCGATGGCGCTCGTTGACTTCCTTGCCGTAGATCTTCGCCGCCAGCGTGCCGGCCTTCACCGGGCAGCGCTGCGCGCCCAGGCGCATGGTGCCGCCGAGGTTGGAGTTGGCGTCGCGGTGCTCGACGCGGCCTTCGCGGTCCAGCCATTCGGTGATCAGCGCGACGACGGGATGCGGCGTGTCGGGATCGAACTCGGTGCTGTTGGCGCCTTCCAGGCCGACGACGTGGCGCGAGAACTCGATGGTCGCCAGCTGCATGCCGAGGCAGATGCCCAGATACGGCACCTTGTGCTCGCGCGCATAGCGGATCGCCGCGATCTTGCCTTCGGTGCCGCGCTTGCCGAAGCCGCCGGGGACGAGGATCGCGTCCATGCCGGCGAGGCTGGCCGTGCCCGCCGTCTCGATTTCCTCGGAATCGACGTACTGGATCTTCACCTTGCTGCGCGTGTGGATGCCGGCGTGGATCAGCGCCTCGGTCAGCGACTTGTAGGACTCGGTGAGATCGACGTACTTGCCGACGAAGGCAACCGTCACTTGGTGCTCGGGATGCTCGAGCGCATCGATCAGCTTCTTCCACACCGAAAGATTCGCCGCCTTCGCCAGGAAGTTGAGCTTGTGGCAGACGATCTCGTCGAGCATCTGGTCGTGCAGCATGGCCGGGATCTTGTAGATGCTGTCGGCATCGACGGCGGAAATCACGGCTTCCGGCTGGACGTTGGTGAACAGCGCGATCTTGCGCTTCTCGTCCTCGGGGATCGGCCGGTCGGCGCGGCACAGCAGGATGTCGGGCTGGATGCCGATCTCGCGCAGCTCCTTGACCGAATGCTGCGTCGGCTTGGTCTTGAGTTCGCCGGCGGTCGGGATGTAGGGCACCAGCGTCAGGTGGATGTAGCAGGCGTTGTTGCGGCCCTCCTCGATGCCCATCTGGCGGATGGCTTCGAGGAAAGGCAGCGACTCGATGTCGCCGACCGTGCCGCCGACCTCGACGATCGCGACATCGGCGCCCTCGGCGCCGCGCTTGACGTAGATCTTGATTTCGTCGGTGATGTGCGGAATCACCTGCACCGTCTTGCCGAGATACTCGCCGCGCCGCTCCTTCTTGATCACCGACTCGTAGATCTGGCCGGTGGTGAAGTTGTTGCGCTTGCCCATCTTGGCGCTGGTGAAGCGCTCGTAATGGCCGAGGTCGAGGTCGGTCTCGGCGCCGTCCTCGGTGACGAAGACTTCGCCGTGCTGAAACGGCGACATCGTGCCGGGATCGACGTTGATGTAGGGATCGAGCTTGAGATGGGTGACTTTGATGCCGCGGGACTCGAGAATTGCGCCCAGCGAAGCGGCGGCGATGCCTTTGCCCAGACTGGACACGACACCACCCGTAACGAAAACGTATTTGGCCATGGGAATTGCAGGTGCAGGAAACTCGCATTATATGCGGAAACACATTTGCGCCGCGGCGCCGATGGCGCGATGTGCGCCATCGGCGCCGTCTCAGCGCAGCGGCGCAAACGGAAAAGCGCTGCGCTCCAGCGCGGCGCGGTCCCATTTGCCGAGGTCGGCGGCGGCCGCATAGCTGTCCGCCAGGAACTCCAGCAGCATCGCATCGGGCGACGGCGCCCGCCGCACGGCGTCGTAGGGCAGGATGAATTCGCCGAGCGCGGCGTTGTAGGCGGCCGCCTCGGGACGCACCCGCGCGGCGCCGAAGCCGGGCGGCGCGGGATAGGCGTAAGCGTAGAACACCGCTTCGGGCAGCGCCTCGCCGCCCGGCCAGAAGCCGCAGCTGCTGACTTCGTGCGAATAGGCTTCGCGCGTCACCCAGTCGGGGCAATGCGGCACGCCGCCGGGATGCGCGGGCGCCGGGCGTCCGGAAAAGCGGGTGACCGCAAGGTCGCCGCTGCCCCAGAAGAAATGCACCGGGCTGCACTTGCCGACGAAGCCGGCGCGAAACCGCTTGAACACCCGGTCCGCCTGCACCAGCGCGCGCCAGAAGCGGCCGGCGTATTCCGCATCGTATGATGAATGCATTTCGTCGCGCTCGAACGGGATGGCATCGACGACTTCGTTGGGCGTCGTATGGATCTTGACGTGCAAGCCGAGCGCCGCGAGCTGCGCGAACAGCTCGCGGTAGAAGTCGGCGACCGAACGCGGCGCGAGCGGCATCGTTCGCGCCTGCCCGTCGCTGGTGTGGATCAGCAGGCGATGAGCGATGAAGTCGAAGTCGATCTGGAAGCTGCGCCCGCCGTAGGGAATCGGCGACGTCGTCAGGCCGCGCGCCGTGACGTAGAGCGTGACGTGCCAGGAGTGATTGACCCACGGCGTCTGCACCCGCCGAATCTTGCCGACGATCTGCGTCCACAGGTGCAGCGTGGCGCAAGTGTCCCGCCATGCGGCGAACGGCAGCTCGGGCCAAAGTTCCGCGCCGGTCGCCGGCGGCGCTTGATTTGCATATGCCATGAAGTCCTCCGCGTGCGTGCCGCCGCACTAGGTGGCGACCGATTCCGCCGCCGGTTCCGGCAGCCTTCGCAACGCCTCCGCCAGCCCCGCCAATTCCGCCTCGCAGGCGTTCGCCAGGGCGACGACGACGGCGGCGTCCGCCTGCGCGCGCAACGCCTGCAGGATGTCGCCCGCCAGCGCGGCCACGCGCCGCGCGCCGATCAAGCCGGCAATCCCTTTCAGGTTGTGCGCCAGCACATGCGCGGCATCGTCGTCGCCGGCCGCCACGTGCTGGCGCAGGCGCGCCATGTCTTCGCCGTGCATCTGCACGAAGTCGAGCAGCTGCGCGCAATACTCGCCCAGACGCTGCGCCGAGCGCCGCCAGAGCGCCGGCATCGACAAGCCCGGTATCGCGTCCAGGGCGCGGCTCATGGCGTTCTCGCAAGGCGCCGCGCCGTCTGCCACGGCCAGGTTCGGCAGCCATTGGCCGAGGACGGCGGCGAGCGTGGCCGGCGTCACCGGCTTGCCGAGATGGCCGTTCATGCCGGCATCGAGGCAGCGCTGGCGGTCTTCGGCGAAGGCATTGGCGGTGAGCGCGATGATCGGCGTGCTGCGGTGCGCCGGCAGGGCGCGAATGGCGCGCGCCGCCGCCAGCCCGTCCATCACCGGCATCTGCATGTCCATCAGGATCAGGTCGTAGCTGCGCTCGCGCGCGCAGGCCAGGGCTTCGGCGCCGTCGGCCGCGACTTCGGCGACGCAGCCGATGTCTTCGAGCATTTCGAGCAGGATTTCCTGGCTCAGCGGATGATCCTCGGCGCACAGCACGTGCCGGCCGCGAAAGTCGGCAGCGCTCGACGGCACGACGTCCGCCGCCGCGTCGCCGCCGGCCGCGCGCGGCAGCACCAGGGTGAAGCGAATGTTGCTGCCCGCGCCCAGGCAGCTGTCGACCCGGATCGTGCCGCCCATCAGCCCCACCAGGCGCTGGCAGATGGCGAGCCCGAGGCCGGTGCCGCCGCGTTCGCGCGTCGTCGAACTGTCGGCCTGCTGGAACGGCTGGAACAGTCGCGCCTGGTCTTCCGGCGCGATGCCGATGCCGGAGTCCGCGACGGCAAAGCCCACGGTCACGGTCGCGGCGTCCTCGGCGAGGACGTCCAGGCTCAGGCGCACGCCGCCGCGGTCGGTGAACTTGATGGCGTTGCCGCACAGGTTGATGAGCACTTGCGCCAGGCGCAGCGCGTCGCCGTTCAGCGTCATGACGCGCAAGTCCGGCGCGATGACGGTGGTCAGCGTCAGGCCCTTCTCGCGCGCCAGTCCTTCGGTCATGCGCATCACCTGATCGACGACGGTGCCGAGGCTGAAGTCGCTGCGGTCGATGATGAGCCGCTCGGCTTCGATCTTCGACAAGTCGAGGACGTCGTTGATGAGGGCCAGCAGGTGGTCCGAACTGGCGGCCAGCTGGTCCAGCCGCTCCAGCTGCACCGGGTCGGCGAGATCGCGGCGCAGCAAGTGGCCCAGGCCGATGATGACGTGCAGCGGCGTGCGGATCTCGTGGCTCATGTTGGCGAGGAACGCGGTCTTGGCGGCGTTGGCCGCCTCGGCGGACTGCTTGGCCTGCAGCAGCATCGACTCCGCTTCCTTGCGCTGGGTGATGTTCTTCAGGAACGCCACGACGCGCGCCGCGCGCTTCGTCGCCTCGCCCGACAGGTAGTACAGCGTCACTTCGACGGGAACGAGCCGTCCATCCTTGGTCAGATTGGACGACTCGAACTGCATGCCGCCTTGCCGGCTCAGCCTTTCGATGTTCTCGCCGAAGCGCCCGGCATCGAAGTTCGGGTCGATGTCCGGCACGCCCAGTTCGAGCATTTCCGCGACGCTGTAGCCGAGCATGCTGGCTGCATATCTATTGACATGGATGAAGCGGCCGCTGGCGGCATCGACCCAATGGATGCCGATGCCGACGTTCTCCAGCGCGAACTGGGTTTCGAGCAGCCGGTCGTTGGTTTCCTCCAGGGCGGTGGTGCGCTCGCGGACCAGCTCCTCCAGGTGGTGCCGGTGCCGGTCGAGTTCGGCGGCGTCGCGCTTGCGCGCCGTGACGTCCGCCTTGACGGCGACGTAATGACTGACCCGCCCGTCGCCTTGCCGGATCGGCGTGATGATCGCCGACTCGACGTATTCGCCGTCGTTCTTGCGCCGGTTGATGAACTCGCCTTGCCACGTCTTGCCCTCGAGCAGCGCCTGCCACAAGGCGGCGTAGGTCGCCGGCGGCGTCTTGCCCGATCGCAGCAGGCGCGCGTTCTTGCCGAGCACCTCGTCGCGGCGGAAGCCGGAAATCCTGACGAAGGCTTCGTTCACGTACTCGATGTCGGCGTCGAGGTTGGTGATGACGATGCTTTCGGCGCTCTGCTCGACCGCCTTCGCGAGCTTCAGCAGCATTTGCGTCTGCCGCGCGACGCGGCGCTGGTAGAAATTGACGACGGCGAGAATGATGGTCGCGGCGCCGATGAACGCGACCATCGGCACGACGTCGTTGGCGCCGAACGCCCAGTAAGGCGGATTGAAGACATAAACGGCGACCGGCGCCGCGACCAGGATATAGGCCAGCGTCGGGCCGACGCCGCACAGCAGCGAGGCGACGACGGCGCCGGGATAGAAGGTCAGGAAGGCGGCGCCGGCATTCACCGGCAGCAGCAGAAACCTCAGGCCGAGGGCGACAAGGAAGATGCCGGCGACGAGCAGATACCGCATCTGGCGTCGCAGCCCGCCGCCGGAAACAATCTTGTCGAACTCCGCGTCAGCGATCCTCTGGGCTGACCTTCTCTTCGTTGTCATCTGCGGCCACCCGTGGCGCGATTGAAATGCCTGCGCGGCCCCCCCTCTCGAGCCTGCGTCCATGCTGCCGTTCGGCTATCGCTAAAGTATAGGGGCCACCCGGTACGGGCAATACCCGGATACCGGTAATCGCGGCCGCTTGCGGGTAGAGGAGTGGGCCCGGCATCGCCGCGGCCGCAGGCGGCTTTTGCGCCGCGCCGGCTGCCAGACGGGCGGCGCTACTTCAGGAAGTCGCGGCTGATTTCCTTGAACACCGGCGTCGCCGCCTCGTGCAGCCACTCGAAGGCGACCATCTCGCGGCTGACGATGTCGATGCCGTGGGCGCGCATGCGTTCGAGCGCCAGGCTCTTGTCCGCCGGGCTGCGCGAGCCGACGGCGTCGGCGACGACGAAGACTTCCTTGCCCTGGCGCTTGAGGTCGAGCACGGTCTGCAGCACGCAGACGTGCGACTCGATGCCGCAGACGACGACCTGGCGCCTGGCGGAAGCCGCCAGCGGCGTCAGGCACTGCGCGGCGACGCAGGAGAAATGCAGCTTCTCGACGGTGGCGCCGGCGGGCAGCAGCGCGGCGACGTCGGCGTGCGTCCGCCCGATGCCCTTCGGATATTGCTCGCTGGCCATCACCGGCACGTCGAGCTTCTGCGCGACCTTGACCAGCCACTGGACGTTTTCCAGCAGGCGCTGCCAGTCGTGTACGTGGGGCAACAGGCGTTCCTGCACATCGACGACCAGCAGGGCGGAATCGCGGGCATTCATCAGCATGGGGGGCTCCTCGGCTCAGCCCAAAATATAACATCGGCGCTGGGCGCCGGCGGCAGCCGACGGCGTCGCCCAGGGCTGACGGCGGCTACACGGCTTTCAGCGACTGGATTCTTTGGATCAGCGGGATCGGCCGGCTGGGAATGCCGGGACCGGCGCCGGCGAGCGCAGTGCCGGCCTGCAGGCGGAACACCGCGGCGCTGACGTAGAGCGCCGCCGCCGCGGAAGCGAAGCCCGGATCGGTGACGTTGAACGTGGCGCGCGCCGTGGCGTCGGTCACCAGGCTTTGCAGCTGGCTGGCGGCGATGGCGGCCGGCGACGGCGTCGTCGCGGCAGCGGCCGCCGGTGCGGCGGCAGCGGCAGCGGCAGCGGCTGTCGCCGTCGCCGCCGTCGTCACCGTGGCGACGGGCGCTGCGGCAGCGGCCGCAGTCGCGGCGGCTGTCGGCAAGGCCGCAGCGGCAGCCGTGGCGGCCGGCGTGGCCGCGGCGTTGCCGGCCGTCGCCGCCAGATTCGCCAGCGCCTGGTTCGCCGTCGCCGCAGCCACGGCTGGCGTCGCCGCTGTGGCATTGGCGGCATTCGTGGCATTGGCGGCGGTGGCGGTCGTGGCATTGCCGGCGGTGACGCCGGCGGCTGCGGAACTCAAGTCGACGTTCGACAGCAGCACGTTGGTCAGCGCCTGCGAAGTAGCCGTGCCGGTCGTGGCGCCGGCTGCGGCGTTGGCGCTCAGGCCCGCGGTCGCCAGTTCGACGTTGGCCGCCAGCAGGCTGCCCAGGGCCGTTCCCGTGCTGTCGGTCGCACTTTGCAGCAGACCGGGAGTCGTGAGCTCGCTGGCGTTGATGGTATTGGTATTCAGCGCCGTCGCCGCAAGCCCGAGATTCGCCGCCAGCAGGCTGTCCAAGGTCTGCGTCGTGGCGTTGGTGGCCGAGCCTTGAAAGACGCCTGCCGCATTGAGTGCGTTGGCGATGGCCGTGGTGGTGTCCAGCCCCGTCGCGGAAAAGTTCTGTGCGCTCGACAGCAGATCGATCAGCGCCTGGTTCTGGTCGCCGCCGCCTGAACCGCTAAGGTCGTTGGCCAGCACGTTGGCCAGCGCTTGCGCCGCGTCGGGCGACAGGCTGCCGGCCGCGCCGGTCGCATTGAGGATGCCCGAACTGGTGGTGTCGGCGTTGATGCCCAGGACGGTGGCCAGGTCGCTCTGCAACTGGGCCGCCGCGCTGCCCGCCGGCGGCGCGCTCGGCGTCAGGCTGCTGGTGTCGACTTGCAGCAGGGGTTCGAGCAGGCCGGCGGCGTTGAATAGCAGCGACGCCGGTGTGCTCGTGCCCAGCGTGACGATGGTGCTCGGATTCGCGCTTGCCAGCAGCGCCGCCTGCACGGCCAGGGAAGCGCTTTGCTGCGGCGTCAACGGCGCCGCGGCAGCGGCTCCGCTGAAGCTCGACACCGGCTGCACAGGAGGTATTGCCATCGGTCGGCACCAGGCAAACGCGTGGGATTCACCACCCACCGGAAAATTCGACAGGGCCTGCGGACAAGAGTTCGCCGCCGGGTCGGAACGGCCTATGCCCGTTTCACGCAGCCGCCTGCCGTCAGCAGAAGTCGCGGCTGGCGGTCGGCAGCCGGCCGAGCAGTTCCGTGTGATCCATGAGCCGCTTGGCGATCAGGTGCACCACTTCGCCCTCGCGGCTCAGCACGCCCAGCACGCCCAGCAGGCGCGCTCCGAGCAGTTCGCGCCGCTGGCGCGCGGCGAGCCTGGCATGGACGATGACATTGGCAAGCCCGGTCTCGTCTTCGAGCGTCAGGAAGATCACGCCGTTCGCCGTGCCCGGCCGCTGGCGGCAGGTGACGATGCCGGCGGCGCGCGCCGGGCGGTTGTGTTCGAGTTCGCGCAGGCCGCTGGCCGTGGCGTAGCGCCAGCGGTCGAGATGGCCGCGCAGCAGCGCCAGCGGATGGCGGCCCAGCGTGAGGCCGAGATGGGCGTAGTCGGCGACGAGGTCTTCGCCTTCGGCCGGCGGCGGCAGCGACAGCGCTTCCTCGACGGCCGGCGCGTCGAACAGCAGATCGCGCTGCACCGGCACGGCGGCGGCCGCCCAGGCGGCGTTGCGGCGGTGGCCGGCAAGCCCCGCCAGCGCACCGCCCGCAGCCAGCGCATCGAGGTCGCCGCGGCCGAGTTCGGCGCGGCGCACGAGGTCGGCGACATGGGCGAACGGCGCGACGCGGCGCGCGGCGGCGATACGTTCGCCGGCATCCCGGCCCAGGCTTCTGACGCGATGCAGCCCCAGGCGCACGGCCGCGCTTTCCAGCGTCGTTTCCCAGTCGCTCGCCGTGACGTCCGCCGCGCGCACCTCGACGCCGTGGCGGCGCGCATCCTGCACCAGCTGCGAAGCCGGGTAGAAACCCATCGGCTGGGCGTTGAGCAGGCCGACGAGAAAGGCGGCCGGCTCATGGCATTTCAGCCAGGCCGAGACATAGACCAGGAGCGCGAAGCTCGCCGCGTGCGACTCGGGGAAACCGTATTCGCCGAAGCCCTCGATCTGGCGGAACAGCGCCGCGGCGAATTCCGCCGCGTAGCCGCGCTCCGCCATGCCGGCCAGCAGCTTGTCGCGGAAAGGCGCGAGCCCGCCCTTCCGCTTCCACGCCGCCATGGCGCGGCGCAACTGGTCGGCCTCGCCCGGCGTGAAGCCGGCGGCGACGATGGCGAGCTGCATCGCCTGCTCCTGGAAAATCGGCACGCCCAGCGTGCGTTCGAGCACGCCGCGCACGGCGGCGGACGGGTAAGCGACCGGCTCCTTGCCCTGCCGCCGCCGCAGGTAGGGATGGACCATGTCGCCCTGGATCGGCCCCGGCCGCACGATGGCGACTTCGATCACCAGATCGTAGAAGCAGCGCGGCGCGAGGCGCGGCAGCATCGTCATCTGGGCGCGCGACTCGACCTGGAAGACGCCGACGCTGTCGGCCCGGCCGAGCATGGCGTACACGGCGGGATCTTCGGGCGGGATGTCGGCCATGGCGAACGCCCCGCCCCGCCGCGCGGCGACGCCGTCGAGCGCGCGCCGGATCGCCGAGAGCATGCCCAGCGCCAGCACGTCGACCTTCATCAGGCCGAGCGCATCGATGTCGTCCTTGTCCCACTGGATCACGCTGCGCTCGGCCATGCGCGCGTTCTCGATCGGCACCAGGCGGTCGAGCCGCCCGCGCGCGATGACGAAGCCGCCGACGTGCTGCGACAAGTGGCGCGGGAAGCCTTTCAGCGCCCGCGCCAGCGCCATCCACTTCTGCACGCGCGGACTCGCCGCATCGAGGCCGACCTCCTTGAAGCGCTGCGGCCACTCGTCGGGCTGGTCCCACCAGGCGAGGTTGGCGGTCAGCGCATCGATGCGGTCGTCGTCGATGCCCAGCGCCCGCCCGCTGTCGCGCAGCGCCGAGCGGCTGCGATAGCTGATGACCACGGCGGTAAGCGCGGCGCGCCCGCGGCCGTATTTTTCGTAGAGATACTGGATCACTTCCTCGCGCCGCTGATGCTCGAAATCGACGTCGATGTCGGGCGGCTCGTTGCGCTCCTTCGAAATGAAGCGCTCGAACAGCATCGCGGCGCGCGCCGGGTCGACTTCGGTGATGCCCAGCGCATAGCAGACCGCCGAGTTCGCCGCCGAGCCGCGTCCCTGGCAGAGGATGCCCTGGCGCCGCGCGAACACGACGATGTCATAGACGGTGAGGAAATAGGCTTCGTACTGGAGCTCGGCGATCAGCGCCAGCTCGTGCTCGACCTGTGCGCGCACCTTGCCGTCGATGCCGCCGGGATAGCGCGCCAGCAGCCCGCGCTCGACCTCGGCGCGCAGGTAGGAAGCCGGCGTCTCGCCCGGCGGCACCACTTCTTCCGGGTATTCGTAGCGCAATTCGGCCAAGGAAAAGTCGCAGCGCGCCGCCACCGCCAGCGTCTCGCTCAGCAGGTCCGGCGCATAGAGGCGCGAGAGCGCGACGCGCGCACGCAGGTGGCGCTCGCCGTTGGCGAACAGCGCGGCGCCGGCTCGGTCGACCGCGGTCTTCAGCCGCAAGGCGGTGAGCACGTCCTGCAGCGGCCGGCGCGCGCGCGCATGCATATGCACGTCGCCGGCCGCCGCCAGCGGCAGCCCGCAGCGCGCCGCCAGCGCGCGCAGATGCTCGAGGTGCGCGCCGTCGCCGGGGGCGAGAAAGCGCCCGTAGGCGATCCAGGCGCGGCCGGCGAAGTGCTCGGCGAGCCAGCGCGCATCGGCGTCCAAGGCGTCGGCCGGCGCGATCCAGAGCGCCAGGCAATCGGGCACGCCGCCGCCGTCCCAGCCTTCGAGGTCATGGCGCGTGAGGACGTAGGCGCCCTTCTGCGCGCGCCGCCGCCCCAGCGTCACCAGGGCGGAAAGATTGCCGTAGCCGGCGCGGTTCTGCGCCAGCAGCACCAGCCGCAAGCCGTCGGCGAGCGTAATTTCCGTGCCGATCAGCAGCTTGAGGCCGGCCGCCTGCGCCGCCACATGGGCGCGCACGATGCCGGCGAACGAGCATTCGTCGGTGATCGCCAGCGCCGCATAGCCGAGCTGCGCCGCCCGCGCGACGAGTTCCTCGGGGTGCGAAGCGCCGCGCAGGAAGCTGAAGTTGGAAACGCAGTGGAGCTCGGCGTAGCCGGGCAAGGACGAAGGCGACATGAGGAAAGCGCGTACTGTATGTCCGTACAGTCTACGCCTGCGGCGGCCGCATGGCGCACCGGATCGGCGCCGAAATTCCTCACCGCGGAAGCCGCGCCCGTCCTTCAGCCGCAACGGGGCGGCGGCGGCGTCAGAACCAGCCTTCCACCTTGCTGCGCGCCGGCACGCCGCCGGCATGCACGACCTTGCCGTCGATGACGACGCCGGGCGTGCTCATGACGCCGAAGCCCATGATGGCCTGGAGCTCTTCGACCTTTTCGATGTGCACTTCGGCGCCCCTGGCCCGCGCCACTTCGGCGACGAGCGCGAAGGTGTTCCGGCAGTTGGCGCAGCCGGTGCCGAGGATCTTGACGTTCTTCATGACGCGGCTCCCTACAGGACGGCGTTGAAAACGTAGCCGACGACGAGGATGCCGGCGGCGACGACGCCGGCGAACGTGGCGATCAGCGGCGGCTTCAGCACCTTGCGCAGGATGATCATTTCCGGCGCCGACAGGGCGATCACGCTCATCATGAAGGCCAGCACGGTGCCGAGCGCCGCGCCCTTGCCGAGCAGCGCCTCGACGACCGGAATGATGCCCGCGGCATTGGTGTACATCGGCACGCCGATGGCGACGGCGGCGGGCAGCGACCACCACGGCGCGTCCTTGCCCATGATCGCGGCCATGAAGTCCTCGGGCACATAGCCGTGGATGCCGGCGCCGAGCGCGATGCCGGCGATGATGTAGGGCCAGACCTTGCCGACGATGCTTTTCACGTGCGCCACGCCGGCGTCGATGCGCTCGGGCCAGGCGGGCCGCGCGGCCTCGAATTGCGCCGGCTGCGACGCTTGCATGGCGCGCACCCAGTCCTCGAGATGGCGCTCCATGCCGAGCTGGCCGATCACCAGTCCGGCGACGATGGCGACCGTCAGGCCGAGGCCGAGATAGAGCGCCGCCACTTTCCAGCCGAACATGCCGAACAGCAGCGCCAGCGCCACTTCGTTGACCATCGGCGCCGAGATCAGGAAGGAGAACGTCACCCCCAGCGGCACGCCCGCCGCAAGGAAGCCGATGAACAGCGGGACGGCCGAGCACGAGCAAAACGGCGTAACGATGCCCAGCGTCGCCGCCATGACGTTGCCGATGCCCAGGCGCCGGCCGGCCAGCAGCGCGCGAGTGCGCTCCGGCGCGATGAAAGTGTGGATCACGCCCATGGCGAAGACGATGCCGGCGAGCAGCAGCAGGACTTTCGGCGTGTCGTAGGCGAAAAAGCGCACGCTCTCGCCGAGCCGGCTGCCGCCGGCCAATCCGAGCGCCGCGACGACGGCATCGGCGCAGGCGTCGAGGCTGGCGTAGGCGCCAATCCAGGCGAGCAGCGCGAAGCCGAGCCAGGCCCAGGGCGCGCGCCGCGGCGTTGCGGAAGCTTCGGTGAGGGCAGTCATGCGGCGATCTCCTTCAGGCGGCGCTGCGTTGCGGACGACCGGACCAGGCCTTGAGCCGCCTGCGATCGGACTTGAAATCGGCCACCGCGCCGGCGCTCAGCGTCGCCAGCAAGGCACTCGCCCAGGCGGGAAGATCGTCGGCCAGACGGTAGAACATCCACGTCCCTTCGCGCCGCGGCAGCACCACGCCGGCGTCCTTCAATACGCCCAGATGGCGGGAAACCTTGGGCTGGCTCTCGTCCAGCGCGGTGGACAGCTCGCAGACGCAAAGCTCGCCCTGATCGACCAGCAGCGCCAGGATGCGGCGCCGGGTGGCGTCGGCGAGCGCGTCGAAGGTGGCTTGAATATCCATGGCGGCGAATATACGCCGATGCATATATTCGCGTCAACGCATATATTGGCTAGTCTTCAGCACGGCGCGCGGGCGGCGGGAAGCGGCCGCTCAGCGGTCTTCGCGGTCGGCGCCGGCGTTGCCGACGGCGTCGCGGCCGCCGTCGCCCAGCGCCACGACTTCGGCATTCTGCGTCACCGCGGGAATCAGCTCGGCCGCCGGCCGCTCGGCGACGCAGACGCGGTTGCGCCCCATCGCCTTCGCGCCGTACAGCGCGCCGTCGGCGGCCGCCAGCAAGCCGGCCGCATCCGCGGCGTCGTCGGCTTCCAGCGTCGCGACGCCCATGCTCACCGTCAGGGCCACCATCTCGCTCTGGTTTGCCGGCGGCATGATGCGCAGGATTTCGATCTTGCGCCGCGTCAGCTCGGCGATGTCGCGCACGCCCTTGGCCGAGGCGCCCACCAGCACCATGGCGAATTCCTCGCCGCCGTAGCGCGCCGTGAAGTCGCCCGGGCGATGGATCTGCTCGCGCAGGCGCTTGGCGACTTCCACCAGGCAGCGGTCGCCGAAGGGATGGCCGTAGCGGTCGTTGAGGCGCTTGAAGTGGTCGATGTCGATCATCACCAGCGACACCGGCTGGCGCTGTCGCCGCGCCCGCGCCAGTTCGGCCGGCAGCTGGTTGTTGAAATAACTGCGGTTGTAGACGCCGGTGAGCCCGTCCTCGACCGAGGCGCGGTACAGCGCCTCGTTGGCCCGCGCCAGCAGCGGATACAGCTGATGCACTTCCCATTGCAGGGCGGCGAGCAGGATCACGGCGGAGACCAGGTGCGCCGCCTGGCCCGCATACCATTCGAAGGTATGGCGCGCCGCAGCGGACAGCCACAGGCTCATGCCGATGAATTCGGCGAACACCGAAACGCCCAGCCAGAGGAAGAAGACGTTGCCGGGGCGGGTGACGGCGATGAGGGCGACGACGTTGATGCCCCACAGCACGGCGCCCAGCGGACTCGTCGCCAGGGCGGCGTAGTCGCCGTGCCGGATCAGCGCCGGCAGCAGTTCCAGGTGGCGGACCGCGAACCAGTTGGCGACGGCGACGACGATGAACGGGGCGCAAAAGCAGACCAGCACGGCGAACGGAATGTAGTCCCTGGGGATCAGCCGCTCGCCGCGCAGCCAATGGACGAGGACCGCCGCCAGGATCAGCGCCGGGAAGCCGATATAGGTGAACACCGCGATCCACATCGCCGCCTGGCTGGAAAAGCCGACCAGCGCATCGCTGGTGAAGGCCCCGGGAAAGGACATCAGCCACACCAGCGCCGAACAAGCCTGCAAGCCGTAGGCCGATGCCGCGAAACCGATCGCCGGCTGGCGGAAAATGAAGAAATGCACGATCAGCAGATAGCCGACGAGGCCGTCCACGATGATCGCCGCCACCGACGAGGTCGGGATGAAGCTCGGCATGATCGCAATCGGCACGTCGCCGTAGGTGGCGACGGCGACGCCGAGCAGCGCCAAGCCCGCCGCCACCGCGCCCGCCCACATCCACGCGCCGGCCGAGGCCTGGGTCGTGACTATGCCGGTGCCGTTCATGGGTACCTCCTTCCATCGCGGTTCGGCCGACGCTGTCGCCAGCGGCCTCGCTGCACCGGCCGGGCGTCATGGCGCAGCCCTGGATACGGCCGCACTGGGTGGACCGACAGGCGACGAATGTATGGCAGCACGCCGGCGTCGACAACTGTCGCCCGCCGGCGACAGCGCGGCGGCATCGCCTCACGCCGACGGCGGCGATGGTTGCGGCGTCGCCGCGTCGATGCGATGCCGTCGCATCCCCGATTGTCGAAGCGGCCCGCAAGGTGCGGCCGGGCGTCGATTACGGCGGGTACATCCCCATTTCCTCCGCGGCGTGGCGCTGCTGCTCGGCCATCACCAGCCGGCTGAGTTCGCGCTTGAGTTCGTTGAACTCGGCCGCCGCCGGGTCGCGCGGGCGCGCCAGGGCGACGCGCTGATCGCGCTTGATGGTGCCGGGCCGATAGGTCATGACGACGATGCGGTCGGCGAGATAGATCGATTCCTCGATCGAGTGGGTGACGAAGATGATGGTCTTGCCGGTTGCCGACCAGATGCGCAGCAGTTCGTCCTGCAGGTTGCGGCGGGTGAGCGCGTCGAGCGCGCCGAACGGTTCGTCCATCAGCATGATCGGCGAATCGAGCGCCAGGATGCGGGCGATGGCGACGCGCTGGCGCATGCCGCCGGAGAGGTCTTTCGGGAAGCGGTCGCGGAAGTCCTTGAGATTGAGCATGCCGAGGAGCTGGTCGACCCTGGCGGCGATCTCGGCTTTCGGCATCTTCTGCACCTCGAGGCCGAACGCGATGTTCTGCGCCACCGTCATCCACGGGAACAGCGCGTATTCCTGGAACACCATGCCGCGGTCGGGCCCGGGCGCGGCGACCGGGCGGCCGTCGACCGTGATCGTGCCGCCGGTCGGCAGCGAGAAGCCGGCGATGGCGTTGAGCAGCGTCGACTTGCCGCAGCCCGACGGGCCGAGCAGGCAGACGAACTCGCCCTTGCCGATGGCGAGATCGATGTCCTTCAAGGCGACGACTTCGAGGCCGGCGGTGCGGAATACTTTCTGCACCTTGCTGGCGACGATCTGGGTCATCTCAATGCTCCAGCCCGCGATGCCAGCGCAGCAGATGGTTGTTGAGGCGGCTCACGCCGGTATCGAGCGCGAGGCCGAGCAGGCCGATGGTGAACATGCCGGCGATGATCTTGTCCGACCACATGAACTCGCGCGCTTCGAGGATGCGAAAGCCCAGCCCGTCGTTCACCGCGATCATCTCGGAGACGATGACGACGATGAAGGCGGTGCCGATGCCGATGCGCACGCCGGCGAGGATGTAGGGCGTGGCGGCGGGCAGGATCACGCGCACGAACAGCGTCCATTCGCCGACGCCGAGGTTCTTCGCCGCGCGCAGGTAAATGCCGTCGACATTGCGGACGCCGGCGATGGTGTTCATCAGCACCGGGAAGAAGGCGCCGATGGCGATGAGGAAGACCGCCGGCGGATTGCCCAGGCCGAACCAGAGGATCGCCAGCGGAATGTAGGCGATTGGCGGAATCGGCCGCAGCACCTGCACCAGCGGATTGCAAAGATCATAGACGCGCGGCTTGGCGCCCATCGCCAGGCCCAGCGGCAAGGCCAGCCCGCCGCCGACGAGAAAGCCGACGACGACGCGGTAGAGGCTGGAAGCGGCGTCCTGGATCAGCTCGCCCGACAGCAGCCAGGCCAGCCGCGACTGCGTCGCCGCATCGTACGCCTGGGCCGGCAGCAGCGACTGCCACCACTTGGCGGCGACCGCCGTCGGCGCCGGCAGCACGATGGCGGAAACGAAACCAGCGCGGCTGCAGGCTTCCCAGACGGCGAGCACGACCAGCGGCACCAGCGCGCCGTGCAGAAGTCCCTTGAGTCGGCGCGTCATGAAAATGTCATTGCACCTTCAGCTCGGCCTTGGCCTTCTGCAGCAGATCGAGCTTGACCCAGTCGGCCGCCTTCGGCGGCTTCGCCATGCGGCCGACGCCGTACTTGTTCATGAACGCGGTGGTGACGTCGATATGCCCGGGCGTGACATCGTAGGTGTAGGAAGCGTTGTCCAGCGCATCCCTGAAGTCCTGCGGCGTGATCTGGCGCTTGAACATCTGCTCGCGCACGTATTTCTCCGCCAGCCCCATGTTCTTCTTGAACTGCGCGGTGGCGTCGACAAAGCATTTCATGGTGCGCAGCGCCACGTCCGGCTTGTCGTTGTAGAGCTTCTCGGTCATCACCAGCAGGCGGTAGGGTTCGCCCATCGGCGTGTCGTAGGGCTTGACGATCTCGACGCCGAACTTCTTGTTGATCGCCTGCGAGGACTGCGGCTCGGACTGGCACATGGCGTCGATCTGCTTGGCGGCCAGCGCCTGGTTCAAGTCGGCGAAAGCGAGGAAGACGATCTGCACGTCCTTGCCCGGCTTGTCGGCCCAGGTGAGGCCGGCCTTCTCGAGTTCGGCGTAGAGCAGCAGCTCCTGCGCGCCGCCGCGCGTGACGCCGACTTTCCTGCCCTTCAAGTCGGCAAGCGTGCGGATGCCGCTGTCGCTGCCGGCGACGATGCGCGCGCCGCCCTTGGCGAAGCCCGCCACGGTGTAGATCGGCACGCCGTTGGCGCGTCCCGAGATGGCGCCGTCGGAAGCCAGCGCGCCGATGTCGATCTCGCCGGCGACGATGGCCGGCATGATGTCCGGGCCTTTGGGAAACATGCGCTCTTCGAGCTTGATGCCGTACTTGGGACAGACTTCCTTCATGTAGGACACGGCGCCGTAGTGGGCGAACTTGAGGTTGCCCAGGCGCACGAGGTCTTCGGCGTGGGCAGCGAAGGCGAAGCTGGCAAGGGCGAGGGCAACGATGCGGGTTTTCTTCATTTGTCTTCTCCGTTGTGGGGGCCGGACAAGGAAGGATTGTGCATCATCCGAACCAGCCGTGCAGGAACCAGCCGCCGGGCGCGGCGAGTTCGCGGAACACCCAGGCCCAGCGGGCATCGCCGGTCAGGGCGACGAAATAGTCGCGGCGCGCGTCGCCGCTGCCTTCGCCCCCATCCCACCAGCCCGACTCGATGCGCTCGGGGCCGGCCAGCAGGCGCAGCGGGCCGTTGCGCCAGGGCCGGCCGGCGCGTTCGGCGATCGGCTCGGGGACGGCGAGCAGCCAGACGGGACGCGGGCCGCACGCCACGGCGGCGCCCGCCTCGCCCTGCGGCAGTTGCCGCGTCGCGCCTTCCGGCCGGTGGTCGGCGACGGCGGCGATGCCATGCACGCAGGCCTCGCCGAGCCGCGCGCGCAGCCGCTCGACCAGCGCGGCGATGCCTTCGTCGCCGGCGCTGCCGCCGTCGAACAGCGTGCCGCTGCGTCCCGGCAAGTCGGCGACGGCAGCGACGACGAGGCGCAGGCTGGCCACCGGCGCCTGAAGCGCCAGGCGTTCCAGGCGTTCGCGCAGCACGCGTTCGAAGCGCGCCGCGTCGCGCGTGGCGGCGGCGAAACGCAGTTCGACGAGGGTGGCCTCGCGGCCGTCATGGCAAAGATGCAGCGTGCATGAGGCGATGCCGGCCTGCCGCGCCGCCAGCCAGCCGGCCAGCGCGGCCGTGAGCCGGCGCGCGGCGAACAGCAGCGCCGCGGCGTGGTCGACCGGCGCCGGAAATTCGAGCGACTGCGCAAATCGCTCGGGAAAAACGAAGTCGCGCCGCGGGTCCGGCAATTCGCCGTAGGCGCGCGCCAGCAGGGCGACGGCTTCCGCGCCGATGCGGCGGGCGAGGCCGGCGCGCGGCAGCCGACGCGCCGCGCCCAGCGTGCGCACGCCGAAGCCGGCCAGCCGTTCCTGGGCCCGCGGCGGCAGCGGCGCCGGCGGCAGCGCATCGAGGGCCGCGGCAAGCCGCGCCGCATCGACGCAGATCGCCGCCGTTCCGGCTTGCGCCAGCCACAGCGCCCCTTGCGGCGTCGTCGCCACGGCCGCCTGAGTGCGGAATCCCTGATCTGCGCTGCCGGCGAGGGCGGCGCCGAGGAGTTTTTCGACGCCGCCGAAATAGCGCAGGCAGCCGCCGATTTCCAAGAGCAGCGCCTGCGGCGGCGCCAGCACGACGCGCGGCGTGAAGCCGCCGGCCCAGCAGGCGAGCGCTTCGAGCGCCGCCGCCTCGCGCCCGGGATCGCGCGGCGCCACGGCGAGTTGCGGCGCCATGGCGCGCGCCGCCGCGAGACCCATGCCCGGCACGACGCCCGCGGCGAGAGCGGCATCGTCGCAGGCGACGATGCGGGCGGCGGCGGCGACGGCGCTAGGCGCAGGCAGGCTGGAATGCGCTTCGAGCGGCAGCCGGGGCAGATCGAGCGCCAGCCAGAGCGGATTCATGATTGCGCACCGGGCGCGGCAGGTCGAGATGAATGGGCGCGGCGAGCGGCGGCCCGCGCCGTTTGAGGATGGAGACGGCGCAGCGTCCGGCGGCGTCGGCAGCCAGGGCGAGGCGCAGCGGCGCCGCCGAGGCCGTGGCCGCGGCCCGCGCCGGCCGGAACAGGAAAGCGGCGGCGCCGCCGGCCGCCGCCGCGACTTGCAGGCGCCGCACCGCGCGGGCGGCGGCGCCTGCCGTCCAGCACAGCACGGCCGCCGGCGCAGCGCTCGCCAGCGCCTGCTCCATCGCCCAGAGGGCGTCGCGCTCGGCGCTCGGCGAAACGATCACGAGGCGCGCCAGATCGAGTCCCGCCGCAGCCCAGGCCGGCGCATGCAGCGGATAGGGCGCACCGACCAGCAGCGACCAGCCGCCCGCCGCACGGACGGCCCGCAAGGCCGGCAGCAGCAGTCCCAGTTCGCCCAGGCCGACGCCATCGACGAGGAGTTCGGTCAGCGCGCCGCGCGGCCAGCCGCCGCCCGGCAGTTCGGCATCGAGCGCAGCGAAGCCGCTGGCGAGCGCCGGCAAGGAAGCGGCGGCGAAATGGCCGCCGCGCCAGACGTCGGGCCGCGCCAGCACGGCGGCGAGCCCGTCGGCTCCGGCCGGCCTATCGGCCGCGACGCGGGCGGCGCTGGTGTTCACAGCGCGCTGCCATTGCGGATCAGCCCCACCGCCAAGCCCTCGATGGCCAGCGGGCCGGCGACGACGATGGGCGCATAGTCCGGGTTCTCGGCGACGAGCTCGATGCGGGAACCGCGGCGCCGCAGGCGCTTGACGGTGACTTCGTCGCCCAGGCGGGCGACGACGATCTGGCCGCTGCGCGCCTCCGTCGTCTTGTGCACGGCGAGCAGATCGCCGTCGAGAATGCCGGCACCGGTCATGCTGTTGCCGCGCACTTGCAGCAGGTAGTCGGCACGCGGCGAGAAGAGCTGGGGCGCGAGCTGCACGCGGCCCAGCTGGTTCTCGACGGCCAGCAGCGGACTGCCCGCCGCCACCGAACCGATCAGCGGCAAGCCGAGCTGCTCGACCAGCCGGATGCCGCGCGCCGAGCGCGGATCGAGCACGATGGCGCCCTTCTTCGCCAGCGCCTTCAGGTGCTCTTCGGCGGCATTGTGCGAAGCGAAGCCGAAGGCGCCGGCGATTTCGGCGCGCGTCGGCGGCGCGCCAAGCACTTCAAGCGTATTGCGGATGAAATCGAGGATTTCCCGCTGCCGCGGGGTGAGGTCGTCGGCCATGGCTTGCTCCTTTGCGTAACTGTATGTTCATACAGTATGCGGCAAAAAGCAAGTCCGCTGCAACGCGAAACATGTCACGGCGCCGCCTGGCCCAGGACGACCGCCAGCCAATCGCGCACGCCCGCCACGTCGGCGATGCGATAGCCGGCCACGGAGGCGCCGCTGCCCACCTTGACGGCAATGCCGCCGAGCCGATTCACGACCGCGAAGCCGGGCTCGTCCGTGTCGTCGTCGCCGAGAAAAACCGGGATGCGCCCGGCGAAGGGCGGCTCGCCGGCGAATTCCCGGATGGCCGTGCCCTTGTCGCTGTCGGCGGGTTTCAACTCGAGCACCAGCGTTCCCGGCTGCAGCCGGAACGCCTCGCCGGTGCGCGCCAGGCATTCCTCCAGCACGCGGCGCACTTCCGCTTCGAGTTGCGGCGCCTGCCGATAATGCACGGCGAGGCACATGCCCTTGTCCTCGACCAAGAGGCCGGAAAATCCCGTCGCCAAGCCGGCGATGCAGCGGCGCAGGGCGTCCAGCTGGGCGGCGTCGGGCGGGTGCCGATGCATGGCGCCGGCGGCGTCGCGGCGCTCGGCGCCGTGCTGCCCGGCCACGGCCAGGCGCAGCAGCGCGACCAGGGCGTCGACGCCGGCCACGGCGCGGCCGCTGATCAGCGCCAGCGCGCCGCCGGCCGCATCGTGCAGCGCGCGCAACGTCGCGATCAACCGGGGATCGGCGCGCACGCGGTCCGGTGCCGCGGCGAAGCCCAGCAGCGTGCCGTCGATATCGAGGAAGAACCCGTGTGCGGACGGCCCGCCGGACAGCCGGTTCGGCGGCGCGCCCTGGCGGCGGTCCCGCGCATCCATCATCGGCTCCGCCGTCCCGCCAGCCTGACCAGCCGCGGCCGCGACGCCACTTCGCTCACCGTCAGGCGGCCGCGCTTTCTCATGCCCGCGGCATCGAGCAGCATGCGCCCGGCCCAGCGATAGACGTTGAACTCGCGGATCAGCGTGCGCATGATGCGCATGCGGTCGCGCTGCTCGGTCAGCGGCATGGTCAGCGCCAGGTGCAGCGCCGCCGCGCATTGGTCGATGTCGTACGGATTGACGATCAGCGCTTCGGGCAGTTCCCGCGCCGCGCCGGTGAACTGGCTCAGGATCAGCACGCCGCGTTCGTCGTCGCGCGAGGCGGCGAACTCCTTGGCCACCAGGTTCATGCCGTCGTGCAGGCTGCTGACGACGCACACTTCCGCGGCGCGGTAGTACTCATAGACTTCGTCCGGCTCGTGGTGCGCGATCTTGAGGATGATCGGCAGGTAATCGTCGCGGCCGAAGCGGCTGTTGATGCGCGCGGCGCAGGCGCGGACCTGTGCCTCGAAATCCTGGTAGTCGCCGATGCTGGAGCGGCTCGGCGCGGCGATCTGGACGAACGAGAAGTTGCCGATCCAGCGCGACTCCTGCTCGAGCAGGCGTTCCACCGCGAGGAAGCGCTCGATGATGCCCTTGGTGTAATCCAGGCGATCGACGCCGACGCCGACCAGGTGATCTTCCGTCAGGCCGTGCCGCTTATGGACGTCGGCGCGGCACTCCGCGACGCCCTTGCGCGTGACCGCCTCGGCCGGCGGCCATTCGATGGAAATGGGATAGCGCTTGACGGCGGTGGACTTGCCGCCAAAGCTGATGGTGAAGGTCTCGCGGTCGACGCGGGCTTCCAGCAGCCGGTCTACCGTATCGAAGAAGTTGTTGCAGTGGAACTGGGTATGGAAGCCCATGATGCTGCTGCCCAGCAGGCCGTCGAGAAGTTCGGCGCGCCACGGGCAAATGGAGAAGGTCTCGGGATTGGGCCAGGGAATGTGCCAGAAGGTGATAATCGTCGCCTCCGGCAGGCGCTCGCGAATCATGCGCGGCAGCAGCGCCAGATGGTAGTCCTGCACCAGGATGATGGGGTCGCTCTTCTTCGCCTCCTCGACCGCCGCCCGCGCGAACTTGCGGTTGACCTCCGTATAGTGCTTCCAGTCCGAAGCGCGGAACGTCGGCCGCACGTGCGCAATGTGGCACAGCGGCCACAGCCCCTCGTTGGCGAAGCCGCTGTAGTAGCCGGCCTCCTCGTCGTGGCTCAGCCAGATGCGGCGCAGCTGGTAGCTGGGCTGCTCCGGCGGGATGGCGATGCGGTCGTGCGCGTCTACGACGTCGCGGTCGGCCGCGCCGCTGCCGTGCGCGATCCAGGTGCCGGAACAGGCCCGCATGACGGGCTCGAGGGCCGTCACCAGTCCGCTGGCCGGGCGCTGCACCTCGATGCCCTGAGCGGCATTGCGGACATGGATATACGGTTCGCGGTTGGAAATCACCATGATTTCGTCGCCGCGCAAGTCTTCGCGCAGGATCGTCCGCAGCGCCGGCGGATTCCAGGTGACCTGCGCTTCGTCGCGTACCCGATATTCCGCTTCGAGGTCGCGGATGAGGCTGCGCAAGTCGCGGGCGATGGGCTGCAGGTCCGCATCCGCGACTTTCTCGACCGGCCACAGCAGACCCTCGCCGCGCATGATGGCGCGCGTGCCGGCCACCCAGCCGCGCCAGCTCAGCTGCGCGATGACGCCGGTGATGACCGACACGACGGCGAACAGCCCGATGAACAGATAGAAGACGTAGTGCCGCGTTTCTTCGCTGCGGCGCTGGATGAAGCTCATGTCGTGCACCAGCACCAGCCGGCCGAGCTCCTGGTCGTCGGCGCGCAGCGTCTGGACCGAAACGTGCAGCAGCCCGCGCGTGCTCGGCAGCAGCGGCGACTGCTTCGCCAGGATGGCGTCGAGGCTGTTGCAGCCGAGTTCCGGCGGATAGTTCGGGGTCGCCAGCAAGGGTCCCGGCGCCGCTTCGCAAAAGCCCACCGCGTAGAGCCGCTCGTCGTGCGTGAGCTTGTTGAAGACGGCCAGGATCTTGCCGCGCGCGCCGTCGCGGATCAATTCCTGGAGCGGGTCCTGGAGGGTGTTGGCGATGAGGCTCGAACGCGCGTCGAGATCGCGCACGAACCACTTGAGCGTCAACTGGTCGACCAGCGGCACGACGGCGTAAGCCACCGCAGTCAGGGCCAGCGCAAGGGGAATGATGAAGCGCAACCACAGCCGCATGCACATCTCCCGCGGCGAAAGGGAAAGCCCTCAAGCGAAAAATTTCTTGTTATTTACGCTTTGGTTGGAACCTCTCGCGCCGCCGAGGTTCCGCGCCGCCGGGGCGCAATCGGCCTATTGCAATTGCACGAGGACGACGGCAGGGTCGTCGGCGTGATCGAGCAGCAGGCAGCGCACGCGCGCTTGCCAGAGTTCGCCGAACAAGGCCGCCTCCGCCGCCGTGGCGCTGCCGTCGAGACAGCGCGGCAGCAGCGCGCCCATGCGCGGGTCGCCGGGAATGCCGTCGAGCCGCGCGGCCACCGTCGCCGCGGCGCCGCTGTCGAGGCGCGTCAGGCGCATCGTGCCGGGAATGTCCCGGCCGAAGGCGAGGCGCTGGCAGCGGGCGAAGCGGCCGCCCAGCCCCTTGAAGCCGCCGGCGTCGGCGGCGCCGGTGATCAGCGTGGCGACGGCGGCGATGACGCCGGTGACGCCGCTGTCGCGCGCGTCGCGCAAATCGACGCCGATCTCGCCGCGCCGCGGCAGTTCTTCGCCGTAGAGCGCCTTCAGCGCCGCGCGCACCATGACGAAGGCCGACGCCACGGTCGGGCAGGAATGGCCGGCCAGGCGCACGGCGTCCTCATAGCGGTAATCGATGATGCCGTCGGCGGCGGCGCCGAGGAAGGCGGCAAGCGGATCGCGCATCGTGACGACGGGCGCGGCGGCGTAGAAGTCGGGGAAAGTGGTGCTCATGCTGGCCTCGCAAAAACGTCCATGCTAGCGATCGCGCCAGCCGCGTCCTTGATTTCGGGCAAGAATCGTCAGCGCTTCTCCGCCGCCTTGTCGATCCGCTTCGCCAGCACCTCGTCGACGCGGTTGCGGTCCATGTCCATGACCTCGAAGCGCCAGCCCGACCATACGAAGTTCTCGGTCTTCTTCGGGATGCGGCCGAGCTGGTAGATGACGAAGCCGCCGGCCGTATGGTAGTTGCCGAGTTCCTCTGCCGGCAGATCGGGCAGGCCGAGCAGATCCTTCAGCTCGTCGAGCGGCAGGAGGCCGTCGAGCAGCCAGCTGCCGTCGTCGCGCTGGATCGCCAGCGGCGATTCGACGGCGCCGGAAAGGACATCGCCGACCACGGTGCCGATCAGATCGGATACCGTCACCAGGCCTTCGGTGGCACCGAACTCATTGACCACCAGCGCGACCTGGGTACCGCGCTCCTTCAGGAAATCCAGCAGTTCGATCAGCGACAGGCTGCTCGGCACGTAGTGCGGCGGCTTGGTGGAGAGCTTGCCGAAATCGAGCGGCTGGCCGTTCACGACCAGACGCAGCAGTTCGCGCGCCTCGACGAAGCCCAGCGCGTTGGCAATGCCGCCCTTGCACACCAGGTAGCGCGAAAAAGCCCGTTGTTCGAGCACCTGCATGTTGGCCTCGCGCGGCAGTTCCAGATCGAGGTAGGCGATGGCGGCGGCGGGCGTCATGATCGCGGCGACGCGCCGATTGTCCAGGCGGAATACATTGCCGAGGATTTCGCTCTCGGTGCTGTCGAGCGAGCCGGCCTTGCGCCCCGATTCGATGAGAAAGCGAATTTCGTCGGCGGCGCTGGCCTCGGCGGAAACCTTGTTGACGGGAAACAGATCGAGAATGCGGTCGGCGGCGACGGATACCGCCCACACCAGCGGCCGCGTCAGGCGCAGCAGCAGATTGACCGGGCCGGACAGGGCGATCGCGACAGTCTCGGGCCGTGCCAGGGCGAGACGCTTGGGAATGACTTCGCCGAAGACCAGCGAGAAGAAAGTGATGACGCTCACCACCAGCCCCAGCGCCAGCGCGTAGGCGATGCCCGCCGGCACCGGCAGCACCGCGTTGAGCCCGCTTTCCACGCACGGCACCCACAGCGATTCGCCGAAGGCGCCGGCGAGCATTGCCATGACGGTGATGCCCAATTGCGTGGTCGCCAGCAAGCGACTGGGATGGCGGCGGAACTGGATGACGGCGTGGGCGGACGGCTCGCCCTCAGCCGCCCGTTGGGCGAGATGGGAATCGCGGCTCGCGCCGATGGCCATTTCCGCCATCGCCAGCAGGCCGCTGCCGAGGATCAGCAGCAGCAGAACCCAGATTTCCATGACGCCTCCCGTCGCTTAGCCGACGGTCATTCTACGCGCGGGCCGCGCGCGCCAAGGCCGTCAGAGGATGATGCGGCCGAGATACCAGGCCATGGCCGCCATCAGGGCGCTCGCCGGAATGGTCAGCACCCAGGCCCAGACGATGCCGCCGGCCGTGGCCCAGCGGACCTTCTTGGTGCCGCGGGTGGTGCCGACGCCGGTGATGGCGCCGGTGATGGTATGCGTCGTAGATACCGGAACGCCGAGGTAGGTCGCGAGGAACAGCGTCAGGGCGCCGCCCGAGTTGGCGCAGAAGCCGCTTGCCTGGTTCAGCTTGGTGATGCGCTGGCCCATGGTCTTGACGATGCGCCAGCCGCCGAACATGGTGCCCAGGCCCATGGAAAGATAGCAGCAGCCGATCACCCAGACCGGCACGGATTCGCTGCTCTTCGACATGCCGGCGGCGATCAGCAGCATCCAGATGATGCCGATGGTCTTCTGCGCGTCGTTGCCGCCGTGGCCGAGGCTGTAGGCGGCGGCCGACAATAGCTGCAGGCGGCGGAATATCTTGTCGACACGGCGCGGCGAGGTGCGGTTGCACAGCCAGGACACGCCGATCATGAGAAAGGCGCCGAGCACGAAGCCGAGAATGGGGGAGACGAAGATGAACAGCACGGTCTTGCCCACGCCCGACCAGATCAAGGAGTCCGGCCCCGACTTGGCGAGCGCCGCGCCGACCAGTCCGCCGATCAGCGCATGGGACGAACTCGACGGAATGCCGTAGTACCAGGTGACGATGTTCCAGAAGATGGCGCCGATCAGCGCGCCGAAAATCACATAGTGGTCGACGATGGACGGATCGATGGTGCCCTTGCCGACGGTGGTCGCCACCTTGAGCTGGAAGATGAAGATGGCGATGACGTTGAAGACGGAAGCCCAGACCACGGCCTGGTGCGGCTTGAGGACGTGCGTGGAGACGATGGTGGCGATGGAATTCGCCGCATCGTGGAAGCCGTTCATGAAGTCGAAGACCAGTGCCAGGCCGACCAGCACGACGACGACGGACAGACTGATGCCATGCATGGTGACAGTTCCCGCCGCTCAGGAATTTTCGAGGATGATGCCTTCGATGATGTTCGCCACATCCTCGCAGCGGTCGGTGACGGTTTCCAGAAGTTCGTAGATGCCCTTCTGCTTGATGAGTTCGCGCACGTCGGTTTCCTCGCGGAACAGCTTGATGATGCCGGTGCGCATGACGCGGTCGGCGTCGGATTCGAGCTGGTCGATTTCCTGGCACATCTTGAGGATGGCCGGGGCGTTGTCCATGTTCGACAGCAGCGACACCGCCGAGCGCACGCGCTCGCAGCAGGAAACGCTGATGTCGGCGAGCTGCCGCGATTCCTGGGTCAGCTTGCGCACGTCGTAGAGATGCATCGACTCGGCGACATCCTGGATGAGGTCGAGGATGTCGTCCAGCTTGGAAATCAGCTGGTGGATTTCGTCGCGGTCGAGCGGCGTATTGAAGGTGGTATGCAGCAGGGCGACGGTATCGTGAGTGACCTTGTCGGCCTTCTTTTCGATTTCGTCGATGGCCTGGGCATGGCCGGAGACTGTATTGGCGCCGTCGCCGAGATCAGCCACGAGGATCGCCAACTGATGCGCTCCCTGGACAACCAACTCGGCATGCGCATTGAAAAGATCGAAAAACTTGCCCTCTTGGGGCATCAGTCTGGAGAACATTTAGTATCGTCTGGTAACGAAGCTGCGCGAGTCTACCAGACTCTTTCCTTTTCGACCCTAACGTCGGCACTGGTATAATTTGCGGTTCCCTCAGTATTTTGCGGTTACGCTTGTCACGCACCCTCCAATGCCCGCCGCCATGAAACGCCCTCGCTTCACCCGTCGCTCCAAGCAGACGCCCGACACCGAACACCTGATCCGGCTGGCCATGAGTTTGTCGCAATCGAGCAGCCGCATCGAGGACGCGTTCTGGGAAACGCGCCTGGCGACGCTGGTCGACCGCCTGCTCGCCGACGGCGACGAAGCGGCGCTGACCGGCGCGCTCGACCACCTCTACGGCGTCGGCGGCCGCGCCTACGACGAGCTCGCCGACACCATCGAGTCCTGTTGCGAGAGCCGCCATATCGACGCCGCCGAAGGCGTCGTCAAGCATCAGGACGTGCTGCTGATCGCCGCTCCCGTGCTGGCCTGGTCGCGCTACACCATCCCGTCGGGTCCGATCGCCGCGGAGGCGCTATCCAGCGCCCGCGTGCACTTGCAGGCCCATGTGCTGGCCAAGGATGCGCGCCTCGGCCTCGCCAACTTTCTCTTCAGCCCCGACCAGTTGCCGCAGAGCTACGCCGAAACGGCGGCGCTGGCCGAGAAGCTGGCCAAGGCCGCGCTGCATGGCCGCGACGTCAAGCTCGATCCCGGCGTGATGCCCGAGACCGTCAACTTCCTCTCCGACACCCGCTACCTGATCGGCGCCGTCGCCGCCACGCGCGGCACGCCGATGTTCCGCTGGCAGGAAGAGGACGGCAGCCGCGCCGATTCGATCAAGCAATGGCGCCTCCAGGGCGGCGACGCGCTGCGCCCGCTGCTGCCCGCCTGCGCCACCGAACTGTTGCTGCCGCAGCCCTACCACGCGGCGGCGCGCGAAGCCGACCGCGCCTCGCGTCCCTATTCCCTGCGCGCCGCCGTGGCCTTCCTGCAAACCACGCTGAACGTCGCCGCCACCGATCTGCGCGCCGTCGTTGCGCCTTTCTACGATCGCCAGATCGAGGAATACCGCGTCGGCTTCACGCTCAGCCAGGCGACCGACGTCGTGCACGGCGTGGTCTGGCCCCTGCTCGAAGCGGAGGACGAGTCCTCGGACGCGCCGGCCCAGATCGAGCTCGTGCTGCGCGAAGCCGGCATGAAGGACATCGTCGCCCTCGACGACCGTTTCCCGCTCGAATACTGCGACGACTGCGGCGCCCCGCTCTATCCGAACCCCGAGGGCGAACCGGTGCATGCCGAACTGCCCGAAGAACAGGCGGAAACCGCACCGCGGCATTTGCACTGACCGCGGCGGCGCGGAGGCGCCGAGACCACAAACGAGACGGAGATTTTCTCCGCGTCTCGTCGCCTCGGCGGTTCACATCATTGCCGCGGACATGCGCAAGGCGACAGCGAATCAAGCGATAGCGTAAGGCGCCGGATCGATTTCCGGCGACCGGCCGGCGACGAGGTCGGCGAGCAAACTCCCCGAACCGCAGGCCATGGTCCAGCCCAGCGTGCCGTGGCCGGTATTCAGATAAAGCTTGTCGACCATCTTCGCCCGCCCCACCTGCGGCACGTTGCCCGGCGTCGCCGGCCGCAGCCCCGCCCAGTATTCGATGCCGTCGCCTTGCGCCAGGCGCGGAAATATCGCGCCGACCCGCCGCACGATGGCCGCGCAGCGCGCCGCATTGACCGACGTATCGTAGCCGGCGAACTCCGCCGTGCCCGCCACGCGCAGCCGCGGCCCCAGGCGCGAGAAGACGATCTTGTGGCCGTCGTCGGTCAGGCTCACCGTCGGCGCCGGCGCGTCGGCATCCAGCGGAATCGTCGCCGAATAGCCCTTGGCGGGATAGACGGGCAGCGTCAGCCCAAGCGGCTTCAGCAGCAACGGCGAATAGCTGCCGAGCGCAACGACGTAGGCGTCGGCTGCAACCGTCGCGCCGCCGGCCAGGCGCACGCCGTCGATGCCGCCGGCAGACGCGGTCAAGGCTTCGATGGCCTGTCCGTAGCGGAACGTCACGCCTTTTTCGGCGCAGCGGCGCGCCAGCGCCTGCGCGAACTTGCGCGCATCGCCCGATTCGTCGGCGGCCGTGTAGGTGCCGCCGACGATGGGAACGGTCGAATCCTTGAGCGCCGGCTCGATCTCCAGGCATTCGGCGGCGCTCTTCGGCATGCGTTCGCAGCCGTATCGGCGCATCAGTTCCGCCTGCGGCAAGGCGCGCTCGAACTCGCGGGCATCGGTGTAGTAGTGCAGGATGCCGCGCGTCAAGTGGTCGTATTCGAAGCCGAGTTCGCGGCGCAGCGCCCCCAGGCGTTCGCGGCTGTGCAGCGCCAGGCGCAGGATGGCGACCATGTTGGCGCGCGTGCGCGCCGGCCGGCATTCGGCGAGGAAGCGCAGGCCCCAGGCCCATTGCGCGGCGTCGGCGCGCAGGCGCCACAACAGCGGCGAATCCTCGCGCCCCAGCCATTTCAGCGCCTGCCACGGCGCGCCGGGATTGGCCCAGGGCTCGGCGTGGCTGGTCGAAATCTGGCCGCCGTTGGCGAAGCTGGTTTCCAGCGCCGCGTCCGGCTGGCGGTCGATGACCGTCACTTCATGGCCATCCGCGGCCAGATACCAGGCGGAAGAAACGCCGATCAGGCCGGCCCCAAGGACGACTACGCGCATCGCGTCGGCGCCTCCGGAAGTTTGCAAAGGAACTTGCGCATGTGAAAATGGCTCCCAATCATCGATCTGCCGATTATACGGAGCCGCGATGCCGAAGATAGTGAAGACCGACGCCGAATGGCGCGCGTTGCTGACGCCGGAGCAATTCCGCGTCGCCCGCGCCAAGGGCACCGAGCGCCCGTTTTCCGGCGCCTACTGGAACAGCCATGACGATGGCATCTATCGCTGCGTCTGCTGCGGCGCGCCGCTGTTCGACTCGGCGCACAAGTTCGATGCCGGCTGCGGCTGGCCGAGCTTCACGACGCCGCTGCCGGCTGCCGAAGTCGACGAGGCCGTCAATGCCAGCCACGGCATGCGCCGCACCGAAGTCACTTGCGGCCAATGCGGCGCCCATCTCGGCCACGTCTTCCCCGACGGCCCGCAGCCGTCCGGGCTGCGCTATTGCATCAATTCCGCGGCGCTGAATTTCGGCAAGAAATAACGACCATCCCTCGCCCCCTTTCCCGGGGAAGCGGGCGACTATAATCACGCCCCATGAAATTCCTCTTCGACCTCTTCCCCGTCATCCTTTTCTTTGCCGCCTTCAAGCTGGCCGGCATCTACGTCGCCACGGGCGTCGCCATCGCCGCGACGTTCGCGCAGATCGCCTGGGTCTGGTGGCGGCACGGCAAGGTCGACGCCATGCTCTGGGTCAGCCTCGGCCTCATCGTCTTTTTCGGCGGCGCCACCCTGGTGCTGCACGACGAGACTTTCATCAAGTGGAAGCCGACGGTGCTGTACTGGCTGTTCGCCGCGACGCTTTTCGTTTCGGCCAAATTGCTCGGCAAGAACCTGATCCGGCGCATGCTCGAAGAGCAGGTGGCGCTGCCCGACGCGCTGTGGGGCCGCCTCAATCTCGCCTGGGCCGTGTTCTTCGCCCTCATGGGCGTTGCCAACCTTTTCATCGCCTTCCACTATCCCACCGACACCTGGGTAAACTTCAAGCTCTTCGGCGGCATGGGACTGATGCTGGTCTTCATCTTCGGCCAGGGCCTCTGGCTCGCCAAGTACGTCAGCGAGGAGAAACCGTAATGCTGTATGCGATCATCGGCGAAGACCATGCCGGCAGTCTCGACAAGCGCCTGGCGGCGCGGCCCGAGCACCTCGCCCGCCTCGAGCAGCTGCAAGCCGCGGGGCGCCTGGTCCTGGCCGGCCCCTGCCCGGCCATCGACGCGCCCGATCCCGGCCCGGCCGGCTTTTCGGGCAGCCTGATCGTTGCCGAATTCGATTCGCTGGCCGCCGCGCAGGCGTGGGCCGCGGCCGATCCCTACGTCGCCGCCGGCGTCTATGCCGGCGTCGCCGTCAAGCCTTTCAAGCTCGTCTTGCCGAAATGAGCGACGTGATTGCGGCCATGCGCGAGCGTCTCGCGCCGCTTTGCGCCGTGCGCCTGGAGATCCGCGACGACTCCGCCCGCCATGCCGGCCATGCCGGCGCCCGCGCCGGCGGCGGCCATTTCGTCATGACAATCGTATCGGCGCAGTTCGCCGGCAAGGGCGTGATGGAGCGTCATCGTATGGTGTATGATGCTCTCGGCGCGCTAATGAAGAACGATATCCATGCCTTGAGCATCGCCGCCAAGACCCCCGAAGAAACCTGACAGCTGAGGATTACAGATGAACCGCCCCATTCGCTACGCCTACCTAGCCGCTCTCGCCCTGGCGCTGGCCGCCGCCCCCGCGCTGGCCAAGAAGGAGAAGAGCGCCGACGCCGAGGATACGATCGCCGTCGTCAACGGCAAGGCCATTCCGAGCGTACGCGCCAACGCCATCGTCGCCGCGCAGATCGCGCAAGGCCAGCCCGATTCCCCGCAACTGCGCAACGCCGTGCGCGAAGAACTGGTGCGCCGCGAAGTCCTGGCCCAGGAAGCCCAGAAGAAGGGCTTCGAAAAGAAGACCGACGTGCAAGCGCAGATCCAGCTGGCCCGCCAGGGCGTGCTGATCGGCGCCTACCTCAACGACTACGTGCGTAGCCACCCGATCACCGACGAGGCCATCAAGAAGGAATACGACACCATCCGCGCCACGCTCGGCGACAAGGAGTACAAGGCGCGCCACATCCTGGTCGAAAGCGACGACGAGGCCAAGGCCATCATCGACAAGCTCAACAAGGGCGAGAAGTTCGACGAACTCGCCAAGCAGTCGAAGGATCCGGGCTCCAAGGACCGCGGCGGCGACCTCGGCTGGGCCACGCCGAGCAGCTACGTCAAGCCTTTCTCCGACGCGCTGGTGAAGCTCGAAAAAGGCAAGTTCACCCAGACGCCGGTGAAGAGCGACTTCGGCTACCACGTCATCATGCTCGACGACACGCGCGAACTCAAGGCGCCGGCGTTCGAAGAGGTCAAGGGCCAGATCGCCCAGCGCCTGCAGCAGAAGATGGTCGAGCAGCACATCGCCGACCTGCGCGCCAAGGCGAAGGTCGAGTAAGCCGCTTCGACGCCCAGAAAAACGGGGGCTGCGGCCCCCGTTTTCCATTCATGCGCGCCTCGCCCTACTTGCTGCTGACGCTGGCCAACCTGTTCTGGGCCGGCAACTGGATCGTCGGCCGCGCCTTCCGCGACACCGTGCCGCCGGTCGCCCTGTCGTTCTGGCGCTGGACCATCGCGCTGCTCCTCATCCTGCCCTTCGCCTGGCCGCACTTGCGGCGCGACTGGCCGCGCCTGGCCGCCGCCTGGCGCTGGCTGATTCCCTTCGGCATTCTCGGCACCGCCTGCTACAATGCGCTGTGCTACGTCGGCCTGCAATACACCACCGTCATCAACGGCCTGCTGCTCAACTCCTTCATCCCGGTCGTCATCGTCGTTCTCGGCTGGGCCTTCCTCGGCAAGCGCCTGCGGCCCGTCGAGGCCATCGGCGTGGCGGCGTCCTTCCTCGGCGTCACCGCCATCGTCGCCCACGGCGACGCGGCCACGCTGGCGCACCTGCGCCTCAATGCCGGCGACATCTGGATACTCGTCTCGGTGCTGGCCTGGGCCGGCTATACGCTGATGCTGCCGCACCGGCCGGCAGTGCACCCGATGTCCTTTCTCGCCGCCATCACCGTCGTCGGCCTGCTGGCGCTGGCGCCCGCCTATGCGTGGGAAATCGCCGCCGGCCGCTTTATTGCCCCCACGCCCGCCGCCTTCGCCGGCATCGCCTACACTGGCATCTTCCCGGCTTTCCTCGGCTATGTCTTCTGGAACCGCGGCGTCGCCGAAACCAGCCCGGCGCGGGCCGGACTCTACCTGCACCTGATGCCCGCCTTCGGCATCGTGCTGTCGATGATCTTCCTCGACGAACGACCGGCCGCCTACCATGCCGTTGGCATCGTCCTCATCTTCACCGGCATCTGGCTCAACACGCGCCGCCTGCGATAATGGGATTCATCGGCGACTGGCGCCGCAAGCGCGCCATCGACAAGATACGCATCGGCGAGGAGCAATGGCGGCGCGTCGAGGCGCGCCTGCCGTTCCTCGGCCACCTGACTCCCGCCGAGCGGCAACAACTGCGCGAGCTGGCGCGCGCGTTCGTCGCCACCAAGGAATGGAGCGGCGCCCGCGGCTTCGTCCTCACCGCCGACGTCCAGCTCGCCGTCGCGCTGCAGGCCTGCCTGCTGGTGCTCAAGCTCGGGCTCGACTGGTATCGCGGCTGGCTCGGCGTCGTCGTCTATCCGGGCGACTTCGTCATCCCGCGCCAGACCATGGACGAAGCCGGCGTCGTTCACGAATACGACGACGAGGTCCTCGGCGAAGCCTGGGAAGGCGGTCCCGTGCTCGTCTCCTGGTGCGACGCCGGCGCGACGCACGATGGCATCAACGTCGTCATCCACGAATTCGCCCACAAGCTCGACATGCGCAACGGCGCCGTCGACGGCCTGCCCGCCCTGCACGAAGGCATGTCGCGGCGCGACTGGAGCGCCGCCTTCGAGCCCGCTTTCGACGACTTCCGCCGCCGCGTCGACCGCGGCGAGAAGACGCGCCTCGACCCCTACGCCGCCGAGCATCCCGCCGAATTCTTCGCCGTCATGTCCGAGGCCTTCTTCCAGACGCCGGCGTTGCTGCGCGACGAATACCCGCAGGTGTATGATCAGTTGCGACTCTTCTATCGCCAGGATCCGGCGACAACAGCATAGACGGCAGCAGCCGTGGCCATGATAGATCCCAAGTACAGCATCGGCATCCCCGAGATGGATGCGCAGCACGCGCGCTGGATTCAGCTGATCGAGCAGTTCAGGTCGGCCAGCAGCGGGCATCTGCTCGACCAGGCCAGCACCGATGCGGCGCAGCGCGCCCTCGAGCAATTGCTGGACTACACGCAGACCCATTTCGCCAGCGAAGAACAATTCATCGCCGCGCACCACTACCCCGATGTCGAAGCCCATAAGGCCCTGCACCGTCGGCTCGTCGCCGACGTCACCCGCCTGCTCGACGAAATCCGCCTGCACAAGAGCCACACCACGCCGCTCAAGCTGAATCTCTTTGTCACCATCTGGCTCATGGAACACATCATGACCGAAGACGACAAGTACGCCCGCTTCATCCGCGGCAAGGCCTGAGCCGGGCTTCGGCGGCAGCCGCCGCAGCCGCCGCGCCCGCTATACGAAGGCAAAACCCTTGGCGCGGAACAGGCGCAAGCAGATGTCCACCACCGCTTCGTCGTAGAGCCGGCCGCGGTTGCGCTCGATTTCCTCGAGCGCGGCGTCGAGGCCGAGCGCGGCGCGGTAGGGACGATGGGAGACCATGGCATCGACGACGTCGGCGACGGCGAGGATTTTCGCTTCGAGGATGATCTGCTCGCCGCCGCGCAAGCCGTTCGGGTAGCCGCTGCCGTCGAGGCGCTCGTGGTGCTGGAGGATCATCGCCGCCACCGGCCAGGGAAAGTCGATCTCCTTGACGATGTCGTAGCCGACCTGGGGATGGATCTTGATGAGGCTGAACTCGGCCGCCGAAAGCCGCCCCGGACGGCTGAGGATTTCCGAGGGAATGTAGATCTTGCCGATGTCATGGATCTCGGCGCCGCGCAGCACGCCGGTGATGCGGTTCTCCGGCAGGCCCATGTCGCGCGCGATGGCCGCGGCGAGCTGGGCGACGCGCTTCTGGTGGCCGGCAGTGTAGGGGTCGCGCGCCTCGATGGTGGTGGCGATGGCCTGGATGGTGTCTTCCAGCGCCTGCTCCAGCTTGTGGGCGTCTTCCTCGCGTGCCGCGCGCACGCGCAGCATGGCGATGCCGAAGCCGAGATCGCCGGCCAGTTCCGACAGCAGGCCGACCTCTTCGGCGCCGAAGCCGCCGGTCTCGGCGGCGTAGATGTTCAAGGCGCCGATGACGGCGCCGCCGGCCCGCAGCGGCAGGGCGATGGCCGAACCGTAGCCGCAGCCCAGCGCGCGGTCGCGCCAGGCCGGACAGTCGGCGGCGGCGATGTCCTGCATGACCTGGATTTCGCCCGTATGCACGGCCCGGATCGTCGGCTGGGCGGCGAGCTTCGCATCCTGGCCATCGATCGGCAGGGCGCTGACGAAGTCGCCGGCGCAGCGGCCGACTTGCGCCACGGAGCGGATCATGCCGCCGTCCTCGGTGAAGCCGACCCAGGCCAGGGCGAATTCCCCGACCTCGACGACGACGCGGCACATGCTCTGCAACAGCTCGCGTTCGTCGTCGGCATGGACCAGGGTTTCGTTGCAGCGGCTGAGCGTGCGCAGGAAGCGGTTGCTGCGCCGCAAGGCCAGTTCGCCGCGCTTTCTTTCGCTGATGTCGCGGATAATGCCTATGGCATGCCACTGGCCCTTGATCGGCGCCGCCGAAATTGAAAGCTCGACGGGAAACTCGCAGCCCTCCTTCTTCAAGCCCACGACTTCGAAAGTCGTGCCGATCACGGCGCCCTGTCCGCCGGCGCGGAAATCCGGCCAGCCCTTGCGGTAGGCGTCGCGGAAGCGCTGCGGCACGATCAGGTCGTGCATGTTCCGGCCCAGCAGTTCGTCCTGGCGGTAGCCGAACATGCGCTCGGCTGCGGCGTTCCAGTACGTGACGAGGCCGTCCGCATCGATGATGGCGATGCCGTCCTGCGCCGATTCCGCCATGTTGCGGAAGCGCTCTTCGCTTTCCTTCAGCGCCGTCTCGGCCTCTTCGCGCCGGCGGTGCTCTTCGGCATCGAGCAAGGCGCGATTGACCGCCGGCACCAGCTTGGACAGATGGCCCTTGAGGACGTAGTCGGCCGCGCCCTGGTGAAGGGTCTCGATGGCGAACTCCTCGCCCATGGCGCCGGAAACGAAGATGAAGGGAATCCGCGGCGCCTTCTCGCGCGCGATGCCGAGCGCCGTGAGGCCGTCGAAGGCGGGCAGCTTGTAATCGGCCAGAATGACGTCGGGGCAGAACTCGTCGAGCGCCGCGATGAAGGCGGCGCGGCTGTCGACCCGCAGCGAAGCGAAGACGATGCCCGCCTTGCGCAAGGCCCGCTCGGCGAATTCGGCGTCCGCCGGTTCGTCCTCGAGCATGAGGACCTGCAACTCCCTGACCACCCTAGCCTCCATAGACGTTCACGAATTCGGCAGCTTGTTGACCAGCAGCCAGTAGAGCCCGAGCTCGCCGACCACCTTGGCAAATTCGTCGAACTCCACCGGCTTGCTGATGTAGCTATTGACGCCGAGCTTGTAGCATTCTTCGAGATCGACTTCCTCCTTCGAGGAAGTCAGCACCACCACCGGAATCGATTTCGTCCCCTCGTCCGCCTTGAGGCGGCGCAGCACTTCGATGCCGCTGACCTTGGGCAGCCGCAAATCCAGCAGCACGACCTTGGGCCGATTTTCCGCGTTGCGCCCGGCATAGGCGCCCGTGGCGAAGATGAATTCGAGCGCTTCCGCGCCGTCCTTCACCCATACCAGGTGATTGGCGAAACCGCGCTTGCGCAAGGCGCGAATCGCCAGCTCGGCATCGGCCTCGGTATCTTCGATCATCAGAATCTCGACGATATTGCCATCCATGTCATTCCCCCTTGTGCGGCAGGGCGAAATGGAAAGTCGCCCCGGCGCCGACCCTGCCTTCCGCCCAAACCCGTCCGCCATGCCGCTCGACGATGCGCTTGACGATGGCCAGCCCGATCCCCGACCCCTCGTACTGACCGGTCGCGTGAACACGTTCGAACACCTTGAAAAGCTTGTCGACATATTGCATGTCGAAGCCCACTCCCCTATCCCTTACGTAATAGGTATTCTGCTCCACTTCGGCCGCGCCGCCCACCTCGATGACGGTCTCGCGATCCGCCGGCGAGAACTTGAGCGCATTCGCCAGCAGGTTCAGCATCACCAGCCGCAGCATTTCGTAGTCGCCGCTGGCCGGCGGCAATGCGCAAAGCTCCAGGCGCAAGCGGCGCGTCGGCGCGCCGGCGCGCAATTCCTCGAAGGCGTCGCGCGCCAGCCGCGCCATGTCGACGACGCCGTCTTCCATTTTCCGCCTGCCCACGCGCAGGAAGCGCAGGATGTCGTCGATCAGCCGGCCCATGCGCCGGGCGTTGTCGCGCACCACGCCGAGCAGGCGCTTGCCCTCGGCGTCGAGCTGGGCGCCGTGCTCGTCGGCCAGGATCTTGGCGAAGCCGTCGATGGCGCGCAAGGGCGTGCGCATGTCGTGCGACATCGAATAGGAGAAATCCTCGAGTTCCTTGTTGGCCGCCTCCAGCTGGCGCGTGCGCAGCTCCAGCCGGCGGTTGGCTTCCTCGAGCTCGCGCTCCGCCGTCAATTGGCGCAGCCGGTCCATGCCGTTGGCGGCCAGGATCTGCGCGAATTGGGCATAGACGCCGGTGACGGCTTCGACGCGCTCCGGCGACATCACCGGCACCCTGGCCACTGCCTCCAGGTAGGCGCTTTCGTCGAAGCCGAATTCCCTGGCCTGGCGGCGAAAGAAGTCCAGCTCGGGCGGCGCGACGAAGAACTGGCCGGTGAACACGTTGGCCATGTGGCAGCCGCCGACGATGACCGGCGACGCCGTGTCGACGAGGCCGTTGAGGCAGCGATAGGCGGCGAAATGCTCGCCGCGCGTCATGCTGCCGGCCAGCGACGTGTCGCTCTCGACGCAGCGCCGCCGCGTCTGCGCATTGACGCGATGGAAGCGGGTGCACAAGTCCTGCCAGCCGGCCTGTGCAATCACCACGCCGTCCAGGTCGATGATCGCGTTGGCGATGCCGATCACTTTGTGGAAGCTGTCCATCAAGGCCTGCAAGGCGGCCACGTCCACCAGATCGACGAAACGGATTCCCGCCGGCAGTGCGCACGTCTTGTCCTCGCGAATCACGGTATCCATCGCGCGCCTCAAGCCCCGGGGAGGGAGAAGTGGAACACCGCGCCCTCGCCTTCCTTGCCTTCCGCCCACACCCGGCCGCCGTGGCGCGCGACGATGCGCTTGACGAGCGCCAGGCCGATGCCGGTGCCCTCGAACTCCTGCTGCGGGTGCAGCCGTTCGAAGACGCCGAACAGCTTGTCGGCGTAGGCCATGTCGAAGCCGACGCCATTGTCCTTGACGAAATAGATGCCGCCTTCGGCCGCCACGGCGCCGCCGACTTCGATCGCCGCCTCGGCGCGCGGCCGCGTGAACTTCACCGCGTTCGACAACAGGTTCACCAGCACCTGGCGCAGCATGTCGCGGTCGCCGCGCGCCGGCGGCAGCGGCGCGATGTCGAAGCGCAGCACGCGCCCCGCCGTCGCCGCCTGCAGCTCGGCGGCGACCTCGCGCGCCAGCTGCGTCATGTCGATCGTCATGGCCGCCATCTCGCGGCGCGCCATGCGCGAAAAACTGAGCATGTCGTCGATCAACTGGCCCATGCGTGCGGTATTGGCGCGCACCAGGTTCAGCAGTCGCTTGCCTTCGTCGTCGAGCGCGCCTGCATAGTCGTCGAGCAGGATGTGCGAGAAGCCGTCGATGGCCCGCAGCGGCGCGCGCAAGTCGTGCGATACGGAGTAGGCAAAGGCCTCCAGCTCGCGATTGGCCTGCTCCAGCGCCGCGGTGCGGTCCTCGATGCGCTGACAAAGCGTGATGGCCGTGGCCAGCCGCGACATGATCGGCAAGAACACATCCGGCAGCGGCAACGGCGAATCGGGCGGCGCCGGGCTGAGCAGCAGCACGGCGCCGAAGTTCCCGATCGGCAGGCGCAGGCAGAACCGGTAAGGCTTGCGCGCCGGCAAGACGGCGAGCAGCTCGGGCATTTCGGCCAGGAGCGGCGTCATGTCGGCGAGCGCGGCCGGCAGCCGCAGCCACTCGCCCTTGCGCTTGATGAGGGCGTAATTGCCGACCGCCGTTTCCAGGCGGACATCCTTCCAGGTCGACGCGGCGATGCCCGGGCGCAACACATAGACGATGCCGGCCGGAAATCCCGTGTGGTAGAGCAACCGCTGCAGCGTCTTGGTCAACAGCGCATCGAGCGTCACCTCGCTGCCGATGGTGAGCGCGAGGTCATAGAGTACCGTCAGGGCTTGGACGCTGTTTACCGCTGCGGCCATGGCACGCCGACCAGGGTGGCATTGTGGAACAGCGGATAGCCGTCGCTGCGGGCGCCGCCGATTTCGCCGAGCGAGAGCGCGCCGGCCACCTGCGGCGCCGCCGTTTCGCGCGCCACGGCCGCAAGTTCGTCGCCGAGGCCGGCACCGATGTGCAGGCGCCGTCCGGCGCAATAGAAGAGCAGCAGGTCGCCGCCGCCGGCCGCGCCCTGCTGCGCCAGGTCGCGGGCCAGCGCGGCGGCCGCCTTGCCGGAACCGGCGCGGGCATCGAGCAGGGTCAGCATCGAGTTGGGCTGGATTTCGCCGACGCAGACGATTTCGCCCTTGTCGCCGAGCGCCACGGGAATCCGCACCAGCACTTCGCCGTCGGCGCGCAAGATACCGAACGGGAAATGCACGGCGTGGCTGTAGAAATTGTCGCGATCGATGGCGACGCCGTACGCGGCCTGCATGATGTCGCGATAGACCTCGAGCGCCGGCCGCCAGTCGATCTGCACGATGCTGTTGCCGGTGGCCGAGGTGGCGGTGATCGCCTGCGCCGGAACGGCGTAGCCGTGTTCGAGACAAGCGCCCGGATGGGCCGGCAGCAACTGCAGCAGAACGGCATCGGCGACAAAGCGCTCGTTGTCGAACACGCAGGGCTCGGAAACAAAGCGCTCGTTGCCGGCATTCACGCCGAAGTAGCGCACGCGGTCGGCGAGGCGCAGGTACCAGCTGTCGAGGTGCGTCGCGATATTCGGCACCAGGGCATCGAAAATACAGAACAGCGCCGCCTCCCCCGCGTCGGCGACGTTGTTCTCGACGTAGCCGACGGCCTGGTCGCAAATGCGCTCGACCGCATCCGCCGCGGCGACGTTCTCGAGCAACAGCGGCGGCGGCGCCGCCGTCACGCGCAACAGCAACGCGCCGCCATTCCACAGCGCGCCGTCGTGGATCAATTGCGGGAACAGCGCGCCGCCGAGCGCCACGCCGGCTTCGCGGCACACCGCCTGCAATTCGCCGACCTTGGCTTTCTCGGCTTCCGGCAACAGCGCCAGCAGGTGGAAACGCTCGCCTTCGCCGCGCCAGGCGGCGAGAACGGCGCCAACGCGCTGCGGCGTCAACTCGTCCACTACGACCATCGCCATGTCCGTCCTCCCTTGCCTTGCCCGGCGCTCGCCGAGCGGCGGCGCCGTTGCCCAACTCATGCTTATAGATTAAGCATAGCGCTTATCGGCGACGGCGTATTGACCAGCCTCAATCGCGCTGTTTCAGGAATTGGCGATGCCGCTGACGACGTGGCCCGTCGGGCCCGCCTTGGCGCCCGACTCGCAATGCGCCGGCTGGTCGTCGAAGAAGAAGTCGGGCTGGAACTCCCTGAGGAAAGGCCCTTTCTCCAGGCCGCCGAGGAACAAGGCCTCGTCCACGGCGATGTTCCAGTCCATCAGCGTGCGCACCGCGCGCTCGTGGGCTGGGGCGCTTCGCGCCGTCACCAGCGCCGTGCGGATGCGCATCGGCGCTGCCTTGCCGGCCGCCTGCAAGCGATGCAGGGCGGCCAGCAGCGGCTTGAAGGGACCGTCGGGCAGCGGCCGGCGCGCATGGGAAATCTCGTGCGCCTGGAAAGCCGGCAGGCCTTCGGCCTTGTAGATGCGTTCGGCCTCGTCCGAGAACAGCACGGCGTCGCCGTCGAAGGCGATGCGCACTTCCTCCGGGTGGCGGTCGGCGTCGACGAAGGACCGCGGATAGACGCGCGCCGCCGGGAAGCCGGCTTCCAGCGCGCCGCGCACGTCGCCTTCGAAGGCGGAAAGGAAGAGATGCGCGCCGAGCGGCGCGAGATAGTGATACGGCGGCCGGCCGCGCGTGAACACGCCGCGCTCCAGCGACAGCCCCGCGGCTTCCGCCGAGCGGAACACGCGCAGGCCGGAAACCGGATCGTTGCGGGACAGGATCACGACCTCGACGCGATGCTCGCCGTCGGCGTTGAAGGCCAGCAGCTTCTTCACCAGCGGAAAAGCCACGCCGCGCTGCGCCGGCACTTCCATGCGTTCCAGTTGCAGCGCCATGTAGGCGCCGTCGTCGCCCAAGCGGTGGCGGTCTTCGAAGACGCGGTTCTCCTCCTCGAAATCGAAGAGCACGCGCGACGAGAGCGCGACGACGAGTTTTCCTTCAAGGCTGACGGGCATGGATGATCTTCTCAGGTGGCCGGCTGCAACTCTACCAGCCGGCCGCTCGCCGCGTAGAAGACGCCTAAGCGCACCGGCAGCCCCTCGTCGGCGAACAGCGCGGCATAGCGTTCGAGCTGCGCCCGGTAGGCTTCGGCATGGGCCGCCAGCGCGGCGGCATCGCCATCGATGCGGGCGGTCTTGTAGTCGACGATCCAGCGCTGGCCGCCTTCGACGAAGGTGCGGTCGACGACTTGCGTGGCGATGCCGTCGCCGGCGCGGCTGGCAAGCGTGAGTTCCGCCGCGGCCTCGGCGCGCGGCGCCAGCACCCAGCGGCCCGCGGAGCTTTCGAGCGTGGCCAGCAGCGCCGCTTGCGCGCGCTCCGCGCCTTTGGCGCCGTCGGCCGCGCCATAAGCGCGGCGCGCGAACCAGGCGCGCATGGCCGGCGCGAGGGCGCGCACGCGTTCCGGCGGCCAGGCATCCGGGCCGCTGCGCGCGATGGCTTCGAGATAGGCATGGACGAGCGTGCCGACGCCGGCGTCGAGCGGCTCGCCGGCCGCTGCGGCCGCTGCTGCCGCTGCCACGATCGCACCCGCCGTCGGCGCGGCCGGCGCGCGCAGAACTTCCGGTGTCGCCGGCGCCACGGCACGGATGAGCTTGGGCACGAACATGCCCGCTTCGTCGTCCGCTCCGCTGCGCGAGGGCAGCGCAAGCTCGGCGGCGGCGAACTGCGCGCCGACGGCGTCCCACAGCAGGCCGAGGAAAGTGCCGGCCGGCGCAACGACCTCGCCGTCGGCGCGGCGGACGGCGACACCGACGAGATGCAACGCCCGCACCGCGCGCGTCGCCGCGACGTAGAGCACGCGCGCCGCTTCGTTCGCCGCGCGCTCCCGCTCCAGCAGGCCGATGTAGTCGAAGGGCGTCGGCACGTCGGTGTTGCGGTCGCCGCGCCGGCGCAGCGGCGCGGCGACCAGGCATTCGTCCAGGCCTTCGAGCGCAACTTCTTCCCAGCGCATCAACGGCGCATCGTCGCCGCGGCCGCGCCGGTGCAGGCCGGGCAGGATCACGGTGTCGAATTCGAGGCCCTTCGACTTGTGGATGGTCATGAACTGCAGCGTGCCGTCGGCCGCCGCGTCCGGCGCCGCATACAGCGCGGCCATGTCGGCCTCGATGCGCTCGAGGCTGAAGCGCCCCGCCGCATCGAGGCGGTCGACGAGGTCGAGATAGGCGCGCGCATCGGCGGCGTCCGCCGCATCGCGCAGGCAGCCGGCGCCGCCGAGCGCGAGCCAGGCGCCTTCGATCCAGCGCGCCAGCCGTTGCCGCCCGCGCTGGGCGAGCGCGCCGCCGAGCGCCGCGCGCACGTGGGCGAGGCGCGCCTGGCCGTCGGGCGACAGGCGCGCGACGCGCTCCGCTTCGTTCATCAGCGACCAGAGCGTCGCCTCATGATCGTCCGCCGCCAGCGCATGCAGGTCGGCGAGCCGCAAGCCGCACCACGGCGCGCGCAGGATCGCCAGCCAGTGCACGCGGTCGGCGCGATGCAGCAGCGCGCGCGTCAGCGCGAGCAGATCCTGCACCGGCTGGCGCTCGGCGAGCGCCTCGATCTCGACGGCGCGGAAAGCGATGTCGGGCCGATGGCGGCGAATCTCGGCGACCAGCGCCGCGAGGTGGTGGCGCGCCCGCACCAGCACGGCGATGTGCCGCTGCGGATCGGCGCGGCGCGTGCCGTCGATGATCTCCAGCACGCGGCGCGCTTCGAGCGCCGCGGCCTCGTCCTGGTCCTCGCGTTCGATGACGATGGCATGCGTCGCGACGCCGGCGGCCGGCAGATCGGCGCGCGTGGCCGCGAACGGACGGTAGGCGATGGCGCCGGCGGTGACGCTGTCATGGCGCGGGAACACCGTCGCGAAGGCGGCATTCACCCAATCGACGACCGGCGCGCAGGAGCGGTTGTTGCGCGTTAAGCGCAGCCGTTCCAGCGGCAGCGGGCCGATGCCGGATTCGGCCGCACGCAGGAACAGGCCGACGTCGGCCTTGCGGAAGCGGTAGATCGACTGCATCGGGTCGCCGACGGCGAACAGCGTGCGGCCGTCGTCCGGTGCCCAGCCCGCGGTAAGGCGGCGCAGCAGCTCGACTTGCGTCGGGCTGGTGTCCTGGAACTCGTCGACGAGCAAATGCTGCAGGCGGTAGTCGAGCCGCAGCGCCAGGTCGCTGGGCGACTCGACGCCGCCGAGCGCCTCGAGCGCGCGCTGCGCGATCTCGATGAAATCGGTTTCGTTGGCTTCGTGGAACACCGTCCACAACTGCGCGGCGGCAAGCCGCAAAAGCTGCGCCAGCGCATCGACGGTATGCCATTCGTCGGCCGTGTAGCGGGCGTCGGGCAGCGCGCGGATGCGCGCCACGGCCGCCGTGTCCGCGCCGGCGGCGAACTCGGCCAGCAAGGCACTCATCGCGTCCTTGAACGGCTTGCCTTCCTTGCCCGCCGGGAAGCCGCTGCGCACGTCGACGACCTTGCGCACCCCGCCGTCCTTCGTCAGCAGCAGTTCGCAGATGCCGCGCCAGAGCGGCAGTTCCTCCGGCGCGCCGGCGAGCACTTCGTTCCAGCCGGCGAGCGTCGCCAGCGGCGCCGTCGCCGCGAGATTGCCGGCGGCATAGCGTGCGAGCGGCATCAGCCGCGCTTGCGTGGCGTCGCCGACGGCGGTGGCCGCCAAGGCGAGATCGCGCGCCACCAGCAGATGCAGGCCTTGCTCGGATTGCGCGCTGGCGCCGAGCGCATGACGCAGCCACTGGTCGCGCCGCGCCAGCATGGCGGCAAGCAGCCGGCCCAGGGCCTGCGCGTCGTTGTCGAGATGGCGCAAGGCGGCGGCCACGGCCGCGGCGGCCGCGCCTTCGTCGTTCAGCAGCGCCAGCGTGCGGCGCGCCGCTTCCTCGTAATGGCGCGCCGCATCGTCGGTGACGCTCGGCTGCGCACCGAAGCGCGAGAGGATCGGCATCTGCCGCGCCAGGCTGGCGCAGAGCGCGTCGATGGTCATGATGCGCAAGCGCCCCGGATTGTCCGCCAGCGCCCAGCCGTGCCGCTCGGATGCGGCCAGCGCGGCTTGCGACAGGGCGAAGGTGATGCGCTTGTGCGCCGCCTCGGGCACCGCGCCGCAGCGGGCGAGTTCCAGGCTTTCGAGGATGCGGTGGCGCATCTCCGCCGCCGCCTTGTTGGTGAAAGTGATGGCGACGATTTCCTCGGGCTCGGCGACGTGGGCGAGCAGGCGCAGGTAGCGCTGCGTCAGCAGTTCCGTCTTGCCGGCGCCGGCCGGGGCTTCGACGATGAACGACGCCGGCTCCAGCGCGCGCGCGCGGCTTGCGGCATCCTCGGCGAGCAGGCGTGCGTCGGCAGTCATGGCGTCGACGCCTGCTGGCCGCGGCGCTCGGCCAGCCGCAGCAGCGGCTTCACTTCGCAATGTTCGAGCGCCGCTTCCTTTTCGAAGACCACGGCGGCGACGCCGTCGCGGACTTCGCCGGCGATCTCGGCGATGGCGCGGCGCCAGTGGTCGAGCAGGCTTGGCCAGTCGGGGAATTGCCCCGCATCGAAGCGCCGCCGCCCGCCCTTGTCCGCCAGGCCCGCCACGTTCGGCAACAGGCCGGCGGCGGCGGCGATGCCGACGAAGCCTTCCTCGCCGGCGCGCAGTTGCGCGAAGGCCACGGCTTCGACCTCTGCCTCGCCCGCGATGTAAGCCGCATACACCGGCAGTTGCGGCTCGACGATGCGCGGCGCCGCCCATGAGGCCCAGTCGGGCTCGCGCCCGGTCTTGTAGTCGAGGATGACGCGGCGGCCGTCGGCCAGTTCGTCGATGCGATCGACGGTCAGGCGCAGCGCCAGCCCTTCGATCTCGATCTCATGCCGCTCCTCGCAGGCGACGACGCGGAAGGGCGCGGGCCGCGCCGCTTCAATCTCCAGCCAGCGGCCGACGAGCGCCAGAAGGCGCTCGCGCTCGAGCAGCGCGAGGCGCGCCGGCAGCGGCTCGTCGCGCCCGGCGTCGAAGGCGGTGAGCGCCTGGTCGATGGCCGCGTCCAGCGCCGCGGCGAGTTCTTCCGCCGAGAGCGCCAGCATGTCGGCCGACGCGCGCCCGCGCCAGAAGGCTTCGAGCACCGCATGCAGCAGGCTGCCGCGGGCCAGCGCGTCGAGCCCTTCGACCGCGGCGCCGAGCGCGCGCGCGCCGAGGCGGTAGCGGTAATAGGCCCAGGCCGGACACACGGCCTGCGCCTTCAGCAAATTCGCCCCGCCGCCGACGCGCTCGCCCCGCGCCACGGGCGGCGCGCGGCTGTCGTCGAGCGCCGCCAGCGGCAGCGTGCCGCAGAGCCGTTCGGCGAGCGTCGCCTGCAGTTCGGGCGCCGCGCACGGCGGCAGCGCCGCGATCAAGGGGCTCGGCCGCCGCACGCGGTCGCCTTCGCCCTGCGCCCATGAAAACAGAACCTCGGGCGCGCTCTTCAGCAAGCGGCGGTGGATCGCCAGCGCGAAGGCGGCCTCGACTTCGCTCGATGCGCCCGGCGTGCCGGCGCGGCGCTGCAGTTCGGCCGGCAACAGCGGATTCGGACGCGCCGCGGCCGGCCAGACGTCGTCGTTCATGCCCATCACCCAGAGCGCATCGAAGCGCGCGCCCGCCGCTTCGAGCGGCCCCATCACCTGCACCGGCGGATCGCCGGCGGTCTCGGGCTGGAACACGCGCTCGCGGCACAACTGCGCCAGCCGGCTGACGGCCTCGGCGAGCGGAATGCGGCCGAGCATACCGTCGACAGCGCCGAGGCTGTCGACGACTTCGGCGAAGGCGACGCGCGCCTGGAATTCGTGGCTCGACAGGCTGCGCTCGCCCGGCCAGCCCGCGGCGGCCAGCATCTCGCGCAGGCTGCCCAGCCATTGCGACGGCAATTGCCGCGCCGGCTGCGCCGTGGCCTTCGCGCGCAGCACTTCGAGATGGCCGAGCAGGCGCGGCGCGGCCAGGCCCGCTGCGTTCTGCCGGCGCAGGAAGCGCAGCAGGCGATCGACGGAAAACACCGGCGGCAGCCGCTCGCGCAGCTGCGCCTCGCAACGCGCGCGTGCGTCGGCCTCCGCCTCGTCCGCCGACCAGTAGGCACCGCGCAGCAGTTCGTCGACGGCGGCCTGCTCGAGGCGCCGCGATCCCGCGGCGAGCCGCAGCAGGCGCAGCGCGGTATCGACGAGCGGCTGGCGCGACAAGGCCGTGCCGAGCGAAAAATTGTAGCGGCGCGGCATCTCGGCCTGCGCGGCGGCAAGCGCCTGCGGCTGCAGCGCCTCGTCGAGCGCATCGGCCAGCGACGAGCGCAAGGCAGCCAGTTCGGGCACGACGATGCCGAGCCGCGACGCCGGATCGGCCGCCAGGCGCGCCGCCGCCCAGGCCGCCGCGGCGCGGCATTCGGCATTGCGGTCGGGCAGCGCGACGCAGCCGGCCACGGCATCCGTGGCGGCGCCGAGTTCGAGTTCGCCCAGCGCGCAGCCGCGGCCGCGCAAGGCCTCGGCCAAGCGCTGCTCCTGCCGCGTGTAGCGGTCGAAGCCGGCGAACAGCAGGCGCGGCGGCAGGCTGCCGATACCGCCGGCGACGGCCGCGATCTGCGCCGCCGCTGCGCGCGCCGGCTCGCGCCAGCCCGCCGCCTCGCAACGGCGGCGGAACTCGGCGCGCCAGTGGAGGAAGCGACGCGTCTCTTCGCCAAGTTCGCCGCCATCCGCCACGCGCAAGCCCCAGCCTTCGATCAGCGCATTCGCCTCGGCGGCGGCGGCCGCCAATCCTTCGCTGTCGAAGAACAGCGCTTCGGGCGAGTCGCCGGCATCAGCCTCGATCACGCGCTCCCACAGCATGCGCTCCTGTGCCGCCGTTAGCACCAGCGACGGCACGGCGTCGGCCGCCAATTCGCCCGTCAGCAGCGCCGCGTCGACGACGCCGTCGAGCCACTGCGACGCCGTCAGCGCCGCCAGCGGCCGCCAGCGCGCCAGCCCCAGCGCCGCCTGCGCGCGATCGTGCGCCAAGCGCAGATTGCGCGCCAGCCGGTGCGTCGCGCACAGCACCACCGTGCTGCCGGCCTCGCCGGCGTCGCGCGTCTTGAGCAGATTCAAATCAGCCAAGCGATGATTCCCAGGACGCTCGCCATCCAGAACACCACCTTGTCGGGGTTGCATGCCAATGACATGTTACGGCCTCCATGAAAGTTATGGAAACCATTCTGACGGGCGAGAGGCTCAAGGCGTGAGCCTGTGAAATGGAGTCGACAATCACAGCCGCTCGAGCGTCAAGGGATCGAGCTGGGAGCCGAAGTACTTGTCCAGGGCGGCGCGAAACAGCACTTCGTCGGGCGCGGCCTGGGCGAACAGCGTCATCGACGAACGAAACTTCAGCGCATCGATGTCGCCAAAAATCTCTTCGATCGTGCGGTTCTGCACCCGCGTCACCAACTGCGTGCATTCGATCAGCCGCGGCGCGAGAACGGGATGCTGCAAATACGCTGCCGCTTCCTGCCGCGACGAGATGGCGAACCACTGCGCCATTGCGCTCGAACCGAGGCCGGCGATCTGCGGAAAAATGAACCACATCCAGTGGCCGCGCTTGCGGCCGTCGCGCAGTTCGGCGCGAACGTCGTCGAAGACGGCGCGCTGGGCGTCGACGAAACGCTGCAGATTGTAGGGATCGTCCACGTCGGCACCCGTTCAGCGCGCCAGCGCGCCGGCCAGCACGCCGATGCCCGGCGTCGGCGTGCCGAACTCGTTGCGCAAGACGACGTCTTCGCTGCGCCGCAGCGCCAGCCCCGCCGCCGCCAGCGCCTGCGCGAAGTAGCGCGGGCTGTGGCCGTAGCGGCCGCTCGGATAGAGACGGTAATCGACCGGCTGCGACGCGGATTCCGTGGCCGCTTCCACCGTGAACGCGAATGCGCCGCCCGGCCGCAGCGCCTGCCGCACGGCCGCGAACAGCGCGGCCAGATCGCCGAAATAGATCAGCGTATCGGCCATGACGATCAGGTCGAAGGCGTCATGCCTGTCGCGCAGGTAGGCGGTCAGCTCGGCTTCGACCAATTCGCCGTAGCGCTGGCGTTCGCCTGCTTTCTGCAGCATGCGGCAGGACAGGTCGACGCCGGTGAGATGCCGCGCGTAGGGCGCCAGCACCGGCGCGCACAAGCCGGTGCCGCAGCCGCCGTCGAGGACATCCAGCGCCGCGTCGGCGGCGAACTGGCCGCGGAGCAGGCCGGCGACGATTTCCGGGCCGCGGTAGGCGAGCTTGCCGACGAGCTTCGCATCGAAGCTCTCCGCCATGTCGTCGAACAGCGTCGTGAGGAAACCGTCGGGCGCCCTGGCGGGCACGTTCTCGCCCGTGCATGCGGCGAGATAGTGCCGGGCGATGGCATTGCCGGGCTCGGCGTGCAGCCAGGCGCGGTAGCATTCGGCGGCCTGCGCGATGCGGCCGAGGCGGTAGTGGGCGATGCCCAGCATCTTCGGCGGCTTGCCGGCGAGCGGCGGCTGAATGAAAGCGCGGCAGGCGAACAGCGACGACTCTTCGTCGCGCCCCGTGTCCGCCAGCAAGGCGGCGAGGTTGCTGAGCGCCGGGACGAAATCGGCGTCGCAGCGCAGGGCCTCGCGGTACGCGCTTTCGGCGTCGGCGAGTTCTTCCTGGCGCTGCAGGACCGATGCGAAATTGTTCCAGACGTTGGCATCCGCGCCGTTCAGGTCGAGCGAGCGGCGAAAGGCCGCCGCGGCATCGGCGAGCGCTCCGTTCTGGACCAGGACGTTGCCCAGGTCGTTGTAGCGCGAGGCGCTGCCGGCGTCGCGTTCGAGCGCGTCCAGGATCAACGCGAGGCCTTCCTCGGTGAGTCCCCGCTGGTGCAGCAAGACGCCCAGGTAATGCTGCGCTTCGGCGTGCTGCGGCTCGGCGGCGAGGATCCGGCGGTAAGCGCTCTCCGCCTCCGCCAGCGCGCCTGCCGCATGCAGCACGAAAGCCGAATCGATGGGACTGCGCTCGCTCAAGGGGAGTTATCCGAAATGGAAATGCGCCATGCTAAGCCAAACGCGCGCGCTGCGCCAACCGGCCGCACGGCCGCCGCGCGCTCGCCGCGGGCCCGCGACTTGCAAAGCGTGAACCTCCAAACCACAGAACAGGGAAGGAAACACCATGCTGATCAAGGCATCGACTCTATCGCTCACCAGCACGCACGAGCTGCAGACCAGCAGCCTGACGCAAGTTCGCATCGCCGGCACACCGCTCACCGACGGCGCATTCGGGCGGATTCTCGAAGGCGAGCTGCACGCCCCGCCGGCGGCATTGCTGCGCATCGACAGCCCGGCGGCGGCTGCCGCACCAGAGGCGAAAGACCCGTTCCAGGCCGTCATGGAACTGCTGTTCGGCATCACGCCGATGCCCGGCGACCTGTCGCCTCTCGACGGCGGCGCCTCGGCCTCGCACGAGTTCTCCCTGGGCGACGCGCGCGGCATGCGCCTGATTCAAACCGGAGAGTCGGAGAGCTGCACGTTTGCCGCCAGTGGCAGTATTTGCCTCGCCGACGGCAGCCAGCGGCAATTCGACGTCAGCTACGCGCTGCAGCGCAGCGAGCAGTCCACCGAAGTCAGCGACGAGGCCGCGCTCAAGGACCCGCTGGTGGTCGACCTGGCCGCGCCGAGTGCCGCGCCGGCAACGCAGAACGTCGCCTTCGACCTCGACGGCGACGGCAAGACCGAAAACGTGCGCCTGCCGACGGGCAGCTCCGCGGTGCTGTTCGACGATCGCAACCACAACGGCAAGGCCGACGACGGCAGCGAGTTGTTCGGCCCGCAGAGCGGCAACGGCTTTGCCGACCTGGCCAAGCTCGACAGCGACGGCAACGGCTGGATCGACAGCGGCGATGCCGCCTATGCCGACCTCAAGCTCTGGCAGGTCGCGGCGGACGGCAAGGGCAGCGTGGAGAGCCTCGCCGACGCCGGCATCGGCGCCCTGGCGACGGCCAGCACGGCGACCCCATTCACGCTCAAGGAAGACGGTGCAACGGTCGGCCAGGTGCGCGCCAGCAGCGTCTGGCTGGGCGAGAACGGCGGCGCCGGCACGGTGCGCCAGATCGACGTCGGCGTCACCAAGGCAGCGACGTCAAGCGCCTGAGCGCGCGCCAGGCGTCAGGCCTCGATGCCGGTGATGGCGGCGGCATCGTCGCTCAATGCCTCGCCGCCATCGCCGCCCGCCGCCGCTGCCGGACCGTCGAGCACGAGGGCCGCTTCCAGCGCCGGCATGGCATCGATGCCCGACAGCTTGCGCGTCAGGACGCGGCTGCGGGTCACCGTCTTGTCGATGCTGTTGTGCGCTTCTTCGAGCTTCTTCTTGGTGTGCGCCAGGGCTTCGCCGAACTTGCCGAACTCCGTCTTGACGGCGCCGAGCACCGTCCACACTTCCGACGAGCGCTTCTCGATGGCCAGCGTGCGAAAACCCATTTGCAGGCTGTTGAGCATGGCGGCCAACGTCGTCGGCCCGGCGACGTTGATCTTGGAATCGCGCTGCACGGTGTCGGCCAGGCCGGGCCGCCGCAGCACCTCGGCATAGAGGCCTTCGGTCGGCAGGTAGAGGATGGCGAAGTCCGTGGTGTGCGGCGCTTCAATGTATTTCTCGCGGATGGTCCTGGCTTCGGCCTTGATGCGGTTTTCCAGCGCACGGCCGGCCTCGTCGATGCCGGCCAGATCGACGCGCTCCTGCGCCTCCACCAGGCGCTGGTAATCCTCCATCGGGAACTTGGCATCGATCGGCAGCCACACCGGCGCGCCCTCCTCGCGGCCGGGCAGGCGGATGGCGAACTCGACGCGGGCGGCGCTGCCCGGCCGCGTCGCCACGTTCTTGCCGTATTGCTCGGGCGTCAGGATCTGGTCGAGCAGCGCTTCCAGCTGCACCTCGCCCCACGTGCCGCGCGTCTTGACGTTGGTCAGCACCTTCTTGAGGTCGCCGACGCCCGCCGCCAGCGTCTGCATCTCGCCCAGGCCGCGGTGCACCTGTTCGAGACGGTCGCTCACCAGCTTGAAGGATTCGCCGAGGCGCTGCTCGAGCGTGGCATGGAGCTTCTCGTCGACCGTGCGCCGCATTTCTTCGAGCTTCGCGCCGTTCTCGGCGCGCATGGTGCCCAGCTCTTCCTTCAGCGCCTTGTCGACGGCCGCCTTCAGTTCGTTCAGCGCCGTCGACACTTCCGTGCGCATCGCCGCCGTCGCCGCCGTCAGCTCCTGGCGATATTGCCCGGTCTCGTCGCGCATCTGCACGACGATCTCGTTGATCGCAGCCAGCCCGCCCTGCAGGCGATGGTCGATGGCGGCGAAGCCGCGGTCGCTGCGCTCGACCGCATCAGCCTTGAAGGCCTGCAATTCGGGAACCACCTGCGCCGCGACCGTGGCGCGGATGGTATCGCCGACCGCGCGCAGGCCGTCGGCGAGCTTGAGCGCCAGATCGGACTGCAGCGCCGCGACCGCCTCCCGGGTCTTGGCCTGGGCGTCGTCGAAGCCGGCCAGGCGGCCGCGCGCTTCGGCCAGCTCGCGCACCGCCTGCTGCATGCCTTCTTCGAGGCGGCCGAGGCGCTCGCCCATGATCGCCAGCTGGCCGCCGTGGTCGGCGGGACGGCGCAGCAGCAGGACCACCAGCAGCACCAGGACGAGGCCGAGCATGGCGGCCGACAGCAGCGAAAACATTTCCATCATTCCTCCCCTGGCGCGCGACGGCGCCGCATTCCGGCGCTCACGCCTGCTCGCGCTCGAGATACGGGTAGCGCACGTTCTCGACCAGTTCCTGCACTTCGGGCGCCGGCGCCGGCGTCAGCAGGCTGACGACGACGATCAGGGCGAAGCCGAGCGGCAGGCCGAAAATGCCGCTGGCGATCGGCTGGATGCCGAACCATTGCGCCTCCGCCGAGCCGCCGAAGAACGGATGCGTGATCGCGGCGTAGAACAGCGTGATGCCGAGCCCGCCGATCATGCCCGTCACCGCCCCCCACATGTTGGCGCGCTTCCAGAAAATGCCGAGCACCAGGGCGGGGAAAAAGGCCGAGGCGGCGATGGAGAAAGCGAGGCCGACCATGAACAGGATGCCGTCGGGCTTGAGCGAGGCCACCCAGGCGGCGACCATCGCCACCACCAGCAGCAGCGCCTTGGTCATCACCAGGCGCCGCTGCGCCGAGGCGTCGGGCGAAATCATCTTGTAGTAGATGTCGTGGGAGAGCGCGTTGGCGATGGTCAGCAGCAGGCCGTCGGCGGTCGACAGCGCCGCGGCCAGGCCGCCCGCGGCGACCAGGCCCGAGACGACGTAAGGCAGGCCGGCGATCTCGGGCGTGGCGAGCACGATGACGTCCGGATTGAGCGTCAGCTCGGCGAGCTGCAATATGCCATCGCCATTAATGTCCTCGACCTTGACCATGCCGATCTTGCTCCACGAGGCGATCCATGCCGGCAAATGGGCGATGCTGGAACCGACCAGGTCGTTGTACACGATCCACTTGGCAAAGACCGCGTAGGCCGGGGCGGTGACGTAGAGCAGGAAGATGAACAGCAGCGACCAGGCCACCGATTCGCGCGCCTCGCGCACCGACGGCGTCGTGTAGTAGCGCATCAGCACGTGCGGCAGCGCGGCCGTGCCGACCATCAGGCAGACCACCAGGGCAATGAAGTTGCGGCGCGCGACGTCGCGCTGCTCGGCATTGCCGCCGAAGGCCTCGGCGTGCGGCCGCGGCCGCTCGGCCTTTTCCAGCAGCGCGCGCCGCTCCGCCTCCCATTTTTCGCGCGCCTCGGCCTCGGTCTTCGGCAGCTCGCGCAGGCTGCGCTGCGCCTGGTGGAAGTCGCGCACCGGCGCATTGCCGGTGCGCAGCGCTTCGACGCGCCGGGCGAGCGCCGCGTGTTCGACGGCGAGCGAATCGGGCAGGCCTTTCAGCTTGGCTTCGAGCCGCTCGGCCTGGGCACGATACAGCCCGCGCACCTCGACTTCCTTGGGCGCGTCGAACAGCTTCTTCTCGACTGCGCCGAGCTTTTCCAGCACGCCGCCGTAGGTGATCTGCGGCAGCGGTATGCCGGTGACCTTCTGCGACATCATCACCACCGGCACCAGGTAGGCGACGATGAGGATGATGTATTGCGCCACCTGCGTCCACGTCACCGCGCGCATGCCGCCGAGGAACGAGCAAACGAGGATGCCGGCCAGGCCGACGAAGACGCCGATCTCGAACTCGATGCCGACGAAGCGGCTCATGATGAGGCCGACGCCGTAGATCTGGGCGACGACGTAGGTGAACGAGGCGACGATGGCGGCAACGACGCCGACGAAGCGGGCGACGTTGCCGCCGTAGCGGGCGCCGAGGAAATCGGGAATCGTGTATTGGCCGAACTTGCGCAAGTAGGGCGCCAGCAGCAGCGCCACCAGGACGAAACCGCCCGTCCAGCCCATGACGAAGGCCAGCCCCTGGAAGCCGTCAAAATAGAGCGTGCCGGCCAAGCCGATGAAGGAAGCCGCCGACAGCCAGTCGCCGGCGGTGGCCATGCCGTTGAAGAAGGCCGGCACGCGGCGGCCGGCGACGTAATACTCGTTCACGTCCGCGGTGCGGCTTATGACGCCGATGCCCGAGTACACGGCGATGGTGGCGAAGAGGAACAGGTAGCCGATGGTGCGCGCCGACATGCCCATCTTCTCGGCGAGCGACAGCGCCAGGATGAACAGCGCGATGCCGAGCGCATACCAGGCGTAGAGCCGCTTCAGGCGGCGGTCGAAAAGGCGCGAAGATGACATCGGGAATACCGTTCTATGCGAGCGAAGCGAGCAGATCAGTCGCCTCCCCCGCGAGGGGGAGGATGGCAAGGGGCGGGTAACGATTATGCCGGCTTTGCATTCAAAGCCGGTATTCGAGCTGGAGGCGGCTTTGCAGCTTCTTCGCCTGCTTGAACGCCTCCTTGAGGATATAGCGGTCGAGTTCGTTCAACCGCTCGGGATCGACGCGATTCTCCAGCCCCGCCGGGGTGCCCAGCTGCTGCTGCTGCAGGCGCAGTTGCTGGATGAAGTAGAAGCTGTCGATGACGGCGCCGACGTCGTCGCGGCCGAGCTTGCCGCGGGAAGCCAAGCCGCGCAGCCGCTCGGCGGTGCCGGTGGCGGCGACGCCGTTGGCCAGCGCCAGGATGCGCGCGACGTCGACGAACAGGCGCGAGCCGGAGGCCTTGAGGTCGATGGTATGAGGAAAGGCTTCGCTCTTGTCGTAGGCGAAATCGCGCACCAGGCCCAGCGGCGGCTGCACGCGCAGCGCGTTCTCGGCCATGAAGCGCAGGAACAGCGTGGCGGCGGGCGCCGTGGCGAGCAGCCAGGCGCGCAATTCGTCGGTCAGCGCCTCGTCGCCGTAGAGCGGGCGAAAATCGAAGAAGATGGTGGCGTTGAGCAGCGCCTGGGGGCTGCCCGATTGCAGCCAGGAATGGAACTTCCCCCTCCATTCGTCGGCCGACAGGCAGAGGTCCGGATTGCTGGCCATGATGTTGCCCTTGCACAGCGGAAAGCCGCAGGCGGCGAGGCGCTCGTTGACGGCTCGGGCGAAGGGCAGGAACGCCTGGCGGAACGCTTCGGCCTCGCCCGCCGGGCAGGCAAATATTATGCCGTTGTCCTGATCGGTGGACAGCGTCTGTTCGAAGCGGCCTTCGGAACCGAACGACAGCCAGCACCAGTGGATCTTCGGCAAGGCGAAGTCGAGCCCGGTGAGTTCGAGCAGGCGCGCCGTCAGATGGTCGTTGAGCGAGGAGATGAGCTGGGTCAGCGGCTCCGCCGCCGTTCCTTCCGCCAGCATGCGCTCGGCCAGGCGGCGGATGTCCTCCGCCGCCGCGACCAGGCCTTCCATGTCGCGGGCGCTGCGGATGGCGCCGGAAATCGCCTTGCCGCCGCCGCTTTGCAGTTCGTAGATGTCGCCTTGCGAGACGACGCCGGCGAGCTTGCCCGTGGCGTCGACGACGACGACGTGATGGACGCCTTCGCGCGCCATCACCAGCGCCGCCTGGTAGATGGTCGAGCGCCAGTTGAGCGTCAGCAGGCTGCGGTCGCTCGCCGCGGACATCAGCATCTGGTCGAGGTCGCCGGCGGCGGCAACGTGGCGCAGCAGGTCGCGCAGCGTGAATATGCCGATGGGATTGCCGCTCTCGGGCTCGACGATGACGATGGAGCCGACGTGCTGCTCGTGCATGAGCTGCACGGCTTCGCGCAGCGTCGTTTCGGGTGCGGCGGTGACGGGCTTGCCGCGCACCAGGGCGGCAAGCTGGCTATGGACGGTGAGGCGAGCGGTGTTGGTCGTCGTCATGGCTCAGTACTTGACCCGCGCATAATACGTTTTCTCGGCCGCGGCCAGGGCCTGGCGCAGGGTGACGATGCCCATCGCCTTCAGCAGGGGCACCATCTTGATGAAGACTTCGCCGGTGACGAAGGCGTCGCCGAGCGCCGTGTGGCGGCCGATGACGTCGATGCCGAGCCGTTCGGCGATGCTTTCGAGGCGATGGGATTCCTGGTTCGGGTGAATCACGGCGGACAGCAGCAGCGTGTCGAGCACCGGCTGCGTGAAGCGCACGCCCGTCGCCAGTTCCTTGAGCTCCAGGAAGCGCATGTCGAAGGCGGCATTGTGGGCGACCAGCACGGTCTCGTTGCAGAACTCGTAGAAGGCCGGCAGCACGGCGTCGATCGTCGGCTGGCCGCGCACCATGTCTTCGGTGATGCCGTGGATGCGGATGCCTTCGGGGCGCAAAGGCCGCCGCGGATCGAGGATCTGGTCGAAGATCTCCTGGCGCAGCAGGCGCAGGTTGATGACGCGCACGGCGCCGATCTGGATGATCTCGTCGCCGCCTGAAGGATCGAGGCCGGTGGTTTCGGTATCGAACACCGAGTAGGCGAGTTCGGCGAGCGGACGATCGAGGTCGATGCTCGAATCGCGCGCGGCGAACAGGTTGAAGTCGTAGTACTCGGGCCGGCTGTCGCTGCGCAAGTGCAGGGACTGGAGTTCCGGCAGCAGTTCCGGCACCGCCTCGGCCACCGGCAGGACGATGCGGAAAAAGGCGCGGTGCGCCGCCTTGTCGCGCTGGAACCAGATTTCGCCGCCGTGACGCTCGATGACGTCGCGCAAGGTCAGCGGACTGGTGTCGGCGCCCACGTTCATCGGCTCCATTTCCCAGAGGTAGAGCGTCTCGCTGGAGATCGGCACGCCCGACCAGATGAGGTCGGCGAACGCCATCTTGCCTTCGGCCGATAGCCGGAAGCGCAGTTCGCGGATCTGGTAATGCTCCTGCAGCCGCGCGGCGAGGAAGGTGATGGCCTGGATCAGCGAGAAGCTGTCGGCGCGGATCCACAGCGCGTCGTCGAGGTCCTCGGTCTTGGTGAGCAGGCCGATCTTGTCCTCGATGCGCCGCTGCGCCGCCGCCAGGACGTCGCTGCCGAGCACGTCCTCGAGCGGCCAGCGCGTCTTCAGCGCGTCGGCGAAACCGCTGGTCGCCTGCTCCAGGCGCTGGCTCATGCGCAGGGTCTCGTCGCTGATGATGCCGACGAAGCGCTGGCGCAGCTCGGGCTCGATGTCGGGATTGTCGAGCAGCGTCTCCACCGCGGCGCGCACCGCGCCCAGCGCGGCGCGGCTGCCGTCGGTAAGCGACTGCAGCACCTGGTCGCGCTCGGCTTCGCGCTCGAAGCTCTTGGTGATGTTGTCGATGGTGAGCACGTAGCCGGTCACCAGCGGCTCGGTATCGTCCACCGCCGTCGCCAGCACGGGAGCCATCTGGGTGCGCAACAATTGGCCGCTGCGCGTCGCGGTGATGAAGTTCGCGCTCGGCTCGGCGCTGCCCTTGCGCAGCCGCCGCTGGATATTGTCCAGCGCATGGGCGATCTGGCCGCGCTCGAGGATGGAAAAGATCGAGCGTCCCAGCCCGATCAGGGCGCCGCCGCTCATCGACGTCGGTCCCTGGGCCAGCGCCTTGAACTGCAGCCGCGCGCGGTTGTTGTAGAGCAGGATGCGGCCGTCGAGATTGCAGACGACGACGCCCATGGCCAGTTCCGACATCAGCGCCGCCAGGCGGTTCTTCTCTTCCTCGACCGTCGCCTTGGCGCGGGCGATCTGCGCTTCGACATCGGTGAGCAACTCGTCGCGCTGCTGGGCGAGATCGTTGGCGGCGCGGCCCAGCTCGCGCACTTCGGGCGGGCCGTCGATGACGACGCGGAAATTGCGGTTGGCGCCGAGCATCAGGCGCAGCATCTCGCCCATTTTCAGCAGGCCATGGACATATTGCTTGAACAGCAGCCGCAGCACGTGCACGCCGGCGAAGAAGCCGACCAGCGTCATCAGCGCGCCGATGGGCAGGCGCGGCAGCAGGATCTGCGCGGCCATCGCGCGCTCGGCATCCTTGAGATCGGCGACCAGGATGACGGCGGTGGCGATGAACGGCCCCGTCATCAGCAGCCCCAGCACCGCGACCGCCGCCAGGAAACGGACGCGTGCGTTCATAGCCCCTCCGCCGGGCCGCCCCAAGGAGGGGCAAGCCGCGCGCTTGGCAGCCGCCCTGGCGGCTGAACCTCAGTGACCCCCTTCCTCGGGAAGGGGGACGGTGGGAAGGGGGCGTTCATGCCATCCCCAGCAGCGTCTTGACGCGGACGACCAGATCCTTGGTCGAAAACGGCTTGGTGATGTAGGCATCGGCGCCCAGCCCGGTGCCTTTGGCGATTTCCGAATCGCGGCCCTTGGCCGTCAGCATCACCACCTTGATGTCGGCGAGCACGGGATCGGCGCGCAGCAATTCGCAGACTTCGAAGCCCGACTTCTTCGGCATCATGACGTCGAGCAGCATCAGGTCGGGCCGAAAGCTCGCCGCCAGCGCCAGCGCCGCGTCGCCGTCGGTCGCGACGGCGACGTCGAAACCTTCCTTTTTCATCAGGTACTCGAGCGAAATGACGATGTTCGGCTCGTCGTCGACGATCAATATCTTCTTGCTCACGGCCTCTCCTCCAATGTCCGATTATCGCCTGTCCGGCAGGGGCAGCGTGAAGATGAACCGCGCCCCCTGCCCCGGCACGCTCTCCGCCCACAGCCGGCCGCCGAAATATTCGACGATCTGGCGGCTGATCGGCAGGCCCAGGCCAGTGCCCTGGGGCTTGTCGGTCATCACGTCCTGGCCGCCCTGGCGGAACTTCTCGAAAATGGTCTCGCGCTCTTCCGGGCGGATGCCCGGGCCGTTGTCGGCCACCTCGACGCCGACCTCCTGGTGCGTCACCCTGAGCCGCACTTCCACCCGTCCGGTCGCCGGCGCGACGAATTTCACGGCGTTGGCGAGCAGGTTGAGCATCACCTGGATCAGGCGGTCGCGATCGGCCAGCACCAGCACGGGCTGCGCCGGCAGCTGCAGATCGATGGCGATGCCCTTGTCGCGGCAGATCTGCGAGAACGAGGTCACCGACTCGCGCGCGACTTCGCCCAGGTCGACTTCCGCGGTGCGCCATTCGGCGCGGCCGGATTCGAGCTTGGCGAGGTCGAGAATCTGGTTGATCAGGCGGGACAGGCGTTCCGTCTCGCCGACGATGATGCCGAGGAAGCGCTCGCGCTCGCTGAGCGCAAGCTTGGGATCGTCGTGCAGCATCTCGGAGAAGGCGCGGATCGAAGTCAGCGGCGTGCGCAGTTCATGGGTGACGGTGGAAATGAAGTCGTCCTTCATGCGATCGAGTTCGCGCAGCCGCTCGTTGGCCGCGCGCAGCTCGGCCGTGGCCTTTTCGAGTTCGCGCGACTTCACTTCGAGTTCGCGGCTGTGGGTGCGCAGCTGCGAGGCTTCGTCGAGGATGCTCATGACCTCCTCGAGTCCGAGCGGCTCCTCCTGCACCACCGAGGCCACCATGGCATGCGCCGAGGCGGAGCCGATGGCGCCCGCCAGCAGGCTTTCGGCGAAATGGACGAGGTCGGCGTCGGCGGGCAGCTGCTCGACGAATTCGATGCCGCGGCTTTGCGCATGGCGGGCGAAAGCCGCGCGCGCCTTCTCCGGGCCGAGGCAGCGGGCGGCGAGCGGCAGCAGGTCGGCGACGCGGGCGCCGCCGCGCCAGCCGGCGAGGCCCGGATGGCCGCGCGCGACGTCGACGAACAGTGTCGCCTGGCGCGCTTCGCGGGCGTTGGGGGCGCGCCGCAAGGAAACGGCGAGATAGCAGCCGATGTTGGCGAGCAGGCTCCAGATCATGCAATGGCTGATTTCGTCGAGCCCGGTCAGGCCCAGCAACTGCTGCGGCCGCAGCAGCGCGATGCCGAACAGGCCCTGCGTCATGAAGTCGTCCGGCAGCCAGCCCGACTTGGCGAACGACGGCAGCAGCAGCGTGTACGCCCAGACGCCGAAGCCGGCGAGCAGTCCCGCCAGGGCGCCTTCGCGCGTGCCGCCCTGCCAATAGAGGCCGCCGATCACGGCCGGCGCGAACTGGGCGACGGCGGCGAAGGAAATGAGGCCGATGCCGACCAGCGCATAGGCTTCGCCGGCGGCGCGGAAATAGACGTAGCCGAGCATCAGGATCGCGGCGATGGCCCAGCGGCGGATCGCCAGCAGCAGTCCGGAAAGGTCGCGCCGCGCCGCCAGGCCGAGCGAACGCCAGCGCAGCAGCACCGGCATGACAAGGTCATTGCAGACCATGGTCGACAAGGCGATGGTCTCGACGATCACCATGCCGGTGGCGGCGGACAGCCCGCCGATGAACACCAGCAGCGCCAGCGCCTCCTGGCGGTGGGCCATCGGCAGCGTCAGGACGAAGGTGTCGGCGTCGACGCCACTGGGAAAGCCCAGCATGCCGCCCAGGGCGATCGGCAGGACGAAGATGTTGATGAGGAACAGGTAGAGCGGGAACAGCCACACGGCGCGGCGCACGTGCGCCGCATTGACGTTCTCGACCACGGCGATCTGGAACTGGCGCGGCAGCAGCAGCACCGACAGCATGGACAGGAAGGTCAGCGCCGACCAGCTGCCGTAGCTGGCGGCGGTATCGGCGGTCACCAGCAGCTTGGCCAACCGCGGCACCGCTTCGGCGCGATCGAAGACGTCGGCGAAGCCGTCGTAGATGCCGAAGGTGACGAAGACGCCGACGGCGATGAAGGCGACCAGCTTCACCACCGATTCGAAGGCGATGGCGGCGACCATGCCCTCGTGGCGCTCCGTCGCGTCGAGGTGGCGCGTGCCGAACAGGATGGTGAACGTCGCCAGGATGACGGCGACATAAAGAGCGCTGTCCTGCCAGAGCGGCACGGCGCCGCCGCTCGCCGGCATGACGATGGCGGGATAGTTGAGCAGGATGGTGAAGCTGTTGGACACCGCCTTCAGTTGCAAGGCGATGTAGGGCACCACGCCGATCACCGCGATCACCGTCACCAGGCCGCCGAGCAGTTGGCTCTTGCCGTAGCGCGAGGCGACGAAGTCGGCGATCGAGGTGATGCGGTTGGCCTTGGCGACGCGCACGATCTTGTGCAGGAAGAACCAGCCGAGCGCCAGCATCAGCGTCGGGCCGAGGTAGATCGGCAGGAAGCCGATGCCGGTGGCGGCGGCGCGGCCGACGCTGCCGTAGAAAGTCCAGGTCGTGCAGTAGACCGCCAGCGACAGCGCATAGACGGTCGGATTGGCGATCAGCGAGCGGCCGCGGTCGGCGCGCCGATCGGCATAGTAGGCGATGGCGAACAGCACGCCCAGGTAGGCGAAGGAAACGGCGGCGATGACCCAGCCTTGCTGCAGCATCAGTCTTCGCGCCGTTCCATCAGCAGCGCCATCAGCACGATGAGCGCGAACCAGCTGCCGAACAGGAAAGCGTACAACAGCGGTATGCCGAAGACCTCGCTGCTGCGGTTGAACAGCGCCAGCAGCGGATAATCGAAGAGGGCGCAGCCGAGCAGAAACAAGGCTGCGAGACGCTGCGCCGTCAAGCTTGAGCGGTTCATGGCCGATCTCCTCCCCGTGCCGATTCTAGGCTGGCGCGGAAGAAAAAGGGCGCCCGCAGGCGCCCTTCTTCACGCGGCTGCAGCGGCTCAGATGGCCTGCTTGAGCTGATCCAGGATGCCCGGATTCTCCAGCGTCGAGACGTCTTGGGTGATGTCCTCGCCCTTGGCCAGCGACCGCAGCAGGCGGCGCATGATCTTGCCGGAGCGCGTCTTCGGCAGGTTGTCGCCGAAGCGGATGTCCTTGGGCTTGGCGATCGGACCGATCTCCTTGCCGACCCAGTTGCGCAGCTCGTTGGCGATCTTGTGCGCTTCGTCGCCGACCGGCCGCGAACGCTTGAGGACGACGAAGGCGCAGACGGCCTCGCCGGTCAGGTCGTCGGGACGGCCGACCACGGCGGCTTCGGCGACGATCGGGTTCGACACCAGCGCTGACTCGATTTCCATCGTGCCCATGCGGTGGCCGGAGACGTTCAGCACGTCGTCGATGCGGCCCATGATGGTGAAATAGCCGGTCTTGGCGTCGCGCACCGCGCCGTCGCCGGCGAGATAGATCTTGCCGCCGAAGTCGGCCGGGAAGTAGGACTTCTTGTAGCGCTCGGGATCGCCGTAGATGGTGCGGATCATCGCCGGCCAGGGCTTCTTGACGACGAGGAAGCCGCCCTTGCCCCATTCGACGTCGTGGCCGGTCTCATCGACGATGGCGGCCATGATGCCCGGGAAGGGCAGCGTGCAGGAACCCGGCACCAGCGGCGTCGCGCCCGGCAGCGGGGTGATCATGTGGCCGCCGGTTTCGGTCTGCCAGAAGGTGTCGACGATCGGGCAGCGGCCGCCGCCGATGTTGTTGTAGTACCACATCCAGGCTTCGGGATTGATCGGTTCGCCGACCGTGCCGAGGATGCGCAGCGACGACAGGTCGTAGTTGCGCGGATGCACTGCCGCCGTGCCTTCGGCGGCCTTGATCAGCGAGCGGATGGCCGTCGGCGCCGTGTAGAAGATGGTGACCTTGTGGTCCTGGATGGTCTTCCAGAAACGGCCGGCATCCGGATAGGTCGGCACGCCTTCGAAGACGATCTCGGTGGCGCCGCAGGCGAGCGGGCCGTAGGTGATGTAGGTGTGGCCCGTGACCCAGCCGATGTCGGCCGTGCACCAGAAGACGTCTTCGGGCTTGATGTCGAAGGTCCACTTCATGGTCAGCACGGCGTGCAGCAGGTAGCCGCCGGAGGAGTGCTGGACGCCTTTGGGCTTGCCGGTGGAACCGGAGGTATAGAGCAGGAACAGCGGATGCTCGGCATCGACCCATTCCGGCTCGCAAGTCGTCGACTGGTCGGCGACGACGTCGTGCCACCAGAGGTCGCGTCCGGCGACCATGGCGCAGGCGCCGCCGGTGCGCTTGTAGACGATGACGTTCTTGATCGATTCGCAGCCGCCCAGGGCGATGCCTTCGTCGACGGCGGGCTTCAACGGAATGTGCTTGCCGCCGCGCGCCTGTTCGTCGGCCGTGATGACGGCGACGGCGCCGGCATCCTGGATGCGTTCCTGCACCGACTTGGCGGAGAAGCCGCCGAACACCACCGAGTGGATGGCGCCGATGCGCGCGCAGGCCTGCATGGCGATGACGCCTTCGACGGACATCGGCAGGTAGATGAGGACGCGGTCGCCCTTCTTGATGCCCCGAGCCTTCAGCGCGTTGGCGAACTGCGACGTCCGCGCCAGCAGTTCCTTGTAGGTGACCTTGGTGACCTTGCCGTCGTCGGCCTCGAAAATGATGGCGACCTTGTCGCCCAGCCCGGCCTCGACGTTCTTGTCCAGGCAGTTGTAGGAGACGTTGAGCTTGCCGTCGGCGAACCACTTGTAGAACGGCGCCTCGGATTCGTCGAGCGACTGGGTGAACGGCTGCTTCCAGACGACATGTTCTTTCGCCAGGCGCGCCCAGAAGCCGGCATAGTCCTGCTCGGCTTCCTTGCACAGCGCTTCGTACGCCGCCATGCCGGATACCGTGGCCCGCTTGACGGCCTCTTCGGAAGGATTGAATACGCGGTTTTCTTGAAGGACCGACTCGATCGATGATGACATCTACATCTCTCCTTAGCGTGGATCACAGGGAGACGAAAGGCGCGGCAACGGCCGCGCCTGCCGCCCTCCCGGTGGGCGTCCGTGGCAGGACATGGGACAATGAATTTTATACTTTTATTGAAACAAGAATATCTTACATGCCACTTACAGTGGCCGATGCCGCGGCGCGGCCGGGTTTCGGGCCGATGATAGAATCCGCTGGCGTTTCCTGGCCATCGTCGCGGGAACGCCGGCCGGGCGTCCGCATCTCGTCCCGAGTATCCACCATATGCCCGAGGGAATCATGACCGCCATTCGCCAGGAGGATTTCATCTCCTCCATCGCCGACGCCTTCCAGTACATCAGCTGCTACCACCCGCTCGATTATATCCAGGCCCTGGGGGCCGCCTACGAACGCGAGGAAAGCCCCGCGGCGAAAGACGCGATCGCGCAAATCCTCACCAACAGCCGCATGAGCGCCGAAGGCCGCCGCCCGATTTGCCAGGATACCGGCATCGCCGTCGTCTTCCTCAAGGTCGGCATGAACGTGCGATGGGACGCCACGCTGTCGGTACAGGATATGGTCAACGAAGGCGTGCGCCGCGCCTACAACGACAAGGATAATCCCTTGCGCGCCTCGGTGCTGGCCGATCCGGCGGGCAGCCGCAAGAACACCAAGGACAACACGCCCGCCGTCGTGCATTACGAAATCGTTGCCGGCGACCGCGTCGAAGTCATCTGCGCCGCCAAGGGCGGCGGCAGCGAGGCCAAGACCAAGTTCGCCATGCTCAACCCGTCCGACGACCTCGTCGGCTGGGTGCTGAAGACCGTGCCGCAGATGGGCGCCGGCTGGTGCCCGCCGGGCATTCTCGGCATCGGCATCGGCGGCACACCCGAGAAGGCGATGCTGCTGGCCAAGGAAGCCATCATGGCGCCGGTGGACATCCAGGACCTGATCGCCCGCGGGCCGAACAATCGCGCCGAGGAACTGCGCCTCGAGCTCTACGAAAAAGTCAATGCCCTCGGCATCGGCGCGCAAGGCCTGGGCGGCCTCACCACGGTGCTCGACGTCAAGGTGCTCGACTACCCGACCCACGCCGCCAACCTGCCGGTGGCGATGATCCCCAACTGCGCCGCGACGCGCCACATCCATTTCGAACTCGACGGGTCCGGCCCGGCCAAGCTCGAACCGCCGAAGCTGGAAGACTGGCCCAAGGTCACCTGGCAGGCCGATGCCGCTACCGCCACGCGCGTCGACCTCGACCAACTGACCAAGGCGCAGGTCGCCGCCTGGAAGCCCGGCCAGAAGCTGCTGCTGAACGGCAAGATGCTCACCGGCCGCGACGCCGCGCACAAGCGCATCCAGGACATGCTGGCCAAAGGCGAGAAACTGCCGGTCGATTTCACCAACCGCGTCATCTACTACGTCGGCCCGGTGGACCCGGTGCGCGACGAAGTGGTCGGTCCCGCCGGCCCGACAACCGCGACGCGCATGGACAAATTCACCGACATGATGCTGGCGCAGACCGGGCTGATCTCGATGATCGGCAAGTCCGAGCGCGGCCCCGTCGCCATCGAAGCCATCAAGAAGCACCAGTCGGCCTACCTGATGGCCGTCGGCGGCGCCGCCTACCTGGTGGCCAAGGCCATCAAGTCGTCCAAGGTCGTCGGCTTCGCCGACCTCGGCATGGAAGCGATCTACGAGTTCGACGTCAAGGACATGCCGGTCACCGTCGCCGTCGACTCGACCGGGACGTCGGTGCATGAGACCGGCCCGCACGAATGGATGCTCAAGATCGGCAAGATTCCGGTGTCTGCCATCGGCGGCCACCACTGACGGGGCCGCAAGGCCGCATGATCGGCGTCTTCGATTCCGGCCTCGGCGGGCTGTCGGTGCTGGCGGCGATCGCCCACGCCCTGCCGCGCGCCGACCTCGCCTATCTCGCCGATACGGCGCACGTGCCCTACGGCAGCAAGACCGACGGCTTCATCCGCGGCCGCGTCCTGGCGATCGGCCGCCACCTCGTCGCACGCGGCTGCACGACGATCGTCGTCGCCTGCAACACCGCCACGGCTGCGGCGGTGCAGGCGCTGCGGGCGGAATTGCACGGCATCCCGGTGGTCGGCGTCGAGCCGGGCGTCAAGCCTGCCGCGCAGGAAAGCCGAACCCGCCGCATCGCCGTGCTCGCCACCGAATCGACGGCGCGCTCCGAGCGCCTCGCCCGCCTCATCCGCGAGCATGCCCAAAACGTGCATGTGCATATCGAGCCCTGCCCCGGCTGGGCGACGCGCGTGGAAACCCTGCATCTCGACGGCGCGCAGTTCGCCGCGGAAGTGCGGGCCAAGCTCGAACCGCTGCTGGCGGCCGGCGCCGACCGCCTGGTGCTGGGCTGCACCCATTACAGCTTCCTGAAACCGGGCCTGGCCGCCATCTGCGCCGGACGCGCCGAACTGGTCGACGTGGCGGAAGCCGTGGCGCGGCAGGCCGTGCGCCAGGCCGGCGCCGCGGCGCACGGCAGCGCCCGCCTCACCCTGCTCGCTACCGTTCGTCCCGAACGCCTGCGCGCGGCGTTGCCGCACCTCGGCTTGAGCCGCCTGGCCGAGCGCGCCGGGCCGGCGCAACTGGCGGTCGTCTAAGAGACGGCGCGGTGGGCGGCGCCGCAGCGGGCGAGAAAATACTCGGCGTACTTGCGGTCGTCGACGTCGATGTGGTGCCGCAGCCAGTCGTTGAGAAAGCGCGCGGTATCGCGCGCGATGTCCTTGCGCAGCGACTGCTTCTTCAGCCGCGCGATCGTCTCCATGAAATTCGCATGCATGGCGTTATGGCTGGCGAGTTCCGGAAACCCCATCAGCCGCATCAAGCTTTCCTCGACGGCGAAATGCACGCGCGCCCAGTAGCCCAGGTCATTGAGCGTCTGCTGCACGACGACCCAGCTGTCGCTGGTCGGAACCGCCGCCTCGAGCTTACCGATAAAGTCGAACAAGGCCTGATGCTGGGCGTCGATCTCGTCGATGCCAAAAGCGTAGCGACTCATCGCATCTATGCTAACCATGTGCCTCTCTGGAAATTCCCGCCCATCGCCGGATGGGCTCAACAAACCGCCGGCCATCGATCGCTCGTCGGCAAGCTGTCGGGCCATCGGCCATGTGCCGACGCAACGATACTAGCACCGACTTTCCGCCGGGCGCCAACCGCATTGCTTACGGCCGCAATCTCTCGCCTTATCGGCGCGCGTCATGCCCGAAGCGGCGACGCGGCAGCGGCCGGAACAGCGGGACGGCTCAAGGCCAATTATCTTGGGTTCGGCGAGATGGCGGCTTTACAATTGACCATGGTGAAATCCTCACCGCGGCTAAGTTGGTTCCCTGAAATTGAATAGCAATGATTCCGCAAGCACGATGATCAGCCGTGACGGTTCGGCCCCGCTATTGGGCCTGGCCGCCTTGTTGCGGATGAATTTTTCCGGCGCCGACCTGACGCCTTTGGGCCAGGAGTTGCTGGCGCGCGCCGCGGCCGACGCGAGCGACGCCTGCGCGCTGATGGACGCGGCGACGATCCTGCAGTTCAAGGGCAACCACGATCTTGCGCTGGCAATGCAGCGCCAGGCGCTGCAACTGCGCCAGCACTATTGCTTGCCGGCGCAAGCGATGCCGGCGAAGCTGCGCGTCCTGGCCCTGATGGCGCCCGGCGACCTGATGGCCAACGTGCCCCTGGAATGCCTGGTCGAAGGCTCGGAAGTGGACTTGCACCTCTACTACGTCCTGCCCGGCGCATCGCATGCCGACCCGGTTCCCGAGCACGACGTGCTGTTCGTGGCGCTCAGCGAAACCGAGGACAACGGGCCGCTGCTCGATCACTTGGCCGTGGCTCTCGCCGACTGGCCGCGGCCGCTGCTCAACCGGCCCGACCGCATCCGCCGCGTCGCCCGCGACGAGGCGAGCCGGACACTGAGCGGCATGCCGGGCATCGTCATGCCGCCGACGGTGCGCATGGCGCGCGACGCGCTGGCGCGAATCGCGGCGCGAACTTCCCCGCTCGACGCGCCGCTGCCGGGAGGCGAATTCCCGCTCATCGTCCGCCCGCTCGACTCCCACGCCGGCCACGACCTGCAAAAGATCGACGACGTCGCCGCGCTGCAGGACTATCTCGCTGCGGTCGCGGCGGACGCTTTCTTCGTCTCGCAGTTCGTCGATTACCGCAGCCGCGACGGCCTGTTTCGCAAATACCGCGTCGCGCTCATCGACGGCCGCCCGTTCGCCTGCCACATGGGCATCTCGTCGCACTGGATGATCCACTACCTGAATGCCGGCATGGCCGACAGCGCCGAGAAACGCGCCGAGGAGGCGCAGTTCATGGCAGCGTTCGACGCCGATTTCGCGCGCCGCCACGAAGCGGCGCTGCGCGCCGTCCATGACGGCATGGGCCTCGAGTACGTGTGCATCGACTGCGCCGAGACGGCGGACGGCCGCTTGCTGATTTTCGAAGTGGACCATGCCATGGTCGTCCACGCCCTCGACCCGGTGGACCTCTATCCCTACAAGCAGCCGCAGATGCGCAAGGTCTTTCGCGCCTTCTGCGACATGCTCGGACGCTACGCCGACCTTGGCCGGGCCGGCCACCCGCTGCCCGCCGCCGCGCCATGAATCGCCTGAATTTTTCCGGCGGCCCGGGCGCGCTTCCGGAATCCGTCCTTCGCGAAACCGAGCGCGCCATCGCCCTGGTGCCGGAAGAAGGGCTTTCGCTGCTGGGCATCAGCCACCGATCCGACTGGTTCGCGGCGGTATTGGCCGAGGCCGAGGCCAACATCCGCGCCTTGCTCAATCTCCCCGACAACTACCATGTGCTGTTCCTCCAGGGCGGCGCCACCTTGCAGTTCTCGATGATTCCGATGCTGCTGCTGCGCGGGCGGCCGCAGACGGCTGAATACCTGCACACGGGATACTGGAGCGGCAAGGCGATTCCCGAAGCGGCGCGCGAAGGCGCCGTGAAGGTGCTGTGGGACGGCGCTGCGGCAGGCTTCAAGCGCCTGCCCCGGGACGAGGAATTGCCCTGCGCGGCCGACGCGGCCTACTTGCACTACGTCTCCAACGAAACCGTCGAAGGCTTGCAGTTTCATCGCGTCCTCGGCCGCGACGACGTGCCGCGCGTCTGCGACATGTCGTCCGACTTTCTCTCCGGCCCCTGCGCGGCGGAGCGCTTCGCGCTGATCTACGCGCATGCGCAGAAGAACCTCGGCCCCGCCGGCGTCACCGTCGTCATCATGCGCAAGGAATTGCTTGAAGACGTGCCGGCCGACCTGCATGCGGCGCTCGACTACCGCAATCACGTCAGCGCGCGGTCGATCTTCAACACGCCGCCGGTATTCGCCATCTATGTCGTGCTGCTGGTCACGCGCTGGTTGCTGCACGACATCGGCGGCCTCGCCCGCATGGCCGACATCAACCGCGCCAAGGCCGCGCGGCTCTACGCCTTGATCGATGCCAGCGAGGGCTTCTATGCCGGGCGGGCGAATGTCGCCGACCGCTCGCTGATGAACGTCGTCTTCAACCTCGAATCGGCAGAGCGCGAAGCGGAATTCGTGCGGCAAGCGCAGGCCGCCGGCTTTCATGGCTTGCCCGGGCACCGTTCGCTCGGCGGCATTCGCGCCTCGATCTACAACGCCTTGACGTTCGAGGCCGTCGACGCCCTGTGCGAATTCATGGACGACTTCCGGCGTCGCTCGCACTAGCCGCATCTGCGGCCGCAGGTCCGCCGGGGCCTAGCGGTACGTCTTGAAGACGAACTGCGCGTCCTGATGCGCCCGGTCGAGCGTGCAGATCGACGGCTCGTCGTCGTGGCCGCTGAAATAGTCGTCGGCCTGGGCACGCATCACCATCTTGATCGCAGCGTCGTCGCTCATGCCGTATTTCTCGGTGATGAGCGTGGTGACTTCGTCGAGGTGTTCTTCATAAGTCATGGAAAGGATACCGATTGGAATCGCCGCCGCGCCTCGACGCGGTCGAACCGCAAAAAACTAAACGGGGCCCGTGGCCCCGTTTTCGTCACAGCGCCTGACCAGGCTACTTCTTGCTGGCCTTCTTGCCGGCGACAGCCGCCTTGAAGCCGGCTCCCGCAGTGAATCGTGCCACGGTGGTGGCGGCAATCTTGATCTCCTTGCCCGTCGCCGGATTGCGGCCGGTGCGCGCAGCGCGCTTCGACGACTTGAACGTGCCGAAGCCGACGAGGGTGACGGAATCGCCCTTGGCGACGGTCTTCGTCACGGCCGCGATCATGGCGTCCAGGAACGCACCGGCGGCGGCCTTCGACAGATCTGCTTCCTTGGCAATGGCTTCAATCAGTTCTGACTTGTTCATGGTGGTAAACCTTTCGTTGTTATCAATGGAAATGGACGGTCGCGATCGTACGGCCTCGATCTTCTTCTCCCTGGGCAGCCGCTTGATCGCAAGTTCGGCGCGCAGCGCTTCTGACCGTGGTCCGACGAGGCCGTATGCTACCAAGCGCAAAGCTTTGTGGGAACGGGTATATCGGCCACCTTTGCCGGCGACATGCTGGCGGAAACGTCGTTCCACATCCGTCGTGATGCCGGTGTAGAGCGAACCGTCGGCACACTCGATCAGATAGACATGCCAGGAAGCGCGCGAACGTCGGTCCTGCGGCGGGATGTCAGGCATGTCCGTCTCGCGCCTGTCGGCCCTGCGCACGGCTGGACGACCCGCCGTTGCAAAGGCTTGCACCACCGCCGCCGCTCGGCGGACGAACGGGAATGGCCGGTGCTATGCTGGTTGCTGAAAACATCATCATGAGGTGGCAACGATGAAATCCAAGCTTGCTTTGACTGCCGTTCTTGCGTCGCTCGCGGCAGGCTTCCCCGTCGCGTCGATGGCCGACAACCACTGGCGCGGCGAACACGGGGACCGCCGCGACATGGGCCGCTTTCACGAACGCGACGTCCATCATTGGGCAACCGGCCACTGGTATCACGGCGGCCACGACGGTCGGGTGGGCTGGTGGTGGGTGGTAGGCGGTGCCGTGGAAACTGCGCTCTGGTATTCCTACGCGGCGCCCGTCTATCCGTATCCAGACCCTTACGTTCCGGCGCCGATGATCGAAGCGCCGCAGCCTGAAGCGCCGCCGGTGGCGGTCCAGCCGGCGCCGCCTGCGGTCTGGTACTTCTGCCGGGCGAGCGGCAAGTATTACCCCTATGTCGCGACCTGCCCCGAGGGCTGGGAGCCGGTGCCCGCCACGCCAGGCAATTAGCCCGCTCGAGGCGAAAAAAAGGGCGCTCGACGCGCCCTTCTTCTTGTCGGCTGAACGCGGCTTACGCCTTCTTGGCCCAGGCCACGCAGGAGCCCTTCGGGGACACTTCGGTATCGCCGGGGAACAGCTTGCAGCCGCCCTTGTCGTTCGCCGTCTTGCCCGGCACGAATTGCAGGCAGGTCGCGCACTGCTTCTCGCCGTCGGGGCTGTCCTTGTACTTCATCGCCGTACGCATCGCATCGTTCTTGGCGGCGAGAGCGACCACGGGAATCATGGCCAGGGCGACGCCACCGAGCTTCAGCAGATTGCGGCGGGATTGGTTCATATCAACTTTCATGCTGTATTCTCCTATGATGGGCCTCGCCGGATGAGGCGGGGCGCTGATTTGGCGGATAATCAACCCAACAGAAGGGACAACGTACATGCGATCTCTTCGACTCGGGGAATGACGCTCTCCTAGAAACCGCGGCGATTATAATTTGTTTTGAAAATCTTCACCACTTCTGCATGCGGGACGATCGGCGCCCCGCCGACAATCCCATCCGCATGGCCAAGCCGCGCCACATGCGCCGCAACCACGCTCATGACGAATGCCATGGTCAGCCGCATCGATGCCGTAGCGCTCCGCCGTGCCGGCGGTGCGGTTCGCCACCCGGACGCCGGCGTTCGCGGTCGATATCATGTTCCCCCGTAAGCAGATCGTCGTCGCCTATGCCATGGCCGTGCTGCTCGCCATCGGCATCGTCGGCTATCAGCTGTGGTCGGGCTACGAGCAGCAAATCCGGAATGCCGAAAGCACCGTCGAGAATCTCGCCTGGGTGCTGCAGCAACGCCTTGACGCGACCTTAAGGCGCACCGACTCGACCCTGGAGGACCTCGTCCATTCGGTGAGACCGCAGACCCTGCGGCGCGCCGCCCAGCTGCGCTTCGCGAAGGAAGTCGATGCCGCGCTCGCGGCGCGCCGGGTGAAATTCCCGGAAATTTCGGCGTTCCGCTTCATCGATGCCGACGGCAATCTGCTCTACACCTCCGATCCGGTGATGAATTTCGCCAACCTCGCGGATCGTCCGTATTTCAGGCAAATGCGCGACAACCCGAACGCCGGGCTGGTCTACTCCGACGTCCAGGTATCGCGCTTCACCGGACAGACCGTCGTCGTCATGGGCCGCGCGATAACGAGCGCATCCGGGCAGTTTCTGGGCGCGGCCATCGCGGTCCTCGACCTGGCGAGCTACGCCAAGCTGTTCGCCTCGATCGACCTCGGGCCGCAGGGCCTGATTTCTATTCGCCGCACCGACAGCCGACTGGTGCTGCGCAAGCCCGACGATCCCGCCCTGGTCAACAAGGGCGTCGCGCATCCGATCCAGAAGCTGATCGACGAGGGCCAGACGGAAGGCTCGATGCTCTATACGGCCGTGACCGACGGGGTCGAGCGCCTGTTCGCCTTCCGACGCGTTCCCGACTATCCGTTCTACTTCATCGTCGGCGTCGCCAAGGACGACTTCCTCGCCGGATGGAAACGCCAGGCCATGATTACGGCGAGCCTCGCCGTCATCGCGCTGCTCATTTTTTCCCAGCTGCTGTTCAACCTGCTGCGCGCCCGCGCCCGCGAGACTGAAAATGCGCGGCGCCTTGAGGAGCGCGAACAAAACCTGCGCTACGTCCTGGAAGCGACCGGCGACGGGATCTGGGATTGGGACATCGACCGCGGCCATGTCCGCGTCAATGCCCGGTTCTGTGAAATCCTCGGCATGGGAACGCAACGCTCCGAGTTCACCGCCATGGAACTTGGCCGGCACGGTATCAAGGACGAGGAGCCGGCTTACCGCGATTCGCTGCGCAGCTGCCTGAAAGGAGATGCCTCGTTGTGGTCGGAATGCCGGCTCCAGCGCGCGGACGGCGAGATCATCTGGGCCCTGATCCGCGGCGACGTGGTGAAGCGCGACGCATCCGGCCGCGCCGCGCGCATGCTCGGCAGCATCGCCGACATCACGCAACGCAAGCTGGCATCGGAGCGACTGGCGCGCAGCGAACTCGAGCTGCAGACCATCATCGATACCGAACCCGATTGCGTGAAGCTGCTCGCGGCCGACGGCGCCTTGCTGAAGATGAACCATGCCGGCCTGGAGATAATCGAAGCGGCCTCGTTCGACCAGGTTGCCGGCCGGCCGCTGCACGACTTCGTGGTGCCCGAGCACCGCGACGCCTTCATGGCGCTGGTCCGCAAGGTGTTCGACGGCGGCGCGGGAACCCTGGAGTTCGAAATCGTCGGATTGAAAGGCACCCGGCGCTGGCTGGCCACTCATGCCGTGCCGCTGAAAGACCGCGACGGCCGCATGCTGGCGCTGCTCGGCGTCACCCGGGACATCACCGCGCGCAAGAAAACCGAAACCGAACTGCTTCACGCCGTGCACGCCGCGGAGGCCGCCAACCGCGCCAAGTCGGCGTTCCTCGCCACCATGTCGCACGAGATCCGGACGCCGATGAACGGCATCCTCGGCATGGCGCAGTTGCTCCTCATGCCCGAACTCACCGCAGACGAGCGGCTCGAATTTGCCCGCACGATCCTCAATTCCGGCCGCACGCTCCTGACTTTGCTCAACGACATCCTGGACCTCTCCAAGGTCGAAGCCGGAAAACTTGAGCTGACGCATGCCGCCGTCGATCCGCGGCAGGTGGTCGAAGAGACGACGACGCTGTTTGCCGAACTGGCCGCCGCCAAAGGCCTGGCGCTCGAGGCCAAGTGCCGCTGCGCCGAAGGCCGGCGATACAGCGCCGATCCGATCCGTCTGCGGCAAATGCTGTCCAATCTGCTCGGCAACGCGATCAAGTTCACGGCGCGGGGCTTCGTGCGCATCGAAGTCGCCGAGGTCGAATGCGCGGGCGATGAAGCCGTCCTGGAGTTCGCCGTCGCGGACAGCGGCATCGGCATTCCGCCGGACAAGCAAGCCTTGCTGTTCAAGCCCTTCTCCCAGGCGGACAGTTCGACGACCCGCGAATATGGCGGCAGCGGGCTGGGGCTTTCCATCGTCCGCAGCCTGTCCCACCTCATGGGCGGCGACGTCGGCGTCGACAGCGCCATGGGACAGGGTTCGCGCTTCTGGTTCCGCATCCGTGCTCATGCCCTGCGGGAAGGCGAGGACAGCCGGCTCGCCGCGCGCAGCGGCGGCAGCGAACGGGAAACCGATGCCGCGACGGGCGTGTCGGGGCATGTCCTCGTCGTCGAGGACAACGCGACCAACCGGAAAGTCATCGAGGCCTTGCTCGGCAAGCTGCAGGTGCGGGCCTCGAGCGTCGACAACGGCCAGAAGGCGGTCGAGGCCATCACGGCAGGAATGCGGCCCGACATGGTGCTGATGGACGTGCAAATGCCGGTCATGGACGGCTTGCGGGCGACGGAATGCATTCGCCGCTGGGAAAACGAAACCGCGCAGCCGCACTTGCCGATCGTCGCCTTGACCGCCGGCGCCTTCGACGACGACCGTCAACGCTGCATCGCCGCCGGGATGGATGCCTTCCTGGTCAAGCCGATCGACCTGAACAACCTGGCGTCGGTGCTTGCCGAGTGGATGGACGGCAAGGCCGCGGGCAAGAAGCCGCTTGTCCTAAACTAGATAGGCTTCGTCGAGCGGCACCGGCCGGGCAATGCCGTAGCCCTGGCCAAAATCGACTCCCTGGGCGCAGAGCAGGACCTTGATGTCGTCGTCCTCGACGAACTCGGCGATGGTGGCCAGCCCCATGACGTGGCCGATGTTGTTGATGGCCGCCACCATGGCGCGGTCGATGGGGTTGCGGATGATGTTGCGCACGAAGCTGCCGTCGATCTTGAGGAAATCCACCGGCAGGTTCTTCAGGTAGCCGAAAGACGACAAGCCGCTGCCGAAATCGTCGAGCGAAAAGCGGCAGCCGCTCTCGCGCAGCGCGCCGATGAAGCGGATGGCTTTGGTCAGGTTGGCGATGGCGGCGGTTTCCGTGATCTCGAAGCAGATGCGGCGCGGATCGATGCCGGTATGGCGGATCTGCTCGAAGACGTAGTCGAGCAGCTGCTCGTCGCTCAGCGATTGTCCCGACAGGTTGATTGCGCAGCACTGGGATTCCTGCGGGTGGTCGACCAGCCAGCGCAGCGCCTGCCGTACCACCCAGCGATCGACGCGCGGCATCAGGTTGTAGCGCTCGGCGGCGGGCAGGAAGGCCGCCGGCGGCACCAGTATGCCGTCGTCATCGACCATGCGCAGCAAGATCTCGCCGTGCCGCTCGCCGCCGCCCGGCTGCAGCGGCATGATCGCCTGCCAGTGGAGACGGAAGCGCTCGTCGTCGAAGGCGCGGTTGATGCGGGCGACCCAGTTCATCTCGCCCGAGCGGCGGATGGTTTCGCTGTCGGTGGCGTTGAACACCTGGATGCGGTTGCGGCCCTCGTCCTTGGCGGCGTAGCAGGCGGTGTCGGCCGCGGCGAGCAGGCGCGTGGCGCTGAGATCCTCGCCGGCCATTTCCACCAGCCCGATGCTGGCGCCGACCAGGAAAGTCTTGTCGTCCCAGCCGAAGCGGAAGGCCCGCAGGGTGTCGAGAACGGCTTCGGCGATCTGCCGGCTCTTGCCGGCGGGACAGTTCTCCAGCAGGACGCCGAACTCGTCGCCGCCCAGGCGCGCCAGGGTGTCCGACTCGCGCATGCGCGTCTGCATGAGGGCGGCGATCTGGCAAAGCATCTGATCGCCGGCCGCATGGCCGCAGGTATCGTTGACCACCTTGAACTGGTCCAGGTCGATGTAGAGCAAGGCGTGCCGCGCCCCGCCGCTGGTGCGCTCGATCAGCAACTGCAGGCGTCGCTCGAACTCGGTGCGGTTGTAGAGGCCGGTCAGGGCATCGTGGGTGGCGTCCCAGCCCATCTGCTTGGCCATCTCGTGGGCCTTGGTGACGTCGTGGAACACCAGGACGACGCCGATGACAAGGCCATCGCGGTCGCGGATCGGCGCCGCCGAGTCGTTGATGTTGAGCTCCGTGCCATCACGGCTGATCAGCACCGTGTGGTTGGCCAGGCCGACGACGACGCCGGTGCGCAGCACGATCTCCACCGGGTTTTCCACCACGGCGCGGCTTTGCTCGTTGATGATGCGGAAGACCCGGTCAAGCGGTTGGCCCGCCGCTTCGGCATTGGTCCAGCCGGTCAGTTGCTCGGCGACGCTGTTGAGGAAGTCCACGCGGCCGGCCACGTCGGTGGTGATGACGGCGTCGCCGATGGAAGCGAGGGTCACCTGCGCGCGCTCCTTTTCGGTGAACAGCGACGCTTCATAGCGCGCCTGCAGTTCGCGCTGCTGCCGCAGCGCCAGGGTCATCTGGTCGAAGGCGCGCGTCAGGCGGGAGACTTCGTCGCGGCCATGGTCGGTGGCCAGCGGCACATCGAGCTTGCCTGCGGCGATGCGGTCGGCGGCGCTGGACAGCCGCGCCAGCCGCTCGGTCATGGTGCGCACCACCAGCCAGGCGAGCAGGCCGCCGCAGACGATGGCGACGAGCGTGTAGGCAACGCCCTCGCGGCTGACCGCGTCCAGTTCCGCCTGCACCGGCGCGGCGCTCAGGATGACGCGGGCGTGGCCGATGGCCTGGCCGCCGGAGACGATGTCAACGGCGCTGTCGACCAGGCCGTCGTGCCAGAGCTGATGGGGACTGGCGCCGCTCAGCAGCTTGCGGCTGGGTTCGTCGTCGAGCACCAGGTTGAAAAGGCTCTGGTCGGTGCTGCCGCGCACCTTGCCCTGGCTGTCGACGATCACGGCAAGCTGCAGGTTGGGCGTCGCGCGCACGCTGTCCACCAGCTCGTCGATGCCATTGACATCATTGCTGATGAGCCAGGTCGGCGCATTGACGGCCAGCGTGCGCGCCAGGCTTTCGCCTTGGCGGGCCAGTTGGTCGTGCATGAATGCGCCGGCGCGGGCGACGACTTCGGCCACCACCAGGCTCATCAAGACGACATAGAGGACGACGACGGCGGCGATGACGCGGCCGCGCACGCTATGGACGATGAAGCTATACCACTTGGCGAGCACTCGGGCGATTACCGGTTCTTGGGCAGTTTGATTTGTTCGGGCAAGCCGATGACTTCGTCATAGCGGCGCAGGAACTCGATGACCGGCTTGTAGGTGCCGTTGTCGGCCAGCTCGAAATGCTGCTGGTCGAAATGGAACTGGCTTTGGTCCACGCTCGGGTCCTTGTCGAGTTCGGCAAGCGCCCTTGCCACGCGGTTGGCGACATCGGCGGGCACATCGTCGCGCACGACCACGGCGTTATGCGGCAGCGACGGCGTGCGCCACAGCACCTTGATGTCCTTCGCCTTGTCGGCATTGTTGTGCGCCCAATTGCGGAAGAAGCGCGACGTGCTGCCGCAGGCGGCGAATTCCCCGCCCCAGGCGTTGAGGATGGACGAGAACTGCGAACCGACATAGCGGATCTTCAGGCTTCTGACATTCACGCCCTGGTCATGCAACCACATCAGGGGCTGCAAGGTGCCGGCGAGCGCGGTGGCAGAGGTGAAGCACACCGTCTTGCCGGCCAATTCGCCGGGCGCGGCAGGCGCCTCGTCGGCGCGGGCGATGAAGAGACCGCGGAAGTCCTCGTCGG
>JAQTNK010000013.1 GCA_028713915.1 Rhodocyclaceae bacterium | reverse complement strand
GTGTGGCAGCCGATGCACTGGTGCGTTTCCCAGATCCGCTTGCCCGCCGCGATGGCCGGGTTGTCCAGCACCTGCTGGTGCTGGTCCCGACTCGGGATGATCTGTTCGTTCTGATACGTCAGCGCCAGGAACACCAAGGCGAAAAATATCGTTCCGCCGAAAAAGATGTTCCGCGCCATCGAGGTGGTGAAAGTTCCGCTCATAAGCCCCCCTTTTGGTCCTACGTTTCTGCCCATTGCAGCGTCGCGGACTATACGTTTCGAGAGGGGCCCGATTCCTTGATGCGGATCAAGAATGAAAAATGATTATGCCGTCAGCGCGGCCTGCCAGCGGGCAAGCTTCTCGGCGAACGCCAATGTGTAGGCGGGGCTGGTCGACGGCAGCACGACGACGTCATAGCCCAGCGCCGTCAGCGCCGGCGCGAAGCGCCCCGCCGTCTTGCCGTTGAAACAGGCGCGCCGCAACTGCGGCGCGATTTCCCGCAGCCCGGCGAAATCGTTGGGCTGCGCCGCGCGGATGGCGGCGTCGAGGCTGCCGTCGCGGCGGCAGCCACCATAGACGTCCCAGATCGCGATGCCCGCCGCCTTCACGGCCGCCTGCTTGGCGGCATAGTCCATCTGCGTCAGCGGCTGCTCGACGATCGCCGCGAGGATGCGCCAGAACTGGTTCTGCGCATGGGCGTAATAGTGCTGCGCGGCCAGCGACGCCGCCGACGGGAACGACCCGAGTATCAATATGCGGGCGCGCTCGTCGATCAGCGGCGGCAGGCCGCTCAGCCGGGTCACGCCGGGCTCACGAACCGCCCAGGGACATGGTCATCATGAGGTCGTTGATGCGCTTGACGAAGGTGGCCGGATCGTCGAGCTGGCCGCCTTCGGCGAGCAGCGCCTGGTCGAACAGCACGGCGGACCAGTCGTCGAACTTCTTGTCCTCGTACTTCAGGCGCAGCACCACCGGATGCTTGGGATTGATCTCGAGGATGGGCTTGGAGTCCGGCGACTTCTGCCCGGCAGCCTTGAGGATGCGCAGCATGTTGCCCGACATGCCGTGCTCGTCGGCGACCAGGCAGGCCGGCGAATCGGTGAGGCGGTGCGTGACGCGCACTTCCTTGACGCGCTCGCTCAGGCTCTTGGCGATCTTGTCGGTGAGTTCCTTGAACTCGCCGGCCGCCGATTCCTGCTCCTTCTTCTCGGCCTCGTCCTCGAGCTTGCCCAGATCGAGGCCGCCCTTCGCCACCGACACCACTTCCTTGCCCTCGAACTCGCTCAGGTTGCTGACCACCCATTCGTCGACGCGGTCCGACAGCAGCAGCACCTCGATGCCCTTCTTGCGGAAGATCTCGAGATGCGGGCTGTGCTTCGCGGCGTTGAACGTCTCGGCGGCGACGTAGTAGATCTTGTCCTGGCCTTCCTTCATGCGGCCGATGTAGTCGGCCAGCGACACCGTCTCGTCGGCCGTGTCGGCCTGGGTCGAGGCGAAGCGCAGCAGCTTGGCGATGCGCTCCTTGTTGGCGAAGTCCTCGCCGACGCCTTCCTTGAGCAGGCGGCCGAACTCGCCCCAGAACTTGGCGTACTTCTCCTTGTCGTTGGCGGCAAGGTCGTCGAGCATGCCCAGCACCTTGTTCGTGCAGCCCTTGCGGATGGCCTCGATGTCCTTGCTCTCCTGCAGGATCTCGCGCGAGACGTTGAGCGGCAGGTCGGCCGAATCGACGACGCCGCGCACGAAGCGCAGGTAGATCGGCATCAATTGCTCGGCGTCGTCCATGATGAAGACGCGGCGCACGTAGAGCTTGATGCCGTGGCGGGCGTTACGGTCCCACAGGTCGAAAGGCGCGCGCGCCGGAATGTAGAGCAGCTGCGTGTATTCGCTCTTGCCCTCGACGCGTGCGTGGGTCCATGCCAGCGGGTCGTCGAAGTCGTGGCCGACGTGCTTGTAGAACTCCTTGTACTCGTCTTCCGTGATGTCGTTCTTCGACCGCGCCCACAGCGCCGAGGCCTTGTTCACGGTCTCGTCCTCGGCGCTCACGACCTGCTCGTTCTTGTCCTTGTCCCATTCCTCCTTCTTCATGACGATGGGCTGGACGATGTGGTCGGAGTACTTGCGGATGATCGAGCGCAGCTTCCAGCCCGAGAGCAGGTCTTCCTGGCCTTCCTTCAGATGCAGCGTGATCGCGGTGCCGCGGGCGGCCCGCTCGATCATCTCGACCGAGTATTCGCCGGAGCCGTCGGATTCCCAGCGCACGGCCTGGCCGGCGGTGAGGCCGGCGCGGCGCGTCGTCACCGTCACCTTGTCGGCGACGATGAACGAGGAATAGAAGCCGACGCCGAACTGGCCGATCAGGTGGGCGTCCTTCTGCTGATCGCCGGTCAGCTGCGAGAAGAACTCGCGCGTGCCCGACTTGGCGATGGTGCCGAGGTTGGCGATGACTTCCTCGCGGCTCATGCCGATGCCGTTGTCGGCGATGGTCAGCGTCTTCGCCTCCTTGTCGAACTCGATGCGGATCTTGAGCTCGGCATCGTCCTCGAACAGCGCGCCGTCGTGCAAGGCCTCGAAGCGCAGCTTGTCGCAGGCATCCGAGGCGTTGGAGACCAGTTCGCGCAGGAAAATCTCGCGATTGGAGTAAAGCGAGTGGATCATCAGGTGAAGCAACTGCTTCACTTCGGTCTGGAAGCCCAGGGTTTCGCGGGACGACGTGGCGGAATCGGACATGGGGTGAAACTCCTCTGAACGCAAAAAATATCCCCTTTTATGGGGACGGTCGGGAGGATTTCAAGGGCCGATGACGTCTCTCGCCCGTCGGGCCCCTACGGCACGACCGGCGTCATCCCCGGCGCGGCGCTTCTATCGGACCTTCTGCTTCTGGTAGCCGCGTGCGGCCATGCAGTGGTCGACGATCGCGACGGCCGCCGGATCGTCCTTGTCGAGGTGGCTGGTGCGACTGCCGCAGGCCATCAGGTCGGCGTCCCGCGCCGCGGCGGCCGTGCCCGGCTTCGCCCACTCGTAGCCGCCGGCGCAGGCGGCCAGCGTGCAGCATAGCGTCGCGGTCAGAAATGTTCGCCTCATGCACCCTCCGTGAGTTCGATGGTCGCCTGTTCATCATAGCGGCGCGCCGGCAGGCCTGCCGGGTTTCAAGGCGGCGGCTGCATCACGAAGCGGTAGCCGACCCCGGCTTCGGTGAGGATATGGCGCGGCTGCGACGCATCGTCCTCGATCTTCTTGCGCAAATGCGCCATATAGACGCGGACGTAGTGGCTGTCCTGCGCGTGCGCCGGCCCCCAGACGTGCTTCAGCAATTGCTGATGCGTCAGCACGCTGTCGGCATTGCTCGCCAGATAGGCCAGCAGGCGGTACTCGATCGGCGTCAGGTGCAGCGGCTGGCCGGCGCGCTCGACGACGCGCCGGCCGAAATCGACCTTGATCCTGCCGAACTCGAAGACGCCCTGGCTGGCGCCGGGCACGCGCGCGCGGCGGCGCAACTGGGCGCGCACCCGCGCCAGCAGTTCGGCGGCGCCGAAGGGCTTGACGAGGTAATCGTCGGCGCCGGCGTCGAGCGCCTCCACCTTGTCGGCTTCCGTGGTGCGCGCCGACAGAACGATGACGGGAATCTCCGCCCAGGTGCGCAGGTCGCGGATGAAATCGACGCCGTCTCCGTCCGGCAGGCCGAGGTCGAGCACCACCAGGTCGGGCTTGCGCGTGCCCGTTTCGATCAGTCCGCGCTTCACGGTGTCGGCCTCGAACACCTGGCAGCCCGCGGACTCCAGCGACATGCGGACGAAGCGCCGGATCTTCGGCTCGTCCTCGACGACGATGACGATGGGGTCGCTCACGAGCGCACCTCGGCGGCGATGGCGTCCTCGTCGTCGGCCGCCACGGCGGGCGGATTGCCGCGCGGCAGGGAGAAGATGAAGCGCGCGCCGCCGCCGCGAAGGTTCTCGGCACGGATGCGGCCGCCGTGCGCCTCGACGATGGCGCGGCAGATCGCCAGCCCGAGGCCGACGCCGGGCGTCGCGCTTTCCTTGCGGCCGCGTTCGAACTTCTTGAAGATGTCCTCTTCCCGGCCGGGCGGCAAGCCGGGACCGTCGTCCGCCACCCAGATGTCGATGTCGCCACCTGCGCCCGCCGCCGCGCCGATGTCGACGGCGCTGCCGGGCGGCGTGTACTTGGCGGCGTTGTCGAGCAGGTTCGCCAGCACGCGCTCGATCAGCACGGCATCGAATTCCAGCAGCGGCAGGTCGTCGGGCAGATGCACGGCGACGCGATGCTGCGCCAGCGCGGCGCCCACGGCTTTCAGCGAACTGCCGACCACCTCCTCGAGCGGCTGCCATTGCCGGTTGAGCTTGACGGCGCCGGATTGCAGGCGCGCCATGTCGAGCAGGTTGTTGACCTGGGCGTTCATGCGCAGCACTTCCTCGCGCATCGAAGCGGCGATGTCGGCCTGCTGCGCCGAGGGCGGCGGCTGCGTCAGGAACATCGAGTCGGCGAGCCCGACCAGCGCCGCCAGCGGCGTGCGCAAGTCGTGCGAAATGGCCGACAGCAGCGAGTTGCGCAGGCGCTCCGATTCCATCTGCACGGTGGTCGACTGCGCCACATTCACGTAATGCACGCGCTCGAGGGAAATGGCGATCAGGCGCGCGAAGGTGTCGAGCAGGCGGCGCTGCTCGGGCGCCATGAGGCGGCGCGGATGGCGCGGCTCCAGCACCAGCACGCCGCGCGTGCGCATCGGCGCCTTGAGGGGCACATACAGCAGCGGGCTGCCGGCCAGCGTGTCGGTGCCGCAGCCGGCCTCGGCGCCGTGGTCGAACGCCCACTGGCAGATGCCGAGGTCCACCGCCGGGACGCCGCCGGCCACGGCGATGGGCTCGTGCAGGCGATCGTCGTCGTCGGCCAGGACGATGGCGGCGCGGGCGCCGAAGCCCGTTTCGGCGAAGCGCTGCGAAATTTCGGCGATCTGCTCGGGCAGCAGCGCGCCGGAAAGGTCCCGCGACATCTCGTAGAGGGCGCGCACGCGCTGCTCGCGGCGGCCGGCGACGCGCGCCTGGAACTTGAGCCCCGCCGTCAGCTTGGCCGTGATGAGGCCGACGATGAGCATGACGACGAAGGTCAGCAGGTACTGCGCGTCGGCCACGGCGAACGTGAAGCGCGGCGGCACGAAGAAGAAGTCGAAGGCGGCGACGTTGAGGAAGGCGGCGGCGACGGCCGGCCCCAGGCCGTAGCGGACCGCCGCCAGCACCACCGCCAGCAGGAACAGCATGGCGATGTTGGCGAGGTCGAACACGGTATGCAGCGGCGTCGCCACCAGCGTCGCCAGCGCGCACAGCACCGCGCTCATGGCGAACGACTGCCACGGCGCCCGCAGGCGCTCGAGCAGCGCTGCGTCGGTCGGCTCGTCGCGGCGCCGCTCGTCGTGGCCTTCCTTACGCGCGACCTGGATGACGTCGAGATCAGGCGCGCGCTTGCCGATGCGATCGGCGAACGAGCGGTACCAGAGCCGCCAGGCGCGCGCATGGTCGCGCCCGACGATGACTTTGGAAAGATTGTGGTCGCGCGCATAGTCGATGATGGTCTCGACGGCATCGCTGCCCGACAGGCTCGCCGTTTCCGCGCCGGTGTCCTGCGCCAGCTTGAGGCTCCTGAGGATGCGCTGGCGCTGGCCGTCGGAGAGATGGCGCAGCTGCGGCGTCTCGACGTAGATGACGTGCCAGGGCACGTCGAGCTTCGCGGCGATGCGGGCGGCGCTGCGGATGATGCGATCAGAGCCTTCGCCGGGGCCGATGCAGGCCAGCAGCGACTCGCGCGTCTGCCACACCGGCGATACCAGCTTGTTGCGCCGGTACTCGAGCATCTGGCTGTCGACGCGGTCGGCGGTGCGGCGCAGCGCGAGTTCGCGCAGGGCGATCAGGTTGCCCTTGCGGAAGAAATTCTGGATCGCGCGCTCGGCCTGGTGCGGCAGATAGACCTTGCCCTCCTTGAGCCGCTGCAGCAGTTCGTCGGGCGTCAGGTCGACCAGCACCACTTCGTCGGCGGCGTCGAAGACGTGGTCGGGCACCGTCTCCCAGACGCGAATGCCGGTGATGCCGCCGACGACGTCGTTGAGCGTTTCCAGGTGCTGGACGTTGATCGTCGAATAGACGTCGATGCCCGAGGACAGCAACTCTTCGACATCCTGCCAGCGCTTCGGGTGGCGCGAGCCGGCGACGTTCGAATGGGCCAGTTCGTCGACCAGGATCAGCGCCGGCTTGCGCGCTAGCGCCGCGTCGATGTCGAACTCCTTGAGCACTTTGCCGCGATAGGGAATCTCCTTGAGCGGCACGCTGTCGAGGTCGGCGACGAGAGCTTCGGTTTCCTTGCGGCCGTGGGTTTCGACGATGCCGATGACGACGTCCTTGCCTTCCGCGGCCAGGTAGCGGGCCGCCGCCAGCATGGCGTAGGTCTTGCCGACGCCGGCCGAGGCGCCGAAGAATATCTTCAGCTTGCCGCGCGCGGCACGGGCTTCCTCTTCCTTGAGTCGGGAGAGCAGTTCGTCCGGGTCGGGGCGCTGGTCGGCCATGGCCGCGCTACAGCCAGCCGGCACGCTTGAAGCGGACGTACAGCACGACGCAGACGACGGTCATGACGGCCAGCGCCGCCGGATAGCCGTACGTCCAGTCGAGCTCCGGCATGGCCTTGAAGTTCATGCCCCAGATGCCGGCGAAGGCCGTGACGACGGCGAAAATCCCGGCCCAGGCGGCCAGCCGCTTGTTGATCTCGTTCTGCTCGATGCCGATCGTCGACTGGCTGACCAGGATGGCGGTGCTGACGGTGTCGCGCAGCGTCTCGATCGAGGCGCTGATGCGGATCAGGTGATCGTGCACGTCGCGGAAATAATCCTGGCTGCCCGCGCACATCCGCGGCACCCGCGCGCCGTGCAGCCGGGCCGCCGCATCCATCAGCGGCGTCACCGCATGCTTGAGCACCGTCGTCTGCCGCTTGAGATCGTAGAGGCGCTCGATGTTGGCCTGGGCCGCGTTTTTGTCGAAGATGTGTTCCTCGATGGCTTCCAGCGTCGATTCCAGCTCGTCGATGAGCGGGAAATAGCCGTCCACCACCGCGTCCATGAGCGCGTAGAGCACGAATCCCGAACCCAGCTTCAGCAGGTGCGGCTCCGCCTCGCAGCGCGCGCGGACGCCGAGAAAGCCTTGCTGGCTGCGGTTGCGCACCGAGAGCACGTAGTTCACGCCGACGAAGACGTCCAGTTCGCCGAGCGCCAGCTGGCCGTCTTGCCGCTCGACGATCTGCAGCACGGCGAACAGGGAGTCGCCGTACTCCTCGATCTTCGGCCGCTGGTGGCCGTGGCGCGCGTCTTCGACGGCGAGCGGATGCAGGTGGAATTCCTCCTGCATCGTATCCAGCTCGGCATCGGTGGCGTCGCGCAGCGCCACCCAGACGAAGCAGTCGGGCCGCTCGACGTAGTCGCTGATCGCCTCCGTCGTCATGGCGGTCAGCTTGCGGCCGTCCTGGTAGGCAACGCAGTTGATCAGCATGGGCAGCCCTTCGCGCGAGTCGATGACGATGCCGCGATTATCGCAGTTCGTCCAGGGCGAGGTTGAGTTCGAGCACATTGACGCGCGGCTCGCCGAAAAGGCCCCACTGGCGGTCCTGCGTATGCGCATCGATCAGCGCGTTCAACGTCTGCTCCGGCAGATGGCGTGCCGCGGCGACGCGCGCCGCCTGGTAATGCGCGGCCGCCGGGCTGATGTGCGGATCGAGGCCGCTCGCCGACGCCGTCACCAGGTCGGCGGGAATCGCCAGCGGGTTGCCCGGGTCGGCCGTCTTGAGGGCATCGACGCGCGCCTTGACGGCGGCCGCCAGCGCCGGATTCAGCGGCCCCAGGTTCGAGCCGCCCGAAGCCGCGGCGTTGTAGGGCTGCGGCGCGGTCGCCGACGGCCGGCCCCAGAAGTATTTCGGCGCGGCGAAGTTCTGGCCGATCAGCGATGATCCGACCGGCCTGCCGTCCCTGACGACGAGGCTGCCGGCAGCCTCGTCGCGAAAGATCGGCGCGACGAGCGCCGTGGTCAGCAGCGGATAGGCGATGCCGGTGACGACGGACAGCAGCACGAACAGGCTGACGGCAGGACGGATGAGTTCCTTCATGAGTTTCTCCTTTTCAGGCCAGGCCGGCGCCGGCGATCAAGAGGTCGATCAGCTTGATGCCGACGAAGGGCGCGACGAGGCCGCCGAGGCCATAGACGAGCAGGTTCTTGCGCAGCAGCACGGCGGCGCCGAGCGGCTGATACTTGACGCCTTTCAGCGCCAGCGGGATCAGGAACATGATGATCAGCGCGTTGAAGATCACCGCCGAGAGTATTGCCGAGGCGGGGCTCGCGAGATGCATGACGTTGAGCGCTTCGAGCTGCGGATAGGTGGTGACGAAGGCCGCGGGGATGATGGCGAAATACTTGGCGACGTCGTTGGCGATGGAAAACGTCGTCAGCGAGCCGCGCGTCATCAGCATCTGCTTGCCGGTCTCGACGACTTCGATGAGCTTGGTCGGATTGGAGTCGAGATCGACCATGTTGCCGGCTTCCTTCGCCGCCTGCGTGCCGGTGTTCATGGCCACGGCGACGTCGGCCTGGGCCAGCGCCGGCGCGTCGTTGGTGCCGTCGCCGGTCATCGCCACGAGGCGACCTTCGGCCTGGTGCTGGCGGATCAGCGCGAGCTTGGCTTCCGGCGTCGCTTCGGCGAGGAAGTCGTCGACGCCGGCTTCGGCGGCGATGGCCGCCGCCGTCAGGCGGTTGTCGCCGGTGATCATGATGGTGCGGATGCCCATGCGCCGCAGCTCGCTGAAGCGCTCCTTGATGCCGCCCTTGACGATGTCCTTCAATTCGACGACGCCGAGCACTTTCGTTCCTTCGGCCACCACCAGCGGCGTGCTGCCGCGGCGCGCGACGTCCTCGACGGTGACGAGCACCGACGGCGGGAAATGGCCGCCGAGATCCTCGACATGCTTGCGGATGGCGTCGGTGGCGCCTTTGCGAATCTGCTGGCCGTGCACGTCGACGCCGCTCATGCGCGTGTGCGCGGAGAAGTGCACGAAAGTCGCCTCCAGTGAATGGATGTCGCGTTCGCGCAAGTTGAACTTCTGCTTCGCCAGCACCATGATGCTGCGCCCTTCCGGCGTCTCGTCGGCGAGCGAGGCGAACTGCGCGGCGCTGGCGAGATCGGCCTCCCTGACGCCGTCGGCCGGCAGGAATGCGGACGCCTGGCGATTGCCGAGCGTGATGGTGCCGGTCTTGTCGAGCAGCAGCACATCGACGTCGCCGGCCGCTTCCACGGCGCGGCCCGAGGTGGCGATGACGTTGGCCTGCATCATGCGACTCATGCCGGCGACGCCGATGGCCGAAAGCAGGCCGGCGATGGTCGTTGGAATCAGGCAGACCAGCAGCGCGATCAGCGTCGTGATGGTGATCGGCGTGCCCGCTTTCGCCACATCGACGCCGAACATCGAATACGGCAGCAGCGTCACCGTGACGACGAGGAAGACGATGGTCAGGGCGACGAGCAGGATGGTCAGCGCGATCTCGTTGGGGGTCTTCTGGCGCTTGGCCGACTCGACCATGGCGATCATGCGGTCGACGAAAGTTTCGCCGGGATTCGCCGTGACGCGCGCCACGATCCAGTCCGACAGCACGCGCGTGCCGCCGGTGACGGCGGAGAAATCACCGCCGGCCTCACGGATCACTGGCGCCGATTCGCCGGTGATGGCGGACTCGTCCACCGAAGCGACGCCTTCGACGACTTCGCCGTCGGCCGGGATGGTGTCGCCGGCGTGGACCAGCACGAAGTCGCCCCTGCGCAGCTCGGTCGCCGGCACCGTGATCCATTCGGCGCTCACCTGCGGGCCCTTCAGCTTCTTCGCCCAGGTCTCCTTCTTCAGGCTGCGCAGGGAAGCGGCCTGCGCCTTGCTGCGGCCCTCGGCGAGCGCCTCGGCAAAATTGGCGAACAGCACGGTGAACCACAGCCAAAGCGCGATGGCGAGGATGAACCCCTCGTTTTCCACCGCCGGCGCTTCGCCCCGGCCGGCCAGCGCCTGGACCCAGAGCGCCGTCGTCATGATGCTGCCGACATAGACGACGAACATCACCGGGTTGCGCCACTGCACGGCGGGACTCAGCTTCCGGAATGAATCGACGATCGCCGGCTTCACCAGCACCGGGTCGAACATCGCGAGTTTCTTGTGGGACATCGGGTTTCTCCTTGCGCTCAGCGGGCGAAGAGCGTCAGGTGCTCAATGACGGGGCCGAGCGCGAGCGCTGGCACATAGTTCAGTGCACCGACCAACAGCACGGTGCCGATCAGCAGCGTGACGAACAGCGGCCCATGCGTCGGCATGGTGCCGGCCGTGACGGCGATGCGCTTCTTCGCCGCCAGGGCGCCCGCCAGCGCCAGCACCGGCACGATCACGCCGAAGCGGCCGAACCACATGGCGATGGCCGTCATGACGTTGTAGAACGGCGTATTGGCCGACAGCCCGGCGAAGGCGCTGCCGTTGTTGTTGGCGGCCGAAGTGAAGGCGTAGAGGATTTCCGAAAAGCCGTGGGCGCCGGGGTTGGCGACGCCGGCGATGCCGTCGGCCGCCGTCACGGCCACCGCCGTGCCGGCCAGCGCCAGAATCGGCGTGACGAGAATGGCGATGGACACCATTTTCATTTCGAAGGCCTCGATCTTCTTGCCCAGGTATTCCGGCGTGCGGCCGATCATCAGGCCGGCGATGAACACCGCCATGACGGCGAACACCAGCATGCCGTAAAGCCCCGAGCCGACGCCGCCGAACACCACCTCGCCGAGCATCATGTTGGCGAGCGGCACGAAGCCGCCCATGGGCATGAAGGAATCATGCATGGCATTGACCGCGCCGCAGGAAGCGAGCGTCGTGATGGTGGCGAAGAGGCCCGAATCACTGACCCCGAAGCGCATCTCCTTGCCTTCCATGTTGCCGGCATTCATGTCGACGCCGAGCTGGCCGAGCAGCGGATTGCCCTGCGCCTCGTAATGCATGGCGAGGAGCGCCATGACGACGAACATCAGCGTCATCGCCGCAAGCACGGCCCAGCCCTGGCGCGTGTCGCCGACCATGCGGCCGAAGCTCAGGCAGAGCGCGCCGGGGATGAGGAAGATCGCCAGCATCTGCACGAAGTTCGACAGCGGCGTCGGGTTTTCAAAGGGATGCGCCGAGTTGGCGTTGAAGAAGCCGCCGCCGTTGGTGCCGAGCATCTTGATCGCTTCCTGCGAGGCGACCGGGCCCATGGGCAGCGTCTGCCGGACGTTTTCCAGCGTCGTGACATCCTGGTAGCCGTCGAAGTTCTGGATCGCGCCCTGGCTCACCAGGAAGATGGCGAAGACGAACGAGAGCGGCAGCAGCACGTAGAGCGTGAGGCGCGTGAGGTCCACCCAGGCGTTGCCGATGGTCTTGGCGGTGTGGCGCGCGAAGCCGCGGATCAGCGCGATGACGACGACGATGCCGGTGGCGGCCGAGAAGAAATTCTGCACGGCGAGGCCGAGCATCTGCGTCAGGTAGCTCAGCGTCGATTCGCCGCTGTAGCCCTGCCAGTTGGTGTTGGTCGAAAAACTGATGGCGGTATTGAAGGACGAATCCGGGCTGACGTTCAACATCGCCGCGGGATTGCCGGGCAGCCAGAACTGCAGCCGCTGCAAGGCATAGACCGCCAGCGCACCGAGAACGTTGAAGAGCAGGATGGCGAAGGCGTAGGTGAGCCAGGCCATTTCCACCTCGCGCTTGATGCCGCACAGGCGATAGATCAACGCCTCGACGCCGCCGCCCAGCCGCGTCGCGACGCTGCGGCCTTCCATGACGTCGGCGATGTAGCTGCCGAACGGCTTGACGAGCAGCAGCAGGATCGCGAGATAGAGCCCCAGCAGCAGCCAGGCGTGGGGGCTCATGAAAAGTCCTCCGGGTGCAACAAGGCCGCAATCAGATAGACGAGCAGCGCGACCGCGACGACGGCGGCGACGATGTGAAAGAGGCTCATTTGGCGCCTCCTAGCTTGGCGCAGCCGACAGCCATGCCCGCCATCAGGACGAAGAACAGGGCGATGCCGAAAAGATAGACGAGATCCAAGTTTGCCTCCATGCGCATGTCTCTGACACTGCGCATGCTAGGCAAATCGGCCTAAAGATTCCCGAAAATATGGCCGGCGGGATATTAAATTTCGGTAAAGGAACCGCTGCCGCCAAGGGCAGCCGGCGGGCTGCGGGTCTGTCGCGCGAGCGGCAGGACACGCCTGCCGGCATGTTCGGCCGGGGCGGCCGAACATGCGGCAGAGGGGCCGTCAGGCGATTACGCCGCGGCCGTGGCCGACGTTCCCGCGGCGACCGCAGGCGCCGCGGTCGGCGTCATCGTCAGCAGCGCAGCGCCATAGGCTGCCGCGGAATTCTGGGCCGCGAAGCCGCCATGATGGTGGTGGTGGTGACCTTGCGTCGCGCCCTGACCGGACGTCTGACCGGAGGATTGCAAGTCCTGTTCGAGCTGTGCGAGCAGGCTTTGCGCGGACGACGTGTCGCCCGACTGCAGCGCCGACTGCAGTGCGCTCAAGTCGGAACTGACCGAGCCGGGCTGATTGCCTGCGGCACCGGATGCGGCAGTTGGGCTGCCGGTCTGCATGGCCGAATAGACGGCCTGCGCGTTGTCGACCGCGGGATGATGATGGTGATGGCCCGATCCCTGGATGGAGGATTTCAGGTCCTGCTCTAGCTGGGAAAACGCGCTCTGCGCAGACGTCAGGTTGCCTGATTGCAGCGCCTGTCCGAGCGACGACCAGTCGCTGGAAATCGAACCGGCAGGGCTGGCCGTCGCCGCGGCGGAAACCGCGGCCGGGGCCGGCGTGCTGGCGGTCGCGTCGGCAGCCGTCGCGCTGCCCGACGAGGTCGCCGCTGGTGAGACGCTGGATTGCAGTTGCTGCAAGGCCGCGTAAGCCTGCTGGGCGGACGAAACATTGCCGGCCTGCATGGCCTGGAACAGCTGCTCGAAATCCTGGCCCGCCTGATGGACCGTTGAGCGCCAACCTGACTGGCCAACGCCAGCGACGCTCGTTACATTGGATACGGACATGACGTCTCCTTGGTGTCGTTGCACAAACTCGCTACAGGAACCGACTTCGCCCCGCGTTCTTGCCGCCTGCCGGCAAATATTGCCGATGAGCGGATTCGAGAAGGCAAAATCTGGCGCGCCATCAGTTCCGGATGCTCTCGCACTCGAGTTTCCGGTGCTTGGCCTATCCTCAGCACGGTCCATGCCGGGCGTGGGGAAAAACGGCTGACGCACACCATCGGCAACAATTTTCCTTGCCTTCACGACTGCCCAGGGACGATCCGCAGCCTGGCGATCAGCGCTCCAGCCGCTGCGCATGCAGCAGTTCGGGAAAACGGCGCATCCAGATGGCGACGACGAGCAAGGTGCCGACGCCGCCCAGGACCACCGCCGGCACGACGCCGAACCAGGCCGCGGTGACGCCGGACTCGAACTCGCCGAGCTGGTTCGAGGCGCCGATGAAGACCGAATTCACCGCGCTCACGCGACCGCGCATGGCGTCCGGCGTCTGCAGCTGGACATAGGCGTTGCGGATCACGACGCTGACCATGTCGGCGCCGCCGAGCACGGCGAGGATCGCCAGCGACAAGGCCAGCGAATGCGACAGCCCGAAGGCGATGGTGGCGAGGCCGAAGACGGCGACGCAGCCGAACATCAGCTTGCCGATGGCGCGGCGCAAAGGATGGTGGGCCAGCCCGATCGCCATGAGCAAGGCGCCCACCGCCGGCGCCGAACGCAGCAGGCCCAGCCCCCACGGTCCGGTGGCGAGGATTTCGTGCGCGATGATCGGCAGCAGCGCGGTGGCGCCGCCGAGGAACACGGCGCAAAGATCCAGCGATATGGCGCCGAGGATCGCCCGCTGGCGGCGGATGAAGCGGATGCCTTCGAGGAAATGGGCGATCCCGGAGCCGGGCATCGCCGCGCGCACCTGCGGCGCGACGCGAATGGCCGTCGTCGCCGCCGCCGCGACGACGAACGCGGCCGTGGTCAGGGTGTAGACGACGGTCGCGCCGAGCAGGTAAAGAAAGCCGCCGAGCGCCGGCGCCAGGATCGTCGCCGCCTGGCCGGCGGACGCGCTCATGGCCACCGCCCGCGACAAGCCGGCCGGCGCGATCAGCGCCGGCAGCAGCGCCTGCGTGACGGGCAGCTCGAAGGAGCGCGCGGCGCCCGCCACCAGCACCAGCGCGAAAATGAGCTCGCGGCTGACCGCGCCCGTGGCGCTCGCCACCGTCAGCACCAGCAGCGTCGCCGCCTGCACCGCCTGGGCGGCCAGCATCAGCTTGCGCCTGTCATAGCGGTCGGCGGCGTTGCCGACGACGGCGACGAGCAGCACGCGCGGCAGGAACTGCATCAAGCCGACCAGGCCGAGATCGAAAGCGCGGCCGGTCAACTCGTAGACCTGCCAGGCGACGGCGACGCTTTGCACCTGGTAGCCGCTGGTGCTGAACACGCGCGCCAGCCAGTAGAGGACGAAGGAACGATGGCGGAACAGGGAGTCGTCGCGGCCGAAAGACATGTGCGTACAGTGCCACAAATCGCCTCGCGCCGCGCGCCCGCCGGATCGCCGGAACCACCGTTCGTCATTGCAGTCTACGACGTCAAACAAGCCTCGGAGGAGATGCCAAATGGCCAACGCGCAAACGGCTCAAACGGGGATCGCTCCCCTGTCCGACGAAGATGCACGGCGCCAGTTGCGCCGCGCCGTCATCGCCAGCACCGTCGGAACCACTATCGAGTGGTACGACTTCTTTCTCTACAGCACCGTCACCGGCCTGGTCTTCGCCAAGCTGTATTTTCCCGAGTCGAATCCGGTGGTCGGCACTTTGCAGGCCTTCCTGATCTACGCCGTCGGCTTCGTCGCGCGGCCGGTCGGGGCGGCGATTTTCGGCCATTACGGCGACCGCATCGGGCGCAAGGCGACGCTGATCGCGACCTTGCTGCTGATGGGCCTGGCCACGTTCGCCGTGGCCTTCGTGCCGAGCTACGCGCAGATCGGCATCTGGGGCGCCGTCGCCCTGACGGTTCTGCGCTTCATCCAGGGCATCGGCGTCGGCGGCGAATGGGGCGGCTCCGTTCTCATGTCGATGGAATGGGCGCGGACCAACGCCCATCGCGGCTTCGTCGCCTCCTGGCCGCAGTTCGGCGTGCCGGCGGGACTGTTCCTGGCCAACCTGGCGGTGCTGGCGATGAGCCAGATTTCCGGCGACGCATTCCTCGCCTGGGGCTGGCGCGTGCCGTTCTTCCTCAGCATCATCCTGGTCGCCATCGGCCTCTACATCCGCCTCAACATCCTCGAGACGCCGATCTTCGCGCGGCTGCTCGCCGAGCACAAGATCGAGCGCACGCCGATGCTCGAAGTGATTCGCCGCCAGCCGCTGGACATCGTGCTCTCGGCCTTCGCCCGCATGGCGGAACAGGCGCCTTTCTACATCTTCACCGCCTTCGTGTTCACCTACGGCATATCGACGCTCGGCGTTTCGCGCGACCTGCTGCTCATCGCCGTGCTGTCGGCTTCGGTGCTCGAATTCTTCACCATCCCGTTCTTCGGCCACCTGTCGGACCTGCTGGGGCGCCGCCGCATGTACATGACCGGCGCCGCGCTGGTCGGCGCGTTCGGCTTCATCTATTTCGCCATGGTCGGCACCGGAAGTCCGCTGTGGATCTTCGTCGCCATCGTGCTCTCGCTGGTGCCGCACTCGATGATGTACGGTCCCCAGGCGGCGCTGATCGCCGAATCCTTCACCGGGCGCATGCGCTACAGCGGCGCCTCGATGGGCTATCAGCTCGCCTCCGTCATCGCCGGCGGTCCGGCGCCGCTGATCGCGACCGCGCTGTTCGCCCACTACCACTCGGGCTACGCGATCGCCGGCTACATCCTGGCGTGCGCCGTGCTCAGCCTGATCTCCGCAGCGTTGATGCGCGACTACACGAACAAGGACATCTCGCGCGAATACGACGCGCCGACGATGGGCGACAGCGGCCACATGGCCGGCGCCCATTGAGCATTGATCGAATATCGCGGGCGGACTCCGACGCTAGCCGTGCGTCGGCATGCTCAGGCCATGGGCCTGCGCCTGCGCGTCGGGCCAGCGCTGCATGACGGTCTTGTAGCGCGTGTAGAAGCGCACGCCTTCCTCGCCGTAGATGGCGTGGTCGCCGAACAGGCTGGCCTTCCAGCCGCCGAAGGAATGCCAGGCCATCGGCACCGGGATGGGAACGTTGATGCCGACCATGCCGACGTCGATGCGCCTGACGAACGCCTGGGCCGTGCCGCCGTCGCGCGTGAAGCAGGCGACGCCGTTGGCGTAGCGGTTGCGGTTGACCAGTTCGACGGCGGCGGCGAAGTCGGGCACGCGCACGACGCAGAGCACGGGCCCGAAGATTTCCGTTTGGTAGACGCTCATGTCCGGCGTGACGTGGTCGAACAGCGTCGGGCCGAGAAAGAAGCCGTCGCGGCAGCCGTCGGGCACGCCTTCGCGGCCGTCGAGCAGCAGGCGCGCGCCTTCCCGCTGGCCCGCGGCGATGTGGCCCTTGACGCGCTCGCGGGCGGCGGCCGTCACCAGCGGCCCCATGTCGGTGTCGGGCGCCGTGCCCGCGCCGACCTTGAGCTGCGTCGCCCGCGCCAGCAGCCGTTCGATCAAGGGCTCGGCGCAGGCGCCCACCGCCACCGCCACCGACACCGCCATGCAGCGCTCGCCGGCGGAACCGTAGGCGGCGCCGGCCAGCGCCGCGGCGGCGTCGTCGAGGTCGGCGTCGGGCATCACCACGAGATGGTTCTTGGCGCCGCCGAGCGCCTGCACGCGTTTGCCGTGGCGCACGCCGCTGGTCTGGATCGACTGCGCCACCGGGGTCGAGCCGACGAACGAAACGGCCTGCACCTCGGGGTGATCGAGCAGCGCATCCACCGCTTCCTTGTCGCCCTGGACGACGTTGAAGCAGCCGTCCGGCAGGCCCGCCTCGCGCAGCAGTTCGGCGATCAGCAGCGCCGGCGAAGGATCGCGCTCGGACGGCTTGAGCACGAACGTGTTGCCGCAGGCCAGCGCCAGCGGCGCCATCCACATCGGCACCATGAAGGGAAAGTTGAACGGCGTGATGCCGGCGACGACGCCGAGGGCCTGGCGCTGGCTCCAGTGGTCGATGCCGCCGCCGATGGCCGGCGAGTGCTGGCCCTTGAGCAGTTGCGGAATGCCGCAGGCGAACTCGACGACTTCGATGCCGCGCTGCACTTCGCCCCTGGCGTCGGCCAGCGTCTTGCCGTGTTCGGCCGTGATCAGCCGGGCGAAATCGCCGGCGTGCCGCTCCGCCAGTTCGCGGAACTTGAACATGACGCGGGCGCGCCGCGCCGGCGACAGCGCCTGCCATGGCGGCAACGCGGCGGCGGCGGCGGCGACGGCGCGCCCGACGTCGGCGCCGTCGCCGAGCACGACGTGGCGCGTGACGACGCCGCGCGCCGGATCGAAGACCTCGCCGTGGCGGCTGTTGCTGCCGCCGTCGGCGCGGCCCGCGATCCAATGGGGAATCATGCGGTTCGCCTGGACGTATTGCGGATTCATGGAGACCTCCAAGGTTGGTAGCCGTGATGCTTATGACCCGGCGGCGCCGGCGGCGTTTCCCGGAATCGCGCCGGAAGCGCTAATGCGCGGCGGTGTCTCCAGCGCGCGCCAAGTGCCCGCGCGACATCAGCAGCAGCAGCGGCAAGGCCGCCAGCAGGGCGACGCCGAACAGCAGGAACAGGCGTTCGAAAGCAAGCATCGCCGCCTGCTGCGTCACCATGCCGTCGAGCAGCCGCAGCGCTTTCGCCGGAGCGACGAGCGCCGGCGTGCCGTGCGCGATCACCAGGGCCTTGAGCTCCCGCAGGCGTTCCGTCGTCGCCGCCGAAAACTGGTTGACGTGGCGGATCAGCTCGCCGCGATTGGCCTGCTGGAACTGCACATAGAGCGTCGCCGAACTGGCGATGCCGACTGAGCCGCCGAGCTGGCGCGTCAGGTTGTAGAGGCCGCTGCCGTTCGACATCTGCTGCGGCGGCAGATTGCCCAGCGCGAGATTGTTGAGCGGAATGAAGACCATGCCCAGGCCGATGCCGCGCAGGATCATGGCCGGCAGGAATTCGCTCCAGCCCGAGTGCAGGGTGAACAGCGAGTGCTGCCACATCGAGTAGCCGAAGATCGCGGCGCCGCCGACGACGAACAGGCGCAGGTCGAGCCGCGTGCTGCCGGTGAGGCGGCCCATGACGGCCATGGTGAGGCCCGAGGCGAGCGCCCCCGGCAGGATCACCATGCCCGTCTCCCAGGCCGTGTAGCCGAGCAGCGTCTGCACATAGACGGGAAAGACGAACACCGTGGAGAACAGCGCGCCGCCGAGCAGAAAAGTGAACACCAGGGCGGCGGCGAACTGCACGTCGCGCAGGATGCGGATCTCGACCACCGGATGCTCGTGGCGCAGTTCCTGCCAGACGAAGGCGCACAGCGCGAAGAACGACACCAGCGAGAGCGCCACGATCTCGCGCGAAGCGAACCAGTCGAGGCGCTCGCCGCGCTCCAGCGCCGTCTGCAGGCAACCGACGCCGAGCGCCAGCAGCACGAAGCCCAGCGCATCGACCTGCTCGGCGCGCTTGCCGTATTTCGAGTCGGGCACCACCATCAGCACCAGCAGCAGCGCGAGGATGCCGAGCGGCAGGTTGATGTAGAAAATCCACGGCCACGAGTAGGCGTCGGTGAGCCAGCCGCCGAGCGTCGGTCCCAGCATCGGCCCGACCATGATGCCCAGGCCGAAGATCGCCATCGCCGTGCCGGACTCCTGGCGCGGGAAGACCTCGTAGAGCGTCGCCTGCGCCGTCGAGATCAGCCCGCCGCCGCCGAGGCCCTGGACGATGCGCCAGAAGACGAGTTCCTCCAGGCTGCTCGAGGCGCCGCACATCATCGAGGCGACGACGAACAGCATGATCGACAACGAGAGATAGTTGCGCCGCCCGAACCAGTTGGCGAGCCAGCCCGAGATCGGCAGCACGATGACGTTGGCGACGACGTAGCCGGTCGACACCCAGGCGATCTCATCGAGCGTCGCGCCGAGCGAGCCCATCATGTGCGGAATGGCGACGTTGACGATGCTGGTATCCACCAGTTCCATCATCGAGCCGAGCGTCACGGTGAAGGCGATGAGGTAGCGCTGGGCGTGGATCTCGGCGTCGCTGTCGACGCGGCGCAGCGCGGGAAACAGCGGGTTCACTTGGTGGAGATGGTGACGAACACGCTCATGCCCGGCCGCAGCAGCCGCAGCGCGTCGCCGCTCTGCTTGACGAGGATTTTCACCGGCACGCGCTGCACGACCTTGGTGAAGTTGCCGGTGGCGTTGTCGGGCGGCAGCAGCGAGAAGCGCGCGCCGGTGGCCGGCGCCAGGGAGTCGACGGTGCCGGCGAAATCCGCGCCGGGATAGGCGTCGACGTCGATGCCGACCGGCGCGCCGGGCTTGATGCCGCGCACGTCGGTTTCCTTCATGTTGGCCACCACCCAGACCTCGTCGAGCGGCACCACGCTCATCAGCGGCTGGCCGGCCTGCACGAACTGGCCCGGCTCGACGCTCTTGCTGCCGACGACGCCGCTGGCCGGCGCGGCGATGCGCGTATCGGCGAGCTGCATGGCGGCGAGATCGCGCGCCGCGCGGGCGGAGTCAACCTTGGCCAGCGCGGCGCGCAGCGCGGCACTCGAGGCCGTCGCCTGCTCGCCGGCCGACACCGCGCTGTCGCGGCTCGCCTGCAACTGCGCCAGCGCCGCGCGCGCGGCGGCTTCGGCCGCGTCGAGCGCCTGCGGCGAGACCATCTTCTTGGCGATCAGGCCGCGCGTGCGCTCCAGGTCCTTCTGCGCCTTGTCGGCTCCGGCCAGCGCCTGCTCGACGTTGGAGCGCGCGGCGGCGGCGGCGGCGCGCGCGGCCGCCACCTGCGCCGCGGCCTGGCCGGTCTGGCCTTCGCGGCCGGCCGCGGCCAGCGCGAGTTCGAGGTCGGCTTCGGCCTGTGCGAGCTTGGCGCGGTAATCGCGGTCGTCGATGCTCACCAGCAGGTCGCCGGCCTTGACCGCCTGGTTGTCGACGACCTTCACCGCGGCGACGAAGCCGCCGACCTTGGGCAGCACCGGCACGACGTGGCCCTCGACCTGGGCGTCGTCGGTGGTGACGTGCGTCAGGCCCCACCACCATCTCCAGCCGAGCCAGGCGGCCAGCGCGACGACGGCGACGGCAAAGACTAAGCGCGGCAGGTTCGGCTTCTTGGCTTCACTCATAGCGGATTTCCACGATTTCGATTTCGCGAAGGCCGACCGGGCTCTGGAAGCGCACGACGTCGCCTTCGCGCGCCTTCATCAGCGCCCGCGCCAGCGGCGAAATCCAGCTGATGCGGCCCTGCCCGGCGTCGGCCTCGTCGATGCCGACGATCCGGTACGTCGCGGCGGCGCCGGGCGGTTCGCCGAGGACGCAGATCGTCACGGTGGCGCCGAAGAAGACCTGCCCGGTGTTCTCCTGCGCGGCCGGATCGACGACGACCGCCTCTTCCAGGCGCTTGGTCAGATAGCGGATGCGGCGGTCCATCTCGCGCAGGCGCTTCTTGCCGTAGATGTAGTCGCCGTTCTCCGAGCGGTCGCCGTTGCCCGCCGCCCAGGCGACGACCTTGACGAGCTCGGGGCGCTCGACCTTGATCAGATGCTCGAACTCCTGCCGCATGCGGGCATGGCCGTCTGCCGTCATGTAGTTCTTGCCGCCGGGCGGCAACGCCGGCGCGGCGGGCGCGTCGTCGTCCTCGTCGGCGTCGCTTTCCTTGACGAATGCCTTGTTCATGTCGGGAGATCTGCGTGGAAGGCGACATTGTATGATGTCGCGCCTACCCGTCGCGAGAAAAACATGACCGTCACCACGACCAAGAACTGGCGCACGCCGACCGCCGTCCTCGCCTGCGGCGGCCTCATCATGACATTGGCAATGGGCGCGCGCCACGGCTTCGGCCTCTTCCTGCAGCCGATGTCGGCGTCGCACGGCTGGGGCCGCGAAACCTTCGCCTTCGCCCTCGCCTTGCAGAACCTGATGTGGGGCGCGGCGCAGCCGTTCGCCGGCCTGATCGCCGACCGCTGGGGCGCCGGGCGCGTGCTCTTCGGCGGCAGCGTGCTCTATGTCGCCGGCCTGGTGTGGATGGCCTATGCCGGCAGCGGCGCGGAGCTCGCGCTGTCGTCGGGCGTGCTGATCGGCGTCGGGCTCTCGGGCACGACTTTCAGCATCGTCTTCGGCGTGCTCGGCCGCCTCTATCCGCCGGAGAAGCGCAGCATGGCGCTGGGCATCGCCGGCGCCGCCGGTTCCTTCGGCCAATTCGCCATGCTGCCGGCGACGCAGGCGCTGATCACCGGCGCCGGCTGGCTCGATGCCCTGCTGGTGCTGGCGGCGGCCGCGGCGCTGATGGCGCCGCTCTCCGCCGTGCTGGCGGAGCCGCCCCGCGCCGCCGGCCACCGCACCCAGCAGCGCATCGTCGACGCCATCCGCGAGGCGGCGTCGCACAGGGGTTTCTGGCTGCTCACCGGCGGCTATTTCGTCTGCGGCTTCCAGGTCGTCTTCATCGGCGTGCATCTGCCGGCCTACCTCGCCGACCACAGCCTCTCGGGCAACGTCGGCGTCGCCTGCCTGGCGCTGATCGGCTTTTTCAACATCATCGGCACCTACGGCGCCGGCTGGCTCGGCCAGCACCACAGCAAGAAGCATTTGCTCGCCTTCATCTACGTCGCGCGCAGCGTCATCATCGCCATCTTTCTCGCCGCGCCGCTGACGCCCGCCTCGGCCTATCTGTTCGCCGCCGCCATCGGCTTGCTCTGGCTCGCCACCGTGCCGCTGACCAACGGCATCATCGCCCACGTCTTCGGCGTGCATTACTTGTCGATGCTGGGCGGCTTCACTTTCTTCAGCCACCAGATCGGCAGTTTCCTCGGCGCCTGGCTCGGCGGCGTGCTGTTCGACCGCACCGGCTCGTACGACATCGTCTGGGGGATTTCCATCGCCCTCGGCGTCGTGGCGATGATGATGAACCTGCCGATCGACCAGCGGCCGCTGGCGCGTCTCGCCGCCGCCTAGTCGCCGGCCACTTCCACAGCACCGAAATCGCAGCCGCGGCCGGCGGCGATGCGATAGGCGAACCAGCGAGCGGCGCGGCCTTCCCAGCGCCGCGGCAACCAGCGGAGGTAATGCGCCGGCTGCGCGACCATGCCGCAGCGATAGCGCCTGGCGCTGCCATCCCATTCCAGCGCCGCGCACGCGCCGCTGCCGCGCGGCAGAAACAGCCACGCCACGGGGCAGCGCGCCGCGGCGCAGCAGATGCCGCAGCCATTGCAGGGGGCGCCTTGCGGCGGTTTCGGCGGCGCCTCGGCGTGGATCAGCAAGGTCTGGATCATCGGGCGAATTGCGCGCGCGCCGGACTAGCTGCCGCGGAAACGGCTCAGCTGGCGCCGGTCGCGCTTGGTCGGACGCCCTTTCTGGTCGCCCAGCGGCGCGGGCGCCAGTTTGCGCAGTTCGGTCGCCAGCGCGCGCTGCCGCGCGCTCTCCGGAGTTTCCTGGTAGAGCAGCCGGGCTTCTTCCGCCGGGCGGCGCTGCTCATTCAGGCCCAGTACGACGACTTCCCAATCCTGCTCGCCGGCGCGGAGCTGGACGCGGTCGCCAGGCTTCACCGTCTTGGCCGGCTTGGCGCCGAGGCCGTTGAGCTTTACCCTGCCGCCGTCCACCGCGTCGGTGGCCAAGCTGCGGGTCTTGTAGAAACGGGCGGCCCAGAGCCACTTGTCGAGGCGCATCGGCCTTACCCGTGGGCCGGCGCGGCAACGCGCCGCGCGTCCGCACGCGGCATCCGGCAGGGGCGCTTCATTTGGCGTCGGGAATGCCGTAGAAGAACGTCATGCGAAAAGCAATGAGCGCAGGGTTTCACCGTGAGTTCCAAGCATAATTCGGCGCCGGAAATCATATCCTGTTTGCCGGCAGAGGGAAGGGGCCGCAGATGACGTTCAGTTCCAAGACCTTGATTGCGATTGCGATTGCGATTGCGCTGGCGCTGGCCGTGGCGGCGGCGGCTGCCGTCTTCCTGTACGCCGCATACGACTACGCGAGTTCGGTATGCTACGCCGACATGCACAAGACGGGGCTCGACCAGGACACCGCCCAGCGGTTCGACAGCGTCGGCGAGCTCGTCACCGGCTTGCGCAAAGGCACGGCCGACACGCCGAAGTGGGACGATCGCGAGTTCCAGGATGAGGCCAAGGTGGCAGCGCACCTGCTGGCGAACGGTCGCCGCGCGCTCAAGCGCCAGGACGCGTTCGAAGCGCTCAAGGCGGTGGCCGAGCTCAAGAAATCCATGGCGCGGGCAAAGGGCATGGCGACGAATCGGGTGAATCACATCCTGCAGGTGCAGGACCCGGCCGACTACGATGCCTTCGAAAAGTACCGTCTCGAAGGCAAGATGCTGGTGGAAATCGTCAAGCAGATCGACGCGGCATTGGAAACGCTCAGCCGCCCGCAGAAGCTTCCGGGCCTGTGCGACTGGTAGCGGACGCTGCCGGCCCGGCACAGCCGCGAACAGAGCCGGCCGTGAAATCCTAGGCCGCCTGCTTGATCGCCAGCAGCGCCTGGTTGCGCAGCGTGCGCAGCAGCGAAAGTTCCTTTTCCGGAATGACGATCGAGCCGGCCTGGTCCTTGTCGCAATAGATGAGGGCGACGGGGATGCCCTTCAGCATCAGCGGGAACAGCACGAAGGTCTTGGCGGTGACTTTCTGGCGATACCATTTGGGAATGCGGTCGGCGATCTTGGGATCGTCGATGTCGGTGATGATGATATCGACGGCCTTTTGCGTCGCCAGGTGGAAGACGTCCGGCTCGTAGGCGAGCGGAAAGCGGAAGCTCCGCGCCAGTTCGGCGGCATCGGGACCGAAGCCGAAGCGCCCGGCCATCATGCCGGTCTTGGTGTCCTTCAGACACAGCATCACGCGACGGAACCCCATCGAGCGATACATGGTTTCGAGAATGATGCGCAGGATGTCGTTGAGCGCGAAGTCCTCGACCAGGGAGTTGCTGATGTCCTGGATGCCGGCGGACAGGATCGACTGCGCGTCTTCGGACGGCGCGCCGTCGGCGCTTTCGGCCACGGCCTCGGCGGCGTAGATCGGCGCGCAGTTGAGCACGGTATCGGCGAGCGCGGCCATGTTCGAATCGGTCGCGGCGAGCTCGGTCTTCGGCTCTTCGGCGACGCCGGAAAAGACTTTCACCTGGCGCGCGAACGGGCTCTGCTTGAGGTTCACCCGCAGGATCGAGGCCAGTTCCTTGAGCTCGGCGAACGACTGCTCGACGTTCGCCTGCAGCTGCTTTTCCGAAATCTGCAGGCTGGCGCCGAAACGGTCGGCGACGCTGCGCAGGCCCTTGCCGCGATCTTCCGGCGTGCATGACGCGATCAGGTTGCAGACTTCGTTGGAGTAGCCGGCGACGAGGCACAGCATTTCCTCGCGCGTGCCGGGCTGGCGCAGCTGCCCTTCGGGCAAGGGCAGCATGCTCCTGACGATGGACGGCGGGAAACCCCAGGTCTTGGCGATGCCGATGCCCAGATCGTCGAAGGCGAGGCCGAGCACCTGGGCCGACGCCATGCGCTCGGACAGCTGCTTGGTCTGCATCAGGTTGCGGATGGCTTCGACCTCTTCGGGAAAGTAGTACTGCGCGAGGAGCTGGCCGAGGTTGTGGAACATCGAACAGATGAACGCTTCCTCGCTTTCGCGCGCCATCAGGTTCTTGCTCGCGTCCCGCCCCAGCAGGCCAGCGAGGTTGGAACGCAGAAAGCCTTCCTTCAGTTCGCGGGCGTTGCTCTTGTCCTGCAGGTGCTCGAACAGCAGCACGGTGATGGCGATGTTGCGCACGGCATCGAAGCCGAGCACGATCACCGCCCGCGACACGGTGCTGATGTTGCCGGCGCCGACCTGCCGGTAGTACGCCGAGTTGACCATGCGCAGGATCTTGTTCGTCAGCGCATAGTCCTTGAGGATGGTGTTGGAGAGCTTGTTGATGCTCTCCTTCTCGGACACCGTGAGCTTGTTGATGGCGGAAACGGAATCCGACAGCGCCGGGAAATCGGTCTTGTGGCGCATGCGCCGCAGCAGGAACTCGAGCGTCGCCTGCTTCGCTTCCTCGCTCTCGGCGGACGCCGCCGCGGGACCCGCGCCGAGATAGGCTTCCAGCGCTTCCTTGATCTGCGCCGCGGACGGATAGCGCATCTCGGGATCGAGCGCGCAGCACTTGAGGATGATGTCGCCGAGCCGCTCGTCGATGGCGGCCGATGGCGGAATCGCCACCGGCTCGCACGCCACCTTGAAGAGCACCTGCTCGATGCCGTCGCCTTGCATCACGCGCGTGCCCGTCAGCATTTCCAGCAGCACGAGGCCGGCGGCGAAGACGTCGTTCCTGACGCTGACGAGCTGCTGCGTCACGTATTCCGGCGCCATGTAGAACGGCGTGCCGGACAAGCCTTTCTGCGTTGCCGCGGCAGCGCCGGTGACGCGCGTGGCGATGCCGAAATCCATGACCCGCGGCGTGCCGCGCGCATCGAGGAGGATGTTCGACGGCTTGAGGTCGCGATGAATGATGCCGAGCGCATGCGCCTGCGCCAGCGCGTCGGCCACCTGGCGCATCAGGTCGGCGGCCCGCGCCGCCGACATGCGGCCGTCGGCCTTGAGCGCAGCGGCCAGGCTGCGGCCTTCGACGTACTCGAAGACGAGGTAGGGATCGCCGTCCGCCTCGCCGGCATCAAAGATCGGCACCACGTTGGGATGGCGCAGCTTGCTGACCGTGCGCGCCTCCGCCAGCAAGGCGGCATTCTGCGCGGCTTCGGCGCGGCCGAAGTGCATGGTCTTGATGGCGACCTCGCGCTGGAGCTGCGGATCCCACGCGAGATAAACAACACTCTGCGCGCCGCGACCAAGCTCGCGGCGAATCTCGAATCGGCCTATGGTCTGGGGCATGGCGGCATTCTACCTGCGGCCGCAAGCCGCCGATAGCCGCCGCGGCGCGGCCCCCTTGCTCAGTGGCGCGACACCGGCTGGTCCATCACGCCGCTGTGGGAGTCGATGAAATCCTCGAGCTGCTCCTCGTCGCGCTCCTCGGACAGGAATATCCCAAACTCGTGGCGGAAGCGCTGGGCGACGGCGCCGCGCATGTACCCCACCCGGCCGGCGCGCTTGTCGAGCATTTCGACGGCGTCCTCGGCGGGATAATCGATGACGTACATCAAGGGGTGGTTGAAGACGACTTGCATGGCCAATTCTCCTTTACGTTTCGCAGATGGCGGCCAAGCCGGAGATTTCAAGTGGGCGTTGCCAACTCGCCGCAAACCTGCCTAACATAGCGCATGGAACCCACCGACGATCCTGCCGTCCTCAAAGTCCGCCTTCGCGAGCTCCGCGGCGAACACCGCGATCTCGACGACGCCATCGCGCGGCTCGACGCGGCGCCGACGGAAGACGAATTGCTGATGCGGCGGCTCAAGAAGCGCAAGCTCTACCTGAAGGACCGCATCGCCGCCATCGAGCGCGAACTCGAACCCGACGAATACGCCTGACCCGACCGGCCCATGACCTACAAGTTCGACACCCTGACCCTGCATGCGGGCCAGTCGCCCGACGCGCAGTTCGGCGCGCGCGCCCAGCCGCTCTACCTGACCACCTCCTTCGTCTTCAAGGATAGCGACCACGCCGCGGCGCTTTTCAACATGGAGCGCGCCGGCCACGTCTATTCGCGCATCTCGAATCCGACCAACGCCGTGCTCGAGGAACGCATCGCCGCGCTCGAAGGCGGCGTCGGCGGCATCGCCGTCGCATCCGGCCAGGCCGCCTTGCATCTGGCCATCGTCACGCTGCTGGGCGCCGGCGCCCACATCGTCGCCAGCCGCTCGCTCTACGGCGGCTCGCACAACCTGCTCGACTACACGCTGCCGCGCTTCGGCATCACGACGACCTTCGTCGATCCGCGCGATCTCGACGCCTGGCGCGCCGCCATCCGTCCCGAAACGCGGCTGCTGTTCGGCGAAACGCTCGGCAATCCCGGGCTCGAAGTGCTCGACGTGCCGCGCGTCGCCGAACTCGCGCACGAGCACGGCCTGCCGCTGCTGATCGATTCGACCTTCACCACGCCGTATCTGATGCGGCCCTTCGAACTCGGCGCCGACCTCGTCTTCCATTCGGCGACCAAGTTCCTCGGCGGTCACGGCGTTGCCGTCGGCGGGCTCCTCGTCGATTCGGGCAGCTTCGATTGGGATGCGTCGGGCAAGTTCCCGACGCTGACCGAACCCTACGCGGGCTTCCACGGCATGGACTTCGCCGAGGAATCGCCGGTCGCCGCCTTCCTGCTGCGCGCCCGGCGCGAAGGCCTGCGCGACTTCGGCGCCTGCATGAGCCCCTTCAACGCCTTCCAGATCCTGCAAGGCCTCGAGACGCTGCCGCTGCGCATGGAGCGCCACATCGCCAACACGCGCCGGATCGTCGCCCATCTCGCCGGCCACGAGGCCGTCGCCGCGGTCGGCTACCCCGAGCTCGAAAACCATCCCGATCATGCGCTCGCGCAAAAGCTGCTGCCGAAAGGCTGCGGCTCGGTGTTCAGCTTCACGCTCAAGGGCGGCGCGGCCGACCCGAAAGCCGCGGGACGCAAGTTCATCGAGGCGCTGCGCGTGTTCTCGCACCTGGCCAACGTCGGCGACGCCAAGTCGCTGGTGATCCACCCGGCGTCGACGACGCATTTCCGCATGTCCGACGCCGCGCTGGCCGCGGCCGGCATCCACCCCGGCACCCTCCGCCTTTCGGTCGGACTCGAAGACGCCGGCGATCTCATCGAAGACCTGAACCGCGGACTGGCTGCGGCGATCAAGGCCTGAGCGGCCGCCTTGCGATCACCTGGCAAAGGGGAAAGGAGGGCGCAATTGCATATCCTCGCCACCAATGCCGCAGCCAGCCCGGGCGGCGCGGCGCCGCCATCGCCGCGACGCTGCGACTGGATGCCGTATGCCCTGGTCGTGGCGCTGATCGCGCTCCTGGTCGTCGGCCTGACGACGCTGGCCGTCAGGCAGGACAAGCAGCGCTATCGCGAACGCGCCGCCGTCGCGACGCAGAACATTTCGCGCCTGCTCGATCAGCACGTCAGCGACGTCTTCGACAAGATCGATGTCGGCCTGCGCTCGGTCGCGCTGCATTATCCGGCCCAGACGACGCCGGGTCGCCTCGAGGCGCCAAAGGTCGAGGCGCTTTTGGCGCAGGAGCAATCGTTCCTGCCGGAAGTGCTGACCCTGCGCATCGCCGACAAGAACGGCCTGGTCAGGTTCGGCGCCGGCACCCACGAAAATTCGGTCAGCATCGGCGATCGCGATTATTTCATCCGCGCGCGCGACGATCGCAGCGCCGGTCTGCTGATCTCCGGACCGATATTCGCCCGCATCGCCAAGCAGTGGGTGATCGTCCTCGCCCGCCGCCTGGAGGCGACCGACGGCTCCTTCGCCGGCGTCGTCTATGCCAATTACGCCACCGCCCAATTCGAAGAAGCCTTATCGTCGCTGGCGCTCGGCCCCCACGGCGCCGCCACCATCCGCACGGCCGATCTTGCGCTCGTGCATCGGTTCCCGGAGACAAAGGATGCGGTCGGCAGCACCGACGTCTCGAAACAGTTGCGCAACGCCATGCAGGCCCACCCCGAAGGAGGCGACTTCATCGCCGTCACGGCGCTTGACGGCATCGAGCGCAGCAGCGCCTACCGCAGGCTGCAGCGCTACCCGTTCTATGTCCTCGTCGGCGTTGCCACCGACGACTATCTGGGCGGATGGAAGAGCAGCAACCTGATGCTTTCGGGCCTGGCCGGGCTGGCCATCCTGGTGACCGCCCTGGCGGCGGCGTTGGCGTATCGCAACGCCCGCCGCCTGTCGGCCGACCTGGAGGAGCGCAAGCGGCTCGGCGCCCAACTCGATCGCTACAGCCATCACCTGGAGGAACTGGTCGACCTGCGAACGGGCGAGCTGGCGCAAGCGGCGGAGAACCTGCGCCTGTTCATCAAGCACGCGCCCATCGCCATCGCCATGTTCGACCGCGACATGAATTACCTGGCCACGAGCGACCGCTGGGCCGCCGAATACGGACGCGGCGCTGGCGACCTCGTCGGCCGCAATCACTATGAAATCCATCCCGACATTCCGGACGATTGGAGGAACATCCATCAGCAAGGCCTGGCGGGAGCGACCATCAAGAACGACGAGGACCTGTGGTACCAGGCCGACGGCAGCAAGCATTGGCTGCGCTGGGCCGTGCTGCCGTGGACGCATCCGAACGGGGCGATCGGCGGCATCATCATTTCCGCCGAGGACATCACGGAACGCAAGCTGGCCGAAGAACAGCTAAGCGAAGCAAAGGATGCCGCCGAGCAGGCCAACCGCGCGAAGTCGATATTCCTGGCCAACATGAGCCACGAAATCCGCACGCCGCTGAACGTCATCATCGGCCTGGGCTACCTGCTGCGCCGCAACCTCGCCGACCCGGCCCAGCAGCGGCGGGCGGACCAGCTTTGCGCCACCTCCGACCACCTGCTGGCGCTCATCAACGACATCCTCGATTTGTCCAAGATCGAAGCCCAGCGGCTCACGCTCGATCACAGCGAGTTCAGCGTCGACACGGTGGTCAACCAGGTGGTGCGCATGATGGAGGGGCCGTCGCAGGAGAAGGGCCTGACGCTGGCGACGGACGTGGCGCCGCGCTTGCGCGCCATGACGCTGAAGGGCGATCCCTTGCGCCTGGCGCAAGTGCTCATCAACCTGTGCGGCAACGCCGTCAAGTTCACCGACCACGGCGAAGTGCGCCTGGGCATCGCCTGCCTGGCGGAGGACGCCGCCGCCGTCACGCTGCGCTTTGCCGTCAGCGACACCGGCATCGGCATCGCGCCTGCCGACCAGGCGCGCCTGTTCCAGGCCTTCATCCAGGCCGACAGTTCGCCGACGCGCGAACGCGGCGGCAGCGGCCTGGGGCTGGTCATCAGCCAGCGGCTGGTGACGATGATGGGCGGCACGATCGCCATCGACAGCCAGCCGGGAAGCGGCAGCAGCTTCCACTTCGAGCTGGCGTTGCCGCGTGCGGCGACCGGCGCGGTCCAAGCGCCGGTTCCCGCCGGCGCCGCGGGCGACTTGCAAGGCCGGCGCGTGCTGTTCGCCGAGGACCACCCGCTCTCCCAGGACATCCTGTTCGAGATGCTCGAACACCTGCGCTGCGAAGTCGACGTCGCTTCCGACGGCGCCGAGGCGGTCGAGTGCGCGCAGGCGCGCCGCTACGACCTCATCCTGTTGGACATGCAGATGCCCCGGATGGATGGACTGACGGCTGCGCGCGCCATTCGCCGCCTGCCCGCACACCGCGACACGCCGATCATCGCCCTGACCGCCAACACCTATGCCGAGGACCGCCGGCGCTGCCTCGACGCCGGCATGAACGGACACCTCGGCAAGCCGGTGACGCCGGCGACGCTCGCCGCCGCGCTCGGCCAATGGCTGCCCGACCTGGCCGTTCCGGACGACCCGGCGCCGCCCTGCGACAACGCATTGAGCCGCGCCCTCGCCAACATCGCGGCGCTCGAAGTGCCGCAGGCGATGCGCCGCTCGCCGCAGCACCTGGCGGACTACTACGCGCTGCTGAATCGCTTCGTCGCCATGCACGATCGCGACATGGCGCAACTGCGCGCCGAACTGGCGGCCGGAAGCCGCGACGCCGCGCACGGCGTCGCCCACAACCTCAAAGGCATCGCCGGCCTGATCGGCGCGCGGCGCATCGCCGCGCTGGCGAATGAAATCGCCCAAGGGCTGCGCGCCGGCAAGGACGCCGCCGCGATCCTGGACCTGGCGAGCGCATGCGAAGCCGAACTGGCAAAGCTGGTGGCGGCGACGCGGGCACTGCCGGCGATGGCGGCGGAAACGGCGACGACGTGACGCCGCGCCGCTGACCCGGGCTTGCCGGGAATCCACCGGCTGAACGCCCGCAAGCCTGCGCGCCGCGTCGACGCAACCAGTGCCGCCCGGCGGTTCCGCTGTCGCGGCTGTGGTTAAACGATGACGGGAACAGGATGCCTTCCCGACGCTAAAATAGGCGCTGCCTTCTGCGGCCGCCACGCCAAACATGGAATCAACAATCGCGGGTCACCCCAGCTACATCTACACCGGCGGCAAGCCGCTCGACCCGGCCTTGCCGGCTCGCGCGCCGGCCATCGTCTTCATCCACGGCGCCGCGCAGGACCACTCGTGCTGGTCGCAGCAAAGCCGCTGGTTCGCCCATCACGGCCATGCCACGCTGGCGCCCGACCTGCCGGGCCACGGCAGGAGCGGCGGCGCGCCGCTCGCCACGGTCGCAGCCATCGCCGACTGGATCGTCGCCCTGCTCGACGCCGTCGGCCTCGAACGGGCGCTGCTGGTCGGCCACAGCATGGGCTCGCTGGCGGCCCTCGACGCCGCGGCGCGCTACCCTGAGCGCGTCTCCGGCCTGGCGCTGATCGGCGCCTCGGTGCCGATGCCGGTCTCCGACGCGCTGCTCGACGCCGCGGAGAACAACGAGGCCAAGGCCATGGCCATGATCAACGCCTGGTCGCATTCGCCGCGCGGACTGATGGGCGGCAACGCCGTTCCCGGCATGTGGATGTTCGGCGCCAACCGCCGCCTGATGGAACGCCAGCCGCGCGGCGTCATCGGCAACGATCTTGCCGCCTGCAACGCCTACGCCGGCGGCGCCGCCGCAGCCGCGGCCGTCTGCGCCGCGCGCTGCCCGGCGCTGATCGTCGCCGGCTCGCGCGACCTCATGACGCCGGCGCGCAACACCCGGCTGCTGGCCGAAATGCTGCCGCACGCGCGCATCGCCACGCTGCCCGGCGCCGGCCACGCCATGATGACCGAGCAGCCCGATGCGCTGCTCGACGCCTTGATCGGCTTTTCGCGTGGCTAGCGGCAAGGTCGTCAAGCTCGTCGCCGCCGCGGCGGTGCTGGCCGCCGCCGTCTTGGCCGTTGCCCACTTCACGCGCGCCAAGCCGATTGCCGTCGTCGTCGCCGAAGCCCAGCCCGGCCGCGTCGAAACCACGGTGGCCAACACGCGCGCCGGCTCCGTCGATGCCTGCCGCCGCGCCAAGATGGCGCCCGCCGCCGGCGGCCGCATCGAGCGCCTGCCGGTGAAGAAAGGCCAGCGCGTCGCCGCCGGCGACCTGCTGCTCGAACTGTGGAACGAGGATCTCGCGGCGCGCGAAAGCGTCGCGCGCGAACAGCTCGCCACGGCGCAGGCGCATGTCGTCGAAGTCTGCCAGCTCGCCAAGGCGGCGCTGTCCGAGGCCAGGCAGTCGCGCCAGCTGCGCGAAAAAGGCTTCGTGTCCGAAGAGCGCGTGGTGCGCGCCGAAGCGCAGTCGAATTCCAGCCAGGCCACTTGCGACACCGCGCACACCCAGGTCCAGGAAGCCGTCGCCCGCATCGCGGCATCGCGCGCCGACACGGCGCGCACCGTCCTGCGCGCGCCTTTCGCCGGCATCGTCGCCGACATCAACGGCGAACTCGGCGAGTACGTCACGCCGTCGCCGCCGGGCATCCCGACGCTGCCGGCCATCGACCTCATCGACGACTCCTGCATCTACGTCAGCGCGCCCATCGACGAGGTCGACGCCGCGCAGCTGAAAGTCGGCATGAACGCCCGCATCAGCCTCGATGCCTATCGCGGCAAGCACTTTTCGGGGCATGTGCGGCGCATCGCGCCCTACGTGCTGGCGCTCGAAAAGCAGGCGCGCACCGTCGACGTGGAAGTCGAGTTCGACGATCCCGGCGAGGCGAAGCACTTGCTGATCGGCTACAGCGCCGACATCGAGGTCGTCGTCGAGGGCCGCGACGACGTGCTGCGCATCCCGACCCCGGCGCTGATGCCGGGCAACCGCGTCCTCGTGCTCACCGCCGCCGGCACGCTGGCGGAACGCCAGCTCGACATTGGCCTCAGCAACTGGGAATTCTCGGAAGTGAAGGCGGGACTGGCGCGCGGCGACCGCGTCGTCACCTCGCTCGACCGCGAAGGCGTCAAGGCCGGCGCGGCGGCGGTGGCGGAGACGAAGGCCGCCGCGAAGCAATGATCGGCCTCACCGACATCGAGCGCGTCTTCCGCGTCGGCGAAGAGGAAGTGCATGCGCTGCGCGGCGTCAGCCTCGCCATCGCCGCCGGCGAATATCTATCCATCATGGGGCCGTCGGGCTCGGGCAAGTCGTCGCTGCTCAACGTGCTGGGCCTGCTCGACCGCCCCAACAGCGGCCGCTACGAGCTCGACGGCCGCGACGTCACGGGGCTTTCCGACGACGAACTGGCGCGCGTGCGGCGCGAGAAGATCGGCTTCGTCTTCCAGTTCTTCCACCTCGTGCCGCGCCTCACCGCCGAGCAGAACATCGAACTGCCGATGGTCCTGGCCGGCATCGCCCCGGCGGAACGACGAGCGCGCCTCGACCGGCTGCTGGCCGACTACGGCCTCGAGGCGCGCGCCCGCCATCGTCCCGACCAGTTGTCCGGCGGCCAGTGCCAGCGCGTCGCCATCGCCCGCTCGATGTCCATGCAGCCCGGCATCATTCTCGCCGACGAACCGACGGGCAACCTCGACCGCCACACCGGCGAGGAAGTCATGAGCCTGCTGGAAAAACTCCACGCCGCCGGCGGCACGTTGGTCGTCGTCACCCACGACGGCGAACTCGGCAGCCGCGCCCAGCGCCGCATCCGCATCGTCGACGGCCAGATCGTCGGCGACGAACGCTAGTCGGCCTTCTCCGCGTCGGCCTTCTCCGCGTCGGCCTTCTCCGCGTCGCCTTTCTTGCGGCGCGGCTTCTTCGCCGGCGCGCCGAATTCGCGGCGCAGCTCCGACATCTCGGCGAGCCGCACGGCGACCAGGTAGTTGATGCTGCCCTCCGGGATCACGCCTTCGGCGTTGGGTTCGCCGGCCGGCACGCCGGTCAGCACTTCGATCGCCGCATCGACGCTGGCCACCGCCCAGATGCGGAACTGCCCGGCGGCGCAGGCGGCAATGACATCATCATTGAGCATGAGGTGCTCGACGTTGCTTTCCGGAATGACGACACCCTGCTCGCCGGAGAGCCCGCGCGCGCGGCAGACGTCGAAGAAGCCTTCGATCTTTTCGTTCACGCCGCCGATGGCCTGGACGCGGCCCAGCTGGTTCACCGAGCCGGTGACGGCGATGAATTGCCGGATCGGCACGTCGGCAAGCGCGGAGAGCAGAGCGCAAAGCTCCGCCAGCGAAGCGCTGTCGCCTTCGACCGGGCCGTAGGACTGCTCGAACACCAGGCTCGCCGCGAGCGACAGCGGCAGGCTGCGGGCGAAGCGCGCGCCGAGGAAGGAGGCGAGGATCATCACGCCTTTGGAATGGATGGCGCCGCCGAGTTCGGCCTCGCGCTCGATATCGACGATTTCGCCTTCGCCGAGGCGCACCGTCGCCGTGATGCGCACCGGATGGCCGAACATCTCGTCGCCGGGATCGATGACCGCCAGGCCGTTGACCTGGCCGATGCGCGCGCCGGCGACGTCGATCAGATGAATGCCGCGGCGGATCACCTCGTGCACGTTGCGGCGCAGGCGCCCGGTGCGCTCGCGGCGCGCCGCCAGCGCCGCTTCGATGTCGGCGCGGCCGACGGCGTCGCGGCCGGCGGCGACGGCGACGTGGTCGGCCTCGTGCAGCAGGTCGACGATCTGCCGCGTGCGCGCCGACAGTTTCTCGGCGTCGCCGGCGAGCCGTGCCGCATGCTCGACGACGCGCGCCACCGCGCCCGCCTCGAAAGGCTTGAGGCCGTCGCGCCGCGCCGCGGTGGCGACCAGCCGCGCGTAGAGTTCGCTGTTGCCGCCGTCGCGCGCCACTTCGTCCTCGAAGTCGGCGGCGACCTTGAACAGCTCCTCGAACTCGGGGTCGGCCTCGCGCAACAGGTAGTAGGTGTAGCGATCGCCGAACAGCACCACCTTGACGTCGAGCGGCACGGCTTCCGGCGCCAGCGACGCCGTGCTCACCAGCCCATAGACCTGGCCGAGCGACTCGATGCGGATCTGGCGCGACTTCAGCGCCCGCTTCAAGCCCTCCCAGGCATACGGCTGCATCAGCACCTTTAGCGCATCGAGCATCAGGTAGCCGCCGTTGGCGCGATGCAGCGCGCCGGCGCGAATCATGGTGAAGTTGGTGACCAGCATGCCCATCTGCGCAACCTGCTCGACGCGGCCGACGAGGTTCGCATAGATCGGGCTGTCCTCGAAGACCACCGGCGCGGAGCTCGACGCGGCATGGTCGATCAGCAGATTGACCTGGTAGCGGCGCAAGGACACGCTGCCGGAAAATTCCTCCGTTTCGCCGTCGCCGTGCGACTGCTCGTGGATGTCCTCGCCTTTCTCGACGACGTCGCGCTGGGCGGCATCGAGAAACTCCAGCACGTTGGGCAAGTCCTCGTAGCGCTCCTTCAATTCCTCGATCAGATGGCCGACCGCGAGCGCCATCGCGTCGCGGCTGGCGGCGCGGATCTTCGCCTGCATCTCGCGCCGCCAGCGCGGGAACTGGTGCATCAGCTTGTGCAGGCGCTCGCCGAATTCCTCCGTCACTTTCGACAGCCGTTCCTTCTCGGCCTCGGCGAGTTGTTCGAAGTCCTCGCCGCTCATGGTCGCGTCGCCCTTGATCGGCGCGAAGACGAAACCCTGCGGCGTGCGCAGCAGCGCGATGCCCTGTTCCTTCGCGGCGCCGCCAAGCTCGTGCAGCGCGCCGTCCTCGCGTTCCTTGAACTCCTCCTGGATGGCCTCGATGCGGCTGTGGAACTCGTCGCTCTCGAAAGTGGCGGTGATCGCCGGCGCCAGTTCGGCGACGAACTGCTGCATGTCCTGCCGCAGGCGCTGCCCGCGGCCGGACGGCAGGCGCAGCAGGCGCGGCTGCTCGGACTCGGCGAAGTTGTTGACGTAGCACCAGTCGTCCGGCGGCGCCTCGGCCGCCGCCTTGGCCGTCAGCAGGCGGCGCATCGACACATGGCGGCCGCTGCCCGGCTCGCCCAGCACGAACAGGTTGAAGCCCGGACGCTTGATGGCGATGGCGAAGCGCGCGGCGTCGAGCGCGCGTTCCTGGCCGATGATGTCGATGCCGTCTTCGAGCTCGGCGGTGGTGGCGAAATGGAACTGCGCGGGATCGCAGCGCCGGCACAGTTCATCCGGCGCGAGCAGGCGAAAGTCGGTCATGGGCGTTGCCTTCTTCGGGGCGGTTATGTCCCAGATTATCCCAGACGCGGAAGACGCGCACCATTCGCCTTAGAATGCCCGCAGGAACCATGACGATGCGCTCCGCCGACCTTTTCAACTTCGCCTGGCAAGTCGTGCGCAGCAGCCGTTCGCGCACGCTGCTGATCCTGCTCGCCATGGGCATCGGCGTCGCCGCCGTGGTCATCGTCAGCTCGCTCGGCGAAGGCGCGCGCCGCTACGTGCTCGACCAGTTCGGCTCGCTCGGCACCAACCTGCTGATCGTGCTGCCGGGCCGCGCGGAAACCGCGGGCGGCGCGCCGGGCTTCCTGGTCGGCAAGACGCCGCGCGCCATCACCATCGATGACGCCCTGGCGCTGACGCGCAGCCGTTCCGTCAAGCGCGTCGCGCCCCTCATCGTCGGCACCGGCGACGTGCGCTGGAACGCCAAGATCCGCGAAAGCCCGGTGCTCGGCTCGACGGCGGAAATGATCGACGTGCGTCCCATGGAACTTGCGCAGGGCCACTTCCTGCCGGCGGGCGACCCGCATCACGCCGAGCCGGTCTGCGTCGTCGGCGCCAAGGTGGCGCGCGAAATCTTCGGCGCCCAACCGGCGCTCGGCGAGTGGCTGCGCATCGGCGACCGCCGCTTCCGCGTCGTCGGCATCCTCGCCAGGCAGGGCGAATCGCTCGGCTTCAATACCGACGAACTCATCATGGTGCCGCTCGCCAGCGCCCAGGCGCTGTTCAACACCGAGGCGCTGTTCCGCATCCTCGTCGAGGTCAAGGGCCGCGAGCAGGTGGCCGCGGCCAAGGAAGACGTGCTCGAAATCCTCAAGGCGCGCCACGAAGGCGAGCGCGATGTCACCGTCATCACGCAGGACGCCGTGCTCGCCACCTTCGACCGCATCCTCTCCGCGCTGACGCTGGCCGTCGGCGGCATCGCCGCCATCAGCCTGGCCGTCGCCGGCATCCTGATCATGAACGTGATGCTGATTTCCGTGACCCAGCGGCGCAAGGAGATCGGCCTGCTCAAGGCCATCGGCGCCACCGGTGCCGAAGTGAAGCTGATCTTCTTCACCGAAGCCGTGATGCTGGCGCTGGGCGGCGCCGGCGTCGGGCTGGCAGTCGGCAAGCTCGGGCAGATGGCGCTGGCCCAGATCTTCCCCAGCATCCCCTTCAGCCCGCCGCTGTGGGCGCTGATCGCCGCGCCGCTGACGGCCGTGGCGACATCGATCCTGTTCTCCGTCGCGCCGGCGCGGCGCGCGGCTAGGCTCGATCCGGTACAGGCGCTGTCACGACGCTAGCATGAAACATAACGACATTCGGACGGGTGCGTACGAGCGGGCCGGCGGGGCGCTCTGCTGCGCTCCTCCCACGGCTTGCTTTGCACAGCAAGCCGGCTCCGGCAGCGCGGACCAGTGGTCCGCGAAACCCTGCCTACGCCCCCCGTCGGCCGCCTGCGTAGGCCTCCTCCTCCTTTACCTGCGCGCAGCAGAGCGCCCCACCAGCCCGCTCGGGAACCTCCGGTGCTGCCCCGCCAAGGGCGGCGGGTGGCCGACTCCGGGAAGTAAAGGAGGAGGGCCGGCGCTTTTTCGGCCCGGGGGACATGGACGGAGTCGGCCACCCGCTGTCCTTGGCGCGCGCCGACAGTGCGCGAATAGGATCGTTCACCTCTTCGCATCGCCGCACGCCGGAGAACAACCGCGATGAGACTCGACGACTTCCTTCACTTCGCGCTGCTGTCGATCACTGCGCACCGGCTGCGCACGGCGTTGACGTCGCTCGGCATCGCCGTCGGCATCGCCTCGGTGATCCTGCTCACCAGCATCGGCGAAGGCCTGCACCAGTTCGTCATCGACGAGTTCACCCAGTTCGGCACCAACCTGATCGGCATCACGCCCGGCCGCGTCATGACGCATGGCGGCTCGCTCGGCGCCATCAACACCTCGCGGCCGCTGTCCATCGAAGACGCCCTGGCGCTGCAGCACGCGCCCAGCATCGAATTCGCCAACCCACTGATCCAGGGCAATGCCGACGTCGAGTTTGCCACGCGCTCGCGCCGCGTCACGCTCTACGGCGTCGGCCACCATTTCACCGACACCTTCCGCGCCAAGGTGGCGGCCGGCAGCTTCCTGCCCGACGACGACCCGCGCAGCGCGCGCGCCTTCGTCGTCCTCGGCGCCAAGGTGGCGACGGAACTCTTCGGCGACACCAATCCGCTCGGCGCCCGCATCCGCATCGGCGGCGAACGCTACCGCATCGTCGGCGTCATGGCGCCCAAAGGCCAGGTGCTCGGCTTCGACCTCGACGACACGGTCTACATCCCCGTCGGCCGCGCGCTGGAAATGTTCAACCGCGACACGCTGATGGAAATCGAGGTGACCTATGCCTCGTCGGCGCCGCTGGCCGAAGTCGAGGACGGCATCCGCCGCGTGCTGATCGGCCGCCACGGGCGCGAGGATTTCACCATCACGCCGCAGCAGAAGATGCTCGAAGTCTTCGGCACCGTGCTCAACACCATCACGTTCGCCGTCGGCGCCATCGGCGCGATTTCGCTTTTGGTCGGCGGCGTCGGCATCCTCACCATCCTGACCATCGCCGTATCCGAGCGCACCGGCGAGATCGGCTTGCTGCGCGCCATCGGCGCCACGCGCCGGCGCATCCTGCTGCTGTTTCTCGGCGAAGCCGCGCTGCTGGCGGCGATCGGCGGCATCGCCGGGCTTGCCCTGGGCTGGTCGATCGCCGGCCTCATCAAGCTCGTGCTGCCCGCCCTGCCGGTGCATACGCCGTGGTCGTTCGCGCTCGCCGCCGAGCTCTCCGCCGTCGTCATCGGTTTGCTGGCCGGCGTCCTGCCGGCGCGGCGGGCGGCGCTGCTCGACCCGCTCGAGGCGCTGCGCTCGGAATGACGGGCCTGCGGCTACCGCTGCGCGACAGCCGACAGCATCACTTGGCGTCCAAGCCGACCGAACGGCCGGCAAAGCCCGCGGCGTCGAAGTATTTCGTCGCACCGACGGCCTGATATTTGAGCTTGGTGCGCAAGCCGTGAGATCCGGCTGCCGACACCCGGGTCTTGGCCACCACCTTCGGCCGCTTGCCGCCGGGCATGGCTTCCCGCAGGACGCGGCCGACCAGCTTGCCTTTCGGCGCAACGTCGAGCTGCAGGATCGCCGCCAGCGTCATGCCGATGTCCACATTGCTGGCCGGCGCGCGATCGATGAACCGGCGCCTGAAATCCGGCCCCGTCGCGGCCATGAAATTGTAGGTGTCGGCGCGGCTGAAGCTGCCGTGCATGCCCTGGCCCTGCTGCAATCCGGTATCGGCCACTGCCGCCGTGCATAGGACCGGCGTCTTGCATCCGGTCGCCTGCGAGCGGAAGTTGACGACGATCGCCGGCAGCGGCGTCAGCGCCGATCCTTTCAGGTTGATCGCGCTGAGCGGCAGCGTGCCGGGGATATCGCCGAGGGAGTCGTCGACGAACAAGCCGCTGACATAGTCCTGGGCGAGCAGCGCGTCGACGACCCGGGGCGCCAGTTCGCGGGCATTGGCTGCGGGCAGGTAGACGAGGTCGGAGCCGCCGTTGGCCGCGACCACCAGCTCGGGGGCGCCGGGATCTGCGCCGAGCAAGCCGTTCGCCCGGCTCGGATGCTTGCCCGACGCATAGTCGACGGCGGCGTTCTTGGCATCGGGATCGAACAGCGGCAGCTCGAGCGCCTGCGCCAGGTCGATGGCGACGAAGCCCGGCGGCAGCTGGCCCGGCGTGACATCCGCGTAGGCGAGCTTGGCCGCCGGGCTCGTCCGGCTTTGCTTCGAGATGGTGGAAAAGCCGTGATCGGCGGTGACGACGACATCGGTCGTGCGGTCGAGCCCCAGCGCTTGCAACGCCGCCATGATCGCGGCCAGGTTGGCATCGGCGTTCCGGATCGCCGCCAGCGACGTCGGTCCATTGATGCCGGGCACCAGCTTGCCGAGACTGTCGCCCTGGTTGTGCTGCGTGCCATCGGGATCGCGCGACCAGAACACCAGCACGAAAGGCTTGCCGGCCGCCTTGAAGCGCGGCAACAGCACCTTGGTCACGGCAGCGACGAAGTAGCGCTGCTGCTCGACGTTCGCCGTCGCGGTTCCCGGCGTCTGCGCGTTGCCCGCCTTGCCGTTGTCGCCGCGCGTCGGCGCCTCGCCGGAGAGCCCCGCCGCCTGCAGCTCGGCGAGCAATGCCGCATCCAGCGGCATGCCGCCTTTGCGGCCGGTCTGGTCATCGATGACGATGATGCGTTCGGCCGAGTTCCGCGGCTCGGATTCCGCCTGGATGGCGACCGGACCCAGCTTGCCGACGGCGGCGCTCGAAAAGCCGGCCCTGTGCGCGGCCGCCAGCAGCGTTTCCTCGTCGAGGAAGTTGCCGGCGAAGTGCTCGTCGACGTCGCCAAGCACCGCGTCGCTTTCCAGGAACGGCGTGACGCTTTGCGCCGCGGCCGGCACGGGAAAGCCGGTGTAGATCGTGTTGCCGAAGACGCCGGTGTCGCCGAAATAGTGGCCGGTCGCCAGCGCCGAACCGTTCGGCATGGTGAATGTCGGGAAGAGCGAATGGCTGTTCTTGAACCACACTCCGGCGCTGCCGAGCGCCGCCATGGCCGGCGCCGTCTCGCGCGTCACCGCCAGGGCGCGCAAGCCGTCGGCGACGAACAGCACGACGTTATGCGGCGCCGGCTCGGCGGCCAGCGCGAGCGAAGCGGAGGAAGCCAGCGCCAGTGCGGCCAGCATGCTGCGCAATGCGAATTTCATGTCGTCGATCTCCCCGAAGATGTTGCCGCGTCGCGCTGGCCTTTGCCACGTCCGCCGCAGCGACGCCGGATGTCGGCCGCATACGCAACGCGATTGAGGTTTCACTTTAGGCGTCTTCGATGACGCCACCATGACATGGCGTCCCGCCGCGCCGCGCGTGCCGATCGCCGCCTTGCCCCGCTTGCGTTTCCGCACCGCGCGCCGCCGACTCCGGTAGACTCGGCCCGATGCCGCAACGCGAATCGAATACCTGGCGCGAAATCGCCGTCCTCGCCGCCGCCCAAGGCCTGCTGCTGACCAACGGCGTATCGATGGTCGCGGTCACCGGCCTGGCCGGCCGCGCCATCGCGCCCGACCTCAGCCTGGCGACGCTGCCGCTCACGGCCTACGTCATCGGCGGCGCGGCCACCACGCTGCCGGCCGCCTTCTTCATGCGCCGTTTCGGGCGGCGCCAAGGCTTCTCGCTCGGCGCGCTGCTGGGCTGCGTCGGCGCCCTGGTCTGCGCCGCGGCCGTGATGGCAGGCAGCTTCGCGCTGCTGTGCCTCGGCGCCGCCGTCAGCGGCGGCTACAACGCTTTCGGCCAGCAATACCGCTTCGCCGCCGCCGACGCCGCCGCGCCGACCTGGAAAAGCCGCGCGATTTCCCTCACGCTGGCCGGCGGCATCCTCGGCGGCGTCTTCGGTCCCTGGGCCAGCACGCACACCCGCCATTTGCTGGAACCGATCTACCTCGGCACTTATCTGTCGCTGGCGGCCGTCGCGCTCGTCGCGCTGGTCCTGGTCAGCCGCCTCGACATCCCGCCGCTCACCGCCGCGCAGCGCAGCGCAAGCGGGCGGCCGCTCGCCGCGATCGCGCGCCAGCCGGCGTATCTGCTCGCCGTGCTCGCCGCCGCCACCGGCTACGGCGTCATGAACCTGCTGATGACCGCGACGCCGCTGGCCATGGACCTCTGCAGCCACTCCTACGCCGACACCGCCTTCGTCCTCGAGTGGCATGTCATCGGCATGTTCGCGCCTTCGTTCTTCACCGGCGACCTGATCAAGCGCTGGGGCGTGCTCAAGGTGATCGGCGCCGGCACGGTGCTGGTGGCGATCTGCATCGGCATCGCGCTTGCCGGCATCTCGGTGATGCATTTCTGGTGGGCGCTGTTCCTGCTCGGCGTCGGCTGGAACTTCATGTTCGTCGGCGGCACGACGCTGCTGACGGAAACCTACCGTCCCGAGGAAAAGGCCAAGGCGCAAGGCAGCAACGACTTCATCGTGTTCGCCGTGCAGGGCGTCACGTCGCTGTCGTCGGGCCTCCTGATTTCCCGCCAGGGCTGGGAAACGCTCAACAGCTTCGCGCTGCCCGCCATCGCCTTCACCGCGGCGGCGACGCTGGCCTACGGCTGGAAGCTGCGCGCCTCAGCGCCGGCGCGGCGCGGCGTCGATGCTGCGTAACGTATCGCGCACCGCCTCCTGCCAGGGACCGCCGAGCGACAGCGCTTTTTGCGCCGCAGCGCGCGCTTCGCGCCGCCGCCCCATGGCGTTGAGCGCGAACGCCAGGTCGTTGAGCGCCGGCGCGCTGTCCGGGTGCGCGGCGACGGCGCGGCGGAAAGCGTCGACCGCCGCCGCGACGTTGCCGGCGGCATAAGCGCTGTTGCCCAGCCCGAGGAGCAAGGCCAGATCCTGCGGCCAGCGCTCCAGCGCCGCGGCGTACACGCGGCGGGCGGCGGCCGCGCCATTCGCTTGTTCGAAGGCCACCGCGGCCGCCACCGTCGGCGCTTCTTGCGCCGTGCGCGGCAGACGCCCGGGCGCCAGCGTCACCATGCCCCAGGACTGGCTGCGCGCCCAGGTGTGCTCGAAGGTGGACAGCGCCATGGTGGTGCGCGCCGTGGTGCCCGAGCGCAGCACGAGTTCGGTCCGGTCCAGATCGTAGCCTATGACGACGGAATAATGCCAGAGCGGCACCCAGGGCAGGCTGAGGTTCTGCAGCACCAGCACCGGATTGCCGGCGGCGACCTCGGCCAGCAGGGCATCCAGCCGCGGCGGCACGGTCATGCTGAAGGCGCCGTTGCGCCGCCCGGCGGCCAGCATCTCGGGCGGCAGGCTGCCCTCGCGTTCCGGCACGTAGACCTGCGGCACCAGCGCTTCGGGCGCCACGTCGATGCCCGCCGCGCCCAGGGTCATGGCGAGCGCCGCCGGACCGCATTGATAGCGCTCCTGCGGGAAGAACGGCGTCGCCGCGAGTTCGGCCTGGCGCGGCAGGCCGGCGGGTGCTTCGCGCAGCAACTCGGCGGTCTGCGTCGCGCAGCCGCCGAGCAGGACCGCCAGGCCCAGCAGGACCGTCAGCAGGGGCCGCGACGAGATGATGGCGCGACCCGTCTAGCGCCTGACCGGATGCGTAAACGGAAAGACCTTGGTGAAGCCGAGGATGTCCGTCACCAGCAGCACGAGGAAGACGAAGATCAGCGCGCCGATGACGCCGTCGCCGCCCGCCGGCAGGCTGTCGATCTTGTCGGCCAGCGCCGCGGCCTCGTCGTCGGTGAGGGCGGCGACGCGCTGCTGCGCGTCGGCCTTGCCGATGCCGAGTTCCTGCAGCCGGGCCTGGACGGCCGGCCGCTCCAACAGCGCGGCGATGTGGGCGCGGTTCTGCTGCGCGTCGGCGGCGGCGACCACTTGCCCGGCGCCGATCAACGCCGCCTGCGCCGGCTGCATGACGCCGAGGCACGCGAACGACGCGGCAACGAAATAGGTGATGAGGCGTTTCATGGTATGCCGCATGGATATCTCCTTGTTGTTCGTGCGCAAAAGCAATCTCAACCAGCATCGAACGATTGGATGATCGCCGCCGGCACAAGTTCAACGGCAGGACAAATGCGCGCGCAGCGCTACCGGTAACCGGGTAGCGCAAATACATCGTTGCGCGTATTTCCGCTGCCGTATGGCCTCGACATACTGGTCGCCACTCGCTGCCGAAGTCTGTTCGGCACAGGGCCGCCGCCCGGCAGTCGCGAGCGCCCCAGAACCTCCCTCTTTCGGATTTGCCGCCATGGAAAACAAGTTGCTCACCGCGTCGCAGTGCAAGAACATGGATGCGGCGATGCAATTGGCCGAGTTGGCGATCGACAACGCCTTGCAGGTCGAGGCGCTGCTGGCGGATCTGGCCAGGCAACTGGCGCAGGAAGCCGCCGCCAGCGCGACGGCGCTGGGCGGCGCCGGCAGCCGGCGCGAAGTCGTCCAGCGGCGCGCCCAGTACGTGCGGCAGACGACGGCGCTGATGATCGACGGCGCCTGCAAGCTTGCCGCGATCGACAACGCTACCCGCGCGCGCTTCTCGCGCCTGCTGACCGAGCGCCTGGTCGCGGGCACCCACGAACTGCTGGACGCGTTCCAGTCGTTCTTCAGCGTCCTGCCCAGCCAGAACGCAGAGGCGCTCGATGCCATGCAGCGGGCGCTGGCCGCTACCCATGCCGCCTTCGAGCATATGGAAGCGGTCGCCGCCACGGCTTTCGCCCGCACCAAGCTTCGCCGCCGCCCGGCGACGCGCGCCGCGCGGGCCGGCACGGTCGCCCCGGTCGAGTCGCCGCCGGCCTGAGCGGCTCGCCGCGCGCCGCCGCGACCTGTTGCGGCGACCTTGACGCTGCCGGCGCTTTCCCGTACATAGATGGCTGGCCTTGCCGCGCCGGTCGCGTGCAGCGGCCCCACGGCAAGCTTCCTCACCCCGCGTTCGGACCTCGATGTCAGACCACGTCAATATCAGCACGGACCAGCTCAGGATCGGCCTCTACGTCATCCTCGATCTCAAATGGTTCGAGCATCCGTTTGCCTTCAACAGCTTCAAGATCAAGACGGCCGACCAGATCGCCACCATCCGCAGCCTGGGCCTGAAGACCGTCGGCTACGATCCCGAACGCAGCGACTTGCAGACGCCGGCGCCGAAGGCGCCGCCGGCCGCGCCGCCGCCGGCCGAGAAAGCGGACATCCTGCCGACCCTGGCGGCGAAGCGCGCCCTGATCGAGAAGATCAAGCACCAGCGCGAGGCGGCGGCGCGCATCGGCCACGCTTTCGTCGACACCACCGTCGTCATCCGCGACATCAACAAGGATCTCTACGCCAAGCCGGCCGAGAAAGTGCACCAGGCCACCCAGCTCGTGAACCAGATCGCCGATTCCATCCTCTCGGCGCCGGAACTGGCGCTGCACCTGATGGCGGACAAGATCGGCGGCGAGGAAATGTATTTCCATTCCCTCACCGTCACCATGCTGTCGCTGATGATGGCGCGCGACATCAAGCTGCCGCCGGAGCACATCACGGCGCTGGGCATGGGCGCGCTGTTCCATGACATCGGCCGCACCGAGATTCCGTCGCGCATCCTGCTGAAAAAAGAGCCGCTCACGCATGCCGAGCAGGAACTCTACAAGATGCACTGCCAGTACGGCGTCGATATCGCGGCGCGGCTGCAGCTGACCCCGAGCGCGACGTCGATCATCCAGGAACACCACGAGCTGTGCGACGGCAGCGGCTACCCGAAAGGACTCAGCGGCGACCGCATCAGGCTGCTGCCGCGCATCGTCGCCATCGCCAACCACTACGACGAGCTATGCAACCCGATCAACATCGCCGCGGCCTTGACGCCGCACGAAGCGCTGTCGCTGATGTTCACCAAGCTGCGCGCCAAGTTCGACCCCAAGCTGCTGCAGGTGTTCGTGCGCTGCCTCGGCGTCTATCCGCCGGGCACCATCGTCCAGCTGTCCAACGGCGTCATCGGCATGGTGGCGACGATCAACGCCGCCAAGCCGCTCAAGCCGACCGTCGTCATTTATGACGAAGACATTCCCAAGGACGAAGCCATCCTGGTCGACATGGAGACGGAGACCGACGTCAATATCGCCAAGGCGATCAAGCCGGCCCAGCTGCCGCGGGAGATCTACGCCTACCTCAACCCGCGCCAGAACGTCAGCTACTATTTCGACGCCGGCGAGCCCGACAAGGCGAAGGCAAAGCGATGAGCGGCCCTTCCCTCGAACGCCTGGTGCTCGATCACAGCGAGCAGATGCTGCTGCTGGTCGAACCCGGCGACCTGCAAATCGTCCTTGCCAACCGCGCCGCCTGGGAGACGCTCGGCTTCGCCGAAGCCGAGCTGGCCGGCAAGGCGATCACCGACGTCGAGAGCTCCTTGCAGGACGTCTTCTACTGGGAAGACGTGCGCAACGGCCAGTACCAGGAGATCGACCTGCAGGAAGGCCTGTACATGTGCGCCGACGGTTCGCTGGTGCCGGTCACCAAGTCGATCCGCGTGGTGCGGCACGAAGACCGCCCGCTGCTGCTGGTGCGGGCCAAGGACATCCGCGCCGAGCGGCGCATCGAGGACGACCTGGCGCAGACGATGTCGCAACTGCGCGCCACGCTGGAATCGACCGGCAACGGCATCATGGTGATGGACCTGCAAGGCGGCATCGCCAGCATGAATCGCCTGTTCAGCCACATGTGGGAAATACCCGAGGAACTGCTGCTGACGCACGACGATGCCGCCGTGCTCGAGTTCCTCGCCGCGCACAGCGTCGATGGCGCCGCCTGCCGCGCCCGCCTGCAGCCGGTCGTCGACGCCGACGCCATGCAGGACCTCATCCAACTCAAGGACGGCCGCGTCTTCGAATGCAACTCGCGCCCGCAATATCTCGACGAACGCATCATCGGCCGCGTCTTCAGCTTCAACGACATCAGCGAGCGCATCCGCATCGAACGCGAACTGATGGTGGCGGCGGAGAAGGCGGAAGCGGCCAACCACGCCAAGTCGGATTTCCTGGCGATGATGTCGCACGAAATCCGCACGCCGATGAACGGCGTCGTCGGCATGACCACGCTGATGCTCGACACGCCGCTCAATGCCGAGCAGCGCCGCTACCTGGAGACCATCCGCAGCTCGTCGGACGCCCTGCTTTCCATCATCAACGACATTCTCGATTTCTCGAAAATCGAAGTGCATAAGCTGGCGCTGGAGCCCATCGACTTCGACCTGCTGCCGCTGCTCGAGGACCTCGCGGATCTCCATGCCCTGCGCGCCGCGGAAAAGGACGTCGACTATCTCTGGAGCATCGACGCCGGCGTGCCGACGCTGCTGCGCGGTGATCCCGGGCGCATTCGCCAGATTCTCACCAACCTCATCGGCAACGCCATCAAGTTCACGCGCGCCGGCAGCGTCGAACTGCGCGTCGGCGCGGCAAGCGCGAGCGCCGCGCAGGTCGTCCTGCGCCTGGAGGTCGCGGACACCGGCATCGGCATCGCCCCCGATCGCATCGACAAGATCTTCCTGCCCTTCGAGCAGGCGGACTCTTCGACCACGCGCAAGTACGGCGGCACCGGCCTCGGGCTGTCCATCGCCAAGCAGCTCGTCGAAATGATGGGCGGCCGCATCAGCGTCGTCAGCGCAGAAAACCGCGGCGCCACCTTCGCCTTCACCCTGGCGCTGGAACGGCAGCCGGCCACGGCCGTCGCTCCGGCCCTGCCCGGCATGGAGCGGCTGCCCGCCGTGCACGGCGCCCGCATCCTGGTGGTCGATGCCCACCCGGCGACGCGCGCGGGCATGGTGGCGCTGCTGACGCAATGGGGGCTCAAGGCCGATGCCGCCGCCGGCGCCGCCGAAGCGCGCGAGCGCATCGCGGCCCTGCGCCAATGCGGCGCGCCGTATCGCTGCGTGCTCGTCGACATGGCGCTGCAGGAGGCCGCCGCCGACGCCACGCATGATGCCGATGGCATGCTCCGCGTGCTGTGCGCCTCGCCGGCCTACCGCAGCGACGCCGACAGCCTGGCGCGCGCCGGCTACGTCGCCTGCCTGCGCAAGCCCATCCGCCGCGCGCTGCTGCTCGATTGCCTGCTCAACGTGCTGGCCGGCGGCAGCGCGGCAAGGCCCGCGCCCGACCGGGAAGTGGCGGCGGCGGGCAAGCGCAGCGCCCGCCTGCTGGTCGTCGAGGACAATGCCATCAACATGATGGTGATGCGCGGCATCCTGGAAAAGCTCGGCTACCATCGCATCGACACGGCCCAGGACGGCCTCGAGGCCATCGCCGCCGTGGAGCGCGGGCACCCCGACCTCATCCTGATGGATTGCCAGATGCCCAACGTCGACGGCTACGAAGCGACGCGCCGCCTGCGCGACCTCGGCCTCAAGACGCCCATCGTCGCCATGACGGCGCACGCCATGAGCGGCGACCGCGAGCAATGCCTGGCCGCCGGCATGGACGACTACCTGACGAAGCCGATTGCGCTCGACAAGCTGGCGGCCACCGTCGAGCGCTGGCTGGCGGCCGCGCCGCCGCAGCGCGACGCGATTGCCGAGGCCGCCGCGGCGCCGGCAATCGCGGCGCCGGCGGCGACCGCCGACTTCAATTACCAGAACCTGCTCGAACTCCTGATGGGAGACCGGGACATGGCGGCAACCATCCTCGGCATGTTCGTCCAGCGCACGCCGGGCGACATCGAGAAGCTGAAGCAGGCGGTGGCCGGGGGCGACGCGGCGCAGGTGCGTTCGGCCGCGCATTTCATCAAGGGCGTTGCCGCCAACGTCTTCGCCACCGGCGTGCAGGAAATCGCGCACGACATCGAGCTGGCCGGCAAGGACGGCGACCTCGAGCGCGCGAAGTCGCTGCTGCCCAGGCTCGATGCCCGCTGGGCGCAGCTCGCCCGGCATCCGCAGATCATCGCAGCGGGCCGCGCCGCGGCGGCGACCTGAGCCGGCCGCCCTAGGCGGCGACCGCTTCCGCCACCGGCGCCTGCCGAATCGGCAGGATCACGCGAAACGTCGTGCCCTTGCCGGGTTCGCTCTCGACTTCGATGCGGCCATGGTGCTTGCGCACGATGCTGTAGGTGATCGACAAGCCCAGGCCGGTGCCGGTGCCGACCGGCTTGGTGGTGAAGAAGGGGTCGAAGACGCGATTGAGATGCTCCGGCGCGATGCCGCAACCGGTATCGGAAATCGCGATCCGCACCTCGTCGGCGTCGGCCGACGTGCGGATGGTGATCGTGCCCTGCGTCTCGATCGCCTGGGCGGCATTCACCAGCAGATTCAACAGCACCTGGTTCAACTGGGCGGGCAGGCATTCGACGTCGGGAATGTCGCCGTAATCCTTGACCACCTCGGCCTTGTACTTGATCGCGTGGGCGGCCAGGTTGAGCGTGGAGTCGATGCACCGATGCAGGTCGGTGGCCTGCCACTCGACGGCATCGACATGGGAGAAGACCTTGAGATCGAGCACGATCTGGCGCACGCGCGTGACGCCTTCGGCGGACTCGCGGATCAAGGTGAGCATGTCTTCCTTCAGGTAGTCGACGTCGGCCGCCTGCCGCGCCTGCTCGATCATCTGGCGATAAACGGAGTCCGCCGGCAGCGCGGCGATGACTTTCTCGTAGATGGCCATCACCGCCAGCAGGCGCTCGGCATAGGTGCGCAGCGTGCCGAGGTTGGAGGAGACAAAGCCGACCGGATTATTGATCTCGTGCGCCACGCCGGCCGCGAGCTGGCCCAGCGACGCCATCTTTTCCGATTGCAGGAGCTGGTTGTGGGCTTCCTCCAGCTTCTGGATGAGCACCTGCTGCTCCGCCTTCTCCCGCTGCAGCGCCGCCTCGGCGCGTTCCTTGTCCGCCAGTTGCCGCTGCAGCTGCTGCGTCAGTTCGGCCACCTGGCGCGCCAGATGCAGCTCGTCGCTGTGGCGCCGGTCGCGCACGCATTTGCGGATCGCATCGAGCAGCAGATGAACGTCCACCGGCTTGGTGATGTAGCGCTCGACGCCGATGTCGAGCGCCTGGCGCAGGTTGGCATCGGCCCTGTCGGCCGTAATGACGACGATCTGCGCATCGGGGTCTTCGGCCTTGATGGCAAGGCTCATCTCGAGGCCGTCCATGACCGGCATGAGGATGTCCGTCAGCGTGACGTTGGGCTGCCACTCCCGCCACAACGCCAGGCCGTCCGCGCCGTTGCCCGCCACCCTGACCTCGGTGACGAACTTGCCGAGCAGGTGCATGAGCTGCGCTTGCAGGATCGGGTCGTCATCCACCACCAGCACACGGGCTTGGATGACTTCCGGTACGCGCTGGGTGTCCAATCTGTTACCTCGTTGCCGAACCGCCGAATCGGTAGGCGGATTATGCCTTTCCCGCCGCGCCTCGGCGCGCCTGCGAACGATTTATCGCGGCCACTGCGCGCGACCACCGCGCGCGGCCAGCAAGCGGCAACGCTAACGCCGCAGCCGCTTCACCGCCTGTGCCCTTGGCCATCGCCATGGAAGGCCAGGTCGCCCGCGCCCGGCGGCACATTCGACGACGGCCCTTTCGACGACGGCACATCCGTTGTCGCGTCGGCGGCGACTTTGCTGCCCCGCGCCAACGAGCGCAACATCGCATGTCCCCTGAGGTTCTTCAAGTCCGCCGTCAGGCTCGCCATCTCGCCCGCCAATTCCGCCAGCGATTCGCACATCAGACCGGATATCGCCACCACGGCCTGCTGCGGCGTGGCGGCAACTTCCCGCGCGCGATCCACTTGCGACTGCAGCAGCTCGAGCCGCTGCCTGTGTATCCCGGCCTGGCTCAAGAACTCGGCGATGGTCTGCTCGCGCCGCCGCTCGAACACTGCGGGATCCGTCTTCGCGAGGAAGGCCCACTCGTTGAAATAAAAATCCAGGTTCATTTTCATGCCCCTGCAAGAGACTTCAGCCAACCAACCAGGACTCCCCTCGCTTGCAGACTGGCAAGAAATGAAGGGCGCTCCGCCTAACTCCAAAAGTTGGAGTCGGCGGTGGTGGTTAGGTTCCCGGCGCGGATCAGCCGAGCATCTCCTCGGGAATGGCGAGCACCGCGGCGCCGCCGTTCACGACGACCTGCGCGAGTCCCGGCGCCTGCGCCAGCAGGTGGTCGGCGAAGAAGCGCGCGGTGGCGATCTTGGCCGGGAAGAACGGGTCGCCGTCGCCCGCCGCGATCTTGCCCTGCGCCGCCAGCGCCGCGCGCGCCATCATCCAGCCGCCGGCGACGATGCCCAGCAGCTTGAGGAAAGGCACGGCGCCCGCGGCGACGGCACGCACGTCGCTGCCGTACTGCGTGGCGACGTAGCTGCCCGCCTCGGTCACCGCGCCGACGCCGCGCGCCAGGCCAGTGCGGATGGCGGCGAACTCGGCTGTCGACTGCCTGGCCAGTTCGTCGAGCGTCTGCTGCATCATGCCAAGCACGGTCTTCAAGGTCGCGCCGCCCTCGCGCGCAATCTTGCGGCCGATGAGGTCGTTGGCCTGAATGCCGGTAGTGCCTTCGTAGATCGTCGTGATGCGCGCATCGCGCATGTGCTGCGCGGCGCCGGTTTCCTCGATGAAGCCCATGCCGCCGTGGATCTGCACGCCGAGATAGGCGATCTCGTTGCCGGTCTCGGTGAGCCAGCCCTTGACCACCGGAATCATCAGGTCGACGAAAGCCTGGTTGCGCTGGCGCTCCTCTTCTTGCGGATGCCGCATCGCCGCGTCATGCGCCGCCGCGACCACGTAGGCGAGGGCGCGCATCGCCTCGATCTGCGCCTTCATGGTCATCAGCATGCGGCGGATGTCGGGATGATGGACGATGGCGACCGGCGCGACGGAGCCTTCGATGGCGCGGCCCTGCACGCGCTCGCGCGCATAGGCGAGCGCATGCTGGTAGGCGCGCTCGGAGAGCGCCAGGCCTTCGAGGCCGACCGCATAGCGCGCGGCGTTCATCATGACGAACATGTACTTCAAGCCTTCGTTGGCCTTGCCGACCAGCGTGCCGAGGGCGCCGCCGTTGTCGCCGAAGGCCATGACCGCCGTCGGGCTGGCGTGGATGCCCAGCTTGTGCTCGATGGAAACGCAGTAGGCATCGTTGCGCGCGCCCAGGCTGCCGTCGGCATTGACCAGGTACTTCGGCACGACGAAGAGCGAAATGCCCTTGACGCCTTCGGGCGCGTCCGGCAGCCGCGCCAGCACGAGGTGGACGATGTTCTCGGCCATGTCGTGCTCGCCGTAGGTGATGAATATCTTCTGGCCGAAAATCTTGTAGGTGCCGTCGCCCTGCGGCTCGGCGCGCGTGCGGATGGCGGCGAGGTCGGAGCCGGCCTGCGGCTCGGTGAGGTTCATGGTGCCGGTCCACTTGCCGGCGATCATGTTCGGCAGGTAGGTCTGCTTCTGCGCCGGCGTGCCGCACAGTTCGAGCGCTTCGATGGCGCCGTTGGTCAGCAGCGGGCACAGCGAGAAGGCCATGTTCGAGGCTTTCCACATCTCGCGCACGGCGGCCGAGACGACGCGCGGCAGGCCCTGGCCGCCGTACTCGGGATGGCAGTCGAGCGCCGTCCAGCCGCTCTCGGCAAACTGCTGGTAGGCTTCCTTGAAGCCGGCCGGCATGGTTACCTGCTTGTCATGCCAGCGGGCGCCTTCCTGGTCGCCGCTGAAATTGAGCGGCGCCAGCACTGCGCCGGCGAACTTGCCGGCTTCGTCGAGAATGGCTTCGACGACGTCGGGCGCGGCTTCCTCGTAGCCGGGCAGTTGCGCGACCTTGTCGAGGCCGGCCAGCTCGTTCAAGACAAACAGCATGTCCTTCACCGGGGCAATGTAATTGCTCATGGTTCTCGCACTCCAGAATTATTTGTTGTTGAGATAGCGGCGGTCGTCGAAGCTGCCGACCCAATGCGGGTAATACACGACCATCAGCGTGATGGCCGCGCCGTTGAGCCAGGCTTCGGCGAAGCCCAGCAGGATGTAGAAAGGGAAGTACTCGGAGAACAGCAGCTGCGCCGGATAGACGCCCGCCAGCCACAGCAGCAGCGTCGACAACAGGCCCGTCGACACCACCGCCAGCGCCGCGCCGAAGAACGCGGAGACGAAGACATAGATAAAGAAGTTCTGCGGCAGGTAGCGCTCGACGATGCGCAGCAGCACGTCCGCGAAGACGCAGGGGAATACCGCCGTCACCAGCACGTTGAGCGCATACGGCTCCCAGCCGGCGCCGCCGTTGAACGTCACCGCCGCCATCACCACGGAAAGACCGAGGATCGCCAACTGGCGGCCGAACATCAGCGTAAATGCCGTGGCCCCGAGCAGGTGCAGGTTGAGGCCGGGATAAGCGCCGGCCTTCATGCTCCACATCAACAGCAGCACGACGATGGCGCCGAGCCAGACGTTCGACTGCACCGGATCGAAGATGCGCTTCCACGGCGCCGTGCGCAGGCACCACGCCCAGATCGCGATGAGCGGCACGAACGCCCCGAAAGCCCAGGGATCGGTGAAGAGTCCTGCGGGGTAGTTCATGATGCCTGCTGCCGCGCCGTCAGACCGCGTTGGTAAGTTCCGGCACGGCGGCGAACAAGTCCGCCACCAGGCCGTAATCCGCCACCTGGAAGATCGGCGCATCGGGATCCTTGTTGATGGCGACGATCACCTTCGAATCCTTCATGCCGGCCAGGTGCTGGATCGCCCCCGAGATGCCGATGGCGATGTAGAGCTGCGGCGCGACGATCTTGCCGGTCTGCCCGACCTGATAGTCGTTGGGCACGAAGCCGGCATCCACCGCCGCGCGCGAAGCGCCGAGCGCGGCGCCGAGCTTGTCGGCGAGCGGCTCCAGCAGCGCGTGGTAGTTCTCGCCGGAACCGAGGCCGCGCCCGCCCGAGACGATGATCTTGGCAGCGCCAAGCTCGGGGCGTGCGGACTTGGTGAGTTCGCGGCTCACCAGCCTGGCGGTGCCGAGGTCGGGTCCGGCGGCGATGGCTTCCACCGCCGCGCTGCCGCCCTGCCCCGCGGCGTCGAAGCCGGTGGTGCGCACGGTGACGACCTTGACGGCGTCGGCGCTCTTGACCGTCGCCAGCGCATTGCCGGCGTAGATCGGGCGCACGAAGGTATCGGCGGACTCGACGGCGACGATGTCGGAGATCTGCGCCACGTCGAGCAGCGCAGCGACGCGCGGCAGCGTGTTCTTGCCGTGACTGGTCGAAGGCGCCAGGATGTGGCTGTAGGGGGCGGCCTCATGGGCCGCGACGATCAGCGCGGCGACGTTCTCCGCGGTCTGGTCGGCGTAATGAGCGGCGTCGGCGAGCTTCACCTTGGCGACCCCAGCAATCTTCGCAGCGGCTTCGGCGACCGCGCCGCAGCCGCTGCCGGCGACCAGCACGTGAATCTCGCCGCCGATCTTCGCGGCGGCGGCAACGGCATTGAGGGTGGCGGCCTTGAGGCTCGCGTTGTCGTGTTCGGCAATGACGAGAATCATAAGTCCCCCACCCCTCGCCCCCCGCCCAGGCGGGGGTGACATTGGTTCGCCGCGGCGCGGCTCCGGTTCGTTGACTGCGCCGCCCTTGAGGCGGCTCTGCGGGCTGCTGCCATCAGATCACCTTCGCTTCGTTCTTGAGTTTGTCGATCAGTTGCGCGATGTCGGCAACGCGCACGCCGGCCGTGCGCTTGGGCGGCTCGACGACCTTGAGCGTCGCCAGGCGCGGCGCGACGTCGACGCCGAGGTCGGCCGGCTTGACGTTGTCGAGCGGCTTCTTCTTCGCCTTCATGATGTTGGGCAGCGTCGCATAGCGCGGCTCGTTGAGGCGTAAATCCGTTGTGACCACGGCCGGCAATTTCAGTTCGAGCGTCTCGAGGCCGCCGTCGACTTCGCGCGTCACCGTGGCTTTGCCATCGGCGATCGCCACTTTCGAAGCGAAGGTCGCCTGCGGCCAGCCCAGCAGCGCAGCCAGCATCTGGCCGGTCTGGTTGGCGTCGTCGTCGATCGCCTGCTTGCCGAGGATCACCAGTTGCGGCGCTTCCTTGGCGACGAGCGCCTTGAGCAGCTTGGCGACGGCCAGCGGCTGCAATTCGGCATCGGTTTCGACCAGGATGGCGCGATCGGCGCCGATGGCCATGGCCGTGCGCAGGGTTTCCTGGCACGTCGCCAGCCCGCAGGACACGGCCACCACTTCGCTGGCGACGCCGGCTTCCTTCAGGCGCACCGCTTCTTCGACGGCGATTTCGTCGAAGGGATTCATGGACATCTTGACGTTGGCGAGATCGACGCCGCTGCCGTCGGCCTTGACGCGCACCTTGACGTTGTAATCGACCACGCGCTTAACGGGTACGAGGATTTTCAAGCGGAATCTCCTTTGACTTATCCGAAATAGTTTAGGCCACTCCAGGCCATACGGTATCGTATGGTTGCGCTATACTACGCCAGTCCAACTTGCGTTTCAATACCCTACCGTATGGAAAAACCGCCGCGCATCGCCCTCGACCGCAATGCCTGGATCCACGGCGCCATCGACGTCGTCGCCGCGGACGGCATGGACGGCTTGCGCGTCGAGGTGCTGGCGAAGAAGCTCGGCGTCACCAAGGGCAGCTTCTACTGGCATTTCAAGGACCGCCGCGACCTCGTCGACGCCGTGCTCGACACCTGGCGCGAAGGCCGCATCCGCGACATCCGCAAGCAGACCGCCGCCGAAGCCGGCGCGGAACTGGCGGCGCTGCACCACACCATCGACGTCTATGCCGCCGCCAAGAACCGCAAGGGCATCGCCATCGAAGCCGCCATCCGCATGTGGGCGCGCCAAGACGCGGCCACCGCCGCCATCGTCGAGGACGTCGACGCGACGCGACTCGACTGCACGCGCACCCTGTTCCTCGCGCTGGGCCTTTCCGACGCCGAAGCCAAGGCCCGCAGCGTGCTTCTCTATGCCTACGTCTTCGGCTTCTCGATGATGCAATGCGGCAAGTTTCCGATGGATGCGGCGCGGACCCGGCGCTGGATCATGGAACGCATCACGCAATAGCCAGTTGTACGGCATATTCCGGCAGCGATGACGCTCATGAACCCACACCTTTCCGACTTCGGCCACGACATTTACGCCATCGACTCCGGCTTCGGCCGGCCGCAGCTCGACGCCGTGCATGTGATCGTGCACGACGGCCGCGCCGCGCTCGTGGACACCGCCGTCAATGCCGGCGTGCCGCGCGTCCTGGCGGCGCTGGCCGCGCTGGGCATTGCCCGCGCCGCGGTCGACTACGTCGTCCTCACCCACGTCCATCTCGACCACGCCGGCGGCGCCGGGTTGCTGATGCGCGAACTGCCCAACGCGAAGCTCACCGTGCATCCGCGCGGCGCGCGCCACATGATCGATCCGGCCATGCTCACCACGGCGACCCATGCCGTCTATGGCGAAGCCAAGGCGCGCGCCATGTACGGCGACATCCTGCCGGTGCCGAAGGAGCGCATCATCGAAACACCGGACGGCGCGACGCTGAATCTCGCCGGCCGCGAACTGCTGTTCCTCGACACGCCGGGCCATGCCCGCCATCACGTCTGCATCCGCGACGGCCTCACGGGACATTTCTTCACCGGCGACACCTTCGGCTTCATCTTCCGCGAACTCGACGTCGCCGGCCGCCGCCACGCCTTCCCGACCTTGACGCCGACGCAGTTCGACCCCGAACAGCTGCATCGCTCCATCGACCGCATCCTGTCGTATGGGCCGCAGGCCGTGTACGCCACGCATTACGGCCAGGCCACCGACACCGCGCGCCTGGCGGCCGACCTGCACCGGCTGATCGACGCGCAGGTCGAACTCGCGCGGCGCGAGAAGGACGCCGGCGAACGGCGCAAGGCGCGCATCAGGGACGGCATCGCCGGCATCGTCGAGGCCGAGGCCAGCCGCCAGCACTGGCCCTTGCAAGGCCAGGCGGCGCTCGATTTCTTCGGCCCCGACATCGAGCTCAATGCCCAAGGACTGGAAGTCTGGCTCGACAGCCTGCAGCGACCCCACTTGTAACAAAACTTTTACTTTACGTAGCGGAAGTCGCGGCCTAAAATCCGCGCCCATCATCATCTGCGGAGACCCTCAGTGGGTACTTGTTCGAGTGACAGTAGACGCCCCGTCGCCCTGACGGGAATGCTCTCGGCAAGATAAGCGCAGCCCGCTGCCGCTGTCTCGCCGCTTGCGGGAAGCGGCATTGCCGGCCGGTCGTCCGGCCGCAGCGCCAGTTCCAGACTACTTGATCGCGCCGTCCGGCATGCCGCCGGCGCGCGCGGCTTGGACGGTCCCGACGTCGGCATCCGCCGCTTGCACGGAGGCAGGACCATGAACTTCACCATCCTGAAAGAGTTCTTCGCCAGCTTCATTCGGACCCGCGGCATCGGCCGCCACTTCCGCCGCCTGCTGCTGCTCGACAGCCTGGCGGCGACCGGCGTCAGCCGCGAAGTGCCGCCGAGCCTGTCGCAGACCCTGATCGCCGCCGCCAAGAGCGACGTCGACGCGCTGCTCAGGCAGCTGGATTCCCACCCTCACGGCTTGAGCGAAGCGCAGGCGGACGCCGCGCGGGAACGCTTCGGCCTCAACGAGATCGAGCAGGAAAAACCGCCGGCCTGGTGGCTGCATCTCTGGCACTGCTACAAGACGCCCTTCGACTTGCTGCTGACGCTGCTGGCGGTGATTTCCTACGTCACCGAGGACATGAAGGCGACCATCGTCATCGGCTCGATGGTGGTGCTCTCGGTGATGATCCGCTTCTGGCAGGAGAGCAAGTCCAATCGCGCCGCCGACAAGTTGAAGGCGATGGTGAGCAACACCGCCACCGTCATCCGGCACGATCTGGCCGAAGACGCGGCGGAGGAAGCCCGCCAGTTCTTCGACGTGCAACTGCACCCGAAAGAGCCGCGCAAGACCGAAGTGCCGATCAAGCAGCTCGTTCCCGGCGATCTCGTCGTGCTCTCCGCCGGCGACATGATTCCCGGCGACTGCCGCGTGCTCGCGGCCAAGGACTTGTTCGTCAGCCAGGCCGCCATGACCGGCGAATCGCTGCCGGTGGAAAAGTTCATCCGCCAGCGGGAGATCGACACGTCGAACGCGCTGGAACTGGAGAACATCCTGTTCATGGGCACCAACGTCGTCTCCGGCTCGGCGACGGCGGTGGTCGTCAGCACCGGCAACCGCACCTATTTCGGCGCCCTGGCGCAGCGCGTCACGGCATCGGACCGCACGCCCACCCAGTTCCAGGCCGGCGTGAACAAGGTGGCCTGGCTGCTGATCCGCTTCATGTTCGTGATGACGCCGCTGGTGCTGTTCATCAACGGCTTCACCAAGGGCGACTGGACGGAAGCTTTCCTCTTCGCCATGTCCGTCGCCGTCGGCCTGACGCCGGAAATGCTGCCGATGATCGTCACCTCGACGTTGGCCAAGGGCGCCGTGATCCTGTCGCGCCAGAAGGTCATCGTCAAGCGCCTGGACGCGATCCAGAACTTCGGCGCCATGGACGTGCTGTGCACCGACAAGACCGGCACGCTGACCCAGGACAAGATCTTTCTCGCCCGCCATACCGACATCTGGGGCGAGGACTCCGACGACGTGCTGGAGTCCGCCTACCTCAACAGCTATTACCAGACGGGCCTCAAGAACCTGCTCGACGTCGCCGTGCTCGAGCATGTCGAGGTGCAGCGAGAGCTCAATCCGGCCGTCAACTTCCGCAAGGTGGACGAAGTCCCTTTCGACTTCCAGCGCCGGCGCATGTCGGTGGTGGTGGCCCAGCACGACCGGCACCACCAGCTGATCTGCAAGGGCGCCGTCGATGAGATCCTCAGCATCTGCAGCCGCGTTCGCCACGGCGATGGCGACGAAACGCTGACGCCGGAATTGCTGGCGCGCGTCCGCGCCGTCACCGCCGAACTCAACGAGGACGGCCTGCGCGTGGTGGCGGTGGCCTCCAAGGAAATGCCGCCGGACAAGGAAGTCTATTCGATCGCCGACGAGGCCGACCTGACGCTGGTCGGCTACGTCGCCTTCCTCGATCCGCCCAAGGAATCCACCGAACCGGCCTTGATGGCGCTGGCCGGGCATGGCGTGGCGGTGAAAGTGCTGACCGGCGACAACGAACTGGTGACGGCGAAGATCTGCCGCGAAGTGGGCCTGGAAACGGACACCGTGCTGCTCGGCGCCGACGTCGAGCGCATGAGCGACGCCGAACTGGCCCAAGCGGTGGAACTGCACAGCATCTTCGCCAAGCTGACGCCGTCCCACAAGGAACGCATCGTGCGGACGCTCAAGGCCAACGGCCACGTCGTCGGCTTCATGGGCGACGGCATCAACGACGCGGCGGCGCTGCGCACCGCCGACATCGGCATCTCGGTCGACACGGCGGTGGACATCGCCAAGGAAGCGGCCGACATCATCCTGCTGGAAAAGAGCCTGATGGTGCTGGAGGAAGGCGTGATCGAGGGCCGCAAGACCTTCGCCAACATGCTCAAGTACATCAAGATGACGGCCAGCTCGAACTTCGGCAACGTCTTCTCGGTGCTGGTGGCGAGCGCCTTCATTCCTTTCCTGCCGATGCTGCCGATGCATCTGCTGGTGCAGAACCTGCTCTACGATTTTTCCCAGATCGCCATTCCCTTCGACAACGTCGACGACGAACTGGTGAAGCTGCCGCAGCGCTGGAATCCCGCCGACATCGGCCGCTTCATGCTGTTCTTCGGCCCGGTCAGTTCGATCTTCGACATCATCACCTACGGCGTCATGTGGTTCGTCTTCAAGGCGAACTCGCCCGAGCACCAGACGCTGTTCCAGTCCGGCTGGTTCATCGAAGGGTTGATGACCCAGACGCTCGTCGTGCACATGATCCGCACGCAGAAGATTCCCTTCATCGAGAGCCGTCCGGGCACGGCCCTGCTGGTGACAACTTGCCTGATCATGGCGATCGGCATTTCCATCCCGATGGGACCGTTTGCGCTCTACTTCAAGCTGCAGGCGCTGCCGCTCGGCTATTTCCCGATCCTCGCCGCCATCCTCGCCGGCTACATGGTGCTGACGCAAATGATGAAGAAGTTCTACACGCGGCGCTTCGGCTGGCAGTGAAGCCGGCCGGCGGCGACCCAGCCTAGGGCCGCGGCCGGCCGCCGCGCCCCGCTTTCGCGGCGCGTATACGGGCATAATCCGACGGCCTATGTCCGTCGCTACCTCCATTCCCGCGCCCGTGAGGGCGCATAGCCCGATCGATCCGGTCCACACGGTCTGGATCGCCATCGCGATTTTCGTCGGCCTGCTGGCGCTGGCGCTGGCGCTCGCCCACCGGGTGGCGGCGCAACGCGCCGAACAGCAGGCCGTCGCCGTCGTCCGCCTGGTCGAGGAACATGCGCGCTCGACCATCGACCGCACCAACCTCGCGCTGCATGCCGCCGACGACCTGCTCGTGCCGGCGGACCTCGTCGGCGCGGCGACGCTGGGCGCAGCGCGGCGCCGCGACATCGAGCGCCGGCTGGTCGTCATCCAGCGGCGCACGCCGGGCATCGTATCGATGTCGATCACCGACGCCGACGGGCGCGTGTTTGCCAATTCGGTCGGCACGCCGCCGGGCTCGAGGCTCGGCGATCGCGACTATTTCCTGGCGTTGAAGCAGGAGGCGCGCACCACGCCGGTCGTGTCGGAGGCGATCCTCGGCCGCGTCTCGAACAAATGGGGCGTGCAGGTGGCGCGCCGCATCGAGTTTCCCGACGGCCGCTTCGCCGGCATGGTGGTCGCCAATCTCGGACTCGACGAGAATTTCGAGAAATTCTACGAGACCATCGACCTCGGCCCGAACAGCCTGATCACCCTGCGCGACCAGCAAAACCGCATCCTCGTGCGCCACCCGGCCGCACTCGAGTTGCTGGGCAAGACGGTGGCCGGATCGGCGACCAACCAGTTCGTCGCCGAAGGCGTGGCGGAGAAGGTCTATCGCGCGACGTCGCCGATCGACGGCATCGACCGCATACTGGCGATCCGCCGCCTGTCGAATCAGCCGATCTTCGCCGTGGTCGGCCTTGCCGCGGACGGCGCCTTCAAGCTGTGGCGGGTCGAGGCGCTGACGGCCCTGTGCCTCGCGCTGGCGAGCCTGCTGGTGGGAAGATTCATCACGGCCACGCTCAACGCCCGGCTCGCCGCGGAAAGCGAACTGCACGACCTCAACGCCCAGCTCGAACAGCGCATCGCCGACCGCACGGCGTCGCTGGAACAGGCGCTCGAGGATCTCGAAGCTTTCTCCTATTCGGCATCGCACGATCTGCGCGCGCCGCTGCGCGCGATCAACGGCTTTGCCACCCTGCTGCACGATGCCGAGCGGGAACATCTGAACGCCGACAGCCAGCGCATGCTCGACCGCATCACCATCAACGCCGAGAAGATGGGCTGCCTGATCGACGACATCCTCGACTATTCGCGCGCCGGGCGCCTGCCGCTGGCGCGCGGTCCCGTCGACCTGGGAGCGCTCGCGGCGGCGGTGGTCGCCGACTTGCGCGAACTCTATCCGCATGCCGAAGTCGTCATCGGCCGGCTGCCGACCGTCTCCGGCGATGCGACCATGCTGCGTCAGGTGCTGCAGAACCTCATCGAGAACGCCTGCAAGTTCTCAGCCCAGCAGGAGCATCCGCGCATCGACGTCGGCTGCCGGCAGCGCGACGGACGCATCGAGTGTTTCGTCCGCGACAACGGCGTCGGCTTCGACCCGCACTACGCGGGCAAGCTGTTCCGCATGTTCCACCGCATGCATCCCGAATCGCAATTTCCGGGCACCGGCGTCGGACTGGCCATCGTGCAGCGCCTGATCGCGCGCCATGGCGGCAGCATTCGCGCCGAGGCGCAACCCGGCCAGGGCGCGACCTTCCTGTTCACGCTGCCGGCCTAGGCGCGCCGCAGCGCTTCAGCGCCCTTTCCACTCCGGCTTGCGCTTTTGCATGAAGGCGTCGATACCCTCGCCGGCGTCGTCGCACATCATGTTGCAGGCCATGGTCTCGGCCGCCAGCTGGTAGGCGCCTTCGAGGCCCATTTCGAGCTGGCGGTAGAAAAGCTGCTTGCCCATGCCGACGGCGGCGGCGGACTTGCCGCAGATCGAGTCGGTGAGCTTCTTCACTTCGACGTCGAGTTGCTCGGAGGGCACGACGCGATTGACCAGGCCGCGGCGCTGGGCTTCCGCGGCATCGATGAAGTCGCCGGTCAGCAGCATTTCCAGCGCCTGCTTGCGCCCCATGTTGCGCGACAGCGCCACCGCCGGCGTCGAGCAGAACAGGCCGACGTTGATGCCGGAAACGGCGAAGCGCGCGACGTCGGCCGCCACCGCGAGATCGCAGGCCGCCACCAGTTGGCAGCCGGCCGCCGTGGCGATGCCGTGGATGCGCGCGATCACCGGCTGCGGCATCTGCGTCAGCGTGGTCATGACGCGGCCGCACTGCTTGAAGAGCTGCTGCATGTAGGCCTTGCTGTGGTTGGCGCGCATCTGCTTGAGATCGTGCCCGGCGCAAAAAGCCTTGCCGGCGCCGGCGATCACCACGGCGCGCACGGCGCCGTCCTTGGCGATGGCGTCGAGCGCGCCTTGCAGTTCGGCGAGCAGTTCCTCCGACAGCGAATTGAACTGGCCGGGCCGGTTCAGCGTCAGCGTCGCCACGCCGCCATTGTCGGCGCGCAGCAGGATGGGTTCTTCAGGGGATTGCAGCACGGCGCTCATGACTTCTCCTCGTCGTTTTCAACACGTAGAAAGCGATTATCCAACAGTCGGCGCGCTCCGCGCCAAAGTCTTCAGAGCGAGGGCGCCTTCCAGCTGCTCTCGCCGATGACCTCGGCGAAGCGCGCCAGCAGGAAGGGGTCGTAGCGGCTGCCGCTCTCCTCGTCGAGGATAGCCATGATCTCCTCGTGGTTGCGCCGCGGCTGGTAAGGCCGCAGCACGCCCATCGCGTCGTAGGCGTCGGCCAGCGCCACCATGCGCGCCGCGTAGGGAATATCCTCGCCCGTCAGGCCGTCCGGATAGCCGCTGCCGTCGAAGTTCTCGTGATGATGGCGCACCGCCAGGGCGACCGCTGCGGCGCCTTCGACGGCGATGGCCTGCACGATGCGCTGGCCGCGTTCGGCATGCGACTGCATTTCCTTCCATTCGTCGGCGACGAAGCCGCCCGGCTTCAGCAGCACGCAGTCGGGAATGCCGATCTTGCCGATATCGTGCAGCGCAGCCGCCAGCCGCAACTGCCGCAGGTCGGCCGAATCGAGCTGGCAGTGCCGCCCGAAGGCACCGCACAACTCGACGACGCGGTCGCAGTGGCGGCGCGTGGTGCCGTCCTTCTCGTCGAGCGCGCGGGACAGCACCAGGCTGTAGCTGCTGATCGCGGCATACGCGTCGCGTGAAACTGCCATGGCGCCTCCTCCTTGCTCAGCGCGCAGTATAGGCGCCCGCGGCGCAAAAGCCCCGGGCGCCGCCGCGGACTATTCGATGGCCGTCGTCGACTTCGCCTTCTCGCGCAGCAGGTACTTCTGGATCTTGCCGGTCGAGGTTTTCGGCACCGCTTCGAAGACGAATTTCTTCGGCACCTTGAAGTGCGCCATGCGCTCCTTGCAGAACTGCTTCATCTCGTCCGCCGTGACGCTGGCGCCCTCGCGCAGCTCGATGAAGGCGCAGGGCACCTCGCCCCACTTCGGGTCGGGCGTGGCGACGACCGCCGCCGTCATGACGGCCGGGTGGCGATAGAGGATGTCCTCGACTTCGACCGAGGAAATGTTCTCGCCGCCGGAAATGATGATGTCCTTGCTGCGGTCCTTGATCTTGACGTAGCCGTCGGGCTGCATCACGGCAAGGTCGCCGGTGTGGTACCAGCCGCCGCGGAAGGCTTCCGCGGTGGCCTTCGGGTTCTTCAGGTAGCCCTTCATGGTCAGGTTGCCGCGGAACATGATTTCGCCCATGGTCTCGTTGTCCCAGGGCACCGCGCGCATGCTTTCGGAATCGAGCACGGTGATGCCTTCCTGGGCGTGATAGCGCACGCCCTGGCGGCCGTTCAGGCGCACCTGGTCTTCGAGCGGCAGCGACAGCCATTCGGGCTGCTTGGCGCAGACCGAGGCCGGGCCGTAGGTTTCGGTGAGCCCGTAGACGTGCGTGATGTCGAAGCCGATCTGGTTCATGCCTTCGATGACGGCGGCCGGCGGCGGCGCCGCGGCGACCAGCGCCGAGACCTTGTGGTCGATGCCTTCGCGCCACTGCGCCGGCGCCGCGACCAGCATCGAATGGACGATGGGCGCGCCGCAGTAGTGGGTGACCTTGTGTTCGCGGATCGCCTCCAGGATCAGCTTGGCATCGACGCGGCGCAGGCAGACGTTGGTGCCGGCGTTGGCGGCCATGGTCCAGGGAAAGCACCAGCCGTTGCAGTGGAACATCGGCAGCGTCCACAGATACACGGCGTGCGGCGGCATGCCCCAGGAAACGATGTTGGAGAGCGCGTTGAGATAGGCGCCGCGGTGGTGATAGACGACGCCCTTGGGATTGCCGGTGGTGCCCGACGTGTAGTTGAGGCTGATGGCGTTCCACTCGTCGCTCGGCCCTTGCCAGTCGTGGCCGGGATTGCCGCCGGCGATGAAAGCTTCGTAGTCGATGCTGCCGACGCGTTCGCCGGGACCAGTGTATTCCGGGTCGTCGACGTCGATGACCAGCATGTCGCGCCCGGCAAGCGCGATGGCCTGCTGCGTCGTCGCGGCATACTCACGATCGACGATGAAGACCTTGGCTTCGCCGTGGTTGAGCATGAAGGCGATGGTCTCGGCATCGAGCCGCGTGTTCATGGTGTTGAGCACGGCGCCGGTCATCGGCACGCCGAAATGGCACTCGAACATCTCGGGCGTGTTGTTGAGCATCACCGCCACGGTGTCGCCCAGGCCAATGCCCTTCGCTTCCAGCATCGACGCCAGGCGCCGGCAGCGCGCGTAGGTTTCCTTCCAGGTGTAGCGGCGCTGGCCGTGGATGCAGGACAGGCGTTGCGGATAGATGTAGGCCGTGCGGTCCAGAAAGCTCAGCGGCGTCAGCGGCACGTAGTTGGCGGCGTTCTTGTCGAGGCCGGTGTCGTAGATGTTTGCCATTTCTCCAACTCCTTATTTGTTTTTTAAAAATAGATTCATCGCAAAAAAGCCTCTTCAATTTTAGTTCAGCCGGCATTGCAGCGACGCGCGATCGGCGGCGCGGCACGCGCCGTCGCGTCGAGCCAGGCGCCGAGTTCGCCGCCCAGCGCCTGCACCGCCGCGGCGGCCGCGGCGACGCCGCCGCGCGCATCGGCGGTGGGCGCCGGACGCGCCAGCGAAAAGGCCTTGCGCGCAAGCACGGCATTGCCGTCGGGCGCGACCAGGCTGGCGCGGACGTCGAGCAGGATGCGGCTGGACTGCGGCGTGTCGAACACCTGCACCAGTTCGTCGACATCGAGCCGCAGGCCGCAGCCGCCGCCCGGCGCCGGCGTCTGGCGGTTGAGCGCGCGCTCGATCAGGGCCGCCGGCGGCCCGGCCCAGCGGCTCTCGGCGTAGACATCGCGACGCATGCCGCCAGCATAGAGCAGGCGATAGGCGATGGCCGGCGTGGCGAGCCACGCCGGCGCCGCGGCGCTGACGCCGCTGAGCTTGAGGCCGGCGGGCCGCCAGACCACGGCAGCCGTGCCCAGGTCGTAGGTGGCGCGCGGCGCGCGCACGTTGCCGCCGCAGGCGGCCAGCAGCAACACGGCACACAGGACGGCCAGGCGCATGATCATTTCTCCGTGGCGGCGGGAGCGACGAAACCCGCTTCGCCGGGACCGGGCCGGCGCGCGCCCTTGCCGAACAACAGCGCCTGCGGCCGCTCCTCCAGCGTGTCGAGGATGCGCCCGAGCTGGCTCGAATTGGCGGACAGCTCCTTCACCAAAGCGTTGAACTGCGGCAGCGTCTGCGCCGTGATCTCGCCGCCGCTGCTGTCGACGAAGCGGTCGAGCTTTTGCGCCATGGCCGTCATCGCCTTCACCATTTCGCGCGTCTCGGCGGTGAGCGGCGCCGCTTCGCCCGCCGTCTTCTCGACCTGGTCGAGGATGCCGTTGAGGCGCCTGACGTTGTCGTCCGACAGCGCGGCGCGCATCGCGGCGAGGACTTGCGGCAACTGCTTCAGGCCTTCGGAGGCGGCGGCGACATTGTCCAGCGTGCGCGCGAGGTTGTTGGCGTTCTTGTCGTCGAGCAGCCGGTTCAGGCGCGTCGACAGTTCCGCGATCTGGCCGACGATGTCGCCGGCCTTGTCGCCGAGCGTGTCGATGAACGTCGGCTTGAGCGCGATGCGCGGCGGATTGGCGCCGTCCGGGGCGAGGTATTCGCGGCTGCTGCCGTCGTCTTCGAGATCGACGAAGGCCAGGCCGGTGACGCCCTGGTAGCCGAGCCGCGCGGTCGTGGACCTGGTGAGCCGATAGCGCGAATCGAGGCTGATCGTCACCAGGATGTTGCGCGGATCGTCGGCATCCTGTTCGATGCTTTCGACCTTGCCGGCGCGGATTCCGCGGTAGCGCACTTGCGCCTGGATGTTGAGGCCGGTGACGTTCTTCCGCGTCTCCAGCAGGTAGGTGTCGGTGAATTCGCGCTTGCCGCCGAGGAACCAGACGGCCAGCGCGGTGGCGACGCCGAACAGGATCACGAATAGGCCGGCGGCAAGCGCGTGGGAGCGGTTTTCCATATTCAGTCCTGGTGGAGCGCGCGCCTGCTGCGCTCGGAAAGAAAGAAGTTGCGGATGAACGGATGGTCGATGCGGATGACGGCATCGACGCTGTCGTAGGCGACGATGCGCTGGTCGGCGAGGACGGCGACGCGCGTCGACAGCCCCGCCAGGGTGTCGACGTCGTGGGTGACGAGGACCACGGTCAGCCCGAGTTCCGCGCCGAGCGTGCGGATCAGGCGCACGAAGCTGTCGGAACGGTCGGGGTCGAGGCCGGCGGTCGGCTCGTCGAGCAGCAGCAGTTCCGGTTCGAGCGCCAGCGCGCGCGCCAGGGCGACGCGCTTGATCATGCCGCCGGAAAGCTCCGACGGCAGCAGCCCGGCATGGCGCGGCAGCAGTTCGACGAGGTCGAGCTTGAGCATGACGAGATCAAAGATCAGCGCTTCGTCGAAACGCTTCAGCTCGCGCAGCGGGAAGGCGATGTTGTCGAAGACGCTGAACGCCGAGAACAGCGCGCCTTGCTGGAAGAGCACGCCGAAGCGCTGGCGCAGCGCCCGTTCGCGCGCGATGCCGCCGCCGAAAAGCGGCTCGCCGAGAATCAGGATTCTTCCCAGCGTCGGCTCGCTCAGGCCGACCAGTTGCCGCAGCAGCGTGGTCTTGCCGCTGCCGGAGCCGCCGACCAGGGCCACGAGTTCGCCGCGTTCGACGTCGAGATTGAGGCCGCGGTGGACCCAGGTCTCGCCGAAGCGGGTGGACAGGTCGCGCACGGAGATCGCCAGCGTCATAGCGGCAGGCCGACGTTGCGCATGAGAATGGCGAACACGGCGTCGAGCAGGATGACGACGGTGATGGCGGTGACCACGGACGCCGTCGTATTGGCCGACAGGCTTTCGGTGTTGGGCTGCACGCGCAGGCCGAAATGGCAGGCGACGAGGGCGACGAAAAAGCCGAAGACGACGCCTTTGGCGAGGCCGATCCAGAGGTTGGCCACCGGCACGGCCCGGGGCAGCGCCTGGAGAAAGTAGCCGTAGCCGATGTCGAGCTGGAGATTGGCGGCCACCATGCCGCCGACCAGCGCGATGGCGGTCGCCCAGAGCACCAGCAGCGGCATCGCGATCGACAGCGCCACCACCTTCGGCAGCACCAGCCGCAGGCTGCGCGTGACGCCCATCGCCGCCAGGGCGTCGATTTCCTCCGTGACGCGCATGACGCCCAATTGGGCCGTCATGGCCGAGCCGGAACGCCCGGCGACCAGCACGGCGACCAGCACCGGCCCCAGCTCGCGGACGATGCCCATGCCGAGGATGTCGACGATGAAAATGTCGGCGCCGAAGAGCTTCAGCTGCAGCGACGACAAGTAGGACAGGACGATGCCGATGAGGAAGCCGACCAGGGCCGTCACCGGCATCGCCCGCACGCCGCTCTTGTAGAGATTGGCAAAGATTTCGCGCCGCGGCAGCTCGGTCGGCGCGCGCGCCAGGTGCAGCAGGTCGAGCGCGAGCTGGCCGACGAGGACGAGGAAATCGACGGCTTGGCTCTCCACCGTCAAGGCGACGCGGCCGAGCTTGATGATCCGCTCGAACGGCGAGAGCGGCACCGCCGCGGCCTGCTTCTGGCGATCGGCGGCGCCGAGGCGCTCGAAGACGCGCATGTGCTCGGGCCGCAGCAGCAGGAGTTCCGGCAGCGCCCGGCCCCAGTGGCGCCACAGCAGCATGGCGCCCGCGCTGTCGAGCGCCTCGATGTCGAGCGCGTTCCAGCTGGTGTCGCGAGCGCCGGCATGCGCGGCCAGTTCGCGCGCCAGCCAGGCTGCCTGCGCCGCGATGGCCACCAGCGTCCAGCGTCCGCTGAGAGCGACGTTGCGCCCGCCGTCGGCGCGGAGTTCCACGGTCAGGTGGGCTGCCGTCATGGGCTTTCGCCGGAGTCCGGAGGGAAAATTCGATTATAGCGGCATGGCGGAAACGCCTAGGGCAGCTTGCGCAGCCGCAGCTGGGAACCAAGGCCGGCCCACTGGCTGGCCTCGTCGGCCAGCGCGGCGGCCGTCAGCGGCGAAGCTTCCAGCCACGCATTGCTGAGCGTGAGCTGGAAGCCGCGCGGCGTCACCGCCGCCGCGACCGGCAACTCGCCGCCGTCGTCGCGCGAGCGATGCAGCAGCGCCGCCGTGCGCAGGGCGAAGATCAGCAGCCAGTCGGCCGCCTCGCGCGTGCTCGCCTGCACGCGGTCGAGCTTGCCGCGATGGGCCAGCACGACGCGCGCGAGACGCTGCTGGTCGCGCTTGGAAAAGCCCGGCATGTCGGCGTTTTCGAGAATATAGGCGCTGTGCTTGTGGTAGCTCGAGTGCGCCACCGAGATGCCGATCTCATGCAAGCGCGCCGCCCAGGAAAGCAGTTGCGCTTCCGGATGATCGTTCGCCGTCAGGGCCGGCGCCATTTCACCGAGCAGGCGCTGCGCGGTGCGGCCGACGCGCGCCGCCTGACGCGCATCGACTTCGTAGCGCTGCATGAAGTTGACCACCGTCGCTTCGCGCAGGTCTTCATGGTGATAGCGGCCGAGCAGGTCGTAGAGCACGCCCAGGCGCAGCGCGCCTTCGGAGAAGGTCATGCGCTCCAGCCCGAACTCGCGGAACACCGCCGACATGATGGCGACGCCGCCGGGCAGCACCGGCACGCGGTCGGGGCGCAGCCCTTCGAGCTTCAGCTTCGCCGCATCGCCGGCTTCGTAGAGCGCGCCGCGCAGGCGCTCGAGGCCGTCGCGCGTGATGCCGCTGCTGCCGTCCGGATTGAGGCCGTTCAGCTCGACCAGGTCGACGATCGCCTTGGCCGTGCCCGAGGAACCGACGGCTTCTTCCCAGCCGGTGTCGTGATAGGCATGGACGATGGCCTGCAGCTCCTTGCGCGCCGCGAGCTCGGCCTCCTTCATCAGCTTCTTGACGATGCGCCCGCCCGGAAAGTAGCGCAGCGTGTAGGTGACGCAGCCCATGTAGAGCGATTCGAGCAGCCGCGGCTGGAAGTTGCGGCCGACGATGAACTCGGTGGAGCCGCCGCCGATGTCGACGACGAGTTGCTGGGTGCGCGGATTGGGCAGCGTGTGGGCGACGCCGAGGTAGATCAGCCGCGCTTCTTCGCGCCCGGCGATGACTTCGATCGGGAAGCCGAGCGCGGCTTCGGCCTGGGCGAGGAATTGCGGCGCGTTCTTCGCCACGCGCAAGGTGTTGGTCGCCACCGCGCGCACGGCGCCGTCGGCGAAGCCGCGCAGCATCTCGCCGAAGCGCGCCAGCGCGTCGAGGCCGCGCAGTTGCGAAGCGCCGTCGAGCGTCTTGTCGGGGGTCAGCCCCGAAGCCAGGCGCACCGACTCCTTGAGGCCGTCGAGCGGGTAAATCTGGTTGCCGACGACGCGCCCCACCTGGAGGCGAAAGCTATTGGAACCGAGGTCGACAGCGGCAATGAGATCGTAGGCCATAGGCGGCGAATTCTAATTCATCGCCCCGCCTTTGCCGCGCTGGCGCAGCGTGCCGGACTGTCATATGCTAGCAATCTTGTGTGAATAAAATCCGCGGCCCCGCGAAGCCCGCCGACGCATCGACCGATCGACACCATGCCGACACCCGCCACCCGCCGTTACCCGCCCGACCATTTCATCAACCGCGAACTCTCGCTGCTCGCCTTCAACCGCCGCGTGCTGGCGCAGGCCGCCGACGAGCGCGTGCCGCTGCTCGAGCGGCTGCGCTTCCTTTGCATCGTCTCGTCCAACATGGACGAGTTCTTCGAGATTCGCGTCGCCGGCCTCAAGGAGCAGATGAAGCTCGGCAGCCATGTGATCTCGACCGACGGCCTGTCGCCCGACGAAGTCTATCGGCGCGTCGCGCTCGAGGCTCATGCGCTGATCGCCGAGCAATACACGCTGTGGAACGAAGCCATCCTGCCCAAGCTGCGCACCGAAGGCATCGTCTTCCTGCGCCGTTCCGAATGGACGCCCGAGCAGCAGGATTGGATCCGCGACTACTTCGTCAGCGAAGTCATGCCGATGCTGACGCCGATCGGCCTCGATCCGGCCCACCCGTTTCCGCGCGTGCTCAACAAGAGCCTGAATTTCGCCATCGAACTGTCGGGCCACGACGATTTCGGCCGCACCGGCGGCGCCGCCATCGTCCAGGCGCCGCGCGCGCTGCCCCGCGTCATCCGCCTGCCCAAGTCGCTGACCGGCGTCGATTACGGCGTCGTCTTCCTCTCGTCGATCATGCACCAGCACGTCCACGAGCTGTTCCCCGGCATGACGATCAGCGGCTGCCACCAGTTCCGCGTCACGCGCAATTCCGACTTGTGGGTCGACGACGAGGAAGTGAAGAACCTGCGCACCACCATCCAGGGGGAACTGCCGCAGCGCCACTTCGGCGACGCCGTGCGCCTCGAGATCGCCGACAACTGCTCGCCGCTGATGGCCGATTTCCTGCTCCAGCAATTCGGCCTCGACCAGGACGATCTCTACCAGGTGCCCGGCATCGTGAACCTGGTGCGCCTGATCTCGGTGCCCGACCAGGTCGACCGTCCCGACCTCAAGTACGCGCCCTTCCAGCCCGGCCTGCCCAAGGTGCTGACCAAGCGCTACGACATTTTCGCCAGCATCCGCAAGCAGGACGTGCTGGTGCACCATCCCTTCCAGTCCTTCAGCCCGGTCATCCAGATGCTCGAGCAGGCGGCCGACGACCCGCTGGTGGTGGCGATCAAGATGACCGTCTATCGCACCGGCACCGACTCGGTGCTGCTCGAACACCTGCTGCGCGCCGCGCAGCTGGGCAAGGAAGTCACCGTCGTCGTCGAGCTGATGGCGCGCTTCGACGAGGAGGCCAACCTCAACATCGCGACCAAGCTCGAAGACGTCGGCGCCCACGTCGTCTACGGCGTCTTCGGCTACAAGACGCACGCCAAGCTGCTGATGGTGCTGCGGCGCGAAGAGCACGGCTATCGCCGCTACGTGCACCTCGGCACCGGCAACTACCATCCGCGCACCACGCGCCTCTATACCGACTTCGGCCTCATGACCTGCAACCCGGAAATCGCCGCCGACGTCGGCGACGTCTTCAAGCAGATCACCGGCATGGGCAAGGCGAGCGAACTCAAGCACCTGTGGCGCGCGCCCTTCACCCTGCATTCGAACATCCTCGCCTGCATCAAGGCCGAGACCGAAGCCGCCCGGGCCGGTCGCAAGGGCCAGGTCATCGCCAAGATGAATTCGCTCCTGGATCCGGAAACCATCGAGGCGCTTTACGAAGCTTCGCAGGCCGGCGTCCACATCGACCTCGTCGTGCGCGGCGTCTGCGCGCTGCGGCCCGGCGTCGCCGGCCTGTCCGAAAATATCCGCGTGCGCTCGGTGATCGGCCGCTTCCTCGAGCACCATCGCATTTTCTACTTCTACGCCGAGGGCGCGGAAAAGCTCTATCTCTCTTCGGCCGACTGGATGGAGCGCAATTTCTTCCGCCGCATCGAAGTCGCCTTCCCCGTTCTGGACAAGAAGCTCAAGCTGCGCGTCATCAAGGAAGGCCTGCGACCCTACCTCGCCGACAACTCGCAGGCCTGGGCGATGGAGAGCGACGGCCAGTACCGCATGCGGCGCAGCAAGCGCGGCGCGCCGCATTGCGCGCAGGAAGCCTTGCTCGCCGAACTGACGACGGCGGTCACCAGCAGCCTATAGGGCCGCGGCGGGTGGCCACGGAACAACTGCGGGCAGGGCCATGCCGTTCCGCAGCCGCCCGCCGTCGGGATCAGAATTTCGCCGGCATCTTGTAGTCGAGGCCAAGCGTCCACATGTTGGCGCGGTGGCGCCCGATGTTGTCGTCGCCGAACTTGCCGAAGTCCTCATACTCGAGGCGCAGTCCGAGCTGCTTGTTGAACAGGTATTCGGCGCCGACGCCGGCGAGGAGGTCGGTCTTCTTCGTATCGTTGAGCGCCACCTTGTTCCAGCTGGCGCCCAGCTTGGCGAACAGATCGAACTGGCTGCTGATCGGCACGGTGCCCTTGCCGGCCAGATACCAGGCGGTCTCGCGCGATTCCCCTTGCGGCCACTGCGGCTTGCCGAGATCGGCCCAGGCGCCTTCGATCGCCCAGTTGCGATTGAAGTCGTAACCGGCAAAGAGCTTGTAGGCGGTCTTCCTCGCGTCGCCTCCCACATTCGTGTCGGACTCGCCCGCGCCGATGCCGACGTAGCCTTGCTGCGCGCAAGCCAGCGACGACAAGACCAGAGCCATGACGGCAATACCGGTTTTTGTTTTAGACATCGAATTTCCTCTCGTAAGTGAAGTTGACAATGGCATCGCAATTCAGAGGCTGAGTGTGCGACGCCAGGGCGTTCGCCGGCAATCCTCGACTCCGGGTAAATGTGCTACGGGCATCCGAGTAAGCGCGCGGCCGGCGCGGCGCCCCATGTGTCGCCATCGTCGCCCTCGTCGCTAGTCCGGACGGCGCAGCGCCGCGCCGCGAAATTTGGCGCGCGGTCGACTAGCGTGGAAACAGCGCACATCAAGCGCGAAGGAGAACCGTTATGAAAATTCCGCCTCTCGCCGTCGCCGCCACTGGCGCCGCACTTGTCCTGGGCCTGCTTTCGGGCTGCGCCTCCCGGGAAGAAAAAGTCGCCGTCGTCACGCCTCCCGTGGTGACGATCCCGGCAGCCACGACGCAATCTTCCCGCATGTCCATCGGCCTGATGCCGACCGACACGCCGGGCGTGCTGCACCTGCAATCCTTCGCCGGCGACGTCTGCCTGCAGGACAGCAACGGCAAGGCCGCCGTCTCGCACTGCGTCTGCGAGCAGACTAACTGCAATTGCGAAACGACCGGCGCGACCTGCAATCCCTGACCGTGCGCCGCGGCCGGCACGCCGTCGTGCTTGCCTTCCTGCTGGCCGGCCCGCTGCTTTCCGCGCTTGCCGACGCGGTGCCCGACGCGGACATGCAGCGCGTCATGGCCGAGGACCGTGTCGACAGCGCGCACCTCGAGCGCGCGCTGCAGGGGTTGAGTTGGGAACAGTTTCGCGCGGTGATCGAGGCCATCCCCAAGCTCAAGGCCGACGTCGAGGCCTATGGTCCGGCCGGCTGGGAGTACGTCAAGCGCCGCTACAAGACTTATGCGTGGCGCAAGAACATCGACAAGCTGGACAGCGACGAAAAGAAGAAGCTGGCCGCGCTGATCGAAAGCGCGGCAGGGACGCGCTAAGAGGCTAGACGCTAAGACGCTCGACGTCGCGTCACGGCATGGTGACGACGGCATCGGCGCCGCGCCAGGCCAGGCGTCGACGCCAGACCTCGGGATCGGCCTCGCCGCAGTGGATCAGCACCACCGCGTTGCCGTCCATCACCGCCTGATGCAGCATCGCCAGCCGGTCCTCGGGAATGCCGATGCGGCGCAGGCCCGTCGTCAGGTGGCTCGCTGCCGCGCCGGTCGCCATCAGGCCCGCGCCCACAGCGGCGCCGGCAATGGCATCGATGAGCGGACCGGCAATGAGGACGGCGCCGATGCCGGGCAGCATCAGCAGGCCGGCGGCACCCGCCAACAACCCGCCGAGCGCCCCCCATAAGGCGCCTTGCGCGCCCCACACCTTGAAGCGCTCCTTTTCGTCGCTGTAGGCGATGCCGAGAAAGTCATCGCCCTCCCCGCCTGCCTTGCGAACGACGGAGACCTGGTCCATCGGAAAATCCTGCTTGCTGATTTCCTCGACGAGCGCGTGGGCGTCGTCCAGCTTGGCGAAGACGGCGCCGACATATCTAGTTGGCATATTCATTCCCGTTCGCGGACCTCGACGTCCGCGCGATCTGAAGCACGGCGTCGCCGCCGGCTTTCGCCGTCGACGGCTACTGCTTCAACTTGATGTCATTCGTCACGTCCTTGACGCCGCTGACCTGGCGTGCCACATCCGCCGCGTGGTCGGCTTCCTGCGAGGAGTTGGCGAAGCCGCTCAACTGCACGATGCCATTGTCGGTGGTGACGTGGATGGACATGGCCTTGATCTTGTCGTCCTGCACGAATGCGGATTTCACCTTGGTAGTGATCATCGCATCTTCGACCCTTTGGCCGGCGCTTTCCTGCGTGGCCTTGGAGTCGGGCGTCGCGGTATCGGCATAAGCGGACGTTGCGGTCACGCTCAGGATGCCGACGCTTCCGAGCAGCGTGGCGGCAGCGGCGACGACGGCGTAACGCAAAGCGGTGGATTTCATGATGCGTGTCCTTTCCATTCCTTTGATGCCAACGCTCACCCTAGGCGCGACGCAATCAACGCGCCATGTGCCGTTCGGCGCTGGCATCGGCGGCGGCCGTTCGCGGCCGCTTGATGCCGCATGCTCCTGTCTTCTTCGCAGGCGCGCCGGGCGCGGCACGGGACTATTTCCGGAGATCGCGGCTGGCGCAAACGCCGACGGGGAACCAAGCGTTATCCGGCCCGTCGACCCTAGCTGCAGATATCAGGAGGCGGAAATGGGACACAGGGAATTGGCGCTGATCATGCGACTCGGGTGGTTGCGCCGGCCGGCCAAGGCCGCATGCCGGCCCGGCCGTCTTGGGCTCTTGTTGTGGCGAAGGAGCCTGATCTTGCGCCGCGGCCACAAGCACGGCGCTTGAGCGCCACCGGCGCTGGCTGCGCTTGGCGGCCGCTGCGCCGTTGCGGGCCGCGTGAAAACGGCGGCACGCCGGCACGGCGGTGCGTGGCGGCGTTGCGGGAATCTTGGCCGCGCCGGTCGGTCTCAATGCGTGGGTCGGCACGGCAGCGCTGCCGGTTGCTTGTGCTGCTGCCGCGGTAAACCCTTCGCAGCAAGGAGACGCAGATGAACCGAAGGCAAATGGAAGATCCATGGCGCCAGATCCAGGGACGGGTGAACGCGCGGCGGCGCTGGCATGCGCAGAGCGAGCGGCAGCGCGCGGACGCGGTTTGATCTTGATCTGCGCAGGCTCGAAGCGCCGCGACGGTTCGACGCTCGCCGGCGGCGGCGCGAGGTCGGATCGTGACTAGCGTGGTCGCCTGCCGCGTGTGCGGCCAAGTGCAGCGCGTCGGCGAGCTGCCGCCCGGTGCGGCGGGCGAGTGTTGCCGCTGCGGCGCCCGCCTGCAGGCAAGCGTCGCGCCGCGCAGTCCTCGCGCGACGGCAGCGTTGTCGCTGGCGGCCTTGATTCTTTACGTGCCGGCGAATGCCTTGCCCATCCTCGTCATGGACATGCATGGCGCCCACTCTGAAAGCACCATCTGGGAAGGCTGCAGGGATCTTTTTCAGGACGGCCAGTGGCTGGTCGCCGCCATCGTGTTTCTGGCGAGCCTCCTGATCCCGCTGCTGAAGTTGATCGGACTTTTCTTTCTCGTCGTCACGACCGAGCGCCGATCCACGTCTTGGCAGTTCGAGCGCGCGAGGATTTTCCGCATCATCTCGGCGGTCGGCAGCTGGGCGATGCTCGACGTCTTCCTGATGTCGGTCCTGGTGGCGCTGGTCAAGCTGGAACAGCTCGCCACCATCCGGCCCGGTCCCGCCCTGCCGGCCTTTGCCGGCGTCGTGACGCTGACCATACTGGCTTGCGCGCGCTTCGATCCGGCGCTGATCTGGCCCCGCCGCGATTGATGCCGCAGCGCTGCCGAGCCGATGAACGCGTCCCGATCAGACGATCCAGGCCCGCCGCCGGAGGCCGCTGAATTCCCCCGGGCCAAGGTCGAGCGACGCCAGTGGCGCTTTCCCGTCATTTGGCTGGTGCCGGTGGTGGCCGCGCTGGTGGCCGCCTACCTGATGTACGACAACGTGCGCGAGTTCGGCCCGCTGATCACCATCCAGTTCAAGGACGTGAACGGCCTCAAGAGCGGCCAGACGCTGCTCAAGTATCGCGGCGTACCCATCGGCGAAGTGGTGGCGATCGAACTGCGCGCGGATCAGCAGGCGGCGGTCGTCAAGGTGCGCCTGCAGCGGTCTGCCGCTCCCATCGCGCGCAAGGATTCGGTGTTCTGGATCGTCCGTCCCGAAGTCGGGCTCAACAACATCAGCGGACTGGGAACCGTCATCACCGGTCCGGAAATCGGCGTCCAGCCCGGCGTCGGCGCACCGGCCGCGGACTTTGTCGGCCTCGACAACGCGCCGGTGACGCCGAATTCAAAGGGGCTGTCCATTGTCTTGCGCACGCCTCACCTGGGCTCGGTGAAGGCCAATTCACCCGTCTATTACCGCGGCGTGGTCGTGGGCACGGTGCTGGACGCGCGCTTGAGCGCCGACGCCAGCGCGGTCAATGTGCACATGGTCATCCTGCCGCGCTATGCGGCGCTCGTCCATGCCGGCTCGCGCTTCTGGAAAGCCGGCGGCGTCGACGTGCATGTCGGTTTGTTCAGCGGCCTGCAAATCAGCGTCGAGTCGCTCCGATCGCTGCTGGCGGGCGGCGTCGCGTTCGCCACCCCGCCCGTGGGCAAAGGGCCGGTGGCCAATGGGACGGTCTTCCCGCTTTTCGACAAGCCCGACAAGGCCTGGCTGGAGTGGGCACCGCACATCGCCATCGGCCAGGCGCCCGATTCCTAGCCGGCGCCGGCACAAGTGGTGGGCGCCGTGTTGCCGCCGCGGCGAGACCAGGCAAGCGCAAGCGATATAGTTTTTACAAGCCAGGCCGGCGGGATTCGGTAGCATTTTCAAAGCCGCCCGAGCGCCCGCGCCGACGCCGCCAGCTCCGTTCGCGCCTGCCGTGCCGAATGGCATATGGCACACGTGTTGCTGATCGCCTGTGGGAATATCCCCCCTTACGCGAAAGAAAGGAAACGACCATGAAAGCCAAATCCTTGCGCAGCGCATTCATTGCCACGTCCGCGACGCTTCTCGCCGTTGCAAGTGCCATCCCCTTGACGGTGACATCCGCCTACGCCGATACGCCGATGCAGAACTCCGCAGACCCGCAGGACAGCACATCCGGTGCCAAGGAAAGCACGGGGCAAATGATCGACGACACGGCCATCACGACGAAGGTGAAGTCGGCGTTCGTTCGGGACCAGAAGGTCAGCGCCCTGGATATCAGCGTCAAAAGCGACAACGGTATCGTGCAGCTGAGCGGCTTCGCCAACTCTGCGCAGGAGGCCGACCGCGCCGCGGAGCTTGCGCGCCAGGTTCCGGGTGTCAAGGAGGTGCAGAACAACATCGAGCTGAAGTCGTCGTCGTCATCGGAGTCATCGCCCAAGTCGCAGTATTAACACGCCACGGAAGCTGAGCCGTTGGCGCGTCGGGTCGCGGCCGGAACGAATCGACGAGATTCGTTCCGTGCATGCGCGGTGTCGGCGAGCGCATCGCCGCGATCCGAAAACCAGCCGCAGGCGCGCGCGCCAGGGCTGGAATTGCCTTCGCCAGCCTCAGCGCTGAGGTTGTTGCTGCTCCGTATTGCCCGGTTGCTTCATTTGGTTGCTGTTTGGGCTACCTGTCTCATCAGCGGGCTGTCCACTCTTCTCTTCGCTGGTCGCGCCGGCGGCGGGCGCGGACGTCGCCGGGCCGGTGTAGCCTTGCTTCGGCGCCTGGTTCATCGGCGTCGACGAATCCTGGTTGCGCGCAGTTTGTTCTTCCCCCGCACGTTGGCAGGCGATGAGCCCGCTGCCGAGAATCGCTGCCGTCAGCAGCGCCAGCGCTTTGTGGTCGATACCCATAATGACTTGCCTCCAGAAGAATGAGCCTCTGTCGTCACCTGAACGCGACTCGCGTCGGTTCGGTGCCCCGGCTTTCCGCATTGCAACGGATCGGAAAGCCTGATCGAGCCTGCCGCAAGGGCCGTGCCAGCGCCAGGCATTGGAGGAATTAAGCCGCGCTCCGGCGCGGCCGCGCGCATCCTGCAATATCGGCACCCGTTCGGCGCGGCGCAGCCGGGGCCGGGGCCGCAAGCCCGCCAATCAGTACGTAACTTTTACCAACGCAGGGCGGACTTCGGGCGCGAGAGGCGGCCATGCGCCAGCGCCAGCGCCGTTGCGGCGCGCGGCGATCACTGGGGGCGGTAGAGCCGGCGCAGTTGGTACGCGGCTTCGAAGCAGTTCAGGTTTGCCGGCGCTGCGTCGTGCGCGTCAATGAGTTTATTCAGCCACGGCGAGGTGTCGTGGCTGGGCCACTTGCCGGCGAGATCGCGGCGCATGGCGGTAATGCCTTGCGCAAAGTTCACCCATTGTTCCGGCACGGCTTGCTTCAGGTAGAGCACCGATGCGATGTCCGCCAGGGCTTCGCCCCAGGTCTCCACGGCGCCGCTTTTCACGACTCCCATATAGCCTTGCAAGGTCATGCCGTCGCGGTTGATGCCCGGCGGCAACACCATGTCGAAGTCCCGGCGGATATAGACCTCCCGCTGTTCGACGCAATGGGTGGCCTCATGCACGGCGATGGCGTTGAGCCAGACGGGCAGGTCCTTTTCGGGAATGCCGTCGAAGAACCGCATCAGCCGGTCTTCCGGCTTGGGATTGTAGAAAATCTTGCAGACGCCGGTGGTCACGTCGAGACCTGCGGCCATCAGCGGCAGCGTGATTCCCGCCTCGCGCGCATCCCGCATGTCCAGCGTGAGGCCTTCTTGCGTTCTTGCCAGACTGGCGGCGACGCCGATTGCGGTGCGCAACTGGTCGGCGGTCGGATAGGACGCTGCCGACGCAACGCCGCAGCACAGCGCGGCCAGGGCGACGAGCGCCTGGCGAAAAATGGATGGCAAAAAAGATCTCCCACGAATGGCCGGCCAGCTCAAGTTACCGCAAGAAGCTTCGGTTCTGGCCTGGCTCCGGTTCTCGCACCGCAGGTGTTGTCGCGCCGCCGGCGCGGATGTGGCGACCGGCAACGAACGCATGGACTGCGCGGCAGGCAAATATACGCCGTCTGCGCGCACCGTGGTGCTCGCCCCGGCGCTTATGGCCGGCACCCTCGTGCAGCCGCCGTCACGGATGGCTGCTCGCCTGGCGGTGACGCAGGCCCGGCGGCGGCGCGGCCAGCGCGAAGGCGTGGGCGATGCGCGTCCAGTCGATGCCGGCGCTGTGCATGCTCAGCACGCCCGGCAGCACCACCGCGGCGGCGCCGACGCAGATCGTGCCGCCCATCAGTGCCGCGGCGATCTGCTGCGGCTGGGGCGCTTCGATGTCCAGCGACGCCAGCCCGGCGCGCGCGAGGTTGAGGATGCGCTGCACCCGGCTCCAGCCCATGGGTGCGGTCGGCGGCCTGAACACGACGTCCTCTTGCGCCTCCTCGGCGCGCAGCGTGATCGCGTTGCCGCCGCGCAGGCCGGCAATCAGGTTGAGCGCATTGCGCGTCGATCCGGCGAAGCCCGCATATTGCCGCGTCAGCCGCACCAGTTCGGCGTCGTAGGTGGTGCGCAGGACGCCGGCTCCTGCGGCATAGAACGGGGCGATGGCCTCATCGGCGCTCCAGGCGGGCGGCGAGGCCGATGCGGTGGAAGTACGAACGGTATCCAATGGTGGCTCCATGATGTTGCTACGAGGCCATGGTGAATCGAATTCAGGCGGCGTGCTGCTGTCGTCAGAAAGCGACACCCGGGCCGCGGCATCGTTTGCCGGGATCTGAAACCCACAGCTCGGACTTGCTTGCCGTCACCGCGGGCGCGAGCTGTCGCCCGCTCACGACACTACCGGAAACGCCATCGCCGCGCGAAATTGTGCGCCGAACGCATTTCCAGGAAGCGACATGAAACTGACCTTGGTCCTGATCACCGCCCTGCTCCTGATGTCGTCGGTGAGCGCAATGATCGCGGAGGCCAATGCGACCAGCGACGCCGGCATTCAAGTCGACATGACGATCCCGGCGCTGGATTCCAGGCCGCATTGGGATCCGCGGCTGGATCAGCGCCGGCCATGAGTTCGCGGGACCGGACTGCCCGCCGCATCGCGGCCACGACCGCCGCGCGCACGTCAGACCAGGTCGACGGTCTTTCGTGCCGGGGAGCGCCGCCGCAATCCGCCGTGGCTCGATTCAGCCTTCTCCCATGCCATGGGCGGCAACGCGTCGATCCACCGCTTTGAAGGCAAGCACGCCGGCCAGGCCAGCAACCTGGTCGCCGCGGGCATGGTCATCGCCGGTGACGTCGTCTTCTCCGGCAGTCTGCGGATAGATGGCGCGGTCCGGGGCAATGTGCGCGCCGTCGACGACGCGCCTGCCACTCTCGTAATCGGCGTGCAAGGCAGCGTGGATGGAAGCATCGACGTTGCTCGCCTCGTCATCCACGGCGCCGTCACGGGCCACGTCAAGGCCAGGGACTTCATCAAGCTTCATGCCACGGCACGCGCCCGCTGCGATGTCGAATATGCCGTCGCGGAGATTCAAGCGGGAGCCATCATCCAGGGTCGCTTCGTACTGCGGCCGGAAAGCCCATCGAATCGCCAGCCTTGAGTGCCGTCCAGCGGCCGACCCGCGCTATTCCTGCTCGTCAGCACGGCCGTTTCGGCTGACAGCCTTTCAGAATCCACAGCGCGATCACGCCGGCTGCCTTGTCGGCCAACACTTCGTGGGCGATCGCCAGCGCATCGCGTCCGGCGTTGTTCTTGGCGGCAGGGTCGGCACCCGCCGCCAGCAGCAGGCGGGTGTTCTCGGCATTGCGCGCCAGAACCGCCAAGTGCAGCGGCGTAACGCCGTCGCTGTCCCTGGCGTTCGGGTTTGCGCCGGCGGCGATCAGGGCCCTGAGCGGGCCGGAGTCGGAATTGCCCGCGGCGAGATGGATCGCTTGCGTGCCCCGGCCGTCCCTTGCATCGCGTTCGCCTGGCGCCGTCGTCAGGATCCTGGTGACGTCATTGCCCGTGCCCAGCTGCGCCGCATCGTGGAGCGAACGAGCATGGGCGCCCGCGCTTTGTGGCGCTTCGCCAAACGCCGGCATGGCGCTCGCCAGCACGGCGCCAATCATGCCGGGCAGCAGCTTGCGAGCGAGCCAGGACAGGCGGCACGTCGTTGTTTTCATCTTCATGTTCTGGGCATCCATTCGTGATCAAGGTCATCCATGTTTCAGAGAGCGAATTCCTTCAGCCGATTGACATCGGGAACCGACAAATGCCGCCCCTGCACGTCGATCAAGCCAGCCTCGGCAAACGCTCCGAGAATCCGCGAAAAAGTTTCCGGGGTCATGCCCAGACGCGAGGCGATGGCACGCTTGGCCGCCGGCAGGGAGATTTTCAGAAACATGTCGCTATGCTCCTTTTGGCTTCCGTTCTGGATCAGATAGCCGATGAAACGCTGCTCCGGCGTTCGCAGCGTATATGACTCGATATCGTAAACGAGGGAATGGACGCGCATCGAAAGTCCCGCGAGCATGCGCTTGGCGAACGACGCATCGGTATCCAGAAGATCGAGGGCGATGCCCTTGGCAATGGAAACGAGCAAGGTATCTTGCAGCGATTCCGCAAAGTAGGGATACGGACGGTCGAGCAACATCGCCGTTTCGCCGAAACTCTGGTTGGGACCGACGATCTCGATGATCTTCTCGTCACCGTGGGCGGAGCGGACGGCTTCCTTGATCTGGCCGAAAATCACGACGAAGAAGCCTTTCGGCGTGTCGTCGTTCTGAAAAAGGATTTCGCCCTTTGCCAGCCTTCTCAGCTGCGTCGTCGCCGCAATCTGCAGCAGCAGTTCCGCGGAGAACTCCTGGAACAGCGGCACCCGTCCCAGCGCCGCCGGGATATTGAGCCGTTCGCGATTGATCACGAATAAGCTCTTCGTCACAGCCTGATCGCCGGCAATTGCGCGCCTTTCGGCGGTTTCGAATCTCCGTCCTGTCGTTCCGGTTCCATGACAACACCGACTTGCACCGCTCCGATCATTCGCGACCGTGCCGATTATGGGTGCTGCCAGGATGGAAATATGCCGGAGGATGCTGATTCGCGATGCCGGAAAGCAGGAACCCGCTGCCGGACGATTCCGATGCCTGCCATTTGCCGAAGAGACCGCAACGCTCCGCGCAGTGAGCTTAGGCGCAGAAACCATTAAGCAGTATCGAATATATTGCTTTAATAAAACCGCGGTGATAGCATTAAGATGTATTAATTATACCGCTTTCTACCGCGAATCGACGTTCGATGCGCTTGCTGTCGCCGCGCGGCCGTCGGCGGCGGACGGCCATGACGCGATGCCGCTTGTCGACCAGTTCCAAGCCGCATCCAAACGAGAATTCATTCAGGAGCCGCCATGTTCTTCAGAAAACTGAAAGATGCTCTCGCCGACGCCGAAGTCGAAAACGCACGCCTGCGCCGCGAGAAGACGGAACTGCTCGAACGCGTGCAGTCGCTGGAGGCGGAACGCGCGGCACTGACCGACGAGACCGGCGGCTTGCGGCGAGACCGCGCCAACCTCGATGGCGTCTTCTCCAGCCTCGGCAGCTTCAGCGACTCGCTGAGCGGCGTCAGCCAATCCTTCCTCGGCCTTGCGACCACGCTGAACCAGGAAAAGGCATCGGCGCTGGAAGCGGCGTCGCAGTCCGACGCAAACCGTCTCACCTTCGCAAAGACGGCCGACAACCTCAGCGTCATGTTCCGGAAAATGACCGATGCCTCGCGCAACGTCGACAGACTGAATCAGCGCGCCAGCGAGATCGGCGGCATCGTCAGCCTGATCAAGGAAATTGCCGACCAGACCAACCTGCTGGCGCTGAACGCTGCCATCGAGGCGGCGCGCGCCGGTGACGCCGGGCGCGGCTTCGCCGTGGTCGCCGACGAGGTGCGCAAACTGGCGGAGCGGACCGCCAAGGCGACGACCGAGATTTCCGGCCTGGTCGGCGCCATTCAGGACGAGACGCGCGCCGCCAAGTCGGTGATGGAAGTCGGCGCCGAGGAAGCCAGCCGCTACTCCGCCGAAAGCGAACTGGCGATGCACAGCATGCAGCGCTTGCTGGACCTCTCGCAACGCATGGAGGGCGCCGTCGCCTCGTCCGCGCTGCTGTCGAACGTGGAACTCGCCAACCTCGAGGAATTGATGCTAAAGCTCGAGGTGTACAAGGTTTTCCTCGGCACGTCGCGGCTGCGGCCGGAGGATGTGCCGGACGAGAAGCATTGCCGTCTCGGCCAGTGGTATTACGCGGGCGAAGGTCACGAGCGTTTTGTCGGCCTGCGGGGCTATGCCGAACTGGAAACGCCGCATCGCGCCGTGCATCAACATGCCCGGCGCGCCATCGAGCACTACTACGCGGGCGGCCTCGAAGCGGGCCTGGCCGAACTGAAGGCGATGGAACAGTCGAACCAGATGGTGATGAGCGGCATGAGCCGGATGCTCGGCGAACTGACGCAGCGATGACCCTTCTTGCCGACCGCGACCTCGCCGGCGGGCCTCGCCGCGCGAGGCTTGCGCGCCTGACGCGGCGGCCTCGGGTGCATCCGGACGCCGCGCGCGCCGCCTAGAAAGGAACGTAGGTCTTCTTCTTCGTGTAGTGCAGGTAGCCGATGCTGGCTCCGGCCCGCAGTCCGACGCCGAGCCGGATCGGCGCCAGAATGACGTTGCCGCGCTGCTGGTAATTGATGCCGACGCCGCCGATGTAGTAGAAGCTGCCATCGACGGCCGGGAAGCGTTGGAAGATCTCGGCGGGCGAAGCCAGGTGATAGACCAGAACGAAGACTTTCGACGCATTGGCGCCGAGATCAAAGCCGATCGAAGGTCCTTGCCAATAGACCTTCTGCGAACCGCCGCCCTTCAGCGTGAGCACGCCGTCGCCGTAGCGCAGCCCCACCGTGATGGCTCCGCTCGCTTCCTCGCCCTTGATGTAGCCGTTGGGACGGCCGTGCTCCTTGAACGCCTTTTCGATGACCTTGGCGAGGCCTTCGGTGGACGAACCGAAGAACGCTTCGGCGTCCTTCAGGACCGAGTCCTGATCGTAGGTGTCCTTCTCGGCATTCTGGGTGTCGGCGGCATGGACCGCGGCGGCGGCAAATAGCCAGGCGACTGCCGCCAATCGCACCAACCAACGTCCATAACGGTTCAGCATGATGGCCTCCATTTTTTGCGTCGGCTAGGCGATGAACTAGTTCGACATCAGCACCGGGACGGTCATGCTGCGCAGGATATGCCGCGTGCCGGCGCCGCGGCTGACGAAGGGGAAGCCGATCTGGCCGTGGGCGCCCATCACCAGCAGGTCGGCCTGGCGATCGGCGACGCGGTTGAGCAGCATGTCCATGATGCCGATGTTCTCGACCATCAGAATTTCCGTTTTCGCCGCGATGCCGTGGCAGGCGAGATGGCGCGCCACCGCGGCGCAGGAAGCCTCGGCCTCCTCGTAGCGGGTATCCAGCGACAGCACCACGGCCTCATGGCAGCCGGCGATCAAGGGCAGCGCGTCGTTCAAGGCATGGGCCGCCTCGCGCGAATTGTTCCAGGCGATCAGCGGGCGCGCGAACACCGGCGGATAGCGGCCGACGTAGGGCACGACCAGCACCGGGCGACCGGAATTGACGACAAGTTCCTCGGGCAGGTCGGGCGGCGCCTTGCCGTTCGCGTTGCCGTCGTACTGGCCCAGCACGGTCAGGTCGACATAGCGCGCGACGGCCGTGAGGTGGTGCAGCAGGGCGGCATCGCTGCCGCGGTTGATGTCCAGCCATTCCGCTTGCGCCAGTCCCGCGCTGGCCTGCCGGAACGCCGCCGCGCTGGCCGCGGCCGCCTGGACATATTCCGGCGACGGCCAGTTGATGACGGCGCCGACCTGCTGCGCCGCCGCGCGCTGCCCGAACACGCCGACCAGCCGCGCCTGGTGCCGTTGCGCGAGGGCCACCGCCATCTCGAGCCGAGCCGCGGTGCGCTCGCTGCCATCCAGATGCACCATCAGATTCTTCAGTGTCATTGGTCTGTACTCCCGCTCCAGCGGCGCCGCAGCGCCATGAATTCGCCGACGATGCCGCGCCGGAACAGCAGCACGCAGACGACGAAAATCGCCCCCATGATAACCGTAACCAGCGAGCCGACCTTGTCGGCCAGTTCGTTCTCCAGCACGACGATGACGGTCGCGCCGACCACCGGCCCCAACACCGTGCCCATGCCGCCGACCAGGGTCATCAGCACCACCTCGCCCGAGGCGTGCCAGTGGGCGTCGGTGAGCGCGGCGAAGTTCAGGATCAGGGTCTTGGTCGCGCCGGCCAGCCCCGCCAGGGCGGCCGACAGCACGAAGGCCAAGAGCTTGTATTTCGCCACGTCGTAGCCGAGCGAAATCGCGCGCGGCTCGTTTTCCCGGATCGCCTTGAGGATCTGGCCGAAGGGCGAATGAATGGTGCGGTGGATCAGCCAGAAGGCCGCGACGCAGATCGCCAGCACGACGTAGTAGAGCTTGAGGTCGTCGTTCAGGTCGACGACGCCCAGCAGCGTGCCGCGCGGCACGCCCTGCAGCCCATCCTCGCCGCCGGTGAAGGGCGCCTGGATGAAGAAGAAATACATCATCTGCGCCAGGGCCAGGGTGACCATGGCGAAGTAGATGCCCTGGCGGCGGATGGCGAGGCTGCCGAAGACCCAGCCCAGCGCGGCGGCGGCCAGCGTCCCCGCCAGCAGGCCCAGTTCCGTCGGCCAGCCCCAATCCCGGAGCACGAAGCCGGCGACGTAGGCTGCCGTGCCGAAGAAGGCGGCGTGGCCGAACGACAACAGGCCCGTATAGCCCAGCAGCAGGTTGAAGGCGCAGGCGAACAGCGCGTAGCACAGCACCTTCATCACCAGCACCGGGTAGGCGACCAAGGGCGCGGCCAGCAGCAGCGCGAGCAGCGCCAGGTAGCCGAAACGTTGCAGGTTCTGGTTCATGGCGCGGTCACTTTTCCTTGCCGAACAGGCCGCGCGGCCGGATCATCAGCACGGCCACCATGATGATGAAAACCACCGTGGCCGAGACTTCGGGGTAGAACACTTTCGTCAGGCCCTCGATGACGCCCAGGGCCAGGCCGGTGAGTATGGAGCCGAGGATCGAGCCCATGCCGCCGATGACCACCACGGCGAAGACGACGATGATCAGGTGCGAGCCCATCAGCGGATTGACCTGGAAGGCCGGCGCCGCCAGCACGCCGGCGAAGCCCGCCAGGGCGACGCCGAAGCCGTAGGTCAGCATCACCATCAGCGGCACGTTGATGCCGAAGGCCTGGGTCAGCCTGGGGTTTTCCGTCGCCGCCCGCAGATAGGCGCCCAGCCGCGTCTTCTCGATCAGGAACCAGGTGGCGAAGCAGACCGTCAGCGAAGCCGCGATCACCCAGGCGCGATACTTCGGCAGGAACATGAAGCCGAGGTTGAAGGCGCCCGTCAATTGCTCGGGAATCTCGTAGGGCAGGCCGGAGGCGCCGTACTGGTCGCGGAACAGGCCTTCGATGATCAGCGCCAGGCCGAAGGTCAGCAGCAGGCCGTAGAGATGGTCGAGCTGGTAGAGCCATCGCAGCATGCTGCGCTCGATCGCCACGCCGACGACGCCCACCGCCAGCGGCACCAGCAGCAGCGCCCACCAGTAGCCGATGCCGAAGTAGGTGAGCCCCATCCAGGCGAAGAAGGCGCCCATCATGTAAAGGGCGCCATGGGCGAAGTTGATGATGTTGAGCATGCCGAAGATGACGGCGAGCCCGAGGCTGAGAATGGCGTAGAACGAGCCATTCACCAGCCCCAGCATGAGCTGGCCCATGAGGGCGGGAAGGGGCACGCCGAAGATTTCAGTCATGATCGTGTGGGCAAGTCTTTCACCGCCGAGGCGCCGAGACGCAGAGGAATGCACGGAGCAATCCTTGATCGTCGTCTTGTCTGTGCGCCTCGGCGCCTCGGCGTTTCACCGGAGTTCCTATTTCTTCACCAGCGGGCACCGCGATTGCGACAGCGGCTGGAAGGCCTCTTCCGCCGGGATGGTCTGCCGAATCCAGTAATAATCCCACGGGTACTTGGACTCGGACGGCTTCTTCACCTGCGCCAGGTACATGTCGTGCATCATGCGTCCGTCATCGCGGATGTAGCCGTTCTTGGCGAAGAAGTCGTTGATCTTCGCCTTCTTCATCGCCGCCATCACTTTCTGCGTATCGTCGGTGCCGGTGGCCTTCACGGCTTCGAGATAATGCATGACGGCCGAGTAGAGGCCGGCCTGCACCATGGTCGGCATCTTCTTCTGGCGGTCGAAGAAGCGCCGCGACCAGGCGCGGGTCTGGTCGTTCATGTCCCAATAGAAGCCGGTGGTCAGGTACATGCCCTGCGTCGCGTTGAGGCCCAGGCTATGCACGTCGGTGATGAACATCAAGAGGCCCGCCAGCGTCTGCTTGGGCGTGATGCCGAACTCGGCGGCCTGCTTGATCGAATTGGTGGTGTCGGTGCCGGCGTTGGCCAGGCCGATGACCTGGGCGCCCGACGCCTGGGCCTTGAGCAGATAGGAAGAGAAGTCGGTGCCGGGGAAGGGATGGCGCACCGAACCGAGCACCTTGCCGCCGTTGGCGACCACCACGGCGGACGCATCCTTCTCCAGCGACTGGCCGAAGGCGTAGTCGGCGGTGAGGAAGAACCAGGTCTTGCCGCCCTGCTTCACCACCGCCTTCGCCGTGCCGTTGGCGAGCGCGTAGGTATCGTAGGTCCAATGCACGGTGACGTCGTTGCAGTTCTCGTTGGTGATGAGCGTCGAGGCGGCGCCGGAGATCAGCGCGATCCGGTTCTTGTCCTTGGCGACCTTCATCGCCGCCAGCGCGGTGGAAGTGGTGACCATGTCGGTGATGACGTCGACCTTGTCGCGGTCGAACCACTCGCGCGCCTTGTTGGAGGCGATGTCGCCCTTGTTCTGGTGGTCGGCGGCGACGACCTCGATGGCGAAGGCGGGCTTGTCCTTGGCCTTGAAGTCCTCGACGGCCATCTTCACCGCCGCGACGGCGCCCGGGCCGGCCAGGTCGGAATATGCACCTGACATGTCCGTGAGGACGCCGATCTTGACGACGTTGTCGGAGATCTGCGCCTGGGCGGCGCCGGCGGCGAGGCCGAGCGCGGCAGCGATTGCGGTTGCGATGCGTGTGGCTTTCATGTGCTTCCTCCTGTGGTGGGGTCAGACGCCGAGGAATTCCTGGAGGAACTCCCGTTTTTCTTCGAGTTCGTGCTGGGCGATCTCGGCCACGGCGCGGCCGTGCTCGATGACGTACATGCGGTCGGCCAGCGGCGCGGCGAAGCGGAAGTTCTGCTCCACCAGCAGGATCGTGTAGCCCTTGGCCTTGAGGTGGCGAATGACTTCGCCGAGCCGCTGCACGATCACCGGCGCCAGGCCTTCCGAAATCTCGTCGAGCAGCAGGAGCCTGGCGCCGGTGCGCAGGATGCGCGCCATCGCCAGCATCTGCTGCTCGCCGCCGGACAGCCGCGTGCCCTGGCTGTGGCGCCGCTCCTTGAGATTGGGGAACATCGCGTAGATCTCGTCGACGCTCATGCCGCCGCTATCCACTTGCGGCGGCAGCAGCAGGTTCTCTTCGCACGAGAGGCTGGCATAGATGCCGCGTTCCTCCGGGCAATAGCCGACACCGAGCCTGGCGATGCGGTGCGGCGCCAGGCCGATGGTTTCGCGGCCGTTCAGCATGATCGAGCCGCTGCGCTTGCCGGTCAGGCCGAGGATCGCGCGCAGCGTCGTCGTGCGCCCGGCGCCGTTGCGGCCGAGCAGCGACACGCACTCGCCGCGATGCACGACGATGTCCATGCCGTGCAGGATGTGCGATTCGCCGTAGAAGGCATGCAAGCCGGCGATGCGGAGGGATTCGGTGCGCGCGTCCATGTCTAGCGTGCTCTTGGACTGTGCGCTGGATGGAGGTTGTAACCGCCGAGGGCGACGGGGGGGCGTCGCCGCTTCGTGTCCCCCGTCGGCGATCTGCGATCGCCTCCTCCTCCTTTACCTACGCGTCGACGCCCACCCGCCACCCTCGGCTTGGCGCCGTGGTGCCGCGGCGCATCGACTTCTTTGCCGTGATTCGCCGGGCCGGTGGGGTGCCCTGCTGCGCGTAGGTAAAGGAGGAGGCGGCGGCTTATTGCCGCCGGGGGACACGAAGCGCAGCAGGGCACCCCGGCGGCCCGAGCGCGCGAGGCGGCAGTACCGCCCTCCCGGCCCCCCACCAAGTCTGATCCAAGAGAGTGCCGTTTCATTTCAGTGGGCCGTCGCCGTGAGTTCATCCGCCGCCGTGCCCATGTAGGCCTCGATCACCAGCGGGTCGGCGGCGACTTCGCCGTAGCTGCCCTCGGCCAGCACGGCGCCGCGCGCCAGCACGGTGATGCGGTCCGAGATGCCGGCGACGACTTTCATGTTGTGCTCGACCATGAGGATGCTGCGCTTGGCGGCGACTTTCTTGATCAACTGCATGACGCGGTCGACGTCCTCGTGGCCCATGCCCTGCGTCGGTTCGTCGAGCAGCATGAGTTCCGGTTCCAGCGCCAGCGTCGTGGCGATTTCGAGCGCGCGCTTGCGGCCGTACGGCAGGTCGACCGTGATCTTGTCGGCAAAGCCGTCGAGGCCGACTTCGCCCAGCAGTTCTTCGGCATGTGCGTCGAGCACGGCGAGCGAACGCTCGGAACGCCAGAAATGGAATGACGTGCCGAGTTTCCTTTGCAAGGCGATGCGCACGTTCTCGCGCACCGTCAAGTGCGGAAACACCGCCGAGATCTGGAACGAGCGCACGATGCCGCGGCGCGCGATCTGCGCCGGCGCCTCGCCGGCAATGTCCTGGCCGTTGAAGCGTATCGTGCCGCGCGTCGGTTCGAGGAATTTGGTCAGCAGGTTGAAGCAGGTCGTCTTGCCGGCGCCGTTCGGACCGATCAGCGCATGGATGTCGCCGCGCCGCACCTTGAGGCTGACGTCATTCACGGCGACGAAGCCCTTGAACTCCTTGACGAGTCCTTCGGTTTCGAGGATGTAGTCGGCGGCGCTCATCCACGCCACGCGGCGGCCGACGCCGGATTGTCATCGCGCCCCTTGGCGTGAGGGTCGCTCATTGTCGTCTCCTCTAGCGCCGGTTCATTGCCGGCCCGCTAACGCTACCATGCGCGGCTATGCTTTCGCTACCCTTTAGGCAATGGGAATTGCAACGTCATCGCGCCGCTCAGGCGCGCGCCTGCTCGACCCAGCGCTGCCAATGTTCC
>JAQTNK010000012.1 GCA_028713915.1 Rhodocyclaceae bacterium | reverse complement strand
CCGCGTAGAGTTCGGCGTACCGCTGCGCCGGATGCGACCAGGAGACGTCGCCGGCCATACCGTTGCGCTGCAGGCGCCGCCAGAGCTGCCGCTTGCCCCAGGCCGTCGTGGCGCGGTGGATGGCGGCGAAGAGGGCGGCGGCGGTCGGCTCGGCGAAGACGAAGCCGTTGCCGTGCACGGCGTCGGCGGCGTCGACGACCGTGTCGGCGAGCCCGCCGGTCGCGCGCACCACCGGCGGCGTGCCGTAGCGCAGGCTGTACATCTGGTTGAGGCCGCAGGGCTCGAAGCGCGACGGCATGAGGAAAATGTCGGCGCCGGCTTCGATGCGATGGGCTTGCGTTTCGTCGAAGCCGACGGTCACGGCGCAACGGCCCGGATGGGCGCGCGCCAGGGCGAGGAACGCCTCTTCGAGCGCGCGCTCGCCGTTGCCGAGGACGATCAGCTGCGCCGGCAGGGACAGCACGGCCGCCGCCGTTTCCGCCAGCAGGTCCAGCCCCTTCTGGCGCGTCAGCCGGCTGACCACGCCGAGAAGCGGCATGGCGGCGTCTTCCGCGAGGCCGGCCTGGCGCTGCAAGGCGGCCTTGTTGGCGGCCTTGGCGGCGAGGCGCTGGGCGTCGTAGGGCTTGAACGGCTTGCTCAGCGCGGCGTCGGTCGCCGGATTCCAGGCCGCGGTGTCGATGCCGTTGAGGATGCCCGAGAGCCGCCCGGCGCGGCGGCGCAGCAGGCCGGCCATGCCCATGCCTTCCGCGTCGGTCTGGATCTCGCGCGCATAGCTCGGACTGACGGTGGTGATGGCATCGGCGAACTGCAGGCCGGCCTTGAGGAAGGAGAGGCGGCCGTAGTATTCGATGCCGCCGATGTGCCAGGCGGCGTCGGGCAGGCCCAGCTCGTAGAGCGAGGCGTGGTCGAACAGACCCTGGAAGGCGAGGTTGTGTATCGTCACCAGCGATTTCGCCGCCGCGCCCGGCAGATAGTGCAGGAAAGCCGGCGCGAGGCTGGTCTGCCAGTCGTTGCAATGGACGACGTCGGGCCGCCACTTCAGCGTGCTCGCCGCCGAGCCCAGCCAGGCGGCGACGCGGGCGAGCAGGCCGAAGCGCAAGTGGTTGTCGAGCCAGTCGCGGCCGTCGGGGCCGAGGTAGGGATTGCCGGCGCGCTCGTAGTAGGGAGCGCAATCGAGCAGCAGCAAGGGCGTGCCGTCGGGCGCCTCGGCCTGCCACAGCGTCGGCGTCGGCAACAGGCCACCGAGCCAGTGCGGGCGGGCGATTTCCCTGGCGTCGGGGAAGGCCGCCAGCAGCGCCGGATAGGCGGGCACCAGCACGCGCACGTCCACGCCTTGCGCGCGCAAGGCCGGCGGCAGCGCCGCGGCGACATCGCCAAGCCCGCCGGTCTTGACCCAGGGGGCGATCTCGGACGTTGCGAAGAGGATTTTCATTCGATAAGGATGTTGTTTACCGCAAAGGACGCCAAGGACGCCAAGGAACCAGAAACCGGCGAGATGGCAGCTGCGTTCGACCGCGGATGCGCGGCGGGTTTCTTATGCCCTGGTTTTACTTTGCGTCCTTGGCGTCCTTTGCGGTGACCATCATTTCTTGCAGTAGGCGATCAGCCCGCTGGTGGAGCTGTCGAGGCCGTCGGCGGGGGCCTTGCCTTCCATGATCGGCAGCAGCCGGCTGGCGAGCTGCTTGCCGTACTCGACGCCCCATTGGTCGAAGGGATTGATGTTCCAGATGCAGCTTTCGACGAAGACCTTGTGCTCGTAGAGCGCGATCAGGGCGCCGAGATTGTGCGGATCGAGGCGCGGCAGCAGCAGCGTCGTCGACGGCTGGTTGCCGGGGAAAACCTTGTAGGGCGCCAGGCACGCGACCACCGATTCCGGGATGTGGTTGGCCAGCATCTCGGCGCGCACTTCGGCTTGCGTCTTGCCGCGCATCAGCGCTTCGCCCTGGGCAAAGCAGTTGGCGAGCAGCTTTTCGTGATGGCCGGGCAAGGCGAAGTCGGGCTCGCGCATGGCGATGAAGTCGCAGGGCACGAGGCGGCCGCCCTGGTGGAGCAGCTGGTAGAAGGCATGCTGGCCGTTGGTGCCGGCCTCGCCCCAGAGCACCGGCGCGACGGCGCACGCGAGCGGCTTGCCGGCGCGGTCGACGAGCTTGCCGTTGGATTCCATCTCGAGCTGCTGCAGATAGCGCGGCAAGAGCGACAGCGACTGGCTGTAGGGCAGCAGCGCGCGCGTGCCGGCGCCGAGGAAATTGGTGTTCCAGACTTCGATGAGCGCGAGCAGGCCCGGCAGGTTCTCCGCCGGCGGCGCGGCGAAGAAGTGCTCGTCCATGGCGTGGGCGCCGGCGAGCAGTTCGCGGAAATGCGGGAAGCCGACGGCCAGCGCCAGCGGCAGGCCGATGGCCGACCACAAGGAGAAGCGGCCGCCGACCCAGTCCCAGAACTCGAAGACGTTTTCGGCGCCGATGCCGAAGCGCGCGACTTCGGTGAGGTTGGTCGACACGGCGACGAAATGCCGCGAGACGGCCGCCTCGCCGAGCTCGCGCGTCAGCCAGGCGCGCGCCGAATAGGCGTTCTGCATCGTCTCCTGCGTCGTGAAGGTCTTGCTGGCGACGACGAACAGCGTCGTGCGCGGCTGCAATTCCTCCAGCACCGTGGCGAGATCGGCGCCGTCGAGGTTGGCGACGTAATGGACGCGCACGCCCGGATGGCGATAGGCGGCGAGCGCCTGCGTCGCCATGCGCGGGCCGAGGTCGGAACCGCCGATGCCGATGTTCACGACATCGCTGATCGGCTCGCCCGTGGCGCCGCGCCAATGGCAGCCGTGGATGGCGTCGACGAAGCGCTCCATCTTGTCGAGCACGGCGCGCACGCCGGGCATGACGTCGCGGCCGTTATGCAAAAACGCGCCCTTGCCGTAGCGCAGGGCGATGTGCAGCGCGGCGCGGCCCTCGGTGTGATTGATGGCTTCGGCGCCGCGCATGCGCTCGCTCCAGCCGCGTACGTCCGCCGCCTGCCAGAGGGCGAACAGCAGCGGCATCGTCGCCGCGGCGACGCGCTGCTTCGAGTAGTCGAGCAGCCAGTCGTTCCAGGTGGCCGAAAAATGCTGGAAGCGCTGCGGATCGGCGGCGAAGCGCTCGCGCAAATGCGGCTGCGGCGCGCGCGCATGGGCGGCGAGCGCTTGCCAGGCGACGGAGTCTACTGCGCTCATACGCCCCCCACCCCCCAGCCCCCGCCCCAGGGGCGTGGGTGACGACGGTTCGCCGCTGCGCGGCTCCGGGTCAACGATTGCACCGCCCTTGAGGCGGCTCGACGAGCGGTGCTCATAGCCATAACATCATCCCCATCTCGAACGGATGCGTGAGCAATTCATGGGACGGGAAGGCGCGAATGCGGTACTCGATCTTGCCGCAAACCTCCGGCGTCAGTTCCAGGGCGAAAAGGCTCTCGCCGTTCGCCAGCGGTCCCTTGTATTCGAGGCGGAAATGGCGCGGCGGACGCGAGCCGAGGTTGGCATTGGGCCGGCCGAACAGCAGTTCCACCGTGATGTCGACCGGGGTGAGGCCGTCGAGTTGCACGGCGACTTCGAAATTGACTTTCTCGCCGAAGGGGATGCGGCGCTGCGGACTGTCGATGCGGCGCAGCGCGACTTTCGGCCAGGCGCCGCGCACCTTCGCCTTCCACGCCGCCAGCGTGCGGGCGCCGGCGAAGTTGGCGGCGCCGTGGCGATGCCATTGCCGCGCCGCCGGCGCATAGAACTTGCCGATGTATTCGCCGAGCATGCGCGCCGAGTTGAAGCGCGGCGTGATGCTGGCGATGGAGTTCTTCGCCATCTTCACCCAGCCGGGCGAATAGCCCATCGGGCCGCGGTCGTAGTACAGCGGTATGACTTTGTCCTGAAGCACCTCGTAGAGCGCGCGGGCCTCTTCCTGGTCGCGGCGCGGGTCGTCGAGCGCGCCGGCGGTGTTGACCGGCTTGATGCCCCAGCCGTTCTCGCGCCCCGGCGTCTCGTCGCAGCCCTCGCCCCACCAGCCGTCGAGCACGGAGAGATTGATGACGCCGTTGATGGCCGCCTTCATGCCCGAGGTGCCCGAGGCTTCGAGCGGATAGATCGGATTGTTGAGCCAGACGTCGACGCCGGCGACGAGGCGGCGCGCGACGTGCAGGTCGTAGCCTTCGACGATCAGGATGCGGCCGATGAATTCCGGCATGGCGGCGACTTCGGCGATGCGGCGGATCATGTCCTGGCCGGGCCGGTCGGCCGGATGGGCCTTGCCGGCGAAAATGAAGACGACCGGGCGCGCGGTGTCGGCGAAGATCAGCCGCAGCCAGTCGAGATCCTGGAACAGCAGGGCGGCGCGCTTGTAGGTGGCGAAGCGGCGCGCGAAGCCGATGGTCAGGATGTTGGGATTCTCGGGATCGGCGTAGCGCAGGATGCGGTCGAGATGCGCCTGCGAGCCCTGGTTGCGGCTGTGCTGGTGGCCGATGCGATTGCGCAGCAGGTGCAGCATCTGCGCCTTGATCGACTGGCGCACGCTCCAGAACAAGTGGTCGGGAATGGCATGGATGCCTTCCCAGCATTGCTGGTCGGTGAGGCGCTGGCTCCAGCCGGCGCCGATCAGGCGGTCGAAGGTCTCGTACCAGAGGTCGGAGAGGAAGGTCGGCACATGCACGCCGTTGGTGACGTAGTCGAGCGGGTTCTCGGCGGCCTCGACCTGCGGCCAGAGATAGGCGCAGACCTGCGAGGAGATCTCGCCGTGGATGCGCGAGACGCCGTTCTGGTGGCGCGAACCGCGGATCGCCAGGGCGGTCATGTTGAACTCCGGCGAATCCGGCGTGCGCCCCATGTCGAGCAGGGCGCCGATGTCGCAGCCCATCTCCTGGCAGCAGCGCTCGAAGTAGCGGCGGATCATGTCCTCGGAGAAATGGTCGTGCCCGGCCGGCACCACGGTATGCGTGGTGAATACCGTGTTGCCGGCGACGGCCTCGTAAGCCGTGGCGAACTCGAGGCCGCCGGCGACCATCTGGCGGATGCGTTCGATGATGAGGAAGGCGGCGTGGCCTTCGTTGATGTGCCAGACGGTGGGCTTGATGCCCATCTCGGCCAGCGCCCGCACGCCGCCCATGCCGAGCAGCATCTCCTGCTCGATGCGCGTGGTGCGGTCGCCGCCGTAGAGGCGGTGGGCGATGTCGCGGTCATGCGGGCTGTTGTCCTCGATGTCGGTGTCGAGGAGGTAGATCGAGACGTGGCCGACGCGCGTCTTCCAGACCTTGGCGTAGGCGTCGCGCCCGGGCAGGGGCACGGCGACCTTGAGTTCCACGCCGCCGTCCGTCAGCACCGGCGTGATCGGCAGGTCGTCGAAATCGGTGTCGCGGTATTCGGCGTGCTGCTGGCCTTCGCCGTCGATGGTCTGGAGGAAATAGCCCTGGCGGTAGAGCAGGCCGACGCCGACGAAAGGCAGGTTGAGGTCGGAGGCCGTCTTGCAGTGGTCGCCGGCGAGGATGCCGAGGCCGCCGGAGTAGATCGGCAGGCTTTCGTGAAAGCCGAACTCGGCGCAGAAATAGGCGACCAGTTCGCCTTCCGGCAGATGCGGCCCGTGTTCGCGCGCCGGCGCCGTATGGTAGGTGTCGTAGGCGGACAGCACGCGCGCCAGGGCGCCGAGAAAGACCGGATCTTCGGCCGCCTCGTCGAGGCGATGCTGGTCGATGCGCTTGAGCGAGGCCTTCGGGCTGTGGTCGGCGGCGCCCCAGAGCTTGGCGCCGAGGCGGACGAACAGGGCGCGCGTCGGCCGGTCCCAGCTGTACCAGAGGTTGTTGGCCAGCTCGTCGAGACGCGCCAGGCGCGAGGGCAGTTTGGGATTGACTTCGAGCTGGAAGCGGGTACCGGCCATGAGGTTTTTCTTTCTTCGCGCGGATGCCGCCGATTCTACGCCGCGCCGGGACGCGGCTGGATGTCGACGGCGATGACGAGTTCGGCGTCCCCGGCGACCGGCCACGACAAGGTGATCTCGGCCGCCTGCATGATCTTCTCGAAGCCGGCCTCGGACTGCGACACCGTGTGGTGCGGCCGCGCCGTCAGCGCCAGGGCGGCGCTGCTGGTCAGCACCAGGGCGCCGCCGAGGACGCCGTCTTCGAGCGTGAGGCTCCGCGCGGCCGGCAGTTCGAGCAGCTGGCCGAAGCCGCAGGGCACGCTGCCGTCGGCGAGCACGTAGCGGCCGGCATAGCCGTCGCAACTGGGCATGGCGACATTGATGCGGATCTCGATGCGGCCGCGCAGGTTGCCGGCGCGGTAGCGCGCCGTGAGCCGGGCGCCGTCGAGGACGAAGGATTTCTCCAGGCGGCCGCCGCCGAGCGCTGCCTCGAACTGCGCGGTGCCCGTTGCGCGATAGTTGTTGATCGGCCGCCAGGCGTCGCCGGAGCCGAACCAGCAGTCCTCGAACATGCCGCGCGGCCGCGTATCCGGTTCCAGGTCTTCGGGCTCGATCTTGTGGCGGAAGGCGACGCGATCGTGGGCCGAGGCGATGCCGGCGCCCTGGCTGTCGGCGCCGTGGTGCTGGGCGCGCGCCGCGATCAGCTTGTCGTGGTAGCCCTCTTGGTAGTGGCGCAGCGTGTCGCCGAAGTTGTGGGCGAGCCCGTAGTCCGACAGCTCGACGACGCAGGCGTCGCCGTCGGCCTGGATCACGGCCTGCGCCGGGCCGCTGCGCAGGAAGATTTCGACGTGGCCGTCATGATCGATGTCGCCCTGCGCGAGCGCCGGGCGCGGCGCGACGCGGTCGAGCGCGCCTTCGAGCAGCAGCAGGTTGTTCCAGATGGCGCGGCGCAGATGCGGCAGATAGAGGCCGCCGAAGAGCCCGTGCCAGTAGGCGTCGTTGGCCTGGGCGCGGTGCAGCTGTTCCTGCATGGCGGCGCTGCGCAGCTCCGCCGGCAGGGCGGCCAGGCGCGCGGAGACTTCCAGCATGCGCTTGTGCATCCAGTTGGACTCGGGATAGCGCATGAAGAAGTTGCGCCAGATGCCGCCGCGCAGGAAAGGCTTGCGCGCTTCGAACTGGCCGCTGTGCTTTTCCTGTTCCACGAGGCCGTGATAGGCGCGCGCCGCCGGCGCCGGCAGCGTCCATTCGTTCATCTCGATGTAGGACGTGGTCGGCAGGTAGACGATGCCGCGCGTCTGGTGGCTTTGGTGGAACTCGTCGAAGTGGCCGGTCTTGATCAACGGCGAGGCCAGCACGCCTTCGATGAACTGGCGCAGCCAGCCGCGTTCATAGACCCAGTTGTAGGTTTCGGGCCAGATGCCGAACTTCTCGATGTCGTCGAAGTAGATCGTCGCGCGGTGGCCGCTCTTCGCCTGCTGCTCGAGCCAGGCCACCACCTCCTGCGCCGGCGAGAACGGGAAGCGGTAGCGCGCCTGCTCGGAGATCGGGAAGAGGTCGAGCGTGCGGCCGTCCTCCTCGGTGGTGAAGAAGCTGTCGAGCCGTTCGGCCGGCTCGCCGGCGCAGAGGAAATGGTAGTCGTCGACGGCGACGTAGCGGATGCCGGTCTCGGCCAGCGCCGTGACGACGGCGGATTCCCAGACGCGCTCGGTCAGCCAGGCGCCGCGCGGGCGCACGCCGAAGCGGCGCTCGATCTTGTCGGACAGCGCGTTGATCTGGCTGATGCGGTCGCGCTGCGGGATCGCCGCCAGCACCGGCTCGCAGTCGCCGGAGCCGAACCACTCGACCTGGCCGCGCCGCGTCATCGCCGCCAGCCGCGCCATGTCGGAGGGATAGCGGGCCTCGAGCTCGTCGAGCAGCCAGCCGGAGAAATGCACGCTGAAGCGGAAGTCCGGATAGGCTTCCAGCGTCTGCAGGAACATGCGGTAGCAGCGCAGGTGCGCGTCGGCGATGACTTCCGGGAAGTTGCCGACCGGCTGGTGGGCATGAACGCCGAAGAGCAGGGTGATGGGTTGGGTCATGGTTGCGGCGATCTTTCGACTTGAGATGCGACCCATTCCGGCGTACGCACGACGATGCGTTCGACGGCAGCGTGGATGGTTTGGTCGGGGAGCATGGTGTTTAACCTGGAGCTAAGGGCCGCGCGCTATTGCGCAGTCCCGATTGAATGTAGGGTTATGCGCAAACGTGCCATTAACGAACCCCAATAACGACAAGGCTTCTCGCTTCAGTGAGCGTCTCTTGAGTGCACATGGGACATCGCACCGACCTTCCCACCGCTAGATCTTTTGAGCTGCTCTGCGAAGACGTATCCAGTTCCATGACATACAGAACTTCCCCACAGTTCTCATTATTACACTTCACGGAGTAATAGAACTTGCCCCGTTCTCCATGTATCGGGTTCATGCTCGGCGCCTCTGGGCGAGTAATGACTGGCCGCAACATTTGCTTTGCGCATAACGTAAGTTGACCGTCATCTTGTCGCAGGAAGCGAATTCTCGTCGGTGCGCGCCAAGGGCGGCGGGTGGCCGAATCCGTCCATGTCCCCCGGACCGGGCTGCGCCCGGCCCTCCTCCTTTACTTCCCGGATTCGGCCACCCGCCACCCTTGGCGAGGAACCGCTCGGAGCGCGGATTGCGAGACTGCTCCGGCGCTTCCGGATCGGCGTGGCGGGGTGCTCTGCGTAGCGAAGTCAAGGAGGAGGCGGCGGCCGCAGGCCGGCAACGGGGGACATGAGCGGAGCAGAGCACCCTGCCGCGCCGATCTTGCACCAGCCGTTCCAGTGTCATGTCGTCTTTCCTCAGCAAACTCACGTCGCCCTCCGCATCGTGCCGTCCTGCGTCGCGGCGGCGCTGCCGGCGGAAATCGGCAGGTCGAGTTCACGCGGCGGCGTGAGCTTGAGCAGGCGGTAGAGATTGGCGAGGTTGTGGCGGTAGAGGCGGTCGAAGCTGGCGACGGCGGGCGCGGGATTGTAGTCGCCGAACCACCAGAACCAGTCGGAACTTTCGCAGACGGCGAGCTGCGCTTCGGCGGCGTGCGCTTCGTCCGGGCTCAGGCGGCCGCTGCCGACGACGAGGTCGTAGCTGTGCTTGGCTTCGCACAGCAAGTCCCAGGCGCGGTTCTTGTCGGCATCGCCGATCCAAGTCGACAGCGTGCCATAGACCCAGCTGCCGGCCGTGAGACGCGGCAGCGTGCCGCGCGGCGGCGGCACGGCGCGGCTGACGATTTCGCCGTAGGTGGTGGTGCGGATCGCCGGATGGTCTTCGAGCAGCGCGTAGAGATCGTCGAAGAAGTAGTAGGCGTTGTAGGGATAGTGTTCCCAGGCGTTCTCGCCATCGAGGACGACGCCGACGATGGGCGTTTCGCCCGCCGGCGCCTGGCTGAGGATGAGTTCGAGCTGGCCGACGAAATGGCGCGCGGCGTCGCGGCCGTGCCATTTGGCATATTCGAAGCCGAGCAGGTCGGACAGGCGTTCGTCGCGGAAGAACAGCGTCAGGCCGTCGGCGCCGCCGACTTGCCAGGGCCGGTAGGCGGCGCGCTCGGCCGGCAGCTGGGCGGTGTGCAGGCTGTTCCTGAGCACGCCTTCGCCGCTGGCGAGCCAGCGGCAGCCGTGCTGCGCGAACAGCGCGGCGAGCGGCGCCGACACGGCGCCTTCGGCCGGCCACATGCCGGTGGGCGCGGCGCCGAAGCGCCGGGCATGGCTGGACTTGGCGTTCTCGATATGGGCGTCGAGGCGCGAGCGGCCGCCGGGATAGCTGGCCGCCTGCGGCAGCGGCGCATCGGGCTGGCTTTCCAGCGCGGCGGCGAAATCGAGCAGCAGCGGGCCGAGCGGATGCGTGTGCGGCGTGGCCGAGAGTTCGATCTGGCCGCGGTCCTGCAGCGCGCGATAGCGCGGCACGATGCCCTTGAGCGTGGCGCCGATCCAGGCCAGCAATTGACGGCGGTCGTCGAGCGTGTAGCGCTGGCCTTTGGTCATGAGGTCGGCGAGCAGCGGCTGGCGGCGCCGCTCGGTTTCGCCCGACCAGGCGAGGAAATACCAGGTGACGAGATCGGCGTAATAGGTGCCGGAGAGATAGGCGAGCGCCGCTTCGCCTTCCTTGGCGAACTGCGTGAGCAGCTTGTGCAGCCGCAGGTAATGCGGGAAGGGCGCCAGCATCGTCGTGTGGTTGCTGCGAAAGCAGGTGTCGAGCAGCAGGCGCCGGTCGTCGAGGTCGATGCGGTCGAGGTCGGGCTGGGCCAGCAGCCGCAGCAGCGGATCGCGGTAGCTGCCGGCGTCGATCTGGGCGCAGTAGTCGTCGATCTGGTCGAGCAGCACGGGCACGAAGTTCACGACGGCGCGGACTTTCGGGTGGCGCTCGAGGTGGTCGGCCATGTCGGCGTAGTCCTTGAGCGCGTGCAGCAGCACCCAGGGCAGCGCGAATTCGCCGCTGGTGCGGTCGCGATAGTCGGGCTGGTGCATGTGCCAGAGGAAGACGAGATCGAGATGCGGCGCGGGCATGGCGGCGGACGGGCTAGCGGATGTGATGGACTTGCTGGCCGAGCATCTCGGGCGTCACCAGCGTGATGCCGCCTTCGCTGACGTAGAAGCGCTTGCGGTCGGCTTCGATGTCGAAGCCGATCTTCATGCCCGGCGGGATGCGGCAGTACTTGTCGAGCACGACGCGGCGCAGTTGCGCGCCGCGGCCGATGTCCACCCGCGGCAGGATCACCGAATCCTCGACGACGGCATAGCTGTGCACCGTCACGCGCGAGAACAGCAAGGACCGCTTGACCGTGGCGCCGCTGATGACATTGCCGCCCGAGACCATGGAATCGATCGCCATGCCGCGCCGGCCGTCGTCGTCGAAGACGAACTTCGCCGGCGGCAGCTGTTCCTGGTAGGTCCAGATCGGCCATTCCTCGTCGTAGAGATTGAGTTCCGGCGTTACCTTGGTGAGTTCCATGTTGCCTTCCCAGTAGGCGTCGAGGGTGCCGACGTCGCGCCAGTAGGGAATCGCGGATTCGCCCATGCCGACGCAGCTTTCGCCGAAGTTGTGGGCATAGACGCGATAGTTCTTCACGGCGTGCGGGATCACGTTCTTGCCGAAGTCGTGCGTCGAGTTGGGGTCGTCGCGGTCGCGGCACAATTCCTCGAAGAGGAAGCCGGCGTTGAAGACATACACGCCCATGCTCGCCAGCGAGCGGTCCGGCCGCCCGGGAATGGTCGGCGGCTCCTTGGGCTTCTCGACGAAATCGACGATGCGATGGGCATCATCGACCTTCATGACGCCGAACTCCGTGGCATCGGCGCGCGGCACGTCGAGGCAGGCGATGGTGAGGTCGGCCTGGTTCTGCGCGTGCTGCGCCAGCATGCGGCCGTAATCCATCTTGTAGATGTGGTCACCCGAGAGCACGATCACGTAGCGCGGCTTGTGGCGACGAATGATGTCGAGATTCTGATAGACCGCGTCGGCAGTGCCGAGATACCAGTCTTCGCTGACCTGCTGCTGGGCCGGCAGCAGTTCGATGAACTCGTCGAAGCGACCGTCGAGGAAGCTCCAGCCGCGCTGCAGGTGGTGGATCAGGCTCTGCGCCTTGTATTGCGTCGCCACGCCGATGCGGCGAATGCCGGAATTCACGCAATTGGATAATGTGAAATCAATGATGCGGAACTTGCCGCCGAACGGCACCGCCGGCTTCGAGCGCCAGTCGGTGAGCTGCTTCAAGCGGCTGCCGCGCCCGCCGGCGAGTACGATGGCAAACGTCGAGCGCGTAAGATGGCTGACGAAGCGACCGAAGGTGGCGCTCGGATCGTTAAGGTGCAAGTCTTGCTGCATCGGTTTATCCTCCATCGCTACAATAACGTCAACCTGAAGAAAGCGCACGCATGCAAACGGCCTCGGAGCACGACCTCTATCTTTTCGGGCAGGGCACCAACTACCAGTCCTACCGCCTGCTGGGAGCGCTGGCCGACGCCGCCGGCGTAACCTTCCGCGTCTGGGCGCCGAACGCCGACCAGGTCGCCGTCGTCGGCGATTTTAACGGCTGGGACGGCCGCGTCGACCGCATGCGCTGCCTCGGCGATTCCGGCATCTGGGAGGCCTTCGTGCCCGGGCTGGCCGCCGGCACCTTGTACAAGTTCGAGATTCGCAACCGCAGCAGCGGCGCCCTGCTGGTCAAGTCCGACCCGTATGCCCGCGCCTTCGAATTGCGCCCGGCGACGGCGTCGATCGTCGCCGCGCCCTCGGCGCATGCCTGGCACGATGACGCCTGGCTGGAGCGCCGCGCCGGCCGCGACTGGCTGCGCGCGCCGATGAGCATCTACGAACTGCACGCCGGTTCCTGGATGCGCCATCCCGACGGCAGCTTCTACGGCTACCGCGAGCTCGCCGACAAGCTCGTTCCCTATGCCGTCGACATGGGCTACACGCACGTCGAGTTCATGCCGCTGATGGAGCATCCGCTCGACGAATCCTGGGGCTACCAGTGCACCGGCTACTTCGCGCCGACGCGCCGCCACGGCAGCGCCGACGACCTGAAATACCTGATCGACCGCTGTCATGCGGATGGCATAGGCGTGATTCTCGACTGGGTGCCGGGGCATTTCCCGCAGGACGCCTGGGCGCTCGCCCACTTCGACGGCACGGCGCTGTTCGAGCACGAAGACCCGCGCCTGAAGATGCATCCCGACTGGGGCACCTACGTCTTCAACTTCGGCCGCAACGAGGTCAAGAGCTTCCTGCTGTCGTCCGCTCATTGGTGGCTTGCCGAGTTCCATGCCGACGGCTTGCGCGTCGACGCCGTGGCCTCGATGCTCTACCTCGACTATTCGCGCAAGGCCGGCGAGTGGCTGCCCAACCGCTACGGCGGGCGCGAGAACATCGAAGCCATCGAGTTCCTGCGCGAGATGAACGCCATGGTGCATCGCGACTTTGCGGGAGCGCTGACCATCGCCGAGGAATCGACGGCCTGGCCGATGGTGTCGCGCCCGGTGCATCTGGGCGGGCTCGGCTTCTCGATGAAGTGGAACATGGGCTGGATGAACGACACGCTCGCCTACATGTCGCAGGACCCCGTGCATCGCCGCTACCACCACGAACGCCTGACCTTCGGCCAGTTGTACGCCTACTCGGAAAATTTCGTCCTGCCGTTCTCGCACGATGAGGTCGTGCACGGCAAGAGTTCGCTCATCGGCAAGATGCCCGGCGACGAATGGCAGCGCTTCGCCAACCTGCGGCTGTTGCTGACGTACCAAGCCACCGCGCCGGGCAAGAAGCTCTCCTTCATGGGCAATGAAATCGGCCAGACGCACGAATGGCGCAGCGACGAGGAAGTCGCCTGGCACCTGCTGCAATGGCCGCCGCACGCCGGCGTGCAGACGCTGGTGCGCGACCTCAACCGACTCTACGTCGACGTGCCGGCGCTGCACGACCAGGACTTCGACGCCGCGGGCTTTGCCTGGATCGATTGTCACGATGCCGATCAGTCGGTGGTGGGATGGCTGCGCTACGCCCGCGACGGCAGCTTCGTCGCCGTCATGCTCAATTTCACGCCGGTGCCGCGCGTCGGCTACCGCATCGGCCTGCCGCAGGCCGGGCGCTATCGCGAACTGCTCAACAGCGACTCGCGCTACTACGGCGGCGGCGACATGGGCAACGGCGACCGGCTCGTCGCCGCTGCGGAGCCGTGGATGGGCTACCCGGCTTCGCTGACGCTGACGCTGCCGCCGCTGGCGGGCGTAGTGCTCGTGCCGATTACGGATTGAGCAGGCCGGCCGCCAGCAGGCGGTCGATTTCCGCTTCCGCCGCCTCCCAGTCGGCCAGTTCGCGCCCCGGCGTGAAGCCGTGGCGCTCGGCGATGTAGTAGGCGGCGACCTCCACGTAGTTGCGGCGCTGCTCGCTCGGCACAGCGGCCTTCTTCGGCTTCGCGGCCGGTTTTGCCGCGGCTTTCGCGGCGGGTTTTTTCGCCGCTGCCGCAAGCGGCTTCTTCGCTGCCGCGGCCGCCGGCTTGGCAGCCGGCGCGGGCTTCGTCGTCTTCTTCGCAGCTGTCGTCTTGGCCGGAGCGGCCGCCTTCTTCGCCGTGGTCTTGGTGGGGGTTGCCATGCTGGAGACTCCTCGTGGGTAACTTGCCGTTTATACTTTTACCATATTGCAGCTTGTTGACGCGGTCAAGCGGAATCGTCGACCGCGCGACGCGTGCCGGATGGCCGCTGCCGCCTCAGCGGGCCGTGCGCGCCGTCAGCGCCGCAGCGCGGCGGCGCCGATCAACGCGGCGCCCTTGAGGCCGAGATCGCCATCGGTGACGACATGCACGGGCATGCGCGCGGCGAGCGCCGCGTGTTCGGCCTTGGCGTTGAAGGCCGCGGTGAAAACGCCCGACTGCATCAAGGGCAGGATTTTCGCCGCGATGCCGCCGGCGAGAAAGACGCCGCCGCGCGCCATCACGGCGAGCGCCATGTCGCCGGCATAGGCGCCGTAGGCGGCGACGAAGGCGTCGACGGAGCGCCGCGCCGCGGCATCGCCGGCCAGCGCGCGCTCGGCGATGGCGGCCGGCGCGACATCCGCGGCGGCGAAAATGCGGTGGATGGCGGCCAGGCCGGGGCCGGAAACGACGCGTTCGGTCGTGACGCGGCCGTGTATCAGGCGCAGCGCCGCCAGGATGCGCGCCTGCTCGTCGTCCTGGGGCGAGAAGCCGACATGGCCGCCCTCGCCGGGCAGCACGATGAATTCGCCCTCTTGCGGCACCAGGGTCGCCATGCCCAGGCCCGTGCCGGCGCCGACGACGAGGCGCACGCCAGCGGCGATCGGCGCGCCGGCCTGCAGCGTGACGAGATCGGCGGGCGCCACCGCGGCGATGCCGGCGGCGGCGGCGGCGAAGTCGTTGACGAGAGCGCATGCCGCCAGGCCGAACGCCGCGCCGCAGGCGACGGCATCGACGGTCCACGGCAGGTTGGTGATCTTCGCCGTCAGCCCGCCGTCGTCGACCGGCCCGGCGACGGCGAGGCAGGCGCCGCGGACGCCGGCCGCATGCGCGTCGGCGTCGCTGCGGAAGCGCGCGAAGAGTGCCGCGAAGCTGGCGAAGTCGGCGCAGGCGTAGCGCCGGCGGAAGACGAAGCGCGGCGCCCTGGCGGCGACGGCGGCGATGCCGAGCAAGGCCTTGGTGCCGCCGATGTCGCCGCAGACGATGCGCGTATCCATCATCGCCTCAGCCGGCGACGACCCGGTTGCGGCCGCCGCGCTTGGCGGCGTAGAGCGCCTTGTCGGCACGGATCATCAGTTGTTCCAGGGTTTCGTTCGCCGCGAGCTGGCAGACGCCGATGCTGACGGTGATGCCGATGTCCGCGCCGGCCGTGGCGGCGACGGCGAAGCGGGCGGCGGCCACGTCCTCGCGCAAACGCTCGGCCACCTGGCTGGCCGGGTCGCGGGCCGTTTCCGGCAGGACGATGGCGAACTCTTCCCCGCCCAGGCGTCCGCAGAGGTCCACGTTGCGCACCGATTGCTCCATGATGCCCGCCAGGCGCTTGAGCACCGCGTCGCCGGCGGGATGACCGTAAGTGTCGTTGATGGCCTTGAAGCCGTCGATGTCGATCATGCACAGCGTCAGCGGCTGTCCGGAACGGGCCACGCGCGTCACTTCGCGCTGGCTGCCGGCGAGGAAGTGCTGGCGGTTGGGAATCTGCGTCAGCATGTCGATGGTGGCCATGCGGTGCAACTGCTCGGTGGCCTGGGCGCGCTCGAGGGCGATGGCGGCGAGCGCCGTGACGTGCTCCATCAAGGTCAGCTCGAAGGCGCCGGGACGGCGCGGCGAGCGGAAGTAGACGGCGAACGTGCCGAGCACCTGGTCGTCGCCGCCCAGGATCGGCGCCGACCAGCAGGCGCGCAAGCCGTGCTGCTCGGCCGCGGCGCGCAGGCCTTCCCAGCGCGCGTCGGTGGCGATGTCCGCGGCCAGCGTCAGCTGGCGCGAATAGGCCGCCGTGCCGCAGCTGGCCGCGAGCGGGCCGACCTCGATGCCGTCGATGGCGCCGATGAATGCGGGCGTCATGCCGGGCGCGGCGCCGTGGCGCAAGTGCGCGCCGTCGGCGTCGAGCGTCATGATCGCCGCGATGCCGCCGTGGAAATGGTGTTCGACGCGCACGCAGATGGCGTCGAGCACGTCGCCGAGCGGCCGGCCGCGGGCGATCATGGTCAGCACCGCGCGCTCGTCCTCCTGGCGCCGCTCGGCCAGCTTGCGCTCGGTGATGTCGACGGCGGCGCCGATGACGTAGCGTTCGCCCTGGACATCCACCGCGCGCTGGTGCACGAGATGGAAGCACTCGGCGCCGCGATGGTTGACGCGGCTTTCGCTGACCAGCGTCTGGCCGTGCTGCCGGGCCTGGCGATCGTGCTCGCGCAGGTTCTCGGCGGTTTCCAGCGGGAAGATCTCGTAGTCGGAACGGCCGATCAGCTCGTCCTTGGCGAAGCCGAAGAACTCCGCGGCGCGGTCGTTGACGGCGAGGTAGCGGCCGTTGGCGTCCTTGATGGAGACGTTGATCGGCAGCGTCTCGAGCATCAGCCGGTTGAGGTCCTCCTGGCCTTCGAGCTTCTTGCGCGCCAGTTGCAGGTCTTCCTTGTAGCGCTTCTGCTCGGTGAGGTCGGAGAATATGCCGACGTAATTGACGATCTCGCCGCCGTCGCCGCGCACCACGGTGATGGTCATCTGGCAGGGGTGGACGTCGCCGTTGCGGCGGCGGTTCCACAGCTCGCCGCTCCAGACGCCGTGGCGGGCAAGCGCCTCGTACATCTGGCGATAGAAGGCGTCGTCGTGGCGGCCCGACTTGACGATGCGCGGGTTGCGGCCGACGACTTCGCTCGGGGCGTAGCCGGTGATGGCGGTGAACGCCGGGTTCACCGACTCGATGGAGCCGGCGGCGTCGGTGATGACGATGCCCTGGAAGGTCGATTCCGCCACCTTCTGCGCCAGCGCCAGAATGCGGCGCGAGAAAAGCAGTTCCTGCGCCTGGGCGCCGAGCGCCTGCTGCATTTCGCGCACATACACCTGTTCGACGCTGACCAGGATGTCGCTATAGGTGAGGACGCCGATCAGCTTGCCGTCGTCGGTGACGCCGAGGTGGCGCACATGGCGCTCGGCGAAAATGGCGCGTGCCTTGAACAGGCTGGTCTGCTGCGCCACAGACAACAGCGGGAACGACGCGACGTCGCGCGCGACGGCCTGCGCGTTGCGCGCGCCGACGTGGCGCAGGGCGTCGGTCTCGGTGAATATGCCGTAGCGCTCGCCGTCCTCGACGATGACGGCGTCCTGCTTGAAGCGCCGCATCATCTTCACCATCGCGGCCAGCGGCAAATCGCCGGAGACGGTCAGCGGCGTCTTGCGCATCACCGAATCGACGTCGCGCATCTGGATGAAGAACTCGACGCCCTGGTTGTTGACGACGTCGGTCTGGGAAACGATGCCGACGCGGTTGCCGTAGTCGTCGACCACCAGCAGGTGGCGCACGCCTTCGCTTTCGAGGCGCAGCGTCAGGGTCTGGATCGAATCGACCTCGCGGATGGTCTTCACCGGCGCCGACATGAAGCGCGCCACCGGCGCGTCGAGGACGCCGGCATCGGCGAGGTCGAGCGCAATGACGTCGCGCTCGGTCCAGATGCCGACGGTCCGTCCCTGGTCGACGACGATGATCGAGCCGCAATGCATATCGCTCATCTGCCGCGCCGCGGCGGCGACGGTCGTGCCCGGCGTGCATTCGAGCAAGGTGCGCTGGGTCAGGTGGCCGACGTTGAGGCGGGCGGCGGGAGCGACGAGATTCGCGAGGGTCACGATGGGCTTCTCCGGGGGCACGGGAAAAGTCGATTATAGCGACGTCGCCAAAACTCAAACCGCCACGGGCGCGGCGATATGCGGGTGCGGGTCGTAGCCTTCGAGCGCGAAATCCTCGAAGCGGAAAGCGAAGATGTCCTTGACGGCGGGGTTGATGCGCATCGTCGGCAGGGCGCGCGGTTCGCGCGCCAACTGCAGGCGCGCCTGCTCGAGGTGATTCGAGTAGAGGTGTGCATCGCCGAAGGTGTGCACGAAATCGCCGGCTTCGAGACCGACCACCTGCGCCACCATCATGGTCAGCAGCGCGTAGGAAGCGATGTTGAACGGCACGCCGAGGAAGATGTCGGCGCTGCGCTGGTAGAGCTGGCAGGAGAGCTTGCCGTCGGCGACGTAGAACTGGAACAGCGCGTGGCAGGGCGGCAGCTTCATCTTCGGCACGTCGCCGGGATTCCACGCCGAGACCATGTGGCGGCGCGAGTCGGGGTTCTTCTTCAGGCCGTCGATGAGCGCGGCGATCTGGTCGACTTCGCGGCCGTCGCCGGCGGGCCAGTGGCGCCACTGGTGGCCATAGACCGGGCCGAGGTCGCCGTTGGCGTCGGCCCACTCGTCCCAGATGCGCACGCCGTTTTCCTTGAGCCAGCCGATGTTGGTGTCGCCGCGCAGGAACCACAGGAGCTCGATGATGATGGAGCGCAGGTGCAGCTTCTTCGTCGTCAGCACGGGAAAGCCGGCGGCCAGATCGAAGCGCATCTGCCAGCCGAACACCGAGCGCGTGCCGGTGCCGGTGCGGTCGGATTTTTCGTGCCCGTGCTCGAGCACATGGCGCATCAGGTCGAGATAAGGGCGCACGGGAATCGGCCCGCTATTTCTGCCGCACCGCCGACTTCGGCCGGAACGCCTTGACCATCGCCTCGTCGGTCTCGAGGTAAGGCCCGCCGATGAGATCGATGCAGTAGGGCACCGCGGCGAAGATGCCGGGCACGACTTGCTTGCCGTCGGCATCCTTGACGCCTTCGAGGGTTTCCTTGATGGACTTCGGCTGCCCCGGCAGGTTGAGGATCAGGCTCTTGCCGCGAATGACGCCGACCTGGCGCGACAGGATCGCGGTGGGAACGAAGTGCAGCGACACCTGCCGCATCTGCTCGCCGAAGCCGGGCATCAGCTTGTCGGCGACGGCCAGGGTCGCTTCCGGCGTGACGTCGCGCGGCGCCGGGCCGGTGCCGCCGGTGGTCAGCACGAGATCGCAGCCGACCGTGTCGCACAGCTCGACCAGCGTGCGCTCGATGGTCGCCTGGTCGTCGGGGATCAGGCGCACTTCCTGGCGCCACGGACTCGTCAGCGCGGCGTCCAGCCACGCCGCCAGCGCCGGTATGCCTTTGTCTTCATAGGCGCCGCTCGCGGCGCGGTCGGAAATCGAAACCAGGCCGATGACGGCTTCTTCAGTCGTCGGCAGTTCCAGCGTCATCTGGGTCATGGGGGCTTTCCTCGAGGCTGCGCAGGACGCGGAAGAGTTCGCGAAAGGCGCGCGGCGGCTTGTTCAGTTCTTGTTCCTTCAGCGCGTTGCGCCGCAACTGGCGCAGGTGCTGCAAGTCGGCGCCGGGATGGTCGCGGGCGATTTCGCCGAGCACGGTTTCGTCTTCGAGCAGGCGCACGCGCAGCCGTTCGAGCGCATGCTGGCGCGCCGTGGCGACGGCGGAAACGCCGTTGATCTCGTCGAGCACCGCGCGTATCGGCGCCGGGTCGAGGTCGCGCATGAGGCGGCCGATGTATTGCATCTGGCGTCGCCGCGCGCCGTGCTGCGTGAAGCGCTGCGCGTCGCGCACGGCGGCGCGCAAGTCTTCGGGCAAGTCGATTTTCGCCAGGCGTTCGCGGCTCAGTTCGACGAGTTCGGCGCCCATGTCCTGCAGCGCCGTCATTTCGCGCTTTTTCTGGGACTTGCTGGGCTTGTCGGGGGCTTCAGGGGTTTCCACGGGTATGATTATAGCCTTCGCATTACGTTCTATTCCCCATGTCCGGCCACGAATTCAGCTATTCCTCAAATCGCCTGCGCGAACTCGCCCAGGCCGTGCTCGACCATGCGCGCAAGCTCGGCGCCAACGCCTGCGAGACCGACGTCTCCGAAGGCATCGGCCAATCCGTCACGGTGCGGCGCGGCGAAGTCGAGACCATCGAATACAACCGTGACAAGGGCATCGGCGTCACCGTCTATCTCGGCACGCGCCGCGGCCATGCCTCGACTTCGGACTTCTCCGCCGCCGCCGTGCGCGCCACCGTCGAAGCCGCCCTGTCGATCGCCCGCTTCACCGCCGAAGATCCGTGCGCCGGCCTGCCGGACGCGGACCTGCTGGCGCAGGCGCCGATGGATCTCGACCTCTTTTATCCGTGGGACTTGCCGGTCGAAGAAGCCATCGAACTTGCGCGCCGCTGCGAGCAGGCCGCCTTCGCCGTCAGCCCGCTGGTGACGAACACGGAAGGCGCCAGCGTCTCGGCGCAGCAGTCGCATTTCATTTCCGCCAACAGCCTCGGCTTCATGGACGGCTACGCCACTTCGCGCCACTACTTGTCCTGCGCGCCCATCGTCGGCAAGGGCAGCAACATGCAGCGCGACGACTGGTATTCCGGCCATCGCGATCCCGCCGACCTGGCGTCCGCGGAGGCCATCGGCGACTACGCGGCGCGGCGCGCGCTGTCGCGCCTCAAGGCGAAGCGACTCAAGACGCGCCAGGTGCCGGTGCTGCTCGAGGCGCCGCTCGCCGCCGGCCTGATCGGCAGCTTCGTGCACGCGATCAGCGGCGGCTCGCTGTATCGCAAGTCTTCCTTCCTCGTCGATTCGCTCGGCACGCAGGTGTTCCCTTCCTTCGTCCGCATCGACGAGCGCCCGCATCTGAAGAAGGGCCTGGCCTCCAGCCCCTTCGACGACGACGGCGTGGCGACGCAGGACCGCAGCGTCGTTGCGGACGGCACCGTGCAGGGCTATTTCCTGTCGACCTATACGGCGCGCAAGCTCGGCCTGCCGACGACCGGCAATGCCGGCGGCAGCCACAACCTGATCGTCGCTTCCGGCGACCTCGATTTTCGCGGCCTGCTCAAGGAAATGGGCACCGGCCTGTTGGTCACCGAACTGCTCGGTCACGGCATCAACTACGTCACCGGCGATTACTCGCGCGGCGCGGCCGGCTACTGGGTCGAAGGCGGCGAGATCGCCTACCCGGTGCAGGAGATCACCATCGCCGGCAACTTGAAAGACATGTTCCGCGACATCGCCGCCATCGGCAACGACACGGTGGTGCGCGGTTCCAAGGAGGTCGGCTCGATCCTCATCGAGCGCATGACGGTGGCAGGCAACTGATTTTTTTCGGGGAGAGAAGAATGATGCTGCGCAAGCTGGTGATTTCCATGATGGCGCTGGTGTTCGCCGCGCCGGCGCTGGCGGACGGCTACCGCGCCGAGTACCGGCTTTCCACCGTGCTCAACACCGCCTTCCCCTGGGGCCAGGCGGGCGAGCGCTGGGCCGAGCTGGTCCGGGAAAAGACCCAGGGCCGCATCAACATCAAGCTCTATCCCGGCACCTCGCTGGTCGGCGGCGACCAGACGCGCGAATTCACGGCGATCCGCCAGGGCGTCATCGACCTCGCCATCGGCTCGACCATCAACTGGTCGCCGCAGGTCAAGGAACTGAACCTTTTCTCGCTGCCCTTCCTCATGCCCGACGCCAAGGCGCTCGACGCGCTGACCCAGGGCGAGGTCGGCCGCGACTTGTTCAAGGTCATCGAACGCAACGACGTCGTGCCGCTGGCCTGGGGCGAGAACGGCGCGCGCGAGATTTCCAATTCGAAGCGGCCGATCCATACGCCGGCCGACATGAAGGGCATGAAGTTCCGCGTCGTCGGCTCGCCCCTGTTCCTCGATACCTTCAGCGCGCTCGGCGCCAATCCGACGCAGATGAGCTGGGCCGATGCGCAGCCGGCGCTCGCCTCCGGCGCCGTCGACGGCCAGGAAAATCCACTCGCCGTCTTCAGCGCCGCCAAGCTCCATACCGTCGGCCAGAAGCATTTGACGCTCTGGCACTACGTCTCCGATCCGCTGATCTTCGTCGTCAACAAGGACGTCTGGGCCAGCTGGTCGCCGGCCGACCGCGAAGCCGTGCGCCAGGCGGCAATCCAGGCCGGCAGGGAGAACGTCGAGAAGGCGCGCAAGGGCATCACGCCCGCCGATCCGGCGCTGCTGAAGCAGATCGAGGCGAGCGGCGTCGCCATCGTCACGCCGTCGGCGGCAGAGCGCCAGGCCTTCGTCGCCGCGACCCAGCCGGTCTATGACAAATGGGCGAAAGCCATCGGCGGCGATCTGGTGAAGAAGGCGGAAGCGGCCATTGCCAAGCGCTGAGAAGGCGCCGCCGCCGCGAGCGGCGCGTCCCTCGCGGCGCTTCGAGCGCGCCGTCATGGCGGCAACGATGGGGCTGCTGTGCCTCATCACCATGGCCAACGTGCTGGTGCGCTACTTCACCGACATTTCCTTCGCCTTCACCGAGGAAGTGTCCATCGTCCTGATGGTGGTGATGACGCTGGTCGGCGCGGCGCATGCCTTCGTCGACCACCGGCACATCGCCATCGTCTTCTTCGTCAACCTGCTCGGGCCGCGCGGGCGCCGCTTCGCGCGCGCCTTCTCGCTGTTCGCCGCGCTGGTGATGTTCGGCCTGCTGGCGGTGCTCGGCACGCGCATGGCCTGGGACGATTTTCGCTACGAGGTGACCACGCCCGCGCTCGGCATCCCGCAGTGGCTCTACACGATCTGGCTGCCGTTGCTCTCCCTGCTGATCGTCCTGCGCCTGGCGGGCGCGCTGCGCCGCTGGCTTGGCGGAGGTGAGTAGCGTGCCATTCGCGCGAAGCGAGCAAATGTCGCGCCCCGCCCCGGGGCGGGGGATGGGGGTGGGGAGCGTACGAAGGTTTTCGCATCTACGACTCTTCGGGCTTTTGTCGAGGGGTTCGTAGATGGACTGGCTGCTGTTCGGCGTCTTCCTCGTGCTCATGCTCGGCGGCGTCTCGCTGGCGGTGGCGATGGGCCTCGCCGGCGCGGCGGTGGTGGTGGCGTCGGGGCTGGGCATCATGTCGCTGCCGACCAATGTCTATACCGGCATCGCCAAGTACCCGCTGATGGCGATCCCGGTCTTCGTCATCGCCGGCCTCATCTTCGAGCGCGCCGGCGTCGCCGCCGCCATCGTGCGTTTCGCTTCCGCCCTGGTCGGCCAGCGCCGCGGCAGTCTCGCCATCGTCGCCGTGCTGGTGGCGATGGTGCTCGGCGGCATCTCCGGTTCCGGCCCGGCCGATGCCGCGGCGGTCGGCGCCGTCATGCTGCCGTCGATGATCAAGGCCGGCTATCCGCGCGCCTTCACCGCCGGCGTCATCGCCGCGGCGGGTTCGACCGGCATCCTGATTCCGCCGTCGATTGCATTCGTCATATACAGCCTGCTGGTGCCGCAGGCGTCGGTGCCGGCGCTGTTCGCCGCCGGCCTGATCCCCGGCATGCTCTCCGGCCTGACGCTGGTCGTCGTCGCCTGGGGGCTGTCGGTGCGGAATAACTTCGAGGCCGAGCCCGCCGAAGAGCGGCCGCCCATTTGGCAAAGCTTCAAGGAGGCCGGCTGGGGCCTGGCGGCGCCGGTGATCATCCTCGGCGGCATGCGCAGCGGCTATTTCACGCCGACCGAAGCGGCCGTGGTGGCGGTGTTCTACGGCGTCGTCGTCGGCGTCGCCGTGTACCGCTCGCTGACCTGGCGCGGCGTCTATGACGTGCTGGTCGAGGCCGCCGAAATCTCCGCCGTGATCCTGCTGGTGGTGTCGCTGGCCAGCGTCTTCGCCTGGGCCAGCAGCACGCTCGGCACCTTCGACGCCATGGCCCGCGCCATGCTCGGCACGGGCGCTTCGGAAACCGTGATGCTGCTCAGCATCCAGCTGCTGCTGCTGATCGCCGGCATGTTCCTCGATGCCATCTCGATCTTCTTCATCTTCCTGCCGCTGCTGGTGCCGATCGCCGCGCATTTCAACTGGGACCTGGTCTGGTTCGGCGTCATCATCACCATGAACATGGCATTGGGCCAGTTCCATCCGCCGCTGGGCGTGAACCTGATGGTGACTTGCCGCATGGCCGCGATCCCGATGGAGGCGACGATCCCGTGGGTGATCTGGATGGTCGCGGCGATGGCCGGCACGATGCTGCTCGTCACTTTCGTGCCGGAGATCGCGCTGTGGCTGCCGCGGCATCTGGGCTACTTGTAAGGCGTGCATTGCGGTTTACCGCAACGGCGATACCCGAGGGGCTTGGTGTAGTATCGATCGCATTCCCGCGGGGAATATCGACTCATAACCGGCGACGACCGGTCGCCATGACAACAGGAGAAGAATATGGAGCGTCGCAAATTCCTTAAGAACGCCGGCATGGCTGGCATCCTGGCGGCCGGCGCGGCGCCGGCCATCGCGGCCGAACTGCCCGCCGTCAAGTGGCGCCTGACCTCGGCCTTCCCCAAGAGCCTCGATACCATTTTCGGCGGCGCCGACACGCTGGCCAAGCGCGTCAAGGAAATCACCGGCGGCAAGTTCCAGATCCAGGTCTTCGCCGGCGGCGAGCTCGTTCCGGGCGGACCGGCGGCGCTGGATGCCGTCTCGGCCGGCACCGTCGAGTGCTGCCATACCTGCTCGTATTATTCGTTCGGCAAGGAGCCGACGTTCGCCATCGGCACGGCGCTGCCCTTCGGCATGGACTGCCGCCAGAGCAATGCCTGGATCTACTACGGCGGCGGCCAGAAGCTGCTCGACGACTTCTATTCGAACTACGGCGTGCGCTCTTTCGTCGGCGGCAACACCGGCGCGCAGATGGGCGGCTGGTTCCACAAAGAGGTCAACACGCTGGCGGACATCAAGGGCATCAAGTTCCGCATCGCCGGCCTCGCCGGCAAGCCCTGGGCCAAGCTCGGCGCGGTGCCGCAGCAGATTCCCGGCAGCGACATCTACCCGGCGCTGGAGAAGGGCACCATCGACGCCGCCGAATGGGTCGGTCCCTACGACGACGAGAAGCTCGGCTTCTACAAGGTCGCCAAGAACTACTACTACCCGGGCTGGTGGGAACCGGGTCCCGTCATCCATTTCTTCGTCGCCCTGAAGGAATGGGACAAGCTGCCGGCCGAATACAAAGCCGCCTTCGAGGCCGCCGCGTACGAAGCCAACGTCACCATGATGGCCGAATACGACCACAAGAATCCGCTGGCGCTCTCGCGGCTGTTGCAGAACGGCGTCAAGCTGCACAAGTTCTCGCCCGAGCTGATGCAGGCCTTTCACAAGGCGTCGTTCGAGGTGTATGCCGAAGAGTCGGAAAAGAGCCCGGCCTTCAAGAAGATATCGGGCGAATACTTCAAGTACGCCAAGTCGCAGAACGCCTGGGACGGCATCGTCGAGTACAGCCTCGCGCAGTTCACCCACGGCGGCAAATAGACGCGCCGCTGGCCGAAAAAAAGCCCCGCCATGGCGGGGCTTTTTCGTGGCCGCCGCGCGGGCGGCGCCTATTCGCCGCGCAAGGCTTTCTCCAGGTCGTCTTCCTTCTTCTTGGCCGCCTCGGCATTCGGCTGCGGCTGCGGCGTCGGCGTGCTCTCGCCGCGCAGCGCCTTCGCCAGATCGTCTTCAGTGCCCGTCGCCGCCGGCGCCGCGCCTTTTTCGGGCGACTCGCTCTCGTTGATCTGCTCGGTGTTGAGTTCCACGGGCGCCTGCGCTGCACTGCCGTTGCCGCCCCGGCCGTCGGCGCCGTAGCTGACCAGCCGCGGGAAGACGATGATCAGCGCCACCATGATGATCTGGATGATGACGAAGGGAATCGCGCCCCAGTAGATCTCCGAGGTCTTCACCGACTTCGGCGCCACCGAGCGCAGGTAGAACAGCGCGAAGCCGAAGGGCGGGTGCATGAATGACGTCTGCATATTGACCGCCAGCAGGACGCCGAACCAGATGAGGTCGATGCCGAGCTTGTCCGCCACCGGCGCCAGCAGCGGCACGATGATGAAGGCGAGCTCGAAGAAGTCGAGGAAGAAGGCCAGCACGAAGACCAGCAGGTTGGTGACGATGAGGAAGCCGGTCTGTCCGCCGGGCAGCGAGATCAGCAGGTGCTCGACCCAGACGTGGCCGTTCACGCCGTAGAAGGAAAGCGAGAAGACGCGGGCGCCGACGAGGATGAAGACGACGAAGGTGGTCAGCTTGGCGGTCGAATCCATCGCCTGCTTCAGCAACTTCCACGACAGGCGCTGCTTCATGACGGCGAGGATCAGCGCGCCGGAAGCGCCCATGGCGCCGCCTTCGGTCGGCGTGGCGATGCCGAGGAAAATGGTGCCGAGCACGAGGAAGATCAGCGCCAGCGGCGGAATCAGGACGAAGGTCACCTTGGCCGCCATGCGCGACAGCAGGTTCAGTTTCAGCGCCGTGTTGATGACCGACAGCAGGAAGGCGGTGCCGATGCCGACCAGCATCGAGACGACGATGCGCTCGTCGGTGGGCGCTTCCGGGTTGTAGGTCTTGGCGAAGACGATGGCCGCCGCCGCCGACAGCAGCACCAGCACGCCGACCGAGCGCATGCCGCTGGAGCCGTCGTCTTCCCGGATGGTGCGGGCTTCCGCCGGCAGCGCCGGCGCCCATTTCGGCCGCACGATGGTGACGCCGAATATGAATGCGACATATAGTCCGGCAAGCACGAAGCCCGGCACGAAAGCACCTTCGTACATGTCGCCGACCGAGCGGCCGAGCTGGTCGGCCATGATGATCAGCACCAAGGACGGCGGGATGATCTGCGCCAGCGTGCCGGAGGCGGCGATGACGCCGGCGGCGATGGACTTGTGGTAGCCGTAGCGCATCATGATCGGCAGCGAGATCAGGCCCATCGAAATCACCGAGGCGGCGACGACGCCGGTGGTCGCCGCCAGCAGCGCGCCGACGAAGATCACCGCGTAAGCGAGGCCGCCGCGGATCGGGCCGAACAGCTGGCCGATGGTGTCGAGCAGGTCCTCCGCCATGCCCGAGCGTTCGAGGATCAGGCCCATGAAGGTGAAGAAGGTCACCGCCAGCAGCGTGTCGTTGCCCATGACGCCGAACACGCGCTCGGGCAGCGCCGAGAACAGCGCCGGATGCAGCAGGCCGAGGTTGATGCCGACGAGGCCGAACAGCACGCCGTTGGCGGCGAGCGAGAAGGCGACGGGGAAGCCGAGCAGCAGGAACAGCACCAGCGAGGCGAACATGATCGGCGCCATGTTCGCGATCATGAACTCAGCCATTGTCTTCGACCCCCTGCGCGGTCCTCGAGATTTCGTCGGCCAGTTCCTCTTCGGCGGTCTTGCCGCCGCGTTCGGTGGGATCGGGGATCAGGCCCTTGATGAAGGCGATGCGCTTGATGAGCTCGGAGACGCCTTGCAGCAGCAGGAAGAAGAAGCCGACCGGCAGCAGCAGCTTCACCGGCCAGCGCAGCAGGCCGCCGGCGTTGGAGGACAGCTCGCCCTCGTTGAAGGAGACCATGAAGAAGGGCCAGCCCAGCGTGACGAACAGGTAGGCCATCGGGAAAAGGAACAGCAGGATGCCGAAGATGTCTATCCAGGCGCGCGTCTTCGCCGTCAGATGCCCCGTGATGATGTCGATGCGCACGTGCTCGTTGTGCAGCAGCGTGTAGCCGGCGCAGAGCAGGAAGATCGCCGAGAACAGGTACCACTGGATTTCGAGGAAGGCGTTGGAACTCCAGTTGATGGCGTAGCGCATCACGGCGTTGCCGGCGCTGATCAGCACGACGATCAGCACGAGCCAGGTCGTGGCCTTGCCCAAGCGTTCGTTGACGGCGTCGATCAAGCCGGAAAGCTTGAGTAGCGGTTGCATGCTGCGGTCTCCTCCCCGGGGCGCCTTCCGGCGGTAGTGTAAAATCCGCCGCCTGTTCTTGGGGTGCCTCTTGGAGCATTGATCCAGCGTTCGTCCCGGTGCAGCGGCCGCGTAAGCTTAATGCGGTTTCCCCGTTTTTGCCAGCCGATTGCGGAAATCCACAATACCCGCCATGAACCCGACAAGACTTTGCATCGTCCGCCACGGCGAGACCGATTGGAACGCCGCCAGGCGCATCCAGGGGCAGACCGACATCCCGCTCAACGCCGCCGGCCAGGCCCAGGCGGCGGCGACCGCGACGGGCCTCGCGGGCTACGCCTTCGACGCCATCTACAGCAGCGATCTCCTGCGCACCTGGCAGACCGCGCAGCCCATCGCCGCGGCGCTCGGACTCGGCGTGAATGCTGCGCCCGGCCTGCGCGAGCGCCACTACGGCCGCATGCAGGGGCTGACCAGCGCCGAGGCGCAACAGCGCTTTCCGGCGCTTCATGCCGCCTACGCCGGGCGCGATCCGCAGCACGACCTCGACGGCGGCGAGACGCTGGCGGACTTCGCCGCGCGCATCGCCCGCACGCTCGCCGCGCTTGCCGCCGCGCATGCTGGCCAGACGCTGCTGCTCGTCGCCCACGGCGGCGTGCTCGACATCGTCTATCGCATCGCCACGGCACGCGACCTCATCGCCCCGCGCGATTTTCCGATCCCGAACGCGGGCGTGAACTGGATCGAATACCGCGACGACGCCTGGCACCTCGTCGCCTGGGGCGAAAAGACGCATTTGGACTTGGTTTTGGACGAGGTCTCAGGCTAGGGTAAAATCTGCGCCTTCCCATCCCATACGGATTCCCCCACCATGTTTTAGCTTCGGCATAACGCGCTGCGCGCATTAGCCTTCACTGAAACATTCTTCCGCGAAGAATGTTTCAGTTCCGGCATAGCGCTCCGCGTGAGCCTTCACTGAAACATTTATTGGAGCACTAAATGTTTTCCAAGCAGAACACGCTGGCCAAGACCGATGCCGAACTCTGGGCCGCCATCCAGTCCGAGAATCGCCGTCAGGAAGATCACATCGAGCTGATCGCCTCCGAAAACTACGTCTCCTGCGCGGTGCTCGAAGCCCAGGGTTCGCAGCTGACCAACAAGTATGCGGAAGGCTATCCGGGCAAGCGCTATTACGGCGGCTGCGAGTACGTCGACATCGCCGAGCAGCTGGCCATCGATCGTGCCAAGAAGCTGTTCGGCGCCGATTGCGCCAACGTCCAGCCGAACTCCGGCTCGCAGGCCAACCAGGCCGTGTTCATGGCCTTCCTCAAGCCGGGCGACACCATCCTCGGCATGAACCTGGCGATGGGCGGCCACCTGACGCACGGCTCGGCGGTCAACATGTCGGGCAAATGGTTCAACGTCGTGCCCTACGGCCTCGACGAGAACGAAGACATCGACTACGTCGCGCTGGAAAAGCTGGCGCACGAGCACAAGCCCAAGCTCATCATCGCCGGCGCCTCCGCCTTCGCACTGAGGATCGACTTCGAGCGCTTCGCCAAAGTGGCGAAGGCCGTCGGCGCCATTTTCATGGTGGACATGGCCCACTACGCCGGCCTCGTCGCGGCCGGCTTCTACCCGAACCCGGTGCCCCACGCCGACGTCGTCACCTCGACGACCCACAAGACGTTGCGCGGTCCGCGCGGCGGCCTCATCCTGATGAAGGCGGAGCACGAGAAAGTCATCAACTCGGCGATCTTCCCCGGCCTGCAAGGCGGTCCGCTGATGCACGTCATTGCCGCCAAGGCGGTGGCCTTCAAGGAGGCCATGAGCCCCGAGTTCCGCGCCTACCAGGAACAGGTCGTCGAGAACGCCCAGGTGATGGTCAAGGTGCTGCAGAACCGCGGCCTGCGCATCGTCTCCGGCCGCACCGAATCGCACGTCTTCCTCGTCGACCTGCGCGCCAAGAACATCACCGGCAAGGATGCCGAGGCCGCCCTGGGCCGCGCCCACATCACGGTCAACAAGAACGCCATCCCCAACGACCCGCAGAAGCCGTTCGTCACCTCGGGCGTGCGCATCGGCACGCCGGCGATGACCACGCGCGGCTTCACCGAGATCGAGGCCGAGAAGGTCGCCAACCTGACCGCCGACGTGCTCGACGCGCCGACGGACGAGGCGGCGCTCGAGAAAGTCCGCGGCAAGGTGGCCGAGCTGTGCAAGAAGTTCCCGGTCTACGGCGCGTAAGCCAAAGCCATGAAGTGTCCCTACTGTGCTGATCCGAATACGCAGGTAGTGGACACCCGCGAGAACGAAGACGGCGACACGGTGCGCCGCCGTCGCCGCTGCCTCGCCTGCGACAAGCGCTTCACCACCTACGAGCGCGTCGAATTGCAGCTGCCGCTGGTGGTGAAGAAGAACGGCAGCCGCACCGAATACGACCGCGACAAGCTCAAGTCGAGCATGATGCTGGCGCTGCGCAAGCGCCCGGTGACCACCGAAAGCCTCGATACCGCCATCGACCGCATCGAGGAAAAGCTGGTGCAGATGGCCGAGCGCGAGGTCGCCTCCGACCGCATCGGCGAACTGGTGATCCGCGAGCTGAAGAAGCTCGACAAGGTCGCCTACATCCGCTTCGCTTCCGTCTATCGCAACTTCGAAGATCTCGACGAGTTCTCCGACGCCATCCGCGAGGTCAAGAAACCGCGGGTTCGCCGCCCCCGAGCCGCATGAAATTCACCGCCGCCGATCATGAGTTCATGGCCCGCGCGCTGCAGCTGGCGGCGCGCGGATTGTTCACGACCACGCCCAATCCGCGCGTCGGCTGCGTGCTCGTGCGCGACGGCGCGATCGTCGGCGAAGGCTGGCACGAGAAGGCCGGCGGCCCGCACGCCGAGATCCATGCGCTGCAGGCGGCAGGCGCGCTGGCGCGCGGCGCCACGGCCTACGTCAGTCTCGAGCCGTGCAACCACCACGGCCGCACGCCGCCGTGCACCGAGGCGCTGATCGCCGCCGGCGTGGTGCGCGTCGTCGCCGCCATGCAGGACCCCAACCCGCGCGTCGCCGGCCAGGGCATGGCGCGCCTCGCGGCTGCCGGCATCGCCACCGACTGCGGCCTGATGGCGGCCGCAGCGACGGACCTCAACGTCGGCTTCGTTTCGCGCATGACGCGCGGGCGGCCCTGGGTGATGCTGAAAGCCGCGATGAGCCTCGACGGCCGCACGGCGCTGGCCAACGGCACCTCGCAATGGATCACCGGGCCGGATGCGCGCCGCGACGCCCACGCCTTCCGCGCCCGCTCGTGCGCGCTGCTGACCGGCATCGGCACGGTGCGCGACGACGACCCGAGCCTGACCGTGCGCGACGTCGACACGCCGCGCCAGCCGATGCGGGTCGTCCTCGACGGCTGGCTGGAACTGCGGCTCGATGCGCGCGTTCTCGCCGGCGGCAATACGCTGGTGTTCTGTTCCACCGACGACGAGATTCGCGCGACGGCGCTGCGCGACAAGGGCGCCGAGGTGATCTGCCTGCCCGACGGCACCGGCCGGGTCGATCTCGCCGGCATGCTGCTCGAACTCGGGCGGCGCGGCGTGAACGAGGTCATGGTCGAGGCCGGCGCCGTGCTCAACGGGGCGCTGATCCGCGCCGGCCGCGTCGACGAGCTGCTGCTCTACCAGGCGCCGATCCTGCTCGGCGACAAGGCGCTCAGCATGGCCGTGCTGCCTGAGCTGAAGGTGCTCTCCGAGCGGCGCGAACTGGAGATCTTCGATAGCCGCCGGGTCGGTCGCGACCAGCGGCTGCGGGCGCGCTTCAAGAATCCGTAAGCCCATGCGGAATGGCAATTTCCGCGATTTCCCCGGGCGCGTCGCGCTGATCGCCGTGCTGCGCATCGGCCATGTCGCGGGCGTCGTCGGCGTCGGTGCGGCGGTGCTTCTCGGCCGCATGCCGAGCGGCGCCTTCCTCTTCCTGCTGGTGGCCTGCGGCGCCGGCATCGCGCTGCTCGATGCCTATGCCAACCGCGCCTACTTCAGGCAGGCGAGCGGCCTGGCGGTGCTGCTGAAAGCGGCGCTGCTGGCGCTGCTGGCGGCCTTCGCTGTCTTTGGCGCCGCGGCCTTCTGGGGCTTCCTGATTTTCTCCGTCGCCATCGCCCACGCGCCGGGACGCCTACGGCACCGCAAAGTGATCTAGCGGCCGTCGCGCCCGCAGACGGCGCAGTCCGGATCGCGCGGCACCGTGATCGAGCGCCATTCCATGGCGAGGCCGTCGAGCAGCAGCAGGCGCCCGGCGAGCGTTTCGCCGCAGCCGATCAGCACCTTCAGCGCCTCGGCGGCCTGCACCGTGCCGACGATGCCGGTGAGCGGCGCGAAGACGCCCATGATGGCGCAGCGCATTTCCTCGACGTCCTGGCTTTCGGGGAAGAGGCAGTGATAGCAGGGAGCGTCGTCGCGGCGCGAATCGAAGACGGCGACCTGGCCGTCGAAGCGGATCGCCGCGCCGGACACCAGCGGCACGCGGTGGCGCACGCAGGCGCGGTTCACGGCGTGGCGCGTGGCGAAGTTGTCGCAGCAATCGAGGACGACGTCGCAAGCCGCGACCTGGGCGTCCAGCGCGGCGCCGGCGAGCCGCTCGGTGACGGCGACGACCTGGCATTCGGGGTTGATGGCGGCCAGCGTGCGGGCGCCGGATTCGGCCTTGCGCCAGCCGATGGCGGCGGTCGAATGGAGGATCTGGCGCTGCAGGTTGGTCAGATCGACGGTGTCGCCGTCGGCCAGCACCACGGTGCCGACGCCGGCCGAAGCCAGGTAGTAGGCGGCGGGAGATCCGAGACCGCCGGCACCGACGATCAGTGCGCGTGCCGCCAGCAGCTTTTCCTGCCCTTCGACGCCGATTTCCGGCAGCAGGATATGACGGCTGTAGCGCAGGAGTTGATGGTCGTCCAAGACGCTCAGGCTAGCGGTCTTGCCGCAGTTCCGGCGGCGTGTCGTCGTGGTCGCCGTGGGCGTGGTGTTCCCAGGCCTTGGAGTAGATTTCGTTCGACTTCTTGAGCAGCCGCTCGGGCTGGCGCATGTTGCGCAGCTGCGTTTCTTCGCAGAAATAGACCAGCGCGCGAATCATCTTGCAGTAGAGCGTGTTCTCGAGGTGGAAGCCCTGCGCGATCAGCGCCGCTTCGAGGCCTTCCATCGTGTAGTCGGTGATGTCGTACCAGACGGCAAGGCTGTTGGGCAGCATGCCCGGCGCGACGTCGAGATGTTCAAGGCTTTCCAGCAGCGCCTTGGCCTGGTCGACCTGCCAGACCCGCAGCTTGTTGAAACGCAGTTCGCGGTGCTTGCGCGTGCCGGCCTGGGGAGCCAATGCATGGGGGCGGTGCAGCCCCCGTTCCTTGTCCCGCATCAGCCGCGCGCGTTCGACATCCACGAATGAGCCCTCAGTGTTTGATGATCTGCCAGGCCTTGAGCAGATTCATGGCTTGGCCGAGCTGGTAATCGTTCTTGCCGGCGACCTCGAAGGCCGGGGCCTTGGGCGCGTCTTCCTCGTCGTCCTTGCCGCCGGCGCCCTTGCCCTTGCCGTTCTTGGCATGCGGCGGCTTGGCGGTTGCCTTGTCGTCCTTGGCGGGCAACTGTTCCTTGTCGTTGTCGAGATGGCGCTCGAGGTCGGCCTCGCGGACGCGCTCGCGCGTGTCGCCGTTGGCCGACTCTTCGACGATGACGTCGGGAACGATGCCCTTGGCCTGGATCGAGCGGCCGCTCGGCGTGTAGTAGCGCGCCGTGGTGAGCTTGATCGCGGTGTTGTTGGGCAGCGGCAGGATGGTCTGCACCGAGCCCTTGCCGAACGTCTGCGTGCCCATGATGATGGCGCGCTGGTGGTCCTGCAAGGCGCCGGCGACGATCTCGGAGGCCGACGCCGAACCGCCGTTGACCAGCACCACCAGCGGCACCGTCTTCGCCGCCGCCGGCAGGTTCTTGAGGAGGTCGTCCTTCTGGCCGCGCAGATAGTCTTCGGTGCTGGCGAGGTACTTGCGCTTGGCATCCTCGGTGCGGCCGTCGGTGGACACTACCAGCGCCTTCGCCGGCAGGAAGGCGGCGGAGACGCCGATGGCGCTGTGCAGCAGGCCGCCCGGGTCGTTGCGCAAGTCGAGCACGAGGCCCTTGAGTTCTTCCGGCTTGGCCTCGGCCTTGTCCTTGCCGTTCGTTTTCGCTTCCGCCGGGTGGAAGAGCTTGTCGAGATGCTTGGCGACGTCGGCGACGGTTTCTTCCTGGAACTGGGTGATGCGCAGGTAGCCGTAGCCGGGCTCGATCATTTTCGACTTGACGCTCTGCACCTTGATCTTGTCGCGCATGACGGTGATCTCGAGCGGCTTGGTCTCGCCCTTGCGCACGATGGTGAGCTTGATCGAGGTCTTCGGCTTGCCGCGCATGCGCTTGACGGCGTCATTGAGCGTCATGCCCTTCACTGGCGTTTCGTCGAGCTTGATGATGAGGTCGCCGGACTTGACGCCGGCGCGGTCGGCCGGCGTGTCCTCGATCGGCGCCACCACCTTGACGAAGCCGTCTTCCATGCCGACTTCGATGCCCAGCCCGCCGAATTCGCCCTGCGTGCTGACCTGGAGTTCCTTGAAGGCTTCGTTGTCGAGGTAGGCCGAGTGCGGGTCGAGGTTGGAGAGCATGCCGGAGATGGCATAGGTGATCAGCTTCTTGTCGTCGATGGGCTCGACGTAGCCTTGCTTGATGGCGCTGAAGACGTCGGCGAAGGAGCGCAGTTCTTCGACCGGCAGCGGATTCTGCGCATCCTTTTGCGCGCTGGCGGAGAAGTTGAGGCTGACGAGTATGCCGGCGACAAGGCCAATAAAGACGAGGCCGACCTGCTGAAATTTGCTGCGCATGGAATCTCCGGGGCTGGGCTAACGCAGGCTTGCCCACCGCAGTGGATCGAAGGCCTGTCCTTGGTGCCTGAGTTCAAAGTATAAACCCGATTCCGGGTTGCCACCGCTGTTGCCGACGGTCGCAATGACCTCGCCGCTTTTCACGGTTTCGCCGGCCTGCAGGAGCAGCGATTCGTTGTTGCCATAGACGGACAGGAAGCCGTCGCCGTGGTCGACGATCATGAGGTTGCCGAAGCCGCGCAGCCAGTCGGAAAAGACCACGCTGCCGGGCGCCACGGCATGCACTTCGGTGCCTTCGGCGGCGCGGATGAACAAGCCTTTCCAGGTCGCGCCGCCTTCGGCGCGCTGGGCGCCGAAGCGGCCGGCGATGTCGCCTTTTACCGGCAGGTGCAGCTTGCCCTTCAGCGCCGCGAAGGCGCCGCCGGCGCTGGCCGGGTCGGGAATATGCTCGTTGCGTACGACGGGCGGGGCGCCGGAGCCGGCGGACTTGACCTTGGCATGGGGCCTGGCGGCGGCGAGCCTGGCGAGGCCTTCGATGAGCCGGCCCAGGCGCTGCTCGTCGCGCTTCATGGTATCGATTTCGCGGCGCTGGGTCTTGATGCGGCCGGCGACCTTGAGCAGCATCGCCTGGCGCTGCGCGCGCTGGGCGACCAGCGCGGCGCGCTCCTGCTGCTGCTGCTGCTCGATCGCGGCGAGCTCCGCGCCTTTGGCGCGCGCCGCGGCGGCGAGGCGGCTTTTCTCCGCCGCCGCCGCGCGCAGGTCGCCGATGAGGTCGGCCTTGGCGTGCGACAGCAGGGTGAGGAAGTGGTAGTCGCGCGCCGCCTGATTGGGGTCGCGGCCGGCAATCACCAGCTGCAGCGCATCGGGCTCAAAACGCAGGTAGTGGCGGAACATCAGCTTGGCGAGCTGGTTCTGCTGCGTTTCGGTCTGGTGCAAGAGACGCTGGTTCTGCTGTTCGAGGTCGGCGAGTTCGGCCTGCGTGTCGCTGCGCGCGGCGCCGAGTTCGTGCAGGCGGCGGTTGGCGTCCGAAATCGTCGATTCGGTCTCGCGCAGCTGGTCGGCGGCATAGGCCTTGGATTCCTCGCTCCTGGCGAGGTCGCGGCGCAGCGCGTCGATGCGGCTGTGCAAGTCCTTGAGCTCGGCCTGCTTCTCCGCAACCGGTGCGGCGGCCACCGCCAGCGAAAAGCCCAGCAAGAGCAAGCCGACCGCGAAGGCCGCAAAGGAAGTTCCCTGGCTTTCCTTTGCGTCCTTCGCGTCCTGTGCGGCGAAACTCAAGCTTTGGCTTTCCCCTGATTGGCAACCGCTTCCATCGCCTTCTGGATGGCCTCGGCGTCGCCGAGGTAGTAGTGCTTGATCGGCTTCAGGTCGGCGTCCAGCTCATAGACGAGCGGCTGGGCCGTGGGGATGTTGAGTTCGACGATGTCGGCGTCCGAGACGTGGTCGAGATACTTGATCAAGGCGCGCAGGCTGTTGCCGTGGGCGGCGATGATGACGCGCTTGCCCGACTTCACCGTCGGCGCGATGGTGCCGAGCCAGTAGGGCACGAAGCGCGCGACGGTGTCCTTCAGGCATTCGGTGCGCGGGAACTCGCCGGGCGCCATGTCGGCGTAGCGCGGGTCGTCGGCCTCGATGCGCGGGTCGCCGTCGGGCAGCGGCGGCGGCGGCGTATCGTAGGCGCGGCGCCAGACCTTGACCTGGGCGTCGCCGTACTTTGCCGCCGTCTCGGCCTTGTTGAGGCCTTGCAGGGCGCCGTAGTGGCGTTCGTTCAGGCGCCAGGAATGCTGCACCGGAATCCACAACTGGTCCATTTCCTCGAGCACGACGTTGAGCGTCTTGTTGGCGCGCTTCAACACCGACGTGAAGGCGACGTCGAAGCGGTAGCCCTCCTTCTTCAGCAGTCGGCCCGCGGCGACGGCCTCGGCCTGGCCCTTTTCGGTGAGGTCGACATCGGTCCAGCCGGTGAAGCGGTTTTCCTGGTTCCAGGTGGATTCGCCGTGGCGAAGGAGGACGATCTTGTACATGGGACGCTCGCGCAGATGAAGGGTAATCGCCGAATAATAAGGCGGATCCATACGGTGAGGCGGGAAAGCAGTATTCTATAATATTCGGAATTTATCGCCGGAGCCCCCATGAACAGCACCATCCTGGATTTGGTGGACCACAAGGAGCACATCGAGACGGCCGCGCGGGCGCTGAAGGCGATTTCGCACCCGCTGCGCCTGAAGATACTCTGCGTCGTCGGCGGGCAGGAAGTGTGCGTGCAAGACATCGTCGAGGCGGTCGGCACCTCGCAGAGCAACATTTCCCAGCACCTTGCCATCTTGCGCGACAAGGGCGTGCTGCAAACGCGCAAGGATGCCAACCGCGTCTTTTACCGCGTTGCCGACACGCGCACCTTGCAACTGGTGGCGCTGATGCGCGAGGTTTTTTGCGGCGTGCCGCGTTCCTAGAGGAAGAGAGAGAAAGCGTACATGGAGTTCATTCAGCAAAACATCACCTGGGTCATGCTGGCCATCGTCAGCGGCGGCATGCTGATTTTTCCGATGCTGCGCGGCGCCGGCGCCGCCGGCGTGTCGGTGACGGAAGCGACCACCCTGATCAATCGCGAGGACGGCGTCGTGCTCGACGTGCGTGAAATCAACGAATGGTCGGCGGGCCACATTCCCAATGCGCGCCACATCGCGCTCGGCCAGCTGGCGGGGCGTCTGTCCGAGCTCGAGAAGCTCAAGGAAAAGCCGATCGTCGTCTGCTGCGCCAGCGGCAACCGCTCGTCGTCGGCCTGCGGCGTCTTGCGCAAGGCCGGCTTCCAGCGCGTCTACAATCTGGCCGGCGGCATCGGCGCCTGGTCCGAAGCCGGCCTGCCTGTCACAACCAAGCACTGAGAGCGGAGGTCGCATGTCCAAAGTGGTGATGTACGCGACGGCCGTCTGCCCCTATTGCGTTCGCGCCGAGCAGCTGTTGCGCCGCAAGGGGGTGACGGAGATCGAGAAGATTCGCATCGATCTGGAGCCGGAACGGCGCGGCGAGATGCTGGCCAAATCGAACGGCATGCGCACGGTGCCGCAGATCTTCATCGGCGCGACGCACGTCGGCGGCTGCGACGACTTGCACGAACTCGAACGCCAGGGCCGGCTCGATCCGCTGCTGGCCGGCGGCTAGGCGCGTGCCGTGGTTAAATACGTTTTTCCCGATTGCGAGACATCATGACCGAAGCCGCACAGCAACCCGTTTTCAGCATTGAGAAACTCTACGTCAAGGATTTTTCCCTTGAGGTTCCCAACTCGCCGCAGTGCTTTCTCGAACGCGAAGCGCCCGAAATCGAGGTGCAGCTGTCGACCACGGGCACTGGCGTCGGCGAGGGCATTTTCGACGTCGTCCTCACCGTGACCGTGTCCGCCAAGGTCGGCGAAAAGACGCTGTTCCTCGTCGAGGCGGCGCAGGCCGGCCTGTTCCAGATCCGCAACGTGCCGGAGCACGAGCTCGAGCCCATCGTCGCCGTCGCCTGCCCCAACATCCTGTTCCCCTTCGCCCGCGAAGTGGTCGCCGCTGCGGTGGGCCGTGCCGGCTTCCCGCCGGTGCTGCTGGCGCCGGTGAATTTCGAGAACGTCTACCGCCAGCGCCTGGAACAGCAGGCCCAGTCGGGCGGCGGCAGCGAAAGCCCGATCCAGCTCCAGTAGGCCATGCGCCGGCTCGCGATTCTCGCCGCCCTCGGCTTCGGTGCGGCCCTGAGCGTTCCCGCCTGGGCGCTCGATTACCTGTCGGTGGCCGAGCCTTCGGCGATGTACGACGCGCCCTCGCAGAAGGCCCATGCGCTGTTCGCGATCGCTGCCGGCACGCCCGTCGAGGCCGTGGTGACGCTCGACGCCTGGGTCAAGGTGCGCGACGCCAAGGGCAATCTCGCCTGGATGGAGAAGCGCAATCTCAGCCAGGCCCGCACCGTGATGGTGAAAGTCGAGCGCGCCGAAGTGCACGCGCAGGCCGACGAGAAGTCGCCGCTGGTGTTCGAGGCGGCGAAGGACGTCGTGCTCGAATGGCTGGAGCCCGGCCCGCTGGGCTGGGCGCACGTCAAGCATCGCGACGGCCAGAGCGGCTTCGTCAAAGCCGCGCAAGTCTGGGGAATGTAATGCGCATCACCGTGCTCGGCGCCGGCGCCTGGGGGACGGCATTGGCGCTGGCCTTCGCGCCGCGCCATGCCATTGCGTTGTGGACGCTGGAAGCCGATCACGCCGCGGCGATGCTTGCCGATGGCGAGAACAAGCGCTTCCTGCCCGGCCACGCGCTGCCGGCGGACATCGCCATTGCGGCCGACATTCCGGACGCCTTGCGCGGCGCCGATTTCGCCGTCATCGCCACGCCGGTCGCCGGCCTGCGCCCGACGCTCCAGGCGCTCGGCCGCCATGCGCCGGGCCTGCCCTTCGTCTGGGTCTGCAAAGGCCTCGAGGCCGACAGCGGCCTGCTGCCGCACCAGGTCGTCGACGCCACCCTGCACGCGGCGCGCTGCGGCGTGCTCACCGGTCCCAGTTTCGCCGAGGAAGTGGCGAACGGCCAGCCCACCGCCATCACGCTGGCTTCCCGCGACGCCGCCTTCGCCCGCGCCTGGGCCGAGCAGCTCCACGGCCCGCGCCTGCGCATCTACGCCAACGACGACCTCGTCGGCGCCGAAGTCGGCGGTGCCGTCAAGAACGTGCTGGCCATCGCCACCGGCATCTGCGACGGCCTCGGACTGGGGCTCAACGCCCGCGCCGCGCTGCTGACGCGCGGGCTGGCCGAGATCACGCGCTTCGGCATGGCGCTCGGCGCCAAGCGCGAAACTTTCATGGGACTCGCCGGCCTGGGCGACCTGATCCTCACCTGCACCGGCGACCTCTCGCGCAACCGTCGCGTCGGCCTGGCGCTGGCCGCCGGCAAGCCGCTCGATACCATCACGCGCGAACTCGGCCACGTCGCCGAAGGCGTGCCGACGACGCGCGAGGTCGCGCGCCGCGCCGCCGCGCTCGGCATCGACATGCCGATCACCGCCGCGGTCAGCGACGTGCTCGAAGGCCGCATCGCCCCGGCGGAAGTCGTCGACCGCCTGATGAACCGCGACACCAAGGCGGAATAGCCGCGCGTCAAACGCCTTGCGCGTAGCCGCACTGCCGCCACGCCTCATACACGGTGATGGCCACGGCGTTCGACAGGTTGATGCTGCGATTGCCCGCCATCATCGGCAGGCGGATGCGGCGTTCCGGCGGCATGGCGGCCAGCACTTCGTCGGGCAGCCCGCGCGACTCGGGACCGAAGACGAAGACGTCGCCGGGTTCGTAGCGCTGGGCGGCGTGGCGGCCGCCGCCTTTGGTCGTCAGCGCGAACAGGCGCCGGCCGGCCAGGAAGGCGCGGCAGTCCTCCCAGGTCTCATGGGTGACGACTGCGGCAAATTCGGCATAATCCATTCCGGCGCGCTTGAGCGCCGGGGAGGACAGATTGAAGCCGAGCGGCTTCACCAGGTGCAGCGTGGCGCCGGCGTTGGCGCAGAGGCGCACGACGTTGCCGGTATTGGGCGGGATTTCGGGCTGATAGAGGACGACGTGGAACATAGGAAGGGAAGGATGCCTGTTAGTGCGTTAGTGTGCCTCGATGTCGGCGATAATGGTCGATCGGCGAGGCTGCTTGCCGGATTTTTCCCTTTGATGGAGTGACGGATGGCCCGCGCGCCAGAACGGATCCGCCTTGGCGACCTGCTGATCCAACAAGGGCTGCTCACCGAAGAGCAGCTCAAACTGGCGCTCGCCGAACAGAAGCGCAGCGGCCGCAAGCTCGGCCGCATCTTCGTCGACAGCGGCTACGTGACGGAGGACGGCATCGCCAGGGCGCTTGCCCGCCAGTTGCGTGTCGAATTCGTCGACTTGCGCGGCTTCCAGCCCAAGCCGGAACTCATCAAGCTGATCCCCGAAGCCCAGGCGCGCCGTTTCCGCGCGCTGGTCCTCGAGGAACGCAAGGGCCTGTTGCGCGTCGGCTTCACCGATCCCGCCAACCTCGAAACCTACGACGAAGTCGCGCGCCTGGTCAAGCGCGACATCGAAGTCGCCGTCATCACCGAAGCCCAGTTGCTGCCGCTGCTGGACCGCGTCTATCGGCGCACCGAGGAAATCTCCGGCCTGGCGCGGGAACTGACGCAGGAGATGGGCGACATTCCCAGCGACTTCGGCGCCATGCTCGGGCTGGGCGCGGGCGCCGAAGATGCGCCGGTCGTCAAGCTGCTGCAGTCGGTGTTCGAGGAAGCGGTGCGAACGCATGCGTCGGACATCCACATCGAGCCGCAGGAAAAGACGCTGGTCATCCGCTTCCGCATCGACGGCGTGCTGCATGTCCAGACCGAGGCCGACGCCAAGATTTCATCGGCCCTGGTGCTGCGCCTGAAGATCACCTCGGGCCTCGACATTTCGGAAAAGCGCCTGCCGCAGGACGGCCGCTTCAACATCAAGCTGCGCGGATCGAGCGTCGATGTGCGCATCTCGACCATGCCGACCCAGTACGGCGAATCGGTGGTGATGCGTCTGCTGGCGCAGAACACGGGCCTGCTGCAGCTCGACAAGCTGTACATGCCGCCGCCTGTGCTGGAGCGCTTCCGCCACGCCATCTCGCGGCCGTCGGGCATTGTGCTGGTGACCGGCCCGACCGGCTCCGGCAAGACCACCACGCTCTACGCGGCGCTGAACGAACTCAACTCGCCGGAAAAGAAGATCATCACCGTCGAGGACCCGGTCGAGTACCGCCTCGCCGGCATCAACCAGGTGCAGGTGCAAGAGAAGATCGACCTGACTTTTTCGCGCGTGCTGCGCACGGCGTTGCGCCAGGACCCGGACATCATCCTCGTCGGCGAAATGCGCGACCAGGAAACCGCCGAGATCGGCATGCGCGCCGCCATGACCGGCCACCTGGTGCTGTCCACGCTGCACACCAACGACGCCCTGACGACGCCGATCCGCCTGCTCGACATGGGCGTGCCGCGCTTCATGGTGGCGATGTCGATCCAGATGGTGCTCGCCCAGCGGCTGGTGCGCGTGATCTGCGAAAACTGCGCCGCGCCCCATGAGCTGACGCCGCACGAGCGCGAATGGCTCAAGTATGAACTCGGCGAACGCGTCGATGCCTTCAAGTACCGCCAGGGCGTCGGCTGCGCGCACTGCGCCAACACCGGCTACACCGGGCGCCAGGGCGTCTACGAGTTCATCGAAATGTCGAACGCCCTGGCCGAAGCCGCCAACCACGGCGACCCCAACGACTTCATCCGCGTCGGCCGCGAGCAAATGGCCGGCAACACCCTGCGCCGCGACGCCGTGCGCCTGGTGGTGACGGGCCGCACCACGGTGGATGAGGCGATGCACATTTCCAGCCAGTTGGGGGAGTAACCGTTGGCGGCCTTCTCGTATCGCGGACGTAACGGCGTGGGCGAAGTGGTCCAGGGCGTGCTCGAGGGCGCGACGGCCGGCGAAGTCGCCGGCAGCCTGCTCGGCAGCGGCGTCACGCCGCTGGAGATCAAGGCCGCGCCGGCCAGCGCGCTGAAGAAGAAGGAAGGCAGCGGCGCCAAGTTCGACTTTTTCGCCGAGAAGATCGAGCACATCGACATCCTGTTGTTCACACGCCAGCTCTATACCCTGCTCAAGGCCGGCTTGCCGATCATGCGGGCGCTGGTGGGCTTGCAGGAATCCTGCGTCAACAAGACGATGAAGGCCATGCTCGGCCAGTTGCGCGACAGCCTCGACTCGGGGCGCGAACTTTCCCTGGCGATGGCGCGGCACCCCAAGGTTTTTACGGCCTTCTACCTTGCCATGGTGCAAGTCGGCGAAATGACCGGCCGCCTCGAAGACGTCTTCTTGCGACTGTTCGAACACATGGAATTCGAACGCTTCATGCGCGAGCAAGTGAAATCGGCGCTGCGCTACCCGAGCTTCGTCGTGATCGCCATGGTGATTGCCATGGGTGTCGTCAACGTCATGGTGATTCCGGCGTTTGCCAAGGTCTTCGAGGGCATGCATGCGGAGCTGCCGCTGTTGACGCGCATCCTGATCGGCACGTCGAACTTCATGGTGAACTGGTGGTACGTTATCGCCGGAGCGTTAGGAGCGCTCGTCTTTGCCTTCCGCAGTTGGATTGCCACCGCCGCCGGCCGTTACACCTGGGACCGCTGGAAGCTGCAAATTCCGATCGCCGGCAAGATCGTGCGCAAGGCGACCCTGGCTCGATTTGCGCGCAGCTTCGCTCTGGCGTCGCGCTCCGGCGTTCCCGTCATCCAGGCCATGACCACGGTGGCGGAGACGGTCGACAACGCCTACCTGGCGGAAAGAATCGAGCGCATGCGCGACACTATCGAGCGTGGCGAATCGGTCCTGCGCGCGGCTATCGCCACCGGGGCCTTCACTCCCATCGTCCTGCAAATGATTGCCGTCGGCGAGGAATCAGGGTCACTGGACGAAATGATGGAAGAAGTCGCCGGCCTGTACCAGAGCGAAGTCGAATACGAACTCAAGACCCTGGCCCAGCAGATCGAGCCCATCATGATCACCATGCTGGGGGCCATGGTTCTGGTTCTCGCCCTTGGGATATTCCTGCCGCTGTGGGATCTCGGCAAGGTGGCGGTAAAGAAGTAACTGCAATGTTGCAGCCCGCCGCAGGAAAGGACTGGAAATGACTCGCCGCCCGCGTCGACCGGCCGGCACCGGCCCGTGGCGCGGACGTTTCGCCGAAACATATTCCCCGATTTTAACGGTAGAATTCTAATGATGTTAGACTGGGCACCGAGGAAGATCGGTTGGCGTTCGACCACGAACATGTCTAGCTTACTTGCTATCAGGAGGCAACAATGAAAGAAAAGGGCTTTACGCTGATTGAACTGGTTGTTGTGATCGTTATTCTCGGCATTCTTGCCGCAACCGCGTTGCCCAGATTTGTCGATTTGGCAGGTGATGCCCGGACCTCGGCGGTTCAAGGCGCGGCGAGCGCTCTTTCCTCTTATGCCTCGATGAATTATTCGGCGGCCATCATCCGGGGTGCGACTGGAACTGGCGTGGTCAGGTTGAGCGGGACCAATCCGGGAGCATCTCTGGCCGCAGGCATGGCGGGCTGGGATGGCACCAAGTTTTCGATCGGAACCGACAGCAACTGCCCGACGAATTCGGCGGGATCGACCGTTCCCGCCACGATCATCTACGCCACCGCCCAAGGCGGGACTACCGCGAATTCCGCAGTTGCGACGATCGTCTGCACGGGCTGAACGATAGCCATGAGTCGCCGCGGCGCCGTTGGGCAACCAGCGGCGCCTTCTTATTTCAGGGGGTGACGTGGGCAAGGTAACTGATGCGGCCGTCGCGTTGGAAGAAGCTTTCTTCCTTTCGGTGCCGGCCGGCAAGAAGCGGTTGAGCGAAGACGGGTGGCTCGGTGCGCTGGCGAAGTTCCACGAGCGCGCCAGGGAGATTCGCAGCCGTTACGCCCTCGGCGTGATCGGGCGGGCGCGCGCCGCCTACCTGCTGCAGCAACGGCTGATGGCGGCGGGGTTTCCGGCCGACGTCGTGCGCAAGGTGGTGTTCATGCTGGTGCTGAATTCATTTTCCGGCCGCGCATGAGCTCTTGGCGTGACTGGGTGGCGCACGCCGCCCAAGCGTGGTTGCAGCGTTTTCGCCAGCGCCACGGCCTGACCGCCGCGGCGCCGACGCCGGGCACGGGCCAGAAGGCCTCCCTCGATGGCAAGCGCGTGCTGCTGCATGTCGGCTGCGGCTACGCCACCATCGAACAGATTCCGGTGCCCGGGTTTCGCCGGCCGGAACTCGAATGGCATGAAATCCGGCTCGACGCCGACGCCCGCGTACTGCCGGATATCGTCGGCACCATGACCGACATGGCCGCCGTTCCCGATGCCTTCGCCGACGCCATCTTCTCGTCCCATGGCGTCGAGCATCTCTATTGGCACGACGTTCCGCGGGCGCTGACCGAATTCCGCCGCGTGCTGGCCGACGACGGCTTTGCCGTCATCACCTGCCCCGACTTGCAGGCGGCCGCCCAGATGATCGCCGAGGATCGCCTGTTCGAAACGGCCTACGTGTCGCAGGCCGGGCCGATCACGCCGTTCGACATCGTCTACAGCTACCGTCCGTTCGTCGAGGAGAACCCGGAGTGGATGTCGCATCATTGCGGCTTCACGCTCTCGACCCTGACGGCGGCGATGCGCGCGGCGGGCTTCGAGTCGATTCACGGCGTCAGGCGCGCGCCAGGCTTCGATCTTTGGGTCTTGGCCAGCAAGTCGCGCCGCACGGCCGACGAAATGGCCGTCCTGGCGGGCGACTATTCGCTCCCTGGCTGCTGAAGCGATGGTGCTGCAAGGGCGCGTGATGCGCTGGGTCGCGCGCTGGCTCGACAAGCGCGGACTCGCCGCTGTGGCCGACGTGTTCGATACGCGGGTCGCCGGCGTGGGCGATGTCGACGCGATGCATGCGCTGGCCCTGCGGGCGCTGTCGCGCGGCGAGGCCGATGTCGCCATCGCGCAACTCGAGGCGGCCACGGCGGCAAGGCCGGCGGATGCGGGGCTCTGGTGCAGCCTCGGCGCGGCATACCGCTACGGCGCGCGCCTTGACGACGCGCGGCGTGCCAATCTGCGTGCCTTGGCGCTCAGGCCGGATTACCTGCAGGCGCTGAGCAATCTCGGCGAATGCTGCATCGTCGAGAAGCGACACGAGGAAGCGCTCGAGTGGTTCGACAGGGCGCTGGTCCGCAATCCCGGGTTCTTCGAAGCGAGGCTGAACAAGATTGCGGCCTTGTTCGAATTGGCACGTTTCGACGATGCGCGCGAAGCTGCGGAGAAACTGATTGCCGACGAGCCCGGCCGGCCCGAGGGTTATCTCAATCTGGGCAACGTGCTGGTCCACACCGGCAAGGCCAAGCAAGGCATGGTGCAGTACAAGAAGGCGCTGGAACTGCGCCCCGACTACGCCGAGGCGCGCTTCAATCTGGCGACGCTGTTGGGTTCCCGCGATGAGCTGGCCAACGTCATCGGCTACCTCAAGCGGCAGATCAAGGAACGCGGCGAATCCATGCAGGGTCTCGGCATGCTCGCCGCGGCGCACCAGGCCGCCGGCCATCTGACTGAAGCGGAGGAGCTCTGCCGCCGCATTCTCGAGGATCAACCGGACAGCATCATGGCCATGGTTACGCTCGGCTCCTGTCTCAGTTCGAGCGGCGATTCGGCGGCGGCGCTGCCGCTGTACGAGAAGGTCGTCCAACTCGACGGTCAGCAGGCCGGCATGTTTTCGAACATCCTCTTCGAACTCAACAACCAGTCGCGGTTCGGGCGGGAGGAAGTCTTTCAGCGTCATCTCGACTGGGCGCAGCACTTCGAGGCGCCGCTGCAAAGCGCAGTCGGCGATTTCGCCGGCCGCGACCGCGATCCCGGGCGCAAGCTGCGCATCGGCTATGTTTCCGGCGACTTCGTCCAGCATCCGGTCGGCTTCCTGCTGCGCGACATCCTGCGCCATCATGATGCCGCCCAGTTCGAAATCCACTGCTTTTCCATGGCCGTCAACGAATCGGATGTCATGCCGGACTTGCGGCAGGCGGCGGACCACTGGGAAGACATTTTCTTCCTCAGCGACGAGGAAGTCGCCGCGCTCATCCGCAAGGCCGAAATCGACATCCTGGTCGACCTGTCGGGCCATACCGCCCTCCATCGCCTGCTGACCTTCGCCCGCCGGCCCGCACCGGTGCAGTTCGAATGGATCGGCTACTTCCATTCGACCGGGATGACGTCCATCGACTACTTTATCACCGACCCCTACACGACGCCGCCCGGCGGCGGACAGCTGTTTTCCGAGACCCCCATTTACCTGCCGCATACGCGCTTCTGCTACGGTCCGCCCGAATACGCACCGGAGCCGGGCGAGCCTCCGTGCGGCAAGACGGGAATCGTCACCTTCGGCTCCTTCAATCGCCTGCCAAAAATGAACGACGCGGTCGTCTCCGCCTGGGCGCGTATTCTCAAGGCCGTTCCCGGAAGCCGGCTCGTCGTCAAGGCAAACGCTTTTTCCGAGGACGCCGTGAAGGATCGCCTGACCGCCCGGTTCGCCGCGCAGGGCGTCGGCAAGGAGCGCCTGGACCTGCGCGAAGCGTCCTCGCACCGGCAGATGTTCGCCGAGTATGGCGACATCGACATCGCCCTCGACACCTTCCCCTTCAATGGCGGCATGACGACGCTCGAAGCCTTGTGGATGGGCGTACCCGTCGTCACCCTTTGCGGCGATACGGTCGTTTCGCGACAGACCGTTTCGGCGCTTGCCAATATCGGGTTGGCCGAGGAACTCGCGTTCCCGAGTGTGGATGCCTTCGTCGCCGGTGCCGTCGCCCTGGCGAACAATCCTGCCCGCCTGACCGAGCTGAGAAGCCAAATACGGCCGCGCATGGCGGCCAGCCCCCTGCGGCAGTCCGCGGCCTTCACCCGCGATATCGAAGCGATCTTTCGTCGCGCGTGGCAGGCGTATTGCCGCGGAGAGCGGTTGCCAAGCGATGCCGACATGAAAGCGCGCGGCGGATCGGCTGAAGACGCGAAGGCTCGCGACGCGGAACGGCGAATGCCCGCGTAATGTCTTGCCTTGCCGGGCTTGTGGTTTTCGCGGTAGGCTCGGGAACAAGAACAAGCCTGAAATGAAAATCGTGGAGTTATTCGAATCGTTGTTTGACCAAGAGGTCCAGCATCGCCCCAAGAATCAACTCGATATTGCGGCGGTGGCGAAGATCGTGTGCCGCGAGAGGCAGAATGTCCAAGGCTTCCGGTCCAGCGAAATTGGCGTATCGATGAGTGCGGCGGAGCGAAGCCATGAATAATTTATTCTCCTGCATCAGAACAGCGCGGTTTGTCCGTGCATGGCCTCGTCTTCCCCGATTGGCCGGCGCTGCGATGGCTTGCTTCGTCGTGGGCGTTTCGTTCTTCGCCGGACCAGCCAATGCAAGCAACACCATCAATTGGGTCACGTTGAATGGAGGAGCGACAACCACCGTTGCAGCGGGGGCAACCATGACGGCGGCGGTCAACGATACAACGTCCGGCTTCACGAGTTGGGGTTCGACCCAATGGTATGTCGGCACGTCCGCTCCCGGAACCTGGAACTGCAACCTTGCCCCGGCGACGACAATCTCTGGCGGCCTCTTCGGCAGCACGAATACGGTAACTTTCACCATTACGGCGCCGGCGGCTCCCGGCATCTACAACGCCTATTTCCGCGCTCAAGGCAGCACCGATTGCTCCAGTAGCAACCAGAGCGCGACCTACACTTTGGCCAATAGCGTCATCGTTCCAGCGGCCCCCACCGTGACCACCAACGCGGCGACGGGACTGTCCGCGACCGGGGCGACCTTGAACGCGACCGTCAGCAGCAACGGGGCGAGCACAACCGTCAGCTTTGACTACGGAACGAGTTCGGGCAGTTACACCAATACGACCACCGGTACGGTGCTGGCGGCCAATGCGAGCGGTACCGCCGTGTCCATTGCGGTGACGGGGCTGACGTGCAACACGAAATATTTCTATCGCGCCAAAGGGGTCAACGGCGTCGGTACGACGAACGGCGCCGAGACCTCATTGACGACATCGGCCTGCATACCGGCCACCGTAACGACCACGGCAGCGACCTCGGTGACGGCCACCGGGGCGACGCTCAACGGCACCGTCACCAGCAACGGCGCCGTGACCACGGCCACCTTCGAATATGGGCTGAACACGGCGTACGGCAGCACGGCCACCGCCACGCAAAGCCCGCTCGCCGCAGATGCATCCGGCACCGTGGTGTCGGTCGCCGTGACGGGCCTGACGTGCAATACCCAATACCACTTCCGCGCAGATGGCTCCAACGTTGCCGGTACGGCCAACGGCGGCGATCTCACGTTCACCACGTCGGCCTGCGCGCCCACCGTGACCACCAACGCGGCATCCGGACTGTCCCGGACCGGGGCGACCTTGAACGCGACCGTCAGCAGCAACGGGGCGAGCACAACCGTCAGCTTTGACTACGGAACGAGTTCGGGCAGCTACACCAATACGACCACCGGCACGGTGCTGGCGGCCAATGCGAGCGGCACCGCCGTGCCCATTGCGGTGACCGGGCTGACGTGCAACACGAAATATTTCTACCGCGCCAAAGGGGGCAACAGCGCCGGTACGACGAACGGCGCCGAGACCTCATTGACGACATCGGCCTGCATACCGGCCACGGTAACGACCACGGCAGCGACCTCGGTGACGGCCACCGGGGCGACGCTCAACGGCACCGTCACCAGCAACGGCGCCGTGACCACGGCCACCTTCGAATATGGGCTGAACACGGCGTACGGCAGCACGGCCACCGCCGCGCAAAGCCCGCTCGCTGCAAATGCGTCCGGCACCGTGGTGTCGGCCGCCGTGACGGGCCTGACGTGCAACACCCAATACCATTTCCGTGCGGATGCCGCCAACGTTGCCGGTACGGCCAACGGCGGCGATCTCACGTTCACCACGTTGGCCTGTCCGCCCACCGTGACCACCAACGCGGCGTCGGGACTATCGACGACCGGCGCGACCTTGAACGGTACGGTCAGCAGCAATGGCGGCAGCACGACCGTCCTCTTCGAATATGGACCGGATGCCGGCTACGGCAGCACGGTTGCCGCCACGCAGAGCCCGTTGGTTGCCACGGCGTCGAATGCGGCCGTCTCGGCGACGCTGTCGAGTCTCGGTTGCGGCACGCTCTATCACTACCGGGTGGATGCAACTAACGGCGGCGGCATGGCCTACGGCAACGATGTTAGCTTCACCACTTCGCCGTGCCCCGTGGTCTTGGGGAAAACATCCGGCACCTCGTCGGGGTCGGTCAATAGCTACGTAACGTTTACCGTCACGGCCACCAATCCGAATGCCAGCACAGCCCTGACCAACGTGGTGGTGACCGATGCGTTGCCGGCTGGCATGAGCTACAGTTCCGCTGCCGCCAGCCTGGGCCTCATTTCCGTATCCGGAGCGGCGCCTCAAACGCTCACCTGGACCATTGCCTATCTGCCGCCGAACACAAGCGCGGCGCTGACCCTGGTCGTCCAGTTGACGCAGCAGGGAACGCTCACCAACACCGTCAGCTCGCCGGGTGCTGCTTCGGCCAGCGCATACATCGTCGCACTGCCGGGCGGCATCGTGCACTATCGTATGGACGAGGCGGCGGGGTCCTGGAATGGGGCGCTCAACGAAGTCAAGGACGACGGCAGCCAAGGCCTCCACGGCACGCGCGTTACGGTGACTTCGTCGACCACCACGACAACAAACGCCGTATCGCCGAATCCGGTCATCACCTCCGCAAATCCGAGTCTGCCGGTGGTGGGCGGCGGCTTCTGCAATGCCGGCAAGTTTGACGGCAACGCAGTGATAAGAACGCCAAACAATTCATTCTTCCAGTTCAAGAACGTGCTTTCGGCCTCCGCCTGGATCTATCCGACTTCTTATCCGCCCAAGACCGGGTCCGGAAGTGGCTACGACCCTAACAGCGACCTCTATTCGATATTGTCCAACGACGTCAATTACGAATTCCATATCAACTCCGCCGGCAAACTTTATTGGTGGTGGCAAATTCAGACGGGGGCCACCTGCACGTCCGCCGGCAACGCTTACATCCTGAACTCGGCCCAGACGATTCCGCTGAACAAATGGACCCACGTCGCCATTACCTTCGATTCGGGCGCCACCAACCATAGGCAGCGCATCTACATCAACGGGCAGTTGGACACGGAGACCACGGCCAACGCCACCGGCACGCTGGTGACCAATCTTTGTCCGATGTACGTCGGCGGCGACATCACCACCGATCAAGCCTCCTACAACGCCTGCAAGACCCCGGCCTGCACCCTGATACCGGAGCGAACCTTCGTCGGCATGATCGACGAGCCCAAGATCTACGCCTACGAGTTGTCCGCCAACGAAGTGCAGGCGGACATGACGCTGGGGCGTCTCTGCAGCGGTATTTACGACCACATTCGCATCGAATACAGCGGCTCGGCTTCCGTTTGCAAGTCGAAGACCGTCACCGTGAAGGCCTGCATGGATTCGGGCTGCACGTCCCTGTATCCAGGAACGGTGACGCTCAAACTGACGCCTACCGGCTGGACACCGTCCGACACCGTGACGATAAGCGGCGGCATGACCACGGCGACGCTGAGCAACACCGCGATCAGCGGCACCAGCCTGACCTTGGGGGGCACCGCCATTAGCCCGGCGCCCAACAACAGCACGGTGCGCTGCTTCAACGGCTCCACCGAAACCTGTACCGTCGCCGTCGATTCGTCCCCCTGTTCTCCCATCGATGCCGTCGAAAAGGGCGCCAGCGCAAAGACCGACCTTTACACCAAGCTGGCCGGCACGGCGTTCAACGTGGATCTCCTGGCGCTGTTGAACAGCACCTCCTCCACCATCGATCCCAACTATGTCGGCACCGTGAGTTATGACATTGTCGATGCGTCGACCACGGCCTGTCCGAACGGCACGGCGCTGACCGCGGCGCAGTCCGCCAGCTTCGCCGCCACCGATCTCGGGCGCAAGAACGTGACGATGAGTCCGGTTGCCACCGCGGCGTCTCGTGCGCAAGTGCGCATCAAACTCGGGGCGACCTCCTCCTACGCTTGTTCCAGCGATCAGTTCGCGATCCGTCCGTCGTGGGTGACCCTGGCGACGACACAGGCCCCGCCGGCCACGCCGCCTAATCCTTCGGATGCCGCGACGATCAAGGCAGGCAATGCGTTTACCCTGCGGGGTACCGCCACCAGCGGCTATTCGGGAACCCTGACGCTGAATGCGGCCAAGCTGTCGGCCCAGGATCCGAACCAGAACGTCGCCGTGGCCGGCGGCGCCGTCGGCACGCTGACGACGACGCCGGCGTCGGACGCCACCAGCACCACCAAGCTGGATGCCAATGACATAACGACCGCCAACAATGCCACGTACAACGAAGTCGGATATGTCTATCTCGCCCCGGGGGCTTACGTCGATTCGTCCTTTACAGCGATCGATCGGGCGGCAGGCGATTGCATCACCGACACCACCAGCGACAACAACCTGTCCACCACCCTTGTCGGCTCGCCCGGAAAATACGGCTGCGACATCGGCACGACTGCGGTCAGCCTGGGCCGATTCATTCCCGATCACCTTGGCACTGCAGTGACGCCGGTGATGGCATGCCCCGCCGGACTGACGGCATGTCCGCCGGGCGGGATGTTGTATTCCGGACAGCCCATCACGACGGCGATTGCCGCCTATGCCGCCGGCGGGACAAAGACCTTGAACTATACGGGCTACTTCGCCAGGGCCGTCAGGCTCAGCGCATGGGATGCCCCTGGCAGCATCGCCAGCAATCGCACGGCGGCTCCGGGTGCGCTGGTCGTGACTACCGACGCGACCAACACCAACACTGTCGTGGCGAGCAATTTCATTTCGGGCGCCACGTCGTTGTCACCCGCGACGACGCCGACGCTGACCTACACGTTCACTTCTGCCGCGCCGACGGCCCCGACCAACATCTTTATTCGCGCCGACGAACCCGCTGGCGCGGATGGCGTGAGTTCACTGCGCACGGCCAATCCGACCACGACCTCCGTCGAAGGCGGCGTCGCGGTAGTCAATGGCCGCCTCAAGCTGTCCAATGCCTTCGGCTCGGAGAAGTCGAACCTCTCGATGGCGCTGCAGGCCCAGTATTGGGGCGGGAATTCCTGGGTACTGAGCAGCACCGACACGACGACCGGACCCAAGTTGAAGGCCCCGGGAACGGCAGCAACTGTCGTCGCGCTGTCGAGCTATACGTCGCAAGGAACGCCTGCGCTGGCGTCGACCAACCTGGGCACAAGCCATATCCTGGACATTGCAGACGGCAGCAGTGCCGGCACCTGGAAGCTGACGCTGACGGCGCCGGATCTCGTCGGCGGCAAGGCGCCCACGGGCAGCGTCGGCGTGGCCATCAATCTGGGGTCGGGCGCCGCCGACCAGTCCTGCCTCGGCGCTCACCCGGCCACCGCCGGTCTGGCGCTTCCCTGGCTGCGCTCGATATACGGTACTTGTGCGACATCGGCCGCGGGGAGCGCGGATCCATCGGCGCGCGCGACTTTCGGCATTTACTCGCCGGAGACGACGAAGACCATTCACGTGAGAGAACTGTACTGACGCGATGAGGCAGAGCGCCGGATTTACCCTGGTCGAACTGGTGGTGGTGCTGATCCTCGTCGGCATCCTCGCCGCGGTTGCGATCCCCGCCCTGACGAAGTTGAGCGACTACCGCGCGCAGGCCTTTCGCGACGGCGTTTCCAGCGGCCTGCGCTTTGCGCAGAAGACCGCCACCAGCCACCGGCGGCTGGTCTGCGCAACGTTTACGGCAAGTACCCTGACTCTCAAGATCGACGGCACCGACACCACCTTGACGCCGCGCGCCACGACCTGCAACCAGGCGCTGAGCCTGCCGTCGGGTGCCGCCTACGTGCAGAGCGGGGATACGACGAACGCCGTCTTCAGCCCGGTGCCGGCCAGCATTTTCTTCCAGCCCGACGGACGCGGCACCACCGATGGCGCGGGCGTCAACACCGCCTCGGTAACCCTGTCGATTGCGGGCCTGACCATCGCCGTGGAGGGGGCTACCGGCTATGTCCAGTAGGCCTGCATCCGGCTTCACCCTGGTCGAGATGATCATCGCGATCGTCATCATCAGCGTCGGCCTGACCGGCGTGATGATCGCCTTCAACACGGTGGTCGGATCGAGCTCCGATCCGTTGATCCACAAGCAGATGCTGGCAGTCGCCGAAGAAATGATGGAGGAAATTCTGCTCAAGCCGTTCACGCCGCAGGGCGTCGCACCGGCGAACGGCGTGACGGCTTGCGGGGCGGGTGCTGCGCGCGCCGGTTTCGACGATGTTGCCGACTACAACAACTATCAAACGACCGGCGTTTGCGATATCGACGGCACCGCCGTCGGCGGGCTTGCGGATTACAACGTCTCGGTGACCGTGGCAGCGCAGGCGGATTTGGGCTTGACAGCTGCCGACGTTCGGCGAGTCACCGTGATTGTCAAGCACGGCAGCGAGACCATCACGCTGGTGGGTTGGCGGACGAGTTACGCGACATGAAAACGCGCGGATTCACCCTGGTCGAACTGGTGATGGTGATCATGATCACCGGCGTTCTGGCCGCCTCGCTGACGATCTTCCTGAAGCCGGCCGTCGACAGCTATTTCGCGGCCAAGCGGCGCGCCGATCTGACCGACATGGCCGACACGGCCCTGCGCCGCATGGGCCAGGACATCCGCCGCGCGGTGCCGAATTCCATCGTTTCCCTGAACGGCTCCACCTGCTTCGAACTGGTGCCGACGATCACGGGCGGGCGTTATCGCATGGCGGCGGATACCGTCAACGGCAACAGCGCGGCCATCGATACGCGCACGACGACGACGAGCTTCGACGTCCTGAGCCAGATGACAACGACGCCATCGCCCAACGATTGGGTGGTCATCGACAACCAAAACGGCGCGGACGTCTACAGCGGCATCGACAGCGCGCAGATCGCTTCGGTGACGACGCCTGCCGTTACAGCCGGCCAGAGTCGGATTACCTTGGCGGCCACGGCGCAATTTTCCCCCGGCTACGACGGCGGACGCTTCCTGGTGGTGTCGAATAACCAGCAGGCTGTGGTGTACAGCTGTCCTGGCGATGGCACGCTTTATCGAACGGTCATTCCGTTCGGCACCCCCACCGCGGCCTCGTGTGCGGCCGGTGGCCAAGTGGTTGCCACCGACGTCGCCGGTTGCGAATTCGTCTACGACCCCAATCATGGCGCCACGCAGCAAAGCGGCTTTCTCTGGATGCGCCTGGAACTGAGTCGATCCGGATCCGGTGAGAGCGTCGCCCTCGCCCACGGCGCCCACGTGGACAACGTGCCATGAGGCGTCAGCACGGCTTCGGCACCATCGCGGCGATTGTGGTCCTGGTCATACTCGCGGCCTTGTCGGCGGGCATCGTTTCCGTCGGCACCACGCAACAGACGAGTTCCGCCCAGGACGTCATGTCGGCGCGCGCCTGGCAGGCAGCAAGGGCGGGCAACGAGTGGGGACTGTATCAGGCGCTCAAGGGCATCTGGACGACAGCCTGCGACGCGGCCACGCAAACGCACCAGATTGACCTGACTGCCGATACGGGATTCCACGTCACCGTGACCTGCAATTCGTGGCTTTACAACGAAGGAGTGGATCCTTCCGGCGCAGCGATTACGGTTCGCCTCTATCAGATCAAGGCCGTGGCCTGCCCGGCGGCGACGTGCCCGGCGACTGGGGCCGCGGTGGCGTCGCCGGGCTACGTCGAGCGCACCCGCGTCGTGATGGCCACCAACTAGCTGGCCGCCAAGCTGGCCGGGTTTTCTTTCCGATCCCGGGGAACCGCCTTCCTGCAGATGATAATATTGAATTCATCCCAAATAGTTGAGGGTATTTCGTGAGCATGTGGCCGCGACGCCGCCAAAAAGCACAAAGCGACAACTGGATTTCCGTGATCTTCTCTCCGGGCGTGATCGAGATCGCTGAGGTGCGGCGTGGCGCGGACCAGCGTCCCGAAGTTTACGGGTGGGAGTCGACCGTCTTCGAGGGCGAGGAGCTCAGTGCCCTCAAGAAGCTGCGGGCGCACCTGCACGGCCGCTGCACGACGCTGCTGCGGCATGGCCAATACCAGATCGTCCAAGTCGAGGCGCCCCAGGTGCCGGCCGAGGAGCGGCGCGACGCGACGCGCTGGCGCATCAAGGAACTGGTGGATTTCCCGGTCGATCAGGCCGGCGTCGATGTCATCGACATTCCGGGCGGCGGCGGCGTCGGCCGCGGGCCGCAGGTGTTCGCCGTGGCCGCCAGCCATGCCGAACTGGCGCCGCGCATCCGCCTTTTCCAGGATGCGGGAATTCCGCTGGCGGCGATCGACGTTCCGGAACTCGCGCAGCGCAACGTCGCCGCGCTGTTCGAGGAGGAGAACCGTGGCCTGGCGCTGCTGAGTTTCAACAGCGACGGCGGCCGGCTGGTCTTCACTTACAAGGGCGAGCTGTTCGCTACGCGGCATATCGACGTCGCCGCCGCGGAACTTCTGGCGCGCGGCAGCGATGGCCCCGGCGGGGTCTTTGAGCGTGTCCTGCTCGACGTGCAGCGCTCGCTCGACAACTTCGATCGCAACTATAGTTTCATCACCCTTTCCCGGCTCCTCGTGGCACCGGTTTCGGGCGCCAAGGCCTTTGTCGAATACCTGAAATCCAATCTCTACCAAACGGTGGAACTGCTGGACTTGACCGCGGTGCTGAACCTTGAGCGGGTGCCGGCCCTCGCGGAACCCGAGCGTCAGGCCGAAGCCTTGCTGGCCATCGGCGCCGCGCTGCGCGCTGAGGAAGTGCTGGCATGAGCCAGCAGATCAATCTCTACGATCCGGCACTGCTGCGCAAGCGCGAGCTGCTGACGGCCGCCAATCTGGCGGCGGCCGCAGTTGTCTTGCTGCTGCTGGTGGGCGGTTGGGGAGCGGTGGTGCGCACGCACCTTGGCACGCTCGAAAGCGAAAGCCAGGCGCTTGCGCCGCAGGTCAAGGGTCTGCAGGATCAGATGATCGCCATGGGCAAACAGTTGGCCGAGAGGAAGCCGGATCCGCAACTGGAAGCCGACCTGGCCTCGGCGCGTGACCTGTTGGCCTTGCGCAGCGCGCTCGTCGTGGTGCTGAAGAAAGGCGTCGGTGCCGAAGCGGCGGGCTACGCCGAGTATTTGCGCGGCTTGGCGCGCCAGACGCCGAACGGCCTCTGGCTGACGGGCCTCACCATCAGCGACGGCGGGGCATCGATGGAAATCCGCGGACGCATGACCGACCCTGCGCTGCTGCCGGAATACATCCGCCGCCTTGACGCCGAGCCGGCCTTCAAGGGCCGCGCCTTTGCCGCTCTGACGGTTACGGCCGGCAAGGCCGAGACTACGGATCAGCCGCCGGCGCCAGCGCCTGCGCCACCCGCAGTTCAGGCTCCACGGTCGCGGACGCCTGAGCCGGCACAGACGCCGGCAGCGGCGCCGGCGCCGACTTCGGCCACCGCGGGTCCGCCGCCCTTCCACGAATTCACGCTGACACCGGTCCCGGCCGCGCGGCCGTCGGGCGCAGCGGGCAGCCCGGCTGCGGAGGGGCACTGATGAAAGCGCGCTGGCAGGCCCTGGAGGCCAAGTTCGCCGCCCTGCAAAAGCGGGAGAAGGGGGTCGTCGCGGTGGCGGCTCTGCTGGGCATTCTCATGATCGGATATGACCTCTGGATCGATCCGGCGAGTTCGCGCGCAGCGAATATCCAAAAGCAGATCACCAGGGACAAGGCAGACATGCAGTCCTTGCAGGCGCAGCTTGCGGGCCTGATGGCGCAACTCAAGGACCCCGACGCCAGCAGCAAGGCGGCGTTGGCGGACCTGAAGCATCAGATCGCCGTCGTCGATCAGGAATTGCACGAATACGACCGCATCCTGCTCCCCCCCGAACGGGTGCAGGAGTTGCTGCGGTCGCTGCTGGCGCGGCATCGCGGACTCGAGCTGGTGAGCCTGCAAACCCTGCCGCCAGTGCCCCTCTTGGCGCTGCCGGAGGTCAAGTCGACGGACGGCAAGACCGCGCCGGCGGTGCCCGCCAAAGGCGCCGGCATCCACAAGCACGGCATCGAGATCAAGATCTCCGGCAACTATCTCGACTTGCTCGCCTACGTTTCCGATCTCGAACGACTGCCGCAGCGGCTGTTCTGGGGAAACATGTCGCTGGCCGTCGCTACCTACCCGAAAAGCGAGTTGACGTTGACCGTCTATACGTTGAGTTCCGATTCGATATGGCTGGTGGTCTAGGATGACCATGCGCGTGTATGCCATTGCCATGATGCTGGCGACGGCGGCCACGGCCGCCCATGCGCAGACGCTGGCCGATCCGACGCGCCCGCCGGCGTCGCTCGGCAATGCCGGGGCCGCCGACGACAAGCCCGAGACGTCCAGCCTGCAGTCGATCATCCGCAGCAATCGCGGCAAGCCCGCAGCCATCATCAACGGCGAATACGTCGTGCTCGGCGGGCGCATCGGCGACGCCCGGGTCGTCAAGATCGGCGAGGATTCGGTGACGCTGAAGACGGCGAGCGGACTGGAAACGCTGATGCTGATTCCCGGCGTGGAAAAAGTACCAGTGACGAGTGGCGGGAAAGATGCCGCAAGGAAGCGCAAGAATCCCGACGAAAAGGTGAGTAAATGACCATCAGGCTCCTATGCATAATCCTCGCGAGCATCGCGCTTTCGGCCTGTGCGCCGACGCCGCTGCGCGGCGGAGTCGTGTATGACCAGGCCAGCGACGCAGTCCGCCAGGCGGCGACGGCACGGAAGGCCGACGAAGCGGCGGACAAGGCCCTGATGCCGCCGCTGACGGTCGAGATGCCGAAGAATGCCGAGGCCGAACCGCGCTTCGACCTTTCGGTCGTCAATGCCCAGGCGGCGCAGGTGTTCATGGCACTGGTCACCGGTACACCCTACAACATGCTGGTGACGCCCGAGGTCAGCGGCCAGATCACCATACGCCTGAAGGACGTGACGGTGAAGGAGGCGCTCGAGGCGATCCGCGAACTCTACGGCTACGAATTCACCATCAAGGGCAATCGCATCACGATTCAGCCGAATACCTTGCAGACGCGGATGTTCCAGGTCAACTACCTGGCATCGAAGCGGCAGGGATCGTCTGAAGTGCGGGTCACGTCGGGCGCCAGTTCGAGCAGCGGCGGTGCCGCCCTCCCCATGGCGCCGACCGGTTCGTCGGCGCCAGTACCGCCCGGCGCAGCCAACAACTCGAACGCCAATCTCACCAGCCGGGTGCAGACGACGACGGACAACGATTTCTGGGGCCCGCTGACAACGGCATTAACGACGCTCATCGGCACGGGCGAAGGCCGCAGCGTCGTGGTGAGCCCGCAATCGGGCGTCATTGTCGTTCGCGCCTTGCCGAGCGAGCTGCGTTCCGTCGAGAACTACCTCAAGGCGACGCAGACGGTGGTCGAACGCCAGGTGATCCTCGAAGCCAAGATCATCGACGTCACGCTGAGCCAGGACTACCAGTCGGGGGTCAACTGGGCGGCCTTCAAGAGCGGCCCCAACAGCCAGAGCGTCGCCGGCGTCTCGGGCGCGACCACCACCTTGCGGGCGACGTCGAGCAGCGGCGGCGCCCAGTCCATGGCGTCCAGCGATACCTCGATCGTCACGCCCGGGAAGTTCGGTTCCGTCGTCGCCCAGTCGCTCGGCAAGGGCTTCTTCGGCCTCGCCTTCCAGACCGCCAACTTCGCCGCACTGCTGAATTTTCTCGAGACCCAGGGCAGCGTCTCGGTGCTGTCGAGCCCGCGCATCGCCACCATCAACAACCAGAAGGCGGTGCTCAAGGTGGGCACCGACGACTTGTTCGTCACCAACGTCACGACCACCGTGACGCAATCGACGGTCGGCGCCGCGCCCATCGTCACGCCCAGCGTGACGCTGCAATCCTATTTCTCCGGAATATCGCTCGACGTCACGCCGCAGATCGACGAGGACAACAACATCATCCTGCATATCCACCCGGCGGTGAGCGTGGTGACCGAAAAGACGAAGAACCTCGACCTCGGCAACGCCGGCGGCACGTTGACGCTGCCACTCGCCTCGAGCAGCGTGAACGAGACCGACAGCATCATCCGCGCCAAGGACGGCAATATCGTCGCCATCGGCGGCCTGATGCGCCAGGAACAGGACGTCAACAATACCGGGCTGCCGGGGGCGAGTGCGATGGGGACGGCCGGCGCCTTGTTCGGACAGCGCGGCAACACGCTCACCAAGCGCGAACTCGTCATCCTGTTGAAGCCGACCGTGATTTCCGACGACAGCGACTGGGGGCACGATATCGATCAATCCAGCGCACGCCTGCGCGATCTCGACCCCATCCAGTTCGGCGTGGGGAAATAGAAGGCCGCAGATGTATCTGACTCACTTCGGCCTCGACGAATTGCCGTTCAGCATCACGCCGGATACGCAGTTCACCTGTGCCGTCGCCGCCCACGAGGAAGCGCTGAACACGCTGCTGCTGGCGATCCACGGCGGCGAGGGCTTCATCAAGATCACCGGCGAGGTCGGCGTCGGCAAGACCCTGCTGTGCCGCAAGCTGCTCTCCCTGCTCGGCGACGAGCACGTCGTCGCCTACCTGCCCAATCCGCAGCTGCAGCCGCGCGCCATGCTGGGCGAAGTGGCGGCCGAACTCGGTGCCGATTCCGGCAGGGATGCCTCGATGCTCGTCAAGGCCATCAACCGCCGCGTGCTCGACATCGCCGCGCAGGGCCGGACGGCCGTGTTGCTGATCGACGAGGCGCAGATGATGTCGCTGCCGACGCTGCAAACCTTGCGCATGCTGTCGAACCTGGAAACGGAAAAAAGCAAGCTGATCCAGATCGTGCTCTTCGGCCAGCCCGAGCTCGACGAGCTTCTCGCCGAGAAGTCGGCGCGCCAGGTGCTGCAGCGCATCTCGTTCCATTACCGCATGCCGGGCCTGGCGCGCCACGAAGTCGACATCTACCTGCAGCACCGCCTGCGCGTTGCCGGCCTGCGCGGTCCCTCGCTGTTTTCGCGTGCCGCGCACTGGGCCATCTATCGTCATTCGAAAGGGTTGCCGCGCCTGGTGAACGTGCTGGCCCACAAGGCGCTGCTGTCGGCCTTCGGCGAAGGCGCCGCGCGCGCCGGCTACCCGCATGTGCGCCGCGCCGTGAAAGACACGGAGAGCGCGTTCCGGCGCGGCTGGATGTGATGGTCCGCAACGTTTTCATTTACCGGCGCCGCCCTGCGGCACTGCGGTGCTCCGCCGGGCCGCAGGCGCCGGAATACGAGGTCATGCTATGAGCCTGATAAACCAGATGCTGCGCGACCTCGATGCGCGTCGCGCCCCGGCGGCGGAGCGCGCGCCGCTGCAGAACGAAGTGCATGCAGCGCCGCAGCGCGGCGGCCGAAATTGGCCGCTGCTGGCGCTGGCGTCCGCGCTGACGCTCGCCGCGGCGGCGGGGGTGTGGTACTGGACGAAAGTCCAATCGGCGCCGCCAGTGCAGCCTCAGGCCTCGGCGCCAGTGCAGCCTCAGGCCTCGGCGCCGGCGCAGCCGCCGGCGCCACCGCAGCCGCAGCCGCAGCCGCAGCCGGCGCCGCCGCCTGCCGCCGTCGCCCAGGCCGCGGCGCCAGCGCCGGTCCAGGCGTCCGCCGAGCTGCCGGTATTTGGCCCCAAGCTCAGCGAATTCCTTCAGGAAGTGCCGCATCGTGCCCCGGCGCGCGCCGAGGCGGCCAAGGACAACGCGCCGGCCACGATGGCAGAGGGCTCGTCGGCGCGGGACAAGCGCAATGCGGCGCCCGCCGCGGCGCCGTCCCTGCGCGCCGCGGCGGCCGCGGCGACGAGCATCGACAAGCGCCCGCATGCCTCGGTCGCCAACGAGGTCGCCGAGAACGAGTACAACAAAGCCGTCTTCGCCTTGCGCCGCGGTGCCAGCGCCGAGGCCATCGACCGCTTGCACGCCGTCTTGCGCCTTGACGCGCAACATGTCTTCGCGCGGCAGGCGCTGTTGAGCCTGTTGATGCGGCAGGAGCAGTGGGCCGAGGCGCAGACGCTGGCCGCCGAAGGTTTGGCGCTCGACCCGACGCAGACCGGCTGGGCGATGGCCCTGGCGCGCCTGCAAATGGAGAACGGCAAGCTCGCCGAGGCGACGGAAACCCTGGCGCGCCATGCCGCTTACGCCGGCCAGAGCGCCGACTACCAGGCCTTCCAGGCCTTGCTGCTGCAAAAGCAGAAGCGCTACCGCGAAGCGAGCGAACGCTACACCGCCGCCGTCAGCCTGCGGCCGGCGGAGGGACGCTGGTGGTACGGCCTGGGCCTGTCGCTCGAAGCCGAGCAAAAGCCGCAGGAAGCCCGCGACGCTTTCCTCAAGGCCAGGGAGGCGGGCGACCTGCCGCAAGAACTCGCCGGCGCCTTGAAGCAGCACCTGCGCTGAATCAGTCGCGCACGGCCCGCGCCACCACCCAGTTGGTCACCTTGACCGCACCGTGGCGCTTGAGGGTGCGGGCGAATTCGCCGAGCGTGGCACCCGTGGTCATGACGTCGTCGATGACGACGATGGACTTGCCGGTGAGGTCGGTCCGGCATTCGAAGGCGTTCTTCACGTTGCGGCGCCGCTCTTTCCAGGGCAGGCTGGTTTGCGGCGCGGTTTCGAGCGTTCGCCGGCAGTCGTCGAGACTCAACGCGATGCCCAGTTTCCGCGCCAGCGGCCGCGCGATCTCGACGGCCTGATTGAAGCCGCGTTCCTTGAGCCGGGCGGGCGCGAGCGGCACCGGCATCAGCAGGTCGCCGGCGGGCTGCGGGCCGGCGCACAGCGCCGAAGCGAAAAATCCGGCGAGCGCCAGGCGGTGTTCGAACTTGAGCGCCTGGACAAGCTTGTCGAGCGGGAAGGCATAGCGCCAGACGGCGACGGTGGCGTCGAAGTCCGGCGCTGCCTTGAGGCACGCGCCGCAGCGCTCGCCGCCCGGCGCAGGCAGCGCGCAGACCGGGCAGCGCGGCGTCGCCAGCGGCGGCAACGCCGCGGTGCAGGCGGGGCACAGCAGGGTAGCGCCGCTGGCGGCGCCGCAAAGCAGGCAGTCCTGCGGCAGCAGGACGGACATAACCCTTCCCAGCGCAGGCGAAATTGACAACCCAGGCTCCTTGCCGGATGATGCGCGGCTCCCATTCTACCGAGCTCCGCCTCCATGCCGCACGCTTCCGCCGCAACTCCCGCCGGGTTGGTTTCGTCCGCCGCGCCCAAGTGGACGACCGAAGACATCGAGACCCTTTTCGCGCTGCCCTTCAACGATCTCGTCTATCGCGCCCAACAGGTGCAGCGCCAGCATTTCAATGCCAATGACATCCAGCGCTCGGCGCTGTTGTCGGTGAAGACCGGCGGCTGCTCGGAAGACTGCAAGTACTGTTCGCAATCGGCCCGCCATGAGGCGAAGCTCGAACGCGAGTCGATGCTGGAACTCGACCAGGTGCTCGCCGCGGCCAAGGCGGCAAAGGCCGGCGGCGCCACGCGCTTTTGCATGGGCGCGGCCTGGCGCGGCCCGAAGGATCGCGACCTCGAGCGCGTGCTCGACATGGTCCGCTCCGTCAAGGCGCTGGGCCTGGAGACCTGCGTTACGCTGGGCCTGCTCAGGGACGGCCAGGCGGAAAAGCTCGCCGCGGCCGGGCTGGACTTCTACAACCACAACCTCGATACCGCCGAAGAGTTCTACGGCGAGATCGTCAGCACCCACACTTATGCCGAACGCATGGCGACACTGGAGAAGGCGCGCGGCGCCGGCATGAAGATCTGCTGCGGCGGCATCATCGGCATGGGCGAGTCGCGGCGCATCCGCGCCGGGCTGCTGGCGCAGCTGGCGAACATGGATCCGGCGCCCGAGTCGGTGCCGATCAACCATCTGATCGCCATTCCCGGCACGCCGCTGGAAGACGTGCCGCCGCTCGATCCCTTCGAGTTCGTGCGCACCATCGCCTGCGCCCGCATCAGCATGCCGAAAAGCTACGTGCGGCTGTCGGCCGGCCGCCAGGGCATGAGCGACGAACTGCAGGCGCTGTGCTTTCTCGCCGGCGCCAATTCGATCTTCTACGGCGACAAGCTGCTGACCACCGGCAACGCCGAGACCGGCAAGGACGAAGCGCTGTTCGCGCGCCTGGGCCTGCGCGGCGTGTGACCGCGAAGCGATCTTGAAGGCGGAATTTTCCCGCGCCGCCGCCTCCTACGACGAGGCCGCCGTGCTGGCTCGGGAAACGGGGCGGCGCATGGCGCAGCGCCTCGACTACGTCAAGATCGCGCCGCGCCGCATCGCCGACATCGGCTGCGCCACCGGCGACGGCATTCGCGAACTCCAGCGCCGCTACCCGGCCGCCTTGCCGCTGGCCGTCGATTACGCCCGGCCGATGCTGGCTGCCGTGAAAGCGCGCACGAGCCTGCTGGCCCGCGTCGCCGGCCGCGCGCCGCGGCTCGTCAATGCCGACGTCTGCCAACTGCCGCTGGCGGCAGGTTCGCTGGGGCTGGCGTGGTCGAACCTCATGCTGCACTGGCTCCCCGATCCGCTGCCGGCGCTGCGCGAGCTGCACCGCGTGCTGGAAGTCGGCGGCCTGCTGATGTTCGCGATGCTCGGCCCGGACACCTTGAAGGAGCTGCGCGCAGCGGGGGCGACGACGCTGCGCAATTTCCACGACATGCACGACATCGGCGACATGCTGGTCGCGGCCGGCTTCGCCGACGCGGTGATGGACATGGAAATGATCGAGATCGCTTATGCCGGCCCGCGCGGCCTGCTGCGCGACCAGCGCCTGCTGGGCGTGCGCGACGGCCTGTTGGGCGCGATGGACTTCCGGACGGCGCGCCGCGTCCTGCGTGCCTGGGCAGCACAACGGCGTGCCGGGGCTCTGCCGGCGACCTTCGAAGTCGTCTATGGCCATGCCTGGAAGGCGGCGCCGACGGTCGCGCCGGATGGTCGCGCCGTCGTCAAGTTCCACAAGCCGTGAAGCGCCCTAGCGCTTGACCGCAATCGGGATGATGCGTCCTTTGACCTTGGGCAGGTAGGCGCCGGCGAGCTGGCGCCGCCGCTCCTGTTCGCGCCAGAGCGCGCGCAAGCCCAGCAGCGACGCCGCGATTGCGGCATAGGCGAGCGGCCGCGCGACGCCGTCCTTGACCATCCCGGCGCAATGCAGCGGCCCGAGCATGGCAATGACATAAGCGCTGCGATGCAGCGCCTGCCAGCGGCGGCCGCCGAGGCGCCGCACCATGGCCTTGCCGGAGGTCGCGGCGAGCGGCACCAGCAGCATGAAGGCGGTGACGCCGACGGCAATGAAGGGACGCTTGACGATGTCCCTGGCGATGGCCGTCCAGTCGCAGGACTGGTCCAGCCAGACGTAGCTCGCGACGTGCAGGCCGGCATAAAAGAAGCAGAACAGGCCGAGCATGCGGCGCAGCCGCGCCAGCCAGATGACGCCCGTGTAGCGGCGCAGCGGCGTCACGGCCAGCGTGATGAGCAGGAAGTCGAGAGCCCAGTCGCCGAGGCTGCGCGCCACGGCCTCGATCGGATCCGCGCCCAGCGCGTCGCGTCAGGCGGCGACGGCGAGCGTGGCGAGCGGCAACAGGCAGGCGAGGAACAGAAAAGCCTTCGCCGCGGATACGGTGCGCTGGGCGGTCATGCCGTATAGTAGCGGGCAATTGCGACGAAGTGTTTTCGATGAGCCGGGCGGGGCATCGTTCCCGCTCATGCAACCCCCGTTTCACAGATCGACATGGCGCCAGGAATGTTCTACTTTCATCAGGACGCGCTCTCCAACCTCAACGGAGACGCGCCGATCGCCGCGAAGCTCGCCAACATCCACGGCTTCGTGCGCAAGCACATGCCGTTCGTCGCCCGCATCGCGGTGGCGCTCTACGACGCGCCCACCGACACGCTGAAGACCTATGCCCATTCGGGGGAAGGCGACAATCCGCTGCCGTTCTACGAGGCCAGGCTGGGCGACAGCGCCTCGCTGCGCGAGATCGTGCAGCGCGGCCAGCCGCGGGTCGTGAACGACATCGATCTCTACGGCGAGGCGGCGGAGCACTCCAAGCAGATTCGCGGCGGCGGCTTCGGCTCCAGCTACACGTTGCCGATCTTTCACAACGGCGATCTGCTCGGCTTCCTGTTCTTCAATTCCTACGAGAAGGGCGTGTTTACCGATACGTCCCTGCATTTCTTCGACCTGCTCGCCCACTTGCTCGCCCTGGTCGTGGCCGACGGCCTGGCGACGCCGACGGCCTTGATGGCGACGGTGCGCACCCTGACCGGCCTGGCGCAGCATCGCGATTTCGAAACCGGCACGCATCTCGATCGCATGGCGCACTATGCGCGCATCATCGCACGCGAGATCGCGCCGAAATACGGGCTTACCGACGCCGACGTCGAACAGATCTTCCTCTACTCGCCGCTGCACGACATCGGCAAGATCGCCATTCCCGACGACATCCTGCTGAAGAACGGCAAGCTCACCGACGCCGAGTTCGAGGTGATGAAGACTCACGCCGTCAGGGGCTTCGAAATCATCGACGACATGCTCAACAACTTCCACCTCGACGGCACGTCGCACTCGGGGGTGTTGCGCAACATCGCGCTCTACCATCACGAGACGATGGACGGCAGCGGTTATCCGAGCGGACGCAAGGGCGACGACATCCCGATCGAGGCGCGCGTCGCCGGCGTCGCCGACGTTTTCGACGCCTTGACCAGCCGCCGGCCGTACAAGCACGCGTGGCCGATCGACGAAGCCTTCCAGTTCCTGATCGAAAACGCCGACACCCGCTTCGACCGCGATTGCGTCGCCGCGCTCGTCAAGCACCGCGCCGACGTCGAGCGCATCCAGGCGCAGTTCGGCGAGGATCACGTCGGCTGACGGCAGTGCGCCAGGACGACGCATTGTCCATGGCGATACTGTTGGAACACGAAATTTCACGGTAATCTAATGACTGTTTACGGTGCTTGTCAGCCAACCAGAGGTTCGAGCCGAGTATGCTGCTGAAGGACAACGAGCTGTTCAAAATGATCAATGCGCGCTTTCCGCAGGCGGGAAAGCGCATCTTCGCATTGTGGGGGCGCCCCGAAGCGATCATGTATCTCAACGACTTGATCGTGGACGCGAAGGAAGATCCGGCGTCGGGATACAGCAGCGAAATCGAAGCCGCGTTCCAGCAGCTCAAGAAGACGCATGACGAGGATTTTCCGCGGCAGGAAGGCCAGCCGGAATGGCATGCGCTGACGTTCGACGAAGACTTCCTCCGGGTCAACACGAAGTTCAAGCGCATCGGCCGGCGGCTCAAGGAGCTCTGGGGCGGGCCGGAGTTCGGCGCCTACATCAACGACCTGATTCACGACACGAGAGACGGCGCCCGGCAAGGCTTTCCGCCGGATGTCGCCATGGGGATGTTCAAGCTTTCGCAGAAGCACGACAAGGTGTTTCCGCAGTACATGGTCAAGAATACGGATCTCTGGGGCGGCATCTAGGCGCGGCCCCATCGGCGAAGCGTGAAAGAAAAACGGCTACCCTTCGTCGAAAGGTAGCCGTTCTCGGCGCCGCGGGAATCTCGCGGCGGTGCCCGAGATTCCCTGCAATCGCCCTCTTGCCGAGGTGTGCGGCCTAGCGCAAGCCGGCGGTATAGTCGGCGACCGCCTTGATCTCGGCGTCGGTCATCTTGAGCGCGACCGTGCGCATCATCTTGTTCGGGTCGTTGGCGCGAGTGCCGTCGCGGAAGGACTTCAACTGCGTTTCCACGTAATCGGCGAACTGTCCGCCGATGCGCGGGAACTGGGCCGGGATGCCGGCGCCGCTCGGGCCATGGCAAGCCGCACAGGCGGGCAGACCCTTGGTCGCATCGCCGGCACGGTAGATGCGCTGGCCGACTGCGATGGTGTCGCGATTCTTGGCCTGATCGCCGATTTGCTTCTTGGAGGCGAAATAGGCCGCCAGATCGCGCATCTGATCTTCATTGAATGCCGCAATCATGCCGTTCATGATCGGATTGGTGCGTTCGCCAGCCTTGAAATTCCGCATTTGCTTGAACAGATACTCGGGATGCTGGCCGGCGAGCTTGGGATTGGGAGCCCCGGTGCTGTTGCCGTCGGCACCGTGACAAGCGGCGCAGACGGTCGAACCGATGGCTTGTCCCTTGGCCGGGTCGCCCTTGGGGGCGGCTTGAACATGGTCGGCAGCGAATACTGACGACATGAAACCTGCCAGCAGCAGGGAAAGGAGCGAAAGGCGCTTCATCTGGAAAGGTCCTCGGCGATGCGGATTGGGAAACATGCTATTCTACATCAACTGTTCGAGTCGCTGTATGCCCCCCATTCCCCTGTTCCGCCACGCCGTCTTCGAGACTTCGGTGGCCCACCCGGATCAACTGCCGGCGTCGTTCGCCCCCGAAATCGCCTTTGCCGGCCGCTCCAACGCCGGCAAGTCTTCGGCCATCAATACGCTGGTGGGGCACACGCGGCTCGCCTTCGTGTCGAAGACGCCGGGCCGCACGCAGCTGATCAACCTGTTTCGCATGAAGAACGGCGCCGCCCTCGTCGACCTGCCGGGCTATGGTTATGCCGATGTCCCGGAAAGCGTGCGTCGTCAATGGCAGGGACTGCTGGAGCGCTACCTGACGCAGCGCGACAACCTCGTCGGCCTCGTGCTCATCATGGATGCGCGCCGTCCCTTTACCGAACTCGATTGCCAGATGGTGAAATGGTTCACGACGACGGGTCGTCCCATCCACTGCCTGCTGACCAAGGCCGACAAGCTGACGCGCACCGAGCAGGCCAAAGCCTTGAAGGCCGCCAAAGAGGCCGCCGCCAAGATGCTCGGCGTGATCACTCTGCAACTCTTCTCCAGTCTGAAGAAGACCGGTGTCGATGAGGCGGAGCAAGTCATCGCGCCGTGGCTGGAGCCCGAACTGCTGCAACCCGAACTTGAAATCGAGCCAGGCCCCCCGGCGAACTGAATTGGCTTCGCTTGCCCGGGGCGGGGCCAGAGGGCCAACGGTTTCCCCGCAGCGGCTTTTCTTTGGGCGCGGGCGCACCAAAAGAAAAACCCCCGGCCAAAGGGGAGAAGGCCGGGGGTCAAACGCCTTAAATGAGGTTAAGGCACCCGCTCAGGGAGGTGAAGCGGGAGACGGTTCACACCATCTGCTTATATGATTGGCAACTGCACGAAAAGTTCAAAACCATTTGTCGAGATAAGACCATGAATACTAAGGGCCTGTTTCCTTCGACGCGCATGCGCCGCATGCGCCGCGACGATTTCTCCCGCCGGCTGATGCGCGAAAACGTGCTGACGGCGAACGATTTCATCTACCCCGTCTTCGTCCTCGAAGGCAGCGGCCGCACCGAAGCCGTGGCTTCGATGCCCGGCGTCGAACGGGTGTCGCTCGATCGCCTGCTGCCGGTGGCCGAGCGCACGCTGAAGCTCGGCGTGCCGGCCTTGGCGCTGTTTCCCGTGATCGATGCGGCGAAGAAGAGCGCCGGCGCCGACGAGGCCTGGAATCCCGACGGCCTGGTGCCGACGGTGGTGGCCCGGCTCAAGCGCGAATTTCCCGAACTCGGTGTCGTCACCGACGTCGCGCTCGACCCCTACACCAGTCATGGCCAGGACGGCCTCATCGACCCCGCCGACCCGCGCGGCTACGTCCTCAACGACGAAACCCTGGAAGCGCTGACCAAGCAGGCGCTCTGCCACGCCCGTGCCGGCGCCGACGTCGTCGCCCCGTCGGACATGATGGATGGCCGCATCGGCCGCATTCGCCAGGCGCTCGACGCCGAGAAGCTCATCCACACGCGCATCCTGGCTTACGCGGCGAAATATGCGTCGAGCTTCTACGGCCCGTTCCGCGATGCCGTCGGCTCGGCGGGCAATCTCGGCAAGGGCAACAAGAACACCTACCAGATGGACCCGGCCAACTCCGACGAGGCGCTGCGCGAAGTGGCGCTCGACATCGAAGAAGGCGCCGACATGGTGATGGTCAAGCCGGGCATGCCTTATCTCGACATCGTGCGCCGCGTGAAGGACGAATTCGGCGTGCCGACCTACGCCTACCAGGTCAGCGGCGAATACGCGATGCTGAAGGCCGCCGCCGCCAACGGCTGGCTCGACCACGATGCCTGCATGCTGGAAGCCTTGCTGTCCTTCAAGCGCGCCGGCGCGGACGGCATCCTGACCTATTTCGCGCTGGACGCCGCTGAACGGCTGCGCCGGGGCTGACGCTCACCGGCCTTACGAGGCGGTGGCGGGGCGAGCGCGGGACGGCTTGGCGAAGGCCTTTGCCCGCGCCTTTACGCGGCGAGCAAGGGCCACTGGCCCGGCCACAGGGCGAGCGGGTCGTCCTTGAAGCCGCCCTTGACGAAACGCAGCCAGCGGCCGGCGAGATAGCTCGTCAGCATATCGGCGTGCGCCGCGAAATCGTGTTCCGCCGGCAGCGCACCCTGCGCTGCCGCCACTTTCAGGCACTGCTTGAGCGTCGCTTCGATGCGGCCGACCAGTTGGTTGATGCGCGCCTGCAGGCGCGGATTCTCATGCACCAGGGCGTCGCCGACGAGCACGCGCGTGAGGCCGCGATTCTTCTGGGCGAAGCGCAGGAGGCTGGCGACGATGAGCTCGACTTGCTTCTGGCCTCCTTGCTCGCCTTCCGCGATCTGGTTGATGACGGAGAACAGGCTGGTCTCGATGAACTCGATGAGGCCTTCGTACATCTGCGCCTTGCTGGCGAAATGGCGGTAGAGCGCGGCTTCCGAGACGTCGAGCCTGGCGGCCAGGGCGGCCGTGGTGACTTTTTCGCCGGCCGGATTTTCCAGCATCTGGGCGATGGTTTGCAGGATTTGGAGCTTTCTTTCGCCGGGCTTGGTTGCCATGAGGATATGCTTTCAGAGTCGCGCCAGATGGCGGGGCAGATCGAGGACGGATTGTAGCCGCAGGTCGACATGAGCGGGAACGCGCGGGCTGCGCGAAACCAGGACGGTCTTCATGCCCAGCCGCTTGGCGGTGAACAGGTTCGGCGCGCTGTCCTCGACCATGACGCATGACTTCGGATTCAGCCGCTCGCGTCGCAGCAAGCGCAGAAAGCCCGCCAGCTGCGGCTTGGGTTGGAAGCGCAGGCGCTCGATGGTCCACACCGCATCGAATTGCCGACGGATGCCGGCGATCGCCAGCACGGCTTCGGTGTAGGCGAGCGGCGCGTTGGAAAAGACGATCTTGCGGCCCGGCAGCTTTCTCAACATGGCGCCGACGGCGCGGTCGTAGACGACCATGCGCGGCAGGTCGGCGAACTGGTGGGTGTGGTGCAGGAAGTGGCGCGGATCGGTGCCGTGGTGCCTGACCAGCCCCAGCAGCGTGGCGCCGTAGCGCGACCAGTAGGCTTCGCGGATGCGCGTCGCCTCGGCCGTATCGACGCCCAGGTAGCGCTCGATGTATTCGCGCATCGAGCGGTGCAGATGCGGGAAGATGTGCGGGCTGGCGTCGTGGAGCGTGTTGTCGAGGTCGAAGAGCCAGGTCGGCGCGGCCATTACTTCGACTTGATCAGCGTGCCGACGCCCTCGTCGGTGAGGATTTCCAGCAGCAGCGCGTGCTCGACGCGGCCGTCGATGATATGCACGCCCTTGACGCCGCTGCGCGCGGCATCGAGCGCCGAGCCGATCTTCGGCAGCATGCCGCCGGAGAGCGTGCCGGCGGCGACCATGTCGTCGATCTGCTTGGGCGTGATGCCGGTGAGCAGCTTGCCCTGTTCGTCGAGTACCCCCGGGGTGTTGGTCAGCAGCACCAGTTTTTCGGCCTTGAGCACTTCGGCGATCTTGCCGGCGACGACGTCGGCGTTGATGTTGTAGGTTTCGCCCTCGCTGCCGACGCCGATCGGGGCGATGACGGGAATGAAGGCGCCGGTGTCGAGCAGGCTGATCAGCGACGGATCGATGGCGACGATGTCGCCGACCTGGCCGATGTCGATCATGTCCTCGGGATTGTCCTTGTGCGGCATCAAGAGCTTCTTGGCGCGGATGAAGGAGCCGTCCTTGCCGGTGAGGCCCACCGCCTTGCCGCCGGCCTGGTTGATGAGGTTCACCACTTCCTTGTTGACCTGGCCGCCGAGCACCATCTCGACGACTTCCATGGTTTCGGCGTCGGTGACGCGCATGCCCTGGACGAACTCGCCTTTCTTGCCGACGCGCTTCAGCAGGTGCTCGATCTGCGGCCCGCCGCCGTGCACGACGACGACGTTCATGCCGACCAGCTTGAGCAGCACGACGTCGCGGGCGAAGCACTGCTTGAGGTTCTCGTCGGTCATGGCGTTGCCGCCGTACTTGATGACGATGGTCTTGCCGTGGAAGCGCTTGATGTAGGGCAGGGCTTCGGCAAGGATGCCGGCTTTGGCTTGCGGCGGAATGTTTTCGCTCATGGTCGGAGGGGCTGAAGAGTCCGGAAGGCCGGTATTCTAGAGCGAAAACGGGCACCGGTCCGAGCGGCCGATGCCCGCGTGCGGCGGTGAGGCGATGGCTATTCGATGGTCAGCCGCCTGGACTGGGCCGCGGTCTTCTTCGGCAGCGTGAGCTCGAGGACGCCGTCGGTGAATTTGGCGCTGGCTTGAGCATCGTCGATGTCCTGGCCGAGCTGGAAGCTGCGGGAGAGCTTGCCGAAGCTGCGCTCGATGCGCAATACGCGCTCGCCTTCCTTCGTTTCCTTTTCCTGTTTGCGTTCGGCCGTGATGGAAACCAGCGGACCGTCGATGTTGACGTGGATATCTTCCTTCTTGATGCCGGGCATTTCAGCATGCACGACGAATGCCCGCGCCTGCTCCTTGACGTCGATCTTGATGGCGGAAGTTTCGACGGGCGTGCCGAACTCGACGGGGCGGACGAAGAATCCGCGGAAGAAGTCGTCGAGCGGATCGTAACGGCTCAGGTTGCTCATGATGTCCTCCTATGCGATGGCGTTGAACGGGCCTGGCGGCCTACAATCCGAAGATATGAGCGATGACGCGGAAATTCAAGGTGCCGAGGCGTGCCCGCGCTGCGGTCGGCTTTTCACCTGCGGCATGAAGGCGGGACACGCCGCGTGCTGGTGCGCCGGTCTGCCGCACCGGCCGCCGCCCGATCCTGGCGTCGCCGGCTGCTACTGCCCGGCGTGCCTGCGGGAACTCCTCGCGGCGTCAGTCGATCAGCCGCGCTGACCCAGCATCAGGATGGCGTCGCGGTTGCTCCAGGAGAAGCAGGCGGCTGCGGCGTCGCGCCAGGGCAGCCAGCGATAGGCGAGATGTTCGTCAGGGGCGATGCGCACGGCTTGGTCCGCCGGCACGCACAGGCTGAAGACGTGCTCGACGTTGTGCGTTATGTCATCGGCATAGCGATGGCGCCACTCGGCGAAAATCTCGAAGCGGTTGGTCAGCCGCCAGTCGACGAAGTCGGCCGTGGCGGCGACGATGCCGGTTTCTTCGGCGACTTCGCGCTGTGCCGTCTCGATCAACGACTCGTCGCCTTCCTGGCTGCCGGTGACGGACTGCCAGAAGCCCGGATGCGCGGCCCGTTCCAGCATCAGCACCTCGCCTGCGGGCGTGTGGATGACGACGAGGACGGAGACCGGCCTCTTCACGGAATATCGGGCAGCCAGTTGATGCCGTCGGCCTGCATTTCGACGAAGCACCAGAAGGGCACGCCCTGCTCGCGCCAGTCGTCGGCGGCCTGCTCGAACGTCTGCAGCGTGCTGACGAAGTCGGATTCGGCGTGGCCGTGGATGCCGTCGCAGCGCTCGAGCAGGACGAAATAGCCGTCCGCCGGCTGCCAGGAAAAATCGCTGAGGCAGTCGGAGAGTGCGTCGAAATTGTGGCCGAACCAATCGGGGAAACGCATGGCCTTGCCGATGGCATCGAGCAGGCCGCCCTTGTCGCGGGTGTGGGAAAGGTCGACGCGAAAGACCGCAAAGCCGCTCGCCTCGGCGGCGCGGATCAGCGGCTGCGGGTCGATCTGCGGCATGTGATAGACGCCGGCCTTGCCGGTGTCGCCGAGGATGGCTTGGTAACGGTCGATTTCGCTCATTCGCGGATACGGCGGAAAGTGCGGTAATGATCGTCAGTGTAGTAGCGTTCGTGCGCGGCACCGGCGATGATGCGGCGGGCGCCGCGATCCCCGGCTCCCGGTGTGGGCACGGTGTATTCATGGTAATAGCCGCGCGGCGCCATCGGCAGGCGTCTTTCGCGGTTGCCGAAGACGACGCCGTCGCGCCGGTACGGGAAGGGGCCGCCGCTCTCGATCAGGCGCAAGGTTTCGCGCGCTTGCGGCGGCAGGTCACCGACGGCGATGCTGTCGCTGCCGGCCACCGCCCAGCCGGCAATGGCGATCAGCAGCAGGAGCAGGGCGCGCAGGCGGCGAGCCATGTCAGCCCTTGCCGACGTCGACCTGGGTTTCGACTTTCTGCCGCAGGCGGATGTGGAGCTCGCGCAACTGCTTTTCATCGACGCCGGACGGGGCGTCGGTCAACAGGCACTGCGCGCGCTGCGTCTTGGGGAAGGCGATGACGTCGCGGATCGATTCGGCGCCGGTCATCATCGTGACGATGCGGTCGAGACCGAAGGCCAGGCCGCCGTGAGGCGGCGCGCCGTACTTGAGCGCGTCGAGCAGGAAGCCGAACTTGAGCCGCGCTTCTTCCTCGCCGATGCCCAGCGCGCGGAAGACTTTCGACTGCACTTCCTCGCGGTGGATGCGCACCGAGCCGCCGCCGATTTCCCAACCGTTCAACGCCAGGTCGTAGGCCTTGGCGAGGCACTGGCCCGGATCGCTGTGCAGGAATTCGTCATGGCCGTCCTTGGGCGAGGTGAAGGGATGGTGGCAGGCCGTCCAGCGCTTCTCTTCCTCGTCGTATTCGAACATCGGGAAATCGACGACCCAGACCGGCGCCCAGGCGCGGCCATCGAGATACTTCTTTTCGTGACCGATCTTGACGCGCAGCGCCCCGAGGGCATCATTGACGACCTTGGTCTTGTCGGCGCCGAAGAAGATCAAGTCGCCGGACTGCGCACCGGTGCGCTCGACGATGGTCTTCAGCGCGCGCTCGTGCAGGTTCTTGACGATCGGCGACTGCAGGCCTTCTTCATTGAGCTTGGCGGCGTCGTTGACCTTGATGTAGGCAAGGCCCCGGGCGCCGTAGATCTTGACGAATTCGGTGTAGCCGTCGATCTCGCCGCGCGTCAGCGCCGCGCCGCCCGGGATGCGCAGCGCGGCGACGCGCCCGCCCGTGGTGGCGGGACCGGAGAAGACCTTGAAAGCGACGTCGGCGACGGCATCGGTGACGTCGGTGAGTTCCAGCGTCACGCGCAGGTCCGGCTTGTCGGAGCCGTAGCGGCGCATGGCTTCGGCATAGCTGATGCGCGGGAACGGATTCGGCAGTTCGACCGCCAGCGCTTCCTTGAACACCGTGCGGATCATTTCCTCCATCAGCGCGGTGATCTGGTCTTCGCCGAGGAAGGAAGTCTCGATATCGACCTGGGTGAACTCGGGCTGGCGATCGGCGCGCAAATCCTCGTCGCGGAAGCACTTGGTGATCTGGTAGTAGCGGTCGAAGCCGGCGACCATCAGCATCTGCTTGAACAGCTGCGGCGACTGCGGCAGGGCGAAGAACTGGCCGGGATGGACGCGCGAGGGCACGAGGTAGTCGCGCGCGCCTTCGGGGGTGCTCTTGGTCAGCATCGGCGTCTCGATGTCGATGAAGCCGTTGGCGTCGAGAAAGCGGCGGAAGGACATCGCCGTCTTGTAGCGCAGCATCATGTTCTTCTGCATCTGCGGGCGGCGCAGGTCGATGACGCGATGCGTCAGGCGCACGTTCTCGGAGAGGTTCTCGTCGTCGAGCTGGAACGGCGGCGTCACGGCCGGGTTCAGCACCTCCAGCGCGTGGCAGAGGATTTCGATCTCGCCCGACGGCAGGTTGGGGTTCTCCGTGCCGGCGGGACGGCGGCGCACCTTGCCGGTGATCTTCAGCACGAACTCGCTGCGCACCGACTCGGCGACGGCGAACATCTCCGGCCGATCGGGATCGCAGACGACCTGGGCCAGGCCTTCGCGGTCGCGCAGGTCGACGAATATGACGCCGCCATGGTCGCGGCGGCGATGGTTCCAGCCGCAGAGAGTGACGACTTGGTCGACGTGACTGGCGTTGAGTTGGCCGCAGTAATGGGTGCGCATGGTAAGGCTTTCGGGCTGATGCCGCCGGGCGGCGACGGGGGTTATTCGCTCCGCGCTTGGCCGAGCAGGTTCGGGTTTCGCATCGACGGCGCGACAACGCCCATCGAGACGATGTACTTCAGGGCCTCATCGACGTTGATGTCGAGTTCGACCGTATCGCGCTTGCGCACGAAGAAGAAAAATCCATTGACCGGGCTGGGCGCGGTCGGGATGAAGACGCTGACCATCTCGTCGCCGCTGTGCTGGGCGACTTCGCGCGGCGGCGAACCGGTCTGGAAGGCGACCGACCAGGCTTCCGGATGCGGATAGCGGACCAGCAGGACTTTGCGGAAAGCTTCGCCGTTGCCGGAAAACAGCGTATCGGACACCTGCTTGACGCTGTAGTAGATCGACTTGACCACCGGGATGCGCGCCAGCACGCCTTCCCAGAAGCGCACCAGTTTCTGCCCGATGATGTTGGCCGTCACGAGGCCGGTGAGCAGGACCACCAGCAGGCTCATCAGCGCCCCGAGGCCGGGGATGTAGACGCCCAGCACCTGTTCCGGCCGCATGGCTTCCGGCAACAGCAGCAACGACTGGTCCATCGTCCGCACGATCAGCGACAGCACCCAGGCGGTAATCGCCAGCGGTACCCAGATCAGCAGGCCGGTGATGAAATAGCGCTTCAAGAGTCGGCGGTCAATTGCAGGCACAGGAACCCGTTCCGCCCTGGCACGGGGGCGGGTTGTCGCTCTTCGGGGCAGCGGCTTTCGGCCCGCCCTTGAAATCGGTGGCGTACCAGCCGTTGCCCTTGAGCTGGAAGCCCGGGGCGGTCAATTGCTTGCTGAAAGTCTCGGCATTGCATTCGGGGCAAGCGGTGAGAGGCGCGTCGCTCATTTTCTGCAGGACGTCCTTCTCGAAACCGCAACTCCCGCAACGATAGGCATAGATCGGCATGATCTGCTCCGCGGAAAATCGAAGATTATAACGTAAGCGCCTCACGCAAAAGGCTTTGCATGAGGCGTCATCCCATCACTTCAAATGGGGGCGGTGCGCCGCCCTTTCAACAAGCTATCACATCAGGCGCAGATAGGCCTGGTTTAAGTGCGGGCCCCAGAACAGGGCGATGACGCCGGCGGCCGCGAGATAGGGGCCGAACGGAATGGGAACGTTGCGCCCATGGCGCGCCAGCACGATGAGGGCGATGCCGACCACGGCGCCGACGAGAGAGGAGAGCAGGATGGTGAGCGGCAGCACCTGCCAGCCGAGCCAGGCACCGATGGCCGCCAGCAGCTTGAAATCGCCATAGCCCATGCCCTCCTTGCCCGTGGTGAGCTTGAAGCCCCAATAGACGAACCAGAGCGCCAGGTAGCCGGCCACGGCGCCCAGCACTGCGCTTTTCAAGTCGGTATAGACGCCGAAGACGTTGAACACGAGGCCGGCCCAGAGCAGCGGCAAGGTGATGTCGTCCGGCAGCAGTTGCTTGTCGAAGTCGATGAACGTGAGCGCGATGGTCGCCGCCAGGAACAGCAGGGCGCCGACGGCCGCGGCGCCCGGTCCCAGCTTCCAGGCGGCGAAGCCGAACAGCAGGCCGGTCAATGCTTCGACCAGCGGATAACGCATGCCGATGGCGGCGCCGCAGCCGCGGCACTTGCCGCGCAAGGCCAGATAGCTGACGACGGGAATGTTCTCGAACGCGCTGATCGCATGGCCGCAATGCGGACAGCGCGAGCGCGGCGTGGCGAGCGTGAGCCGGTCGTTTGCGGCCGGCGCTGCGCCGCCTGCTGCAAGGGGGGGTGCATCAGTGCCGCCGCCGAGGGAATTTCCTTCGGGGCACAGCTCGGCGCACTGGGCGAGCCACTCGCGCTCCATCATGAGCGGCAGGCGATGGATGACGACATTGAGGAAGCTGCCCACCGCCAGGCCCAGCACGGCGGCAAGCACGGCGAACGCAGCGGGGTCGGCGAAGGTGGCGAGAGTGGAGGCGAGCATGTGGCTTTCCGCGTCAGCCGGCGACGGCGCCGAGCTTGAAGATAGGCAGGTACATGGCGACGACGATGCCGCCGATCAGCGTGCCGAGAATCACCATGATCATCGGCTCCATGAGGCTGGAGAGCGATTCCACGGCGTCATCGACTTCCTGTTCGTAGAAATCGGCGACCTTGCTGAGCATGCTGTCCAGGGCCCCGGATTCCTCGCCGATCGACACCATCTGGATCACCATGCTGGGGAACACGCCGGTATTCTGCATGGAGACGGTGAGGCTGTTGCCGGTGCTGACTTCGCTCTGAATCTGCTGGGTCGCGACCTTGTAGACGTGGTTGCCCGCGGCTCCCGCCACCGAGTCGAGAGCCTCGACCAGCGGCACGCCGGCGGCGAACATGGTCGACAGCGTACGGGTCCAGCGCGCCACGGCCGCCTTCTTGATCAGTTCGCCGAACAACGGCAGCTTGAGCGTCAGCTTGTCCATGGCGATCTGCATCGGCACCGAGCGCTTCCACGTGTAGAAGAAGGCGTAAATACCGCCGCCGATGGCGCCGAACATGATGTGCCAGTAAGCGACGAAGAACTCGGACATGGCGATGACGACCAAGGTCGGCGCCGGCAGATCGGCGCCGAAGCTCTTGAACACTTCCTTGAACTGCGGCACGACGAAAATCATGATGACCGCCGTGACGACGAAGGCGACGACGAGTACGGCGATGGGGTAGAACAGGGCGCCCTTGATCTTGCCCTTCAGCGCCAGCGTCTTTTCCTTGTAGATGGCGAGCCGGTCGAGCAGGGACTCCAGGATGCCGGCCTGTTCGCCGGCCCCGACCAGATTGCAGAACAAGGCGTCGAAGTAGAGCGGGTACTTGCGGAAGGCCTGGTTGAGGGACGAGCCGGTCTCGACCTCGGTCTTGATTTCCATCAGCAGCTTGCCGACGGCGGGATTCGAGTGGCCCTTGCCGACGATGTCGAAGGACTGCAGCAAAGGCACGCCGGACTTCATCATCGTCGCCAGCTGGCGGGTAAACAGGGTGATGTCCTTCTCGGTGACCTTGCCGCCGCCCTTGAACGACTGCTTCTTGATCTTAACCGGCAGGATGCCCTGGCGGCGCAGCGTCGTGCTGACGACGGTTTCGGTCATCGCCCGCATTTCGCCGCGCACGAGCTTTCCCGACTTATCCTTGCCTTCCCAGGCAAACAGGGATTCCTTGCGCTCGGATTTCGTCCTGTTGGTCTTGCCGGTTGCCGCCATTTGCGTTTCCTAACTTCGATTCGGGCGCCGCGGCTGCCACTGGATGCGCTGCCGCCCGCCATGCCGAACGTAGCGGGCGATGATGCCCGCCATGCCGAGGATTGTAAAGACGATCAGGAGGTGCCGGGCGTCCGCTCTGCGGCGGCCGGCCGGTAGAGCTTGACGGTCTTCACGCGCCGGTCTTCCGTCTGCACGATTTCCATGGCCACGCCGGCGATTCGCAGCCCGACGCCGACTTCGGGGATGTCCTGCAGGTGCTCGGTGATCAGGCCGTTGAGGGTCTTCGGCCCGTCCAGCGGCAAGGCCAGGCCGAGCGCGCGATTGACCTCGCGCAGGCTGTGGCTGCCGTCGACGATGGCGGCGCCCTGCGCGTCCCAGGACGATTCGGCGGAACTGCCCGGCATGCCGGTGGTGAACTTGCCGACGATCTCCTCGACGATGTCTTCCAGCGTGACGAGACCAAGCAACTCGCCGTACTCGTCGACGACCAGTCCCATGCGCTGGCGGTTGTCGCGGAAGAACTGCAGCTGGGCATAGATGCCCGTGCCCGTCGGGATGAAATAGGGTTCGGCAAGTTCCCGGCGCAAGGCGTCGTGGTCGAGTTCCCCGGCCAGCGCCGACGACAGCAGCCGGCGCTGGTGAAGGATGCCGACGATGTTGCCGGGTTCGCCCTCGAACACCGGCACGCGGGTGTGGAAGCTGGTGCCGAGCTGGGCGCGGATTTCCTCGATCGGCGCCTCGATGTCGACGGCCTCGATCTCGCCGCGCGGCGCCATGACGTCGTCGACGGTGATGTGCTCGAGATCGAAGAGATTGAGCAGGATGGCGCGATGCTGCGACGGCACGAACTGCCCGCTTTCCAGCACCAGGCTACGCAATTCCCCGGCGGTCAGGCGCGGCGCTTCGTGGCCGGCCTGCGCCTGCAGGTGCAGCAGCTTGAGCAGGGCGACGACGAACAGATTGACGAACCAGATCACCGGATAGGCGATGCGCAGCAGCGGCGCGAGGAAGTAGCTGATGCGCGGCGTCAGCCAGTCGGGGTAAGTGGCGCCGACGACCTTGGGCGTGATCTCGGAAAACACCAGCAGGCAGAACGTGACGAAGATCGTGCCGGCTTCGAGCGCCCATTTCTCGCCGCCGAACATCGTCAGCGCGATGTGGCCGGTGATGAGGGCGGCGGCGGCGTTGATCAGCGTATTGCACAGCAGGATGACGCTGATGACGCGATCGACCTTGGCCAGCAGCGCGACGGCGAGCTGCGCCCCGCGATGGCCCTCCTGGGCGGCATGGCGCAGGCGATGGCGGTTCGACGCCATCATGGCCGTTTCCGCCATGGCGAAAAAGCCCGAGAGGACGAACAGGACAGCGAGAACCGCGAACTGCGCAGAAAGGGGAATTTCGTCCATCAGGCCGCGCGGCCGAGAATGACTTCCAGGACGAAGCGGCTGCCGACGTAGGCCAGCAGCAGGGCGCCGAATCCGGCCAGCGTCCAGCGCAGGGCCTTGCGGCCGCGCCAGCCGAAGAAGTGGCGCCCGGCCAAGAGGTGGGCGAAGATCACCCAGGAGAGGATGGCGAACACCGTCTTGTGGGTGAAGGAGAGCGGCTTGCCGAACAAGGTTTCGGAAAACAGGATGCCGGAGCCGAGCGTCAGCGTCAGCAGGGCGAAGCCGATGTGGATCATGCGGAACAGCAGCGCTTCCATCGTCAGCAGCGGCGGCAGCCCCGACAGCACCGGCGTCAGGCGGCCGCGATGCAGGTTGCTCTCGGCGATCGCCATGAGGATGGCATGCATGGCGGCCAGCGTGAACAGGCTGTAGGCGAGCATCGCCATCAGGAAGTGGGCGCGGAACATGGCCGAGTCGGCATTGGCCATCAGCGGCTCGCCGGGAAACAGCGGCGGCAGCATGACGCACACGGCGGCGAGCGGCAGGCCGAGCATCTGCAGGCCGTCCATGCGGGCGTAGAAGCTCTCGATCCAGTAGAGCACGATGGCCAGCCACATGATCAGCGACAGCGCCAGCGAAAAGCCGAAGCGCATCTGCTCGTCGGGAAAGATTTCGCCGCCCAGGGTGATGCCGTGCAGGCTGACGGCAACCAGCAGCAGCGCGCGTTCCCACGGCACCATGCCGCGCTGCGGCCGATCGAGGAGCGGACCGCGCCAGCGCGTGCGCCAGAAGACGGCGGCCAGCCCGGCGTAAAGGGCCGCGGCGGCGAGATGCAGTAGAATCGGAGGCATCCCGCGAGTCTACCTCATTCCCCTGCCATGCTCGACAATCTCACCCAGCGGCTCGCCAAGGTCGTCAAGACCCTGCGCGGCCAAGCCCGCCTCACCGAGGAAAACATCCAGGAGATGCTGCGCGAAGTGCGCATGGCGCTCCTGGAAGCCGACGTCGCGCTGCCGGTGGTCAAGGACTTCATCGCCCGCGTCAAGGAAAAGGCGGTCGGCCACGAAGTCGTCGGCTCGCTGACGCCGGGACAAGCCCTCGTTGGTGTCGTGCATCGGGAGCTCACCGAACTGATGGGCGGGCAGGCCGTGGGCCTCAATCTCGCCACCCAGCCGCCCGCCGTCATCCTGATGTCGGGCCTGCAAGGCGCCGGCAAGACGACGACCACGGCGAAGCTCGGCAAGTGGCTCAAGGAGCGGCAGAAGAAGAAAGTGCTGGCCGTGTCGTGCGACGTCTATCGCCCGGCGGCCATCGAGCAGCTGAAGACCGTGTCGGCCCAGGCGGGCATCGAATTCTTCCCGTCGACGGCCGGCCAGAAGCCCGCCGACATCGCCGCCGCCGCGCTCGACTACGCGAAGAAGCATTACTTCGACGTGCTCTTCGTCGACACCGCCGGCCGCCTCGCCATCGATGAAGCGATGATGGCCGAGATCAAGGAACTGCATGCGCTGCTGAATCCGATCGAGTCCCTGTTCGTCGTCGATGCCATGCTTGGCCAGGATGCGGTCAACACTGCCAAGGCCTTCAACGAGGCGCTGCCGCTGACCGGCATCGTCCTCACCAAGCTCGACGGCGATGCCCGCGGCGGCGCGGCGTTGTCGGTGCGCCACGTCACCGGCAAGCCGCTCAAGTTCGCCGGCGTCGGCGAGAAGCTCAACGGCATCGAGGAATTCCATCCCGAGCGCATGGCGGCGCGCATCCTCGGCATGGGCGACATCCTCGGCCTCGTCGAGGAGGCGCAGCGCGGCGTCGACCAGGAGAAGGCCAAGGACTTCGTGCAGAAGATGAAGTCCGGCAAGGGCTTCGACTTCAACGACTTCAAGGAACAGATCGGCCAGATGCGCAAGATGGGCGGCCTCTCGGGCCTGCTCGAAAAGCTGCCGGCCCAGTTCGCCGGCATGGCGCAGCAGGCGGGCGGCGGCGCCGACGAAAAGGCCATCGGCCGCGTCGAGGGCATCATCAATTCGATGACGCCGGCCGAACGCGCCAAGCCCGAACTCCTCAAGGCCAGCCGCAAGCGCCGCATCGCCGCCGGCGCCGGCGTCCAGGTTCAGGACGTGAATCGCCTGCTCGCCCAGTTCGAGCAGACGCAGAAAATGATGAAGCAGTTCTCGAAGGGCGGCATGGCGAAAATGATGCGCGGCATGCAGGGCATGATGGGCAAACTGCCGGGAATGCGCTAGGCGTTGCCTGCCGGCCGCGGGCAGCGCACGCCGTCAGCGGTCGGGAACGTCGATGTAGTGGGCGCTAAGCCAGTGCTTGTCCAGTTCCCAGCGCACGCCGGTGATGCCCGGCTGGGACAGCACGATGGCACGGGCTTCCGACTGCGCTTCGGCGAGCGCCTTCTCGGCGGCGATGAAGGCCGGGTCGTTGGGATTCTTGACGTCGATGTCGGGATACAGCGCCCCCAGCATCTTGAACGCCGGCACGTCGAAGTTGCGCGGCGTGGACATCACGGCGACGCCGCTTTCGATGCGCAGCACGCGAAACTCGTACGGATAGGTCTTGAGGTGCGGACTGGCCTGCGCCTCGATGACGCCGTTGAGCTGCCGCGCCCGCGCATCGGGGCGATGGACGAGCCAGGACGCGCCGGTAAACAGCAGCAATCCCAGAGCGATCCACTGCCAGGTTCTAAGCTTCGGACGGTTCATCTGCTTTCCTCGACCGGTGATGACATTGCGGCGGACGCGGCCCGGCGCCGATCTACCGCGATGACGCCTGGATGACCCGCGGCTGCCAGCTCCACTGGTGTTCCCAGGCGGCGCGCACCATGTTCGGATATGCGGGCTGGCCGAGGCTGCCGTTGTAACGGCCGAGCGCGCGATAAAGGTCGCCGTTCTCGATGTCCAGATAGTGGCGCAGGATGGTGCAGCCATAGCGCAGGTTGGTGCGCAGGTGGAACAGGTCGTTGTCCTTGGTGCCGATGAGCTTCACCCAGAACGGCATCACCTGCATGTAGCCGCGGGCGCCCGACGCCGACACGGCGTACTTGTGAAAGCCGCTCTCGACTTGCACGAGACCGAGCACCAGCTGGGGATCGAGGCCCGCCCGCTGCGCTTCGTAATAGACGGTCTTGAGCAATTGGTAGCGGGCCTCGCGGTCGGGAACGCGCTTTTCCAGGCGGCGCGACATCTCGGTCAGCCAGGTGATCTTCTCTGCCATCGTCGGAAACTTCGGCTCCGGCGAGGCGCGGTCGGCGATGCTCGATTGCAGCGCCGCCTGGACGCTGGCCGCGAGCGGCTCGTACTGCTGCGCGCCGGCCCAGGCCGAGCCGGCGGCGGTCAGCACGGCGAGCGCCAGCCAGGCTTTCAGGCGCATACCTTGGCGCGCGCGAAAGCGGCGACGTCCGCGAGCGGCACCTTGGCCGCCGCGGCATCGCGCCGGCCCTGGTATTCGGCGACGCCTTCCTTCAAGCCGCGCTCGCCGATGACGACGCGATGCGGCACGCCGATCAGTTCCCAGTCGGCCAGCATCGAGCCGGGCCGCTCGTCGCGATCGTCGAGGATGGCATCGACGCCGGCGGCGACCAGCTCGGCGTAGAGCTTCTCGGCGGCTTCGCGCACGGCCGGCGACTTGCCCCAGCCCATCGGCACGACGACCAGCTCGAAGGGAGCGATGGCGGTCGGGAATGTTATGCCCTTGTCATCATTACCCTGCTCGATGGCGGCGCCGACGATGCGCGTGACGCCGATGCCGTAGCAGCCCATTTCCATGACCTGCTCCTTGCCCTGCTCGTTGAGGAAGCTGCACTTGAGGGCTTCGGAGTAGCGCGTGCGCAACTGAAAGATATGGCCGACTTCGATGCCGCGGCAGAGGTCGAGGACGCCCTTGCCGTCGGGCGAGGGATCGCCGGCGACGACGTTGCGGATGTCGGCGACGAAATCCGGCTCAGCCAGGTCGCGGCCCCAGTTGGCGCCGGTGAGGTGGTAGCCGGCTTCATTCGCGCCGCAAACGAAATTGTCCATCTGCGCCACCGTGCGGTCGGCGATGACGCGCAGCTTGCTGCGATCGACGCCGACCGGGCCGATGTAGCCGGGCCGGCAGCCGAGGAAGCGCTCGACCTCCTCGTCGGTGGCGAAGCGGAAGGGATCGAGGCCGGGCAGCTTGGCGGCCTTGATCTCGTTGAGATTGTGGTCGCCGCGCACGAGCAGCAAGGTGAACTCGTCGTCGTGCACCACGGCGATGGCCTTGACGGTGCGCGTTACCGCGCTACCGAGGAATTCGGCCACGTCTTCGCAGCGGATCTTGCCGGGCGTGGCTTTCTTCTCCATTGCCTCCACGGCCGCGCCGCGCGGCGTGGCGGGCGCCACGGCTTCGGCGAGCTCGACGTTGGCGGCGTAGTCGGAATCGGGGCAGAAGGCGATGGCATCCTCGCCCGAATCCGCCAGAACGTGGAATTCGTGCGAGCCGGTGCCGCCGATGGAACCGGTATCGGCGGCGACGGCGCGGAACTGCAGGCCCAGCCGCGTGAAGATGCGGCTGTAGGTGTCGTACATGTTGCGGTACTCGCGTTCCAGATCCGCGAAGGAACTGTGGAACGAATAGCCGTCCTTCATGGTGAATTCGCGGCCGCGCATGACGCCGAAGCGCGGCCGGATCTCGTCGCGGAACTTGGTCTGGATCTGGTAGAAGTGCTTCGGCAATTGCCGGTAGCTCTTGATCTCGCGGCGCACGATGTCGGTGATGACTTCCTCGTGCGTCGGGCCGATGACGAAGTCGCGCTGGTGGCGGTCCTTGAAGCGCAAGAGTTCGGGGCCGTACTTGTCCCAGCGGCCCGATTCCTGCCACAGTTCCGCGGGCTGCACGGCGGGCATGAAGAGCTCGATGGCGCCGGCGCGGTTCATTTCCTCGCGCACGATCTTCTCGACCTTGCGCAGCGCGCGCAGGCCCATGGGCATCCAGGTGTAGATGCCGGCGGCGCTGCGGCGGATCATGCCCGCCCGCAGCATCAGGCGCTGCGAGAGGACCTCCGCGTCGGCGGGGGCTTCCTTGAGCGTGGAGATAAAGAACTGGCTGGCGCGCATGTGCAGGATTCCGTGGCGAGAAAAAACACCATTTTACCGTTGCGCCGACGCTTTCCACGCGACGGCGGTTATGGAACAATGATCGCCAGTCAAATCTTCGAAGGTTGCATCATGCTTGATCGCGAAGGCTATCGCCCGAACGTCGGCATCGTCCTGGCCAACAGCAGAAACGAGGTCTTCTGGGGGAAACGGATTCGCGAACATTCATGGCAGTTCCCGCAAGGGGGCATCAAGAAGGGCGAGACGCCCGAACAGGCCATGTACCGCGAACTTCAGGAAGAGACCGGCCTGTTGCCGGACCATGTCCGCATTCTCGGTCGCACGCGCGACTGGTTGCGCTACGACGTTCCCAAACAATGGGTGCGGCGGGAATGGCGTCACACCTATAAGGGTCAGAAGCAGATATGGTTCCTGCTGCGCATGTTGGGACGGGATTCCGACGTCGCCTTGCGCGCCACCGAAAAGCCGGAGTTCGATGCCTGGCGCTGGAACGACTACTGGGTGCCGCTCGACTCGGTGATCGAATTCAAGCGCGAAGTCTACGAATCGGCGCTGACGGAATTGGCGCGCTACCTGTTCGTCCATCCGGCGGAGCGCAAGCCGGCCTGGCAGCTCCAGGATCACGCCGGATGAGCGCCCTCCGGCGTGGTGCCCTGATCCTGACCGTTGCCTTGTCGGCGCTGCGGCCGGCATACGCGGACGTCCACTTCCGCCACTTTGCGGAAGATGCCGACGAACCAAAATGGCAGGAAGGCGAAATGACGCTGCCGGAGTTCCCGAAGGCGGAGAATCTTCAGGAGTTCTACGTCAGCGCCGGGACGACCAATCATTTTTATGTCGATGGCAAGTCGATCGCCGTCGGCAGCGATGGGGTGGTGCGCTTTACCCTGGTGGTCAAGACCGCCGGCGGCGCCACGAACACGACCTTTGAGGGCATACGCTGCGGTGCCTTGGAAACGCGGCTCTATGCCGTCGGGCGCGGCGACGGCACGTGGGAAAAGGCACGGACCAGCGTCTGGAAGCCGATCGAGAACAATCCGATCAATCGGCCTCACGCCGCGCTGAGCCGCGACTATTTCTGTCCCAGCATGGTTCCGATCCGCAGCCCCGATGAAGGGCGCGACGCGCTGCGGCGCGGCGAGCATCCGGACGCGAAGTAATCCGGCTTCTGGCGCATGATCGATTCGCTCATCGTCGAATTCGACAAGGCGCTGCGCACCGTCTTCGCACCCGCTCCCGCCGCCCGGCCCATGCCCGGCGCGGACCTGCCCGAGGCGGAAATGTCGCCCGCGGAGCGGCGCCATGCGGCGGGCCTGATGCGCGTCAATCACAGCGGCGAGGTCTGCGCCCAGGCCTTGTATCAAGGGCAGGCCGCGATGTCGCACGATGCATCGCTACGCGCGGCGTTGGCCACGGCGGCGTGGGAGGAAACCGAGCATCTCAACTGGACCGAGCGGCGCATCACGGCGCTGGGCGGGCGCAAGAGCCTGCTCAACCCGCTGTGGTATGCCGGGTCCCTGACGCTGGGGCTGGCGGCCGCCCGGTTTGGCGATCGCCGGAATCTGGGTTTCCTGATGGAGACGGAGCGCCAGGTCGAGTCGCATCTCGTCGCGCATCTGGACCGGCTGCCGGCGCAGGATGGCCGTTCGCGCGCGGTCGTCGAGCAGATGAAGATCGACGAAGCCCGGCACGCCGATACGGCGTCGCGACTGGGGGCGGCCGAACTGCCGGCGCCGGCGCGGCGGGCGATGCGGCTGGCGGCGCAGCTCATGACCCGCACCGCGTACTGGGTGTGACGGGCGTCAGGCCTCGACGATTTCCCAGGTGTGGGTCATTTCGGCAGTCTTGCCGAGCATGATCGAGGCGGAACAGTACTTCTCGGCCGACAGCTTGACGGCACGCTCGACGGCCTCGGGCTTCAATGCCTTGCCCGTGACGACATAGTGGAAGCCGATCTTGGTGAACACTTTCGGATCGGATTCGGCGCGCTCGGCGACGAGCTTCACCTCGCAGCCGCTGACCTCCTGGTGGCCCCGTTTGAGAATCATCACGATGTCATAGCTGGTGCAGCCGCCGGCGCCGGCCAGGATCATTTCCATCGGACGCGGCGCCAGGTTGCGGCCGCCGGCCTCGGGTGCGCCATCCATGGCGACCATGTGGCCGCTGCCGGTTTCTGCGACGAAGCTCATGCCGTGGTGCCAGCGAACCGTGCATTCCATTCCCAGTCTCCTCGTGTGCGAAACTATGATTTTACGCCGCCGGCCGTCCATACGCGCCGGGATTGATGCGTTGCGGCGGCTCGGTCACGGCATTGCGATTTCTCGCGCTGCACGGCTGCAGATCAGTCATGGCCGATCCCCCCGAGTCTCGCGTAGCCCATTGATTTCTTGAAGACATGTCGACGTCGACGGGCGGCGAAATTTTTTCGCGGCGGCGCACAAAAAAATCTTGCATTGCACCATTCGTTCTGGAATAATTTTCCCCAACGAAGCCGTGGTGATTGCTTGACGTTGGACGCGACTTCCTCCCGTGTCTCCTCCACCCTCCTCCTTTGGTGTGGATTAAGCGCAACCCATCCGGTTGCGCTTTTTTTCGCCCCGCTTCATTTCGCTTACATGCGGGTTTGACATGAGCACGGAATTGCTAATACAATGCGCGGCTTTCCGCAAAGCGCCGGTCCTTTCCGTGGGCCGGGCGAGTGAAGTTCGAGGATCACCATGAAAACCTTTTCCGCCAAGCCGCATGAAGTGAAGCGCGACTGGTTCGTCGTCGACGCGACGGACAAGGTGCTCGGCCGCGTCGCTACCGAGATCGCCCGCCGTCTGCGCGGCAAGCACAAGCCTGAATTTACGCCCCACGTCGATACCGGCGACTACATCGTCGTCGTCAATGTCGAGAAGTTGCGTGTGACGGGCAACAAAGCGCAAGACAAGAAGTATTTCCGCCATTCCGGCTTCCCCGGCGGCATCTACGAAACTAACTTCATCAAGCTCCAGCAGCGTTTCCCCGCCCGCGTCCTCGAAAAGGCCGTGAAGGGCATGCTGCCGAAGGGCCCGCTGGGCTACGCGATGCTGAAGAAAATGAAGTGCTATGCCGGCGGCGATCACCCGCATACGGCGCAGCAGCCCCGAGCCCTGGAACTCTGACAGGATAAGACATGGCAGCCAACTATTACTACGGCACCGGCCGCCGCAAGACTGCGGTGGCGCGTGTGTTCCTGAAGTCCGGCAGCGGCAAGTTCGTCGTGAACGACAAGCCCGTCGATGAATTCTTTTCGCGCGAGACGGGCCGCATGGTCGTGCGTCAGCCGCTGGAACTGACGCAGCACGTCGGCACGTTCGACATCATGGTGAATGTCACCGGCGGCGGCGAATCCGGCCAGGCCGGCGCTGTCCGCCACGGCATCACCCGCGCACTGATCGAGTACGACGAAACGCTGAAGCCGGCGCTCTCCAAGGCGGGTTTCGTCACGCGCGACGCCCGCGAGGTCGAACGCAAGAAGGTCGGTCTGCACAAGGCGCGCCGTCGCAAGCAGTTCTCGAAGCGCTGATCGGCGACGATCGCCAAGAAAGCCGCCCATGGGCGGCTTTTGATTTTTGGCGAAGCTGCGCGGCCGCACCGTCCTGCGGCCCAATGCGGTCCGCCGGACGCATCGCGGGTTTCCGAGTTACCATTCGCACCTCCTGAGGAGAAAGGCGACATGATCAAGGTGGGTATCGTCGGCGGCACCGGCTACACGGGTGTCGAACTGCTGCGGCTTCTGGCCCAGCATCCCATGGTGGAGTTGGCGGCCATCACTTCGCGCGGCGAGGCGGGCACCGCTGTTGCCGACATGTTCCCCAGCTTGCGCGGGCGCGTGTCGCTCAAGTTCAGCGATCCGCGGGAGGCGCCGCTCGATCGCTGCGACGTGGTCTTCTTCGCGACGCCGAATGGGGTCGCCATGCAGCAGGCGGCGACCTTGCTGGCTGCCGGCGCGCGCATCATCGATCTGGCGGCCGATTTCCGCATCAAGGACGTCGCGCTCTGGGAGAAGTGGTACGGCATGAAGCACGCGGCACCCGACCTCGTCGCCGCGGCAGTCTATGGCCTGCCCGAGGTCAACCGCGAAGCCATCAAGTCGGCCCGGCTGGTGGCGAATCCCGGCTGCTATCCGACGGCGACGCAACTCGGGTTTCTGCCGCTCGTCGCGTCGGGGTGCGTCGACACCGATCACTTGATCGCCGATGTCAAGTCGGGCGTTTCCGGCGCCGGCCGCAAGGCGGAAACGCACATCATGTTCGCGGAGGCGTCGGACAACTTCAAGGCCTACGGCGTGCCGGGCCATCGCCACTTGCCGGAAATCCGCCAGGGCCTGGCGTTGGCGGCGGGACGCGACGTCGGTTTGACGTTCGTGCCCCATCTGACGCCGATTATTCGCGGCATCCACGCCACGCTTTACGCGCGCCTCACGAAGGAAGTCGATTTTCAGGCGCTATTCGAACGTCATTATACGCAGGAGCCTTTCGTCGACGTGCTGCCGGCGAATTCGCATCCCGAGACGCGTTCGGTGCGGGCCGCCAACACCTGCCGCATGGCCGTCCATCGGCCGCAAGGCGGCGATACGCTGGTCGTCCTCTCGGTAATCGACAATCTCGTCAAGGGCGCGGCCGGCCAGGCCGTGCAAAACATGAATCTGATGTTCGGGTGCGAAGAATGTTCCGGCCTGACGCAAATTCCCCTATTGCCGTAAAGCTGCGCCGATGGCGCGGGCGGTTCGGCATCGCCGCGCCGCGCGTGGCCGTGCGCACCCAGGCGCCCTGGTACTTGCGGACGCTCGGCTTCGCGGTGGGCGGCGCCGTGGCGCTGGCGCTGGCGGGTTGGGTCTTCGATGCCGGGCGGCGTATCGCCGGCTTTGATCGCAGCGAAACGGCGCAGGAAATCGGCAGCTTGAGCGACAAGGTCGCCGAGCTCGAGGCCGAAGTCGCCAAGCTGCGCGCCGCCAATAACGCCAGCGAAAGCAACCTGCAAATCGAACGCACGGCGCAGCAGCAACTGACCAGCCAAGTGCAGATGCTGGAGGCCGAGAATAGCCGCCTGAAGGAGGAAAACGCGGTCTTCGGGCGCTTGGCGCAGGACGGCAGCAAGGACAGCAAAGTGACCATCAGCCGTTTGCGCGTGTTTGCCGACGGCAACGGCGGGCGCTACCGCTACCAATTCTTCGTCGCTCAGAATGCCGATCAACGGGGACGCGAATTCAAGGGCAACGTCCAGGTCGTGGCGGCCGTACCGAACGAGAGCGCCGGTGGTATGATGATATTTCCGCGCCCCAACGACCCCGACGCGGGACGATTCGTCGTCGCCTTCAAGCATTTCAGCAGTATCGATGGCGCGTTTACGCTGCCGAGCGGCGTCAAGCCGAAGAGCGTCGAAGTCCGCCTGATGCAGGACGGCGCCATCTGCGCCGCCCAGACGGTCAATCTTTAGTAGGGAGTGCAGCCCATGCTGTTCCACAAATCCGACAAGCCGAAGAATCGCATCGACAGCCTGATCGGTGCCGGCACCACGGTTTCCGGCGACGTCAGCTTCGTCGGCGGCTTGCGCATCGACGGCGAAATCAAAGGCAATGTCTTTGCGGCGGGCGATCAGCACGGCACGCTGGTGCTCAGCGAAAATGCGCGCGTCGAGGGCGAGATCAGCGTTTCCCATCTGGTCGTGAACGGCACGGTCGTCGGCCAGGTGCGCGCCACGGAGTTCCTCGAACTGCAGCCGCGGGCGCGCGTTACCGGCGATGTCGAATACAACAATATCGAGATGCACCTGGGTGCCGTCGTCCAGGGCCGCCTGCTCCATCAGGGTGTCCTGGCGAAGACGGTGGAGCTGAAACTGGCCTCAAGCAATTGACCTTGGCCCGTCAATGGACCGATAATCGTCCGGCCCCAACGCCCCTAATAGGAGATAAGCAATGAATGCCCCGACCGATATGCCCGCGCCGCTTGTTTTCACCGACAATGCAGCGAACAAGGTCAAAGAATTGATTATGGAAGAAGGCAACCCGGAACTGAAGCTCCGTGTCTTCGTCACCGGCGGCGGCTGCTCCGGCTTCCAGTACGGTTTCACTTTTGAGGAAACCGCCAACGAAGACGACACCGCCATGGAAAAGAACGGCGTCACGCTGCTGATCGATCCCATGAGCTACCAATACCTGGTTGGCGCCGAAATCGATTACTCCGAAGGTCTCCAAGGCTCGCAGTTCGTCATCAAGAATCCGAATGCGACGAGTACCTGCGGCTGCGGATCGTCCTTCTCCGCCTAGTCGAGCGGAAGCGGACTCGCCGGACGACTGAAGGGGTGCTGCGGCACCCCTTCTGCGTTTGGTGGCGACGATGCGCAGCCATGCCAATGGCATGTGCTTGGCCCCGCCGTCAAATCAGGCCGGATAAATGGCGCCGAGTATGCGCGGGCCGCTGGCGCCGGTGACTTCCGGCAAGTTGCCGGGCAGGCCGCGCAGCGTGCGGTAGGCAAGCCAGGCGAAGGCTACGGCTTCGACCCAGTCGGCCGGCAGTCCGAGCGCCGCCGTGGTGCCGACCGCGGCAAAGGGCAGTTGCGCGGCCAGTTGTTCCATGATGACCGCATTATGGGCGCCGCCGCCGCAGACGAACACTTCCGCGGGTTTGCCGCACCAGCGTTCGACGGCTTGCGCGATGCCCGCTACCGTGAGCGCGACGAGCGTCGCTTGGACGTCGGCCGCCGCTTCGCTGCCATCGAGCTGACTGTCGAGCCAAGCGCTGCCGAACTCCTCGCGGCCGCAGCTCTTGGGCGGCGTCGCGGCAAAGAACGGATGGCCGCCCAGGCGCGTCAGCAGGCCCGGCAGCACCCGCCCCGACCGTGCCCAACGGCCGCCGTCGTCGTAGGCCGTGCCGAGATGGCGTGCCGCCCAGGCATCGAGCAGCATGTTGCCCGGGCCGCAGTCGAAGCCGCCGGTGCGGCGGCCTGGCGCGAGATCGGTGAGGTTGGCGATGCCGCCGATGTTGACGATGACGCGATGGCGGTCGGACGCGCGGAACAGCGCGTCGTGGAACGCGGGCACGAGCGGCGCGCCCTGGCCGCCGGCGGCGATGTCGCGACTGCGGAAATCGGCGATGACGGCTATGCCCGTCTTCTCGGCAAGTCGGGCGGGGTTGTTGAGCTGGAGCGTGTAGCCGGCAGCCGGCGCATGACGGACAGTCTGCCCGTGGCAGCCGATGGCGCGCACGTCGTCGGCAGCCGTTCCCGATTTGGCCAGCAACTCGCCGACTGCCTGGGCGTAAACGTCGGCAAGCCGGTTCGACAGCTCGGCGGCGCGCTGCAATTCGTCGCAGCCCGGCACATGGAGGGCCAAGGCGTCGCGACGCATGTCGTCGGCATACGGCAGATAATGGGTGGCGACGCAGCGCGGCTTGCGCGACCTGAAGCTGACGAGGGCGGCGTCGACGCCGTCGAGGCTGGTGCCTGACATCAGCCCGATGAAATACTCGGCGGGCATGGCGACTGACTGATTAGTCGAGCGCGGCGAGATCGATGCCGCGCATCATGTCGATGCGGGCCAGTTGGGCGTGGGCCAGGCTGCGGAACTGGGCCATCTGGTTCGGCGCCAGCGGCGGCGCGCTGGGCAGCGCGATGGTGAGCGGATTTTGATAGACGCCGTCGATGCGGAACTCATAATGCAAGTGCGGCCCGGTGGCGAGGCCGGTGGCGCCGACGAAGGCGATGACGTCGCCCTGCCGCACGTGCGTTCCCTTCTTGAGGCCGGCGGCGAATCCGGAGAGGTGGCCATAGACGGTCGTGTAGCGGCTCTGATGGCGCAGGATGACCACCTTGCCGTAGCCGCCCTTGTTGCCGACGAACTCGACCACGCCGTCGCCAGTCGCCTTCACGTGGGTGCCCACCGGGGCGCCGTAGTCGATGCCTTCGTGGGCGCGCCACTTCTGCAGGATGGGATGGAAGCGGGCGAGGCTGAAGCCCGAAGTGATGCGCGAAAACTCGAGGGGAGAGCGCAGGAAGGCCTTGCGGATGTTCTTGCCGTCGGCGGTGTAATAGCCGCCTTGCCCGCCGTCGCCCTGGAACCAGATGGCGCGGTAGCTCTTGCCGTCGTTGATGAACTCGGCGGCGAGAATGCGGCCGGTGCGAACCAGCTTGCCCATGTGGTTGACGGTTTCGTAGATCACCGAAAAGCGATCGCCTTTGCGCAGCCCGTGGTGAAAGTCGATGTCGCCGCCGAAGATGTCGGCCAATTGCGTGGCGATCGCATCGGGTATGCCCGCGGCATCGGTGGCGCCGAACAGCGAATAGCGGATCTCCGCCGACTTCATCAATACCTGCGTATCCAGCTGGAGCGGCTGCTCGACAGCCTTGAAGCCGGTGCCTTGGCGTTCGACGGAAAAGGCGAGATCCTTGCTGCCGCTAAGGGGAAAGATCAACTGCTGCAACTCGCCCTGGGCGTCGACGCGGCTGATGACGCTCTTGCCGGGGCTCAACTGCCGGAAGATGGCCTGTGCGTCGCGGCTGTTGCGCAGAAAGTTCGTCGCCTCGCTGTCGACGACGCCGATGCGCGACAGCAGGCTGCTGACGGTATCGCCGCGCTGGATGCGTTCTTCGCGGACGAAGGTGTCGCCGGTTGTGTCGATGACGTCGGATTGCGGCACGGCAAGCGGCTCGACGACGGTGTGCTGGAAGCTTTGAATTTCCTGCACGGTCGGCGCCGTGCCGAAGGCCGCTACCATGCCGAAGAGCGACACGCCGACGATGCCGAGCGCCGCCCAGAACGGTCCGGGCTTGGCTGCGCGGTAGTTTTGGAGTTGCGCTAGAATCCGGCTCTTTTGGTTGTTCAAGGTGGTCGGACCGGCATTGAAGTCGGGCGAGTGTAGCAAAAATCCTCCTTTCGTCAATATCGAGCATCCAGCCATGGCCGACATCGAATCCCAACTCGCGCTGATCAAGCGCGGCGCCGACGAACTCCTGATCGAGGCCGAACTCGTCGACAAACTGAAGACCGGCAGGCCGCTGCGCATCAAGGCCGGCTTCGACCCGACTGCGCCCGACCTGCACCTGGGGCATACGGTGCTGATCAACAAGCTGCGCCATTTTCAGGAACTGGGTCATCACATCATGTTCCTGATCGGCGACTTCACCGGCATGATCGGCGATCCGACCGGCAAGAACGCCACGCGTCCGCCGTTATCCCGCGAGCAGATCCTCGCCAACGCGCACACCTATCGCGAGCAGGTGTTCAAGATCCTCGATCCGCAACGAACCGAAGTCAGCTTCAATTCGACCTGGTTCGAGCCCCTCGGCGCCGCCGGCATGATCAAGCTCGCCGCTTTGCATACGGTGGCGCGCATGCTCGAGCGCGACGATTTTTCCAAGCGCTATGCCGGCGGCCAGCCCATCGCCATTCACGAGTTTCTTTATCCGCTCTGCCAGGGCTACGATTCGGTGGCGATGAAGGCCGACGTCGAACTCGGCGGCACCGACCAGAAGTTCAACCTGCTGGTCGGCCGCGAATTGCAGAAGCACTATGGGCAAGCGCCGCAATGCATCCTGATGATGCCTTTGCTGGAGGGGCTGGACGGCGTCAATAAGATGTCGAAGTCGCTCGGCAATTACGTTGGCATAGCGGAGCCGCCGAAGGAGATTTTCGGCAAGCTGATGTCGGTGTCCGACGCATTGATGTGGCGCTATTTCGACCTGCTGTCCTTCCGCGGCGACGATGAAATCGCCAGGCTCAAGCGTGAAGTCGCGGCAGGGCGCAATCCACGCGACGTCAAGGTAATGCTGGCGCAGGAAATCGTCGCCCGCTTCCATACGCGCAAGGACGCCGACGAGGCGCTCACCGACTTCGAAGCGCGCTTCCAGCGCGGCGCCATGCCGGACGAGATGCCCGAATTCACACTGCCGGCGGCGCCTGTCGCACAAGTCCTGAAACAGGCCGGCCTGGTGGCCAGTACGTCAGAAGCCTTGCGCATGATCGAGGGTGGCGGCGTGCGCGCCGACGGCGAGAAAGTCGTCGACAAGAATCTGGCACTGAATGCCGGCACGACGGTCGTATTGCAGGTGGGCAAGCGCAAATTCGCGCGCGTTACGCTCGCTTGAATCGAGTCGTGCGCCAACGATTTTTCGCGAAGGGCAAAAATTTTCCACGAAAGTGTTGACCGCGTTATTACAGTCCGTATAATGCGCCCCTCTCGCTGCACGGCAGCAACGCTCTTTAAAAATCAAACAGCCGATAGGTGTAGGCGCTTTAGTGGCCGGAGGCTTGTTTAGGCGGACATTCCCGAGATCGAAGGGGAGTTCGTAGGCGGGACCGCAAGGGACTGTCTGACCGAGAGGTT
>JAQTNK010000011.1 GCA_028713915.1 Rhodocyclaceae bacterium | reverse complement strand
ATGCGGGCGATGCCCTGCGGGCCGTTGGTGATGTTCACCGGCGCATTCAGGTTGTTGAGGAAGATGCGGATGATCTCGCCGAAGCCGAGCGTGACGATGGCGAGGTAGTCGCCGCGCAGCCGCAGCGTCGGCGCGCCGAGCAGCACGCCGAAGAGGCCGGCGACGCCGGCGCCCAGCGGCAGGATGGCCCAGGCCGGCCAGTGCAGGCCGAAGTGCGGCGAAGCCAGCAGCGCATAGAGGTAGGCGCCGACGGCGTAGAAGGCGATGTAGCCGAGATCGAGCAGGCCGGCGAAACCGACGACGATGTTCAAGCCCAGCGCCAGCATGATGTAGAGCGCGGCGAAGTCGAGCACGCGCACCCAGGCGTTGCCGAAATTCTTGCCGACGACGAAGGGCGCCGCCAGCAGCACCACGGCGATGAGGACGGTGCCGAGCAGGGCCTTCTTCTTTGGCTCGATCATGCGCGCTCAGATACTTTCTCGCCCATCAGGCCCGACGGCCGGAAGATGAGCACGACGATCAGCACGAAGAAGGCGAAGACGTCCTGGTAGTTGCTGCCCAGCAGGCTCTGCGTGGGGTCCGCCGCGCACATGTCGCCAAGGCCGGGCAGAACGTGCGCGAGCGTGCAGACGTTGGTGGCGTCGCCGATGTAGCCGGCGCCGAGCGCTTCGATGACGCCGAGCAGCACGCCGCCGAGCATGGCGCCGGCGAGGTTGCCGATGCCGCCGAGCACTGCCGCGGTGAAGGCCTTGAGGCCGAGGATGAAGCCCATCTGGTAATGGGCGATGCCGTAGTTGGCCGAGACCAGCACGCCGGCGAGCGCGGCCAGCGCCGAGCCGATGACGAAGGTCAGCGAAACGATGCGGTTGGCATCGACGCCCATGAGCCCGGCGATGGCCGGGTTCTCGGCGGTGGCGCGCATGGCGCGGCCCAGGCGCGTGCGATTGACCAGCAGCATCAGGCCGGCCATGGTCAGCGCGGCGACGACCATGATGAGAATCTGCAGATCGGTGATCTCGGCGCCGAAGACGTCGTGCGGCGCAGCCGGCAGCAGCGACGGCACCGAGAAATAGTTGCGCCCCCAGATCAGCATCGCCACCTGCTGCAGGACGATCGAGACGCCGATGGCGGTGATCAGCGGCGCCAGCCGCGGCGCGTTGCGCAGCGGCCGGTAGGCGATGCGCTCGATGGTGAAGCCGAGCGCCATGCAGACCAGCACCGCCACGGCCAGCGCCAGCAGCGCGACCAGCGGCCCCGGCAGGCCGCTCGCCGCCAGCGGCTTCGTCGCCGCCAGCGCGGACAGCGCACCGATCATGACGACTTCGCCGTGGGCGAAGTTGATCAGGCCCATGATGCCGTAGACCATCGTATAGCCGAGCGCCACCAGGGCGTAGATGCTGCCCAGGGTGAGGCCGTTGAAGACTTGCTGGAGGAGGATATCCACGGCCGCGATGATATAGCTTTAGCGCAGGCAAAAGAAACGGCACCCGCGGGTGCCGTTGCCTCGCCGCGAACAGGCGTCGCCTATTTCTTCTCGGCCGGCTGGGCCGGTGCCGCGGCCGGCGCTGCCGCTTCAGGGGCAGCTGGGGCAGCAGCCTCGGCCGGCGCGCCGCCGATGGTTTCCAGCGGCTCCCACTTGCCGTCCTTGGCGGTGTAGAGCGTGATGGCGCCGTTCTTGATGTCGCCGTTCTCGTCGAAGCTGATGTTGCCGGTGACGCCCTGGTAGTTCGTCTTCGGCAGTTCGGCGAGGATCTTCGCCGGCTCGGCGCTGTTGGCGCGCTTCGCGGCTTCGACGATGACCATGACGGCGTCATAGACGTAAGGGGCGTAGAGCTGGATGTCGGCGTTGAACTTCTTCGCGTACTTGTCCTTGAAGGCGGGGCCGCCCGGCATCTTGTCGAGCGGCACGCCCGGCAGCGAGCAGTAGGCGCCGTCGCCCGCCGCGCCGGCGAGCTTGTGGAACTCGACGGTGCAGCCGCCGTCGGCCATCAGGAACTTGCTCTTGAGGCCGAGCTTCTTCATCTGCGCCGCCATCGGGCCGCCTTGCGCGTCCATGCCGCCGTAGAAGACGAGGTTGGGCCGCTTGCCCTTGATCTTGGTGAGGATGGCGGCGAAGTCGATGGCCTTGTCGTCGGTGTGTTCCTCGTCGACGACCTTGACGCCGGCAGCCAGGGCGGCCTTCTTGAATTCGGCGGCGACGCCTTCGCCGTAGGCCGTCTTGTCGTCGATGACGGCGACAGTCTTCGCCTGGAGCTGGTTGGCGGCATAGTTGCCGAGCACCTTGCCCTGCTGCTCGTCGTTGGCCATGACGCGGAAGGCGGTCTTGAAGCCCTGCTTGGTGTAGGTCGGGTTGGTCGCCGAGGGCGAGACCTCGGGAATGCCGGCGTCGTTATAGATCTTCGAGGCCGGAATGGTGGTGCCGGAATTCAGGTGGCCGACCACGGCGTTCACCTTGGCGTCGACGAACTTCTGCGCCACCAGCGTGCCCTGCTTGGGGTCGGCCTGGTCGTCTTCGCTCATCAGTTCGAACTTGACGTCGCGGCCGCCGAACTTGAGCTTTTCGGCATTGGCGTCCTCGATGGCGAGCACGGCGCCGTTCTCGTTGTCCTTGCCCAGGTGCGCCTGCGGGCCGGTGAGCGGCGCAGCGTGGCCGATCTTGACGACCAGCGCCGGCGGCGGCGGCGCGGGCGCCTGCACGGCGGGCGGCGGCGGCGCTTCCTTGCTGCAGGCAAGCGCCGCCAGCGCGGCGGCTATCGAAATGGAAATCGCTTTGACGGGCACATTCATGGGGATATCTCCGTTGAGAACGAATTTATTGGTATGAGCCGCGGCGATTGTTGCGCGCAGCCTGGGCCTTGTCAATCGTGCCGCCGGCCCGGGTCAACGGTGTTGCGGCACGCTTGCCGCAGCGGCGGCGGCGAGGCCCGGCCGCGCCCGAAAATCGGCGCAGGCGAGACCGGGGGATATGAACATGTCGTGATGCTGGCAAATCGCCGTGATGCCGCGGGTGTTGCCATAGGCGGAACTGAGGATGTTCATCCCCGGCAGCAAACGCTCGATGCTGCCGGGGTCGTCCTCGCAATGCAGGCATTGCGTGCAGTCGGACATTTACAGCGCGCTCCAGTGGGCGCCGAAGACATGGACCGAGAGGATGTAGCCCAAGGTGACGTTGACGGCGACGCCGATGGTGAAGGCAAAGAAAGGCTTCCAGCCGACCGACTTCAGTTCGCGGAAGCGCGTCGTCAGGCCGATGCTGAGGAAGCAGAAAATGAAGGCCCAGGTGCGCAGCGAATTGAGCGGCAGAATCAGCAAGGGCTTCACCACCTTGTTGAACTCTTCCGGGCTGTAGCCGCTGGTGACCAGCGACATGAAGGCGGAGGCGACGAAGAAGCCGATCACGAACTTCGGGAAACGCCGCCAGACTTCGCCGGCATCGGGCTTGGCGCCGACTTCCTTGCGCTCCCACACCATCGTCGAAATCAGGGCGAAGAGCAGCGACCAGATGCCGATCCAGACGTCGCGGCCGATGACTTTCATCAGGGTAAAGGCCTTGATCGCCGCATCCTCGTTGCCGGCCATCTTGCCGTAGGCGCTGGCGGCGGCAAAGCCGGCGGCGTCGGCGAACTCCGAAGTGCCGATCCAGGCGCCGGCGACGCCCGCCGACAAGCCGAGGGCCTGCGAGACGAAAGGCAGGAAGACCACCATGACCAGCGCCCAGACCACGACCAGCGTGACCGAGGTATAGAGGTCTTCCTTCTTCGCCCCGACCGAGGCGGCGATGGCCATGGAGCCGGAAACGCCGCAGACCGAGCCGCCGACGCCGAGCACCGCGCACAGCCGCTTCTCCAGGCCGAAGACGCGGGTGCCGACGAAGAAAATGGTGAGGCAGGTCACCACGGAGATCGTCATCGCCTGGCCGATGGCGACCGGGCCCGCCGTCGCCACCAGGCTGATGGGGAAGGTGGCGCCCAGCAGGACGATGCCGAGCTTGACGAAGTACTCGACGCGAAAGCCGGCGTCCATCCACGCCGGCAGGCCGATGAAGTTGGAAATGAACAGGCCGATCAGCAGGGCGAGCAGCGGCGCTTCCATGTTGTACTTGGTGGCGTCGACCCAGCCGGAGATGCCGAACATCGCCAGCGACAGCAGATAGAGGAACACGAAAGCCGGCACGAACTGGGCCATCTTGATGCCCATGACGCGGCAACTGACGCCAAACAGCACCAGCCAGGCGACGAACTGGAGCAGGTACATCGAGGCGTTGTTGGCGAAGTGCGCCAGCAACTGGTCGGCGCTGACCCACTTCAAGCCGCCGGGATTGACGGCGAGAGCCTTGAGAAAGTAATTGCCGTTGCTGAACAGCACGACGGCGAGCACGACGGTGCCCAAGCCCAGCCAGATGGCCCACCAGTCTTCCTTCAGATACAGATCGCTCAATGCGCCCGTGCGCGCGGATACTGGTACACCGGTTTCGATGGTGACTTCCTTGCTCGTCATTGTGGCCTCCCTTGGCGACGATTTGCAGAACGGGGGCAGCTTGGCGCTGCTTGTTGTTGCCTTCCCCGCGCGGATTGTCCTGATGGGTCAATCCACTTTGCTTATTCTGGACGCTGGGACGGAATATGCAAGTATGAAAAAGGGCATAAAAAAACCCGGCACCGGGCCGGGTTCCGTGCGGCATGCGCAGGCGGTCACTTGGCGCCGGCGAGGACCCACTTGACCAGCGTCTTGATGTCTTCGTCCTTGACGGCAGGACTGTTCGGCGGCATCGGAATTTCGCCCCAGACGCCCTTGCCGCCGGCCTTGACCTTGGCGACCAGCTTGGCTTCGGCGTCCTTCTGGCCGGCGTACTTCTTGGCCACGTCATGGTAGGCGGGGCCGACGATCTTCTTGTCGACGGCGTGGCAGGCCATGCAGTTGCTCTTCTTGGCCAGGGCCAGGCCGGGGCTGTCGTCGGCCAAGGCGGGAATGGCGGCCAAGGCGGCCGCGGCGATGATGCTTGCAGCGATGAGTTTCATTTATTGACCTCTGTTGAGTGATGGGTGCGAAATGGCGCCGAAAGTCTAGCGATAGTCAATTTGCCGGGAACATGATCCTCCTCAATTCATCGAAGTCGCCGACCGGAGCCAGGCAACTAACGCCCGAGCACACCCAGGCGTTGACCTGCGGGCTCTCGGGCTTCGCCAGCGGGGCCGGCAAGGCAAGGCCATTCGGCAGCGCCAGGGTGATGCCGTGCCATTCGCGCGTCAGCCGGCGCTGCCATTGCGCCACCTCGGCTGACGGCCCGCGCAGCAGCACGATCGCGGGCGGCGCCAGCAGTTCGGCCAGCGCGGCCAGCAGCGACGCGCAGCCCGGTTGCGCCAGCTGCGGCCGGAACAGTTCGAGCGTGCGGCGCGCCGCCTCGAGGTAGCGCGCTTCGCCGAGCAGGTAGCCGAGGCGCTGCAAGGCCGTCGCGGCGACGCCGTTGCCGGCCGGCGTGGCGTTGTCGAAGCCCGGCTTCGGCCGCTGGATGAGGGCTTCATGGTCGTGGGCGGTGAAGAAGAAGCCGCCGCCTTCCTTATCCTCGAAGCGCGCCAGCAGCGTCTCGGCGAGTTCGCCGGCCCAGGCGAGGTCGGCGGCGCGGAAGTCCGCCTGCATCATCTCCAGCAGCGCGGCAAGCAGATAGGCGTGGTCGTCGAGATAGGCGCCGAGATGGGCGCGGCCGTCCTTGCAGGTGGCCAGCAGGCGGCCGTCCCGCCAGAGATTGGCGCGCAGGAAATCGAGCGCGCGCCGTGCCGACGCGAGCCAGTCGGGGCGCTCGCAGAACCGCGCCGCCCGCGCCATGGCGGCGACGCCTAGGGCATTCCACGCGCTGAGGATCTTCTCGTCGCGGCCGGGCGGCACGCGCTGGGCGCGCGCGTTCAGGAGCTTTTGCGCGGCGCCGGCGACGAGGGCAGCGTCCGCCGGCGCCGCCGCGGCTTGGCGCAGATGCCAGTGCCGATGCTCGAAATTGGGCGGCCGGTCGAGCCCCCAGAAGCGCTCGACGGCGCGCCATTCGGCGGCGGTCAGCAGCGCGCGTATGTCCTCGCGCTGCCAGACGTAGTAGCGGCCTTCCTCGCCTTCGGCGTCGGCGTCGAGCGACGAGTAATAGCCTCCTTGCGGCGCCTGCATGTCGCGCATCAGCCACGCCGCCGTGGCGGCGGCGACGCGTTCGTAGCCCGGTTCGCGCGTGCGCCGCCAGGCTTCGGCGTACAGCGCCAGCAGCATGGCATTGTCATAGAGCATCTTCTCGAAGTGCGGGATCTCCCAGCGCGCGTCGACGCTGTAGCGGCAAAAGCCGCCGCCGATCTGGTCGTAGAGGCCGCCGGCGGCCATGCCGTCGAGCGTCAGCAGCGCCGCGGCCGCGGCTTCGTCGTCGCCGCAGTCGAGCAGGAAGGCCAGGTCGGGCGCGTGCGGAAACTTCGGCGCGCCGCCGAAGCCGCCGTATTCGCGGTCCAGGCTTTGCAGCAGCGTGCGGCGCGCGGCCGTGAGCGGCGCCGCATCGAGCGGCGCGCCGTCGCCGGCTGCCGGCGCCTGGTTCAGCGCCGCGCGCAAGGCATCGTTCTGGCGCGCGATCTCGTCGCCCCGCTCGGCGAAGAGCGCGGCGACGCGCTCGCACAGATCGGCAAAGCCCGGCAGGTTGTAGCGCGGCGTCTTCGGAAAATAGGTGCCGCCGTAGAACGGCGTGCCGTCCGGCGTCAGGAACAGCGTCAGCGGCCAGCCGCCGGCGCGGCCGGTGAGCAGCTGGTGCGCGCTCTGGTAGATCTGGTCGAGGTCGGGCCGCTCCTCGCGGTCGACCTTGATATTGACGAACAGGCGATTCATCATCGCCGCCACCGCCGCATCCTCGAACGACTCGTGCGCCATCACATGGCACCAGTGGCAGGCGGCGTAGCCGATGGACAGCAGGATCGGCCTGCCGGCCGTGCGCGCTGCTTCCAGCGCCGCCGCGTCCCAGGGCTGCCAGGCGACCGGGTTGTCCTTGTGCTGCTGGAGATAGGGCGAGGTTTCGCCCGCGAGACGGTTGGAAAGGGAAAGCAAATCGGGCATGGCTGCCTCCGCTGGCGGAAGCTTCACTATACCCGATTATTTTTGTCGACTATCCGGCTCGCGCCGGGAAAATCAGGGCATGAGTTCCCTGAGCAGGCTATCGACGTCCTTTTGCGACAAGCGCTGCTCGTCGGTGGAGCCGCCGCCTTCGACGACGATGATGGCGCCGACCAGCGCCTTCGTCGCCTTGCGCAGCGCCTGGCCGGCGAGGTCCTGGAACTCCTGCGCGACCATGATGTTGGTCAGATGGCCGGTGACGCCGCGCAGGGCCGTCTCGATGTCGCGACGGTTCCAGTCCTTGTTGAGCGTGTCGAGCGTGCCGGCGACGATCATCTTCGCCGATTCGGCTTCGATCAGCGACTTGGTCGCGGCGTCCGCGGTCATGCGCTCGACGTTGCCGAGGATCGCCGAGACTTCCTTGGGATTGCCGGCGCCGGACTTGCCCAGCCCCTTGGCGGCCTTGTTGAGTTCCTTGGCGAGCGCCTTCAGCTCCAGCAAGACATGGCCCGTTGCCGGTTCGGCAAGGCGCGTCGCCGCACGTGCGGCGGGCTTCTTCGCTGCCGGTTTCCTGGTGGTGGACGGGTTCGCAGGCCGGGTGGCGGGGGCGCTGCGCTTGGGCGGCTTGGTTGCTGTTTTCATTCAGACTCCCATTCTTTCGAAGATTTTTTCGAACTTCTCGTGCAGCGTGGCCGCGGTGAAGGGCTTGACGATGTAGCCCGAGGCGCCCGCCTGGGCGGCGGCGATGATGTTTTCCTTTTTCGCTTCGGCGGTGATCATCAGCACCGGCAGATGCTTGAGCGCCGGGTCGGCGCGCACGCTTTGCAGCAGCGTCAGGCCATCCATGTTCGGCATGTTCCAGTCGGAGACGACGACATCGATGCCGCCGTGCTTGAGCCGAGCCAGCGCCACGGCGCCGTCCTCGGCTTCCTCGACGTGGAGAAAGCCCAATTCCTTGAGCAGGTTGCGCACGATGCGGCGCATGGTCGAGAAGTCGTCGACGACGAGAAATTTCAGCGCGGTTCTGTCGGCCATCTGATGATTCCCGGGTATGAAGCAGCGACCATACCAAAAAAAGGGCGAATCAGGGATCTTCCCGATTCGCCCGCTGCCGCGATGCCACGCGCCAGACGGCTATCCCAGCCGCGTCAGGTCGCGCACCGCGCCCTTGTCCGCCGAGGTCGCCATCGCCGCATAGACGCGCAGCGCCGCCGAGACTTCGCGCTGGCGATTCGCCGGCTTCCAGGCCTGGCTGCCCTTGGCGTCCATCGCCGCGCGGCGCTCGGCGAGCTCGGCGGCGGAGACGGCGAGATGGATGCGCCGGCCGGGGATGTCGATCTCGATGCTGTCGCCTTCGGCCACCAGCGCGATGGCGCCGCCGTCCGCCGCCTCGGGCGAGGCATGGCCGATGGACAGGCCCGAAGTGCCGCCGGAGAAGCGGCCGTCGGTCAGCAGCGCGCACTGCTTGCCGAGGCCCTTGGACTTGAGATAGGACGTCGGGTAGAGCATTTCCTGCATGCCGGGGCCGCCCTTCGGTCCTTCGTAGCGTATGACGACGACATCACCGGCGACGATCTGGTCGGCGAGGATCTTCGCGACCGCTTCTTCCTGCGACTCGCACACGCGGGCGCGGCCCGTGAACGTGAGATTGCTGTCGTCGACGCCGGCCGTCTTGACGATGCAGCCGCGCTCGGCGATGTTGCCGAACAGCACAGCCAGGCCGCCGTCCTGCGAATAGGCGCTGGCCTTGTCGCGGATGCAGCCGGCGCTGCGGTCGAGGTCCAGCTCGGGATAGCGGCGGTCCTGCGAGAAGGCCGTCTGCGTCGGCACACCGCCCGGGGCGGCACGGTAGAAGTCGAACACCGAGTTGTCGTGGGCCTGCATCACGTCCCAGCGCTGCAGCGCGCCGCCCAGCGTCTTTTCGTGCACGGTATGGGCGTCGCGGTGGATCAGGCCGGCGCGGTCGAGTTCGCCGAGGATGCCCATGATGCCGCCGGCGCGATGGACGTCTTCCATGTGGTATTTCTGCGTCGCCGGCGCCACCTTGGCGAGGCAGGGCACGCGGCGCGAAAGGCGGTCGATGTCCTGCATGGTGAAGTCGACGCCGGCTTCCTGCGCCGCGGCGAGCAGGTGCAGCACCGTGTTGGTCGAGCCGCCCATGGCGATGTCCAGCGTCATGGCGTTCTCGAAGGCGCCGAAGCTGGCGATGGAGCGCGGCAGCGCGGTGGCATCGTCGCCTTCATACCAGCGCTTGCACAGCTCGACGATGAGTCGCCCGGCGCGCAGGAACAAATGCTTGCGGTCGGCATGCGTCGCCAGCAGCGAGCCGTTGCCTGGCAACGCCAGGCCGAGCGCCTCGGCCAGGCAGTTCATCGAGTTGGCGGTGAACATGCCCGAGCACGAGCCGCAGGTCGGGCAGGCGCTGCGCTCCATGGCGGCGACTTCCTGGTCGCTGTTCTTGTCGTCGGCGGCCTCGATCATGGCGTCGATCAGATCGACGGCGCGCGTGGCGCCGTGCCACTGGACCTTGCCCGCTTCCATCGGCCCGCCGGAGACGAACACCGCGGGGATGTTGAGCCGCAAGGCCGCCATCAGCATGCCCGGCGTGATCTTGTCGCAATTGGAAATGCAGACCATGGCGTCGGCCGTATGGGCGTTGCACATGTACTCGACCGAGTCGGCGATGAGGTCGCGCGAGGGCAGCGAATAGAGCATGCCGCCGTGGCCCATGGCGATGCCGTCGTCGATGGCGATGGTGTTGAATTCCTTGGCGACGCCGCCGGCCGCCTCGATCTCGCGCGCCACCAGCTGGCCCATGTCCTTGAGATGCACGTGGCCCGGCACGAACTGGGTGAAGGAATTGACGACGGCGATGATGGGCTTGCCGAAGTCGCCGTCCTTCATGCCGGTGGCGCGCCACAGCGCGCGGGCGCCGGCCATGTTGCGGCCGTGGGTGGAAGTGCGGGAACGGTATTGGGGCATGGCGGATCTCCTGCGCGGCGGGCGGTCTGGAACGAGCTATGGATTCTAGCCCAAGCCCCGGCGGCAACGTCGCGAGGAACCGCCGGGCTTATTGCTGGATGGGGGCGACGTCGAGGGCGCTGCGGCCCCACAGTTCCACCGGAATGCCGACCGTGCGCCGGATCAGGTCTCGCGCTCTCGCCGTGGTGACGGGCTTGGCGAAGGAAACCGTCTGCACCGATTTCTGCCCGGCGAGTCGGTATAACCAGGTACGGCGACGTACGATCATGATCTCTCCCCCGCTTCGGCGAGGACCGTTCTAGCCCGTCGTCCGCCGTTCGACTCTACTCCGTTTCGCGCCGCCAAAGTCGACGCCGATGCGGGGGCAAGAAGGCAGGTATACATTGCATATTCGGCCCATCCGATGCATAGTATCGGGCTGCGATCTTCAAGTAGTGTGTTTGCTGTTTGGTTTAGTACCCCGTCCCGTCGGTATTCCTCCTTCACTCCCCGCCGTCTTGACCATCGAAGGTTCCGGCAAACGCCGGAATTCCCGTTTCCGCTCAAGTCCCTGGAGGCATAGCCATGGCTAAGGAAGAATTGCTCGAAATGAACGGCGTCGTGCAGGAAGTGCTGCCCGACTCGCGCTATCGCGTCACGCTGGAAAACGGCCACAATCTCGTCGCCTATTCCGCCGGCAAGATGCGCAAGCACCACATCCGCATCCTCGCCGGCGACAAGGTCTCGCTCGAGCTCTCGCCCTACGACCTGAGCAAGGGGCGCATCACTTTCCGCCACATCGAAGGCCGCGGCGCGCCGGCGGCGGCCCCCCAACGGCCGCGGCACTAGGTCCCGCCCGCTCGCGGCGATGCCCGGCTACGCGGTGAAGTTCCAGCGCGTCGCCGTCGCCGGCGGCGCCAGCCTCGCCATCCGCTCGCTGCTCGACCGCCAGCAATACGCCGACCCGCTCGGCGCCGCGGCCGCCGCGGGCATCTCGCCCGCTTGCTGGCCGCTGTTCGGCCAGGTCTGGCCGTCGGCGCAAAAGCTCGCCGACCTCATGCAGAGCTGGACGCTGGGCAACCGCCGCATCCTCGAAATCGGCTGTGGCCTGGGACTCGCCAGCCTGGTCATCCATCGCCGCCACGGCGACATCACGGCCAGCGATTGCCATCCGCTGACCGAGGCGTTCCTCAACGCCAATCTGCAGCTCAACCACCTGCCCGATCTGAAGTACGCGACCGGCAACTGGCAGCGCGCCAATCCGGCGTTGGGCGAATTCGACCTGATCGTCGGCAGCGACGTCCTCTACGAGCGCAACCACCCGGCGCAACTGGCGGCCTTCATCCAGCTCCATGCGGCGCTGCGGGCCGAGGTGCTGATCGTCGATCCCAACCGCGGCAACCGCAGCGCCTTTCATCGCGCCATGGCGCAGCTGGGCTTCACGCTCGAGGAAACGACGATCGACGCGCCGCTCGACGATGGCAGCCGCTACCGCGGCCGCCTGCTGCATTACCGCCGCGAACGCGGCTAGCGGCGCGGGCAGCGGCCGGCAAAACCCCATTTCTCGCGCGATAATGCGGCCGATGAAAACGAACAACCATCCGCCGGCCGGCGACGCAGCACCGCTTGCTGGCCAGGACGCGCGACGATGCTGATCCATCCGCAGTTCAACCCGATCGCCATCCAGCTCGGCCCGCTCGCCGTGCGCTGGTACGGCCTCATGTACCTCGCCGGCTTCATCGCCTTCCTGGTCCTTGGCAAGCAGCGCGCGCAGTCGCAGCCCTGGCACGGCTTCACGCCGGAAGCCGTCGACGACCTGCTGACCTGGGGCGTGTTCGGCGTCATTCTCGGCGGGCGGCTCGGCCAGGTGCTGTTCTACGAGCCCGGCTACTATTTTTCGCATCCGCTCGAAATCATCGCCGTCTGGAAAGGCGGCATGAGCTTCCACGGCGGCTTCCTCGGCGTGCTCGTCGCCATGGCCTGGTGGGGCCGCAAGCACGGCAAGACCTTCTTCGAGGTCGCCGACTTCGTCGCGCCGCTGGTGCCGCTCGGCCTCATGGCCGGGCGCATCGGCAACTTCATCAACGGCGAACTGTGGGGCCGCGTCGCCGACCCGTCGCTGCCGTGGGCGATGGTGTTTCCGCAAGTCGACAACCTGCCGCGCCATCCGTCGCCGCTGTACGAGGCCGCCGGCGAAGGCCTGCTGCTGTTCGTGCTGCTGTGGTGGTATTCGGCGAAAGAGCGGCCGCGCGCCGCCGTCTCCGGCATGTTCCTGATCGGCTACGGCGTCGCGCGTTCCGCCGCCGAATATTTCCGCGAGCCGGACGCCGGCATCTTCGGTCATTCCTATGTCATCAGCATGGGACAGTGGCTGAGCCTGCCGATGATCATCGTCGGCCTCATCTTTTTAGCCAGGGGAAGAATGAAATGACGCGACCGTTCAAGGTGCTGGGCGTCCAGCAGATCGCCATCGGCGGGCCGAGCAAGGAACGCCTGCGCAAGCTGTGGATCGACATGTTCGGCCTCACCATCACCGGCAATTTCGTCAGCGAGCGCGAGAACGTCGACGAGGACATCGCCGCCATCGGCAGCGGCCCGTTCAAGGTCGAAGTCGACCTGATGCAGCCGCTCGACGCCGAGAAGAAGCCGGCCGTGCACGCGACGCCGCTCAACCACGTCGGCCTCTGGATCGACGACCTGCCCGCGGCCGTGGCGTGGCTGACGGCGCAGGGCGTGCGCTTCGCGCCCGGCGGCATCCGCAAGGGGGCGGCCGGCTTCGACATCTGCTTCCTGCACCCGAAGGCCAGCGAGGAATTCCCCATCGCCGGCGAAGGCGTGCTCATCGAACTGGTGCAGGCGCCGCCGGAAGTTGTCGCGGCCTTCGCCAAACTGGCCGGCGCCTAGCCGCCAGCGACCCGCTCGTTTCCATCCGGAGGATCACGCCATGCTCTTCACCTCGTTCGCCAACGGCAGCCTCGCCCTGAAGAACCGCATCGTCATGGCGCCGATGACGCGCTGCCGCTGCGACCACGCCACCGCCGTGCCCAACGACGCCATGATCGAGTACTACCGCCAGCGCGCCACGGCCGGCCTCGTCATCTCCGAAGGCGTGCCGGTCTCCGACCGGGCGCGCGGCTACATCGCCACGCCGGCGCTGTGGAACGACGCCCAGGCCGCCGGCTGGAAGAAGCTCACCGACACGCTGCATGCCGCGGGCGGCGCCATCTTCGCCCAGCTCTGGCATTGCGGCCGCCTGTCGCATTCGAAGCTGCACGCCGACGGCAGCGCGCCGGCCGGCGTCTCGAAAAAGGCCGCCACGGCCAAGACCTTCATCTTCGACAACGGCCGGCCGACGCAGGTCGACTGCGAAGCGCCGGTGCCGCTCTCCACCAGCGAGATCAAGGGCGTCGTCGCCGAATTCGCCCACGCCGCGCGCCTGGCGAAGCAGGCCGGCTTCGACGGCGTCGAGATCCACGGCGCCAACGGCTACCTGCTCGACCAGTTCCGCTGCCCCCACCTCAACAACCGCACGGATGCCTACGGTGGCGCGCTGGAAAATCGCTACCGCCTGCTGCTCGAAGTCGTCGACGCCGTCGCCGCCGAGATCGATCCGGCGCGCATCTGCGTGCGCCAGTCGCCCTACGGCGCCGCCAACGACATGCAGCCCGATCCCGAGCCGCTGAAGACCTACCCGTACATCGCCCGCGAGCTCGACCGCCGCGGCATCGGCTTCCTGCACATCTACGACCAGAGCTGCACCTGGATCCACGACGGCGCCCATCCGCTGATGGCGGCGCTGCGCGATGCCTACGGCGGGGCGCTGATCGCCTGCGGTGGCTTCCAGCGCGATGAGGGCGAGCGCATCCTGGCACGCGGCCAGGCCGACCTCGTCGCCATCGGCAAGCCCTTCATCGCCAATCCCGACCTCGTCGCGCGGCTGCAGCAGCGCGCCGCGCTCAACGCCTGGGACGCCGCCACTTTCTTTGCCGGCGGCGACAAGGGCTACCTCGACTACCCGACGCTGGCCGCCTGACGCCGTGAGCAACGACACCGTCCTGCTCGACGTCGCCGACGGCATCGCCACGGTCACGCTGAACCGGCCGCAGGCCTTGAACGCGCTCGACTTGGCGATGAGCGCGGCGCTGCGCGACGTCACCGAGCGCATCGAGTCCGACGCCGCGGTTCGCGCCGTCGTGCTGCGCGGCGCCGGCGCGCATTTCATGGCGGGCGGCGACATCAAGTGGTTCCACGCCATGCTCGATACGCCGGCAGCCGAGCGCCGCGCACGCTTCGAGCGCCTGATCGCCGAGGTGCATGGCTCGGTGCTGCGCCTGCGGCGCATGGGCAAGCCGGTGGTGGCGTCGGTCCAGGGCGCGGCGGCGGGCTTCGGCCTGTCGCTGATGAACGCCTGCGACCTCGCGCTCGCCGCCGACAACGCCTATTTCACGCTCGCCTATTGCCACCTCGGCACGTCGCCCGACGGCGGCGCCACCTGGGGCCTGCCGCGCCTCGTCGGCCTCAAGCAGGCGATGGAGATCGCGCTTCTCGGCGACCGCTTCGACGCCGCGCGCGCCCTCGAACTGGGGCTCGTCAACCGCGTCGTGCCGGTTGCCGAGCTCGACGCGGCAACGCGAGAGTTCGCCGCGCGCCTCGCCGCCGGGCCGACGGCCGCCTATGCCAAGACCAAGCGCCTGCTCAACGAATCCGTCAACCGCACGCTCGCCGAGCAACTGCTCGCCGAGCAGGACGACTTCGTCGCCTCGGCCCTGACCGAGGATTTCGCCGCGGGCGTGCGCGCCTTCGTCGACAAGCGCCAGCCTGAGTTTCGCGGGCGCTGAAGCGCACTGACATTCGGCGTCGGGAGCGCGATCGTTACGGCGGGGTGCGCTGCGGGGCGCTGGTCCTTAGGGTGTGCGATGGGGCCGGCGGGGCGCTCTGCTGCGCTCCATGTCCCCCGGCGGCGGCCTGCGGGGCCGCCTTCTCCTCCTTTGCTTGCGCGCAGCAGAGCGCCCCACCGGCCCCATCGGGGAGGTTCCTTCTTTTGCCGGACCAAGAAACCAACGGCGCGGCCGACGTCAATGCAGGCCGAAGCGGATGCCTTGAGCGAACGGCAGCGTCGTGCCCCAATTCACCGTATTGGTCTGGCGGCGCATGTAGTTCTTCCAGGTATCGGAGCCGGCTTCGCGGCCGCCGCCGGTTTCCTTCTCGCCGCCGAACGCGCCACCGATTTCCGCGCCCGAGGTGCCGAGGTTGACGTTGGCGATGCCGCAATCGCTGCCGACCGCCGAGAGGAAGCGCTCGGCATGGCGCATATCCAGAGTGAATAACGCCGACGACAGGCCGTGGCGCGCGGCGTTGTGCAGCGCCAGCGCTTCGTCGAAATCGCGGTAGCGCATCAGGTAGAGGATGGGCGCGAAAGTTTCGCGCTGCACGGCCGGCCAGGCATTGTCGGCGCGCATCAGGGTCGGCGCGACGAAATGGCCGGGCTGCGTCAGGCGGCTGCCGCCCGCCACGACCTGCCCGCCGAGGGCGCGCGTCTCCGCCACGGCGAGCGTGAAGGCCTCCACCGCGCGCTGGTCGATCAGCGGGCCCATGAGCGTGGCGGCATCGAGGGGATCGCCGATCCTGAGTTGCGCGTAGGCGTCGATGAGGCGCGCCGCCAGCGCCTCGAAGCGCGACTCATGCACGATCAGCCGCCGCGTGCTGGTGCAGCGCTGGCCGGCGGTGCCGACGGCGCCGAAGACGATGGCCGGCAGCGCCAGATCGAGATCGGCCGTCTCGTCGACGATCACCGCGTTGTTGCCCGAACATTCGAGCAGGCAGCGGCCGAAGCGTCCCGCCACGGTCTGCGAGACCTGGCGTCCGGCGTGCGACGACCCGGTGAAGGAGACCAGGGCGACGCGCGGATCGGCGGCGAGGCGCGCGCCGGCCGCCGCTTCGTCGGAAAGAAACAGCGTGAACACGCCCTCGGCGCCGTGGCGCGCGGCGACCTCATCGACGATGCGCTGCAAGGCGATGGCGGTCAGCGGCGCCTTCGGGCTCGGCTTCCAGACCACCGTATCGCCGCAGACGGCAGCGATGAAGGCATTCCACGACCAGACCGCGGCGGGGAAGTTGAAGGAGGAAATCACGCCGACGACGCCGAGCGGATGCCATTGCTCCATCATGCGGTGCTGCGGTCGCTCGGACGCCAGCGTCAGGCCATAAAGCTGGCGCGACAGCCCGACGGCGAAGTCGGCGACGTCGATCATTTCCTGGATTTCGCCGTCGCCTTCGGCCTTGATCTTGCCGACTTCGAGCGCCACCAGCGTGCCGAGCTCGTCCTTGCGGCGACGCAGTTCGTCGCCGAGTTCGCGGACGAACAAGCCGCGCCGCGGCGCCGGCACTTCGCGCCAGCGCCTGAAGGCGGCAGCGGCCGCCGCCAGCACGGCTTCGTAGTCCGCCGCGGTACCGCGCGCGACCCTTGCCAGTGGCTGCGCCGTGCTCGGATCCTCGTCCGCGAAACTGCCGCTGCCGGGCAGCCAGCGCCCGTCGCCCGTCGCGGCGGCGGCATTCGCCTCGCTCAGGCCGAGGCGCGACAATACGGATTCTACGAGCGCTTGATGCGACATTGCACACCCCACTTCTACGGCAGGACATCGTGGCAGGCGTATCTAACGCCGGCCTCTTCCTTAGTAAAGGATAGCCGCCAACTTTGCGCCAGTCGCAGGAAGCGGCCTGGCGGCTCCCGCGTTGGCAGTGTGGCGAATTGCCTGCGCCCCAGCGGGAAAGACACGCCGCAATTCCAGCCGACGCAACGGAAAACGGCGAGCCGCAGCCCGCCGTTTCCGAGTGCCGGCAAGGAAGCCTACTTGAAGGCGATGATCGCCTGATCCACCGCCAGGCTCTCGCCCGGACTCGCCAGCAGCTTGTCGACGATGCAGTCGCGCTCGGCCTTGAGCACGTTCTCCATTTTCATGGCCTCGATCTTCGCCAGCACTTCGCCGGCCTTGACTTCCTGGCCCGGCGCCACGGCGACGGCGGTCAGCAGGCCCGGCATCGGCGAGAGCAGGAACTTCGAAGTGTCGGGCGGCGCCTTGTGCGGCATCAGCGCCTGCAGGTGGGCGGCGCGCGCCGTCATCACCATGATGTCGGCCTGCTTGCCCCAATGGAACAGCCGGTACTTGAGATTGCGGCGCTCGACCTGCATGCAGAAAGGCTCGCCGTTGATGGTGCCCTGGTAGAGCGGCTGGCCGAACTGCCAGTCGCTGCGGATCTCGTAGGGATCGCCGGCGAAAGTGACGTTCCAGCCGCCGTTCGCCGTGGTCACCGTGACTTCGTGGTCGGCGCCGTCTTCGAGCCGCACGACGAAGTCGGCGCCGGGCGCGAACTCGTGGCCCGGCATCTGGCCGGAGATGCGCGTGTTGCGCTCCAGGTACTGGCGATGCATGGCGGCGGCGACGGCGATCAGCATCGCCGGGTCGTCGTGCGGCACGTCGCTGGCGTTGAAGCCCTTGGCGTATTCCTCGGCGATGAGGCCGGTGTTGAAGTCGCCCGAGACGAAGCGCGGGTGCTGCATCAGCGCCGCCTGGAACGAGATGTTCGACGACACGCCGCGAATGACAAAGGCATTGAGGGCGTCGCGCATCTTGGCGATGGCCTGGTCGCGCGTCGAGCCGTGCACGATCAGCTTGGCGATCATCGAGTCGTAGAACATCGAGATCTCGCCGCCCTCGTAGACGCCGGTGTCGACGCGCACCGAGCTGTCCTTGCCAATTGGCGGCATGTACTTGACCAGCCGGCCGGTCGACGGCAGAAAGCCGCGGAACGGGTCTTCGGCGTTGATGCGGCACTCCATCGCCCAGCCGTCGAGCTTGATCTGTTCCTGGGTGAACGGCAGCTTCTCGCCGGCGGCGACGCGGATCATCAGCTCGACGAGGTCGAGGCCGGTGATGAATTCCGTCACCGGATGCTCGACTTGCAAGCGCGTGTTCATCTCGAGGAAGTAGAAGCCCTTGTCCTTGCCGCCGACGACGAATTCGACGGTGCCGGCGGACTGGTAGTTGACCGCCTTGGCCAGCGCCACGGCCTGCTCGCCCATGGCGCGGCGCGTCGCGGCGTCGAGGAAGGGCGAGGGCGCTTCCTCGATCACCTTCTGGTGGCGGCGCTGGATCGAGCATTCGCGCTCGTGCAGATAGACCATGTTGCCGTGGCCGTCGCCGATCAGCTGGATCTCGATGTGGCGCGGTTCCTCGACGTACTTCTCGATGAAGATGCGGTCGTCGCCGAAAGCGTTTTTCGCCTCGGTCTTGCACGAAGCGAAGCCTTCGTGCGCTTCCTTGTCGTTGAAGGCGACGCGCAGGCCCTTGCCGCCGCCGCCGGCGGAGGCCTTGATCATCACCGGGTAGCCGATGCCCTTGGCGATGTCGACGGCCTGCTCGGGCGTGTCGATGGCGTCGTTGTAGCCGGGTATGACGTTGACCTTGGCTTCCAGCGCCAGCTTCTTCGAGGCGATCTTGTCGCCCATCGCTGCCACCGAGTAATGCTTCGGGCCGACGAAGACGATGCCCTGCTCTTCCAGCGTGCGCGAGAAGGCGGCATTCTCGGAGAGGAAGCCGTAGCCCGGATGCACGGCTTCGGCGCCGGTCTGCTTGCAGGCGGCGATGATCTTCTCCGCCACCAGGTAGGATTCCTTCGACGGCGCCGGCCCGATGCAGACGGCCTCGTCGGCCATGGCGACATGCATGGCGTCCTTGTCGGCTTCCGAATAGACGGCGACGGTCAGGATGCCCATCTTCTTGGCCGTCCTCATGACGCGGCAAGCGATCTCGCCGCGGTTGGCAATCAGTATTTTCTTGAACATATCAAAACCCCTTTCACCGCCGAGACGCCGAGGCGCCGAGAAAAGCAAGGAAGACTCCTTGGAAATGAATTTCTCGGCGCCTCCGCGCCTCGGCGTTTCATATATCGGTCAGGTCAAAGCGGAATATTCCCGTGCTTGCGCCACGGGTTCTCGATCTTCTTGTTCCTCAGCATCACCAGCGAGCGGCAGATGCGCTTCCTCGTCTCGTGCGGCTGGATGACGTCGTCGATGAAGCCGCGCGCACTGGCGACGAAAGGATTGGCGAACTTGGCCTTGTACTCGGCTTCCTTGGCGGCGAGCTTGGCCGGGTCGCCCTTGTCTTCGCGGAAAATGATTTCCACCGCGCCCTTCGGCCCCATCACCGCGATCTCGGCGGTCGGCCAGGCGAAATTCACGTCGCCGCGCAAATGTTTCGACGCCATCACGTCGTAGGCGCCGCCGTAGGCCTTGCGCGTGATCACCGTGATCTTCGGCACCGTGCATTCGGCGTAGGCGTAGAGGAGTTTCGCGCCGTGCTTGATGATGCCGCCGTATTCCTGCGCCGTGCCCGGCATGAAGCCCGGCACGTCGACGAAGGTGACGATGGGTATGTTGAAGGCGTCGCAGAAGCGCACGAAGCGGCCGGCCTTGATCGACGACTTGATGTCGAGGCAGCCGGCCATCACCAGCGGCTGGTTGGCGACGATGCCGATGGTCTGGCCTTCCATGCGCGCGAAGCCGATGACGATGTTCTTGGCGTGGTCGGCCTGCAGCTCGAAGAAGTCGCAGTCGTCGACCACCTTGATGATGAGCTCCTTGATGTCGTAGGGCTTGTTCGGGTTCTCCGGCACCAGGGTGTCGAGGCTCAGGTCGATGCGGTCGGCGGCATCGGCGCTCGGCCGGATCGGCGACTTCTCCTTGTTGTTGAGCGGCAGGTAGTTGATGAAGCGGCGCAGCATCAGGAGCGCCTCGACGTCGTTCTCGAAGGCGAGATCGGCCACACCCGAGCGCGTCGTGTGCGAGACCGCGCCGCCGAGCTCCTCGGCCGTCACTTCCTCGTGGGTCACGGTCTTCACCACTTCCGGGCCGGTGACGAACATGTAGGAGGTGTCCTTGACCATGAAAATGAAGTCGGTCATCGCCGGGCTATACACCGCGCCGCCGGCGCAGGGGCCCATGATCAGGGAAATCTGCGGCACTACGCCCGAGGCCATGACGTTCCTCTGGAAGACGTCGGCGTAGCCGCCGAGCGCCGCGACGCCTTCCTGGATGCGGGCGCCGCCGGAGTCGTTCAAGCCGATCACCGGGGCGCCGACTTTCATGGCGTGGTCCATGACCTTGCAGATCTTCTCGGCGTGGGCTTCCGAGAGCGCGCCGCCGAACACCGTGAAGTCCTGCGAGAAGACGAACACCATGCGGCCGTTGACCGTGCCGTAGCCGATGACGACGCCGTCGCCCGGCACCTTGTTGTCGGCCATGCCGAAGTCGTTGCAGCGGTGCTCCTTGAACATATCCCACTCTTCGAAGGTGCCTTCGTCGAAGAGCAGTTCGATGCGCTCGCGCGCCGTCAGCTTGCCCTTGGCATGGTGGGCGTCGACGCGCCGCTGGCCGCCGCCGAGGCGGGCCAGTTCGCGTTTGGCGTCCAGTTGCTTGATGATTTCTTGCATGGATATTTCTCCACTAGAAAAAACGGTTCAACAGATTCAGCAGGCGATGGGCGGCGGCGGTCGGCGTCGTGACGCCGGACTCCACCGCCCGGGTCAGTTCGGGCAGGCTCGATTGCACTCCGGCATGGCTGCGGAAGCGGTGGCGCAGGCCGGCGTCGATCAATTGCCACATCCAGGCCAGCGCCTGGCGGCGCCGGCGCGCGGCAAGCTCGCCGGAGGCGGACAGGGTGCGGCGATGGTTCTCGATGGCCTGCCAGAATTCGGCGATGCCTTCTTTTTTCGCGGCGCTCATTTTCAGCACCGGCGGCTGCCAGTTGGGCGAGGCCGCGTGCAGCATCGACAGGGCCGAGCGCATCTGCGCGGCGGCAACATCCGCTGCGCGCGGATCGATATCGGCCTTGTTGAAGACGACGATGTCGGCCAGTTCGACGATGCCCTTCTTGATCGCCTGCAGGTCGTCGCCGGCGTTGGGCAGCTGCAGCAGGACGAAGACGTCGGTCATGCCGGCCACCGCCGTTTCCGACTGGCCGACGCCGACCGTCTCGACGATGACGACGTCGAAGCCGGCGGCTTCGCAGACCAGCATCGCCTCGCGCGTCTTTTCGGCGACGCCGCCGAGCGAGCCCGACGACGGCGAGGGACGGATGAAGGCTTCGTCGCGCTGCGACAGCAATTCCATGCGCGTCTTGTCGCCGAGGATGGAGCCGCCGCTGATGCTGGACGACGGGTCGACGGCGAGCACCGCGACGCGATGCCCGGCGGCGATCAGATGCAGGCCCAGGGCTTCGATGAAGGTCGACTTGCCCACGCCCGGCACGCCGGTGATGCCGACGCGGATCGCCTTGCCGGCGTCGGGCAGCAGCGCGTCGAGCACGGCGTGGGCGCGCTCCTGGTGGTCATTGCGCTGCGACTCGATCAGCGTGATGGCCTTGGCGAGCGCGCGGCGGTTGCCGGCGCGCACGCCCGCGACGAGAGCGCGGTCCTCCGCGGCCATCGGCTCCGGCGACATCGCGCTGCCGGCTTAGACGGAAGCCGGCAGATGTGCGGCGCGGATTGCGCGCAGCACTTCGTGGGCGCACTGCGGTATCGGCGTGCCGGGGCCGAAGATGCCCGCGGCGCCGGCCTGTTTCAGGAACTCGTAATCCTGCGCCGGAATCACGCCGCCGACGAAGACGACGATGTCGTCGGCGCCCTGCTCGCGCAGTGCCGTGATCAGCGCCGGCACCAGGGTCTTGTGGCCGGCCGCCAGCGTCGAAATGCCGATGGCATGGACGTCGTTCTCGATGGCCTGGCGCGCCGCTTCCTCGGGCGTCTGGAACAGCGGGCCGACATCGACGTCGAAGCCGAGGTCGGCGAACGCGGTGGCGACGACCTTGGCGCCGCGGTCGTGGCCGTCCTGGCCGAGCTTGGCGACCATCAGGCGCGGCCGGCGGCCTTCGGCGGCGGCGAATTCTTCGATCAAGGCTTTAAGTTCGGTCATGGTGGCATCCTCGCCGAAGGCGGCGCCATAGACGCCGGACACCGTCTGGTTGTTGGCGCGGTGGCGGCCCCAGACTTTTTCGAGCGCATCGGAAATCTCGCCGACGGTGGCGCGCGCCCGCGTCGCCTTGACGGCGAGGTCGAGCAGGTTGCCGCTGCCGTCTTGCGCCGCCGCCGTCAGCGCGTCGAGCGCGGCCTGCACGGCGTCGCTGTCGCGGCGGGCGCGGATGTCCTTCAGGCGCACGACCTGGCCTTCGCGCACGGCATGGTTGTCGACGTCGAGGATGTCGATGGCGTCCTGCTTGGCGAGCTTGTACTTGTTCACGCCGACGATGACGTCCTGGTTGGAGTCGATGCGCGCCTGCTTCTCGGCGGCGCACTTCTCGATCTGCAGCTTGGCCCAGCCGGACTCCACGGCGTGCGTCATGCCGCCCATGGCCTCGACTTCCTCGATGATCTTCCAGGCGGCATCGGCCATGTCCTGGGTCAGCTTCTCCATCATGTAGGAGCCGGCCCAGGGATCGACGACGTTGCAGATGTGCGTTTCTTCCTGGATCAGGATCTGCGTGTTGCGGGCGATGCGCGCCGAGAATTCGGTCGGCAGCGCGATGGCCTCGTCGAGCGCGTTGGTGTGCAGCGATTGCGTGCCGCCGAACACCGCGGCCATCGCCTCGATGGCCGTGCGCACGACGTTGTTGTAGGGGTCCTGCTCGGTCAGCGACCAGCCGGAGGTCTGGCAGTGCGTGCGCAGCATCATCGACTTCGGGTTCAGCGCGCCGAACTCCTTCATGATGCGCCACCACAACAGGCGCGCGGCGCGCAGCTTGGCCACTTCGAGGTAGAAGTTCATGCCGATGGCGAAGAAGAACGACAGCCGCGGCGCGAAGGCGTCGATGTCGAGGCCGGTCTTCATCGCCGTGCGCACGTATTCCATGCCGTCGGCCAGCGTGAAGGCGAGTTCCACGGTCTGCGTCGCGCCGGCTTCCTGGATGTGGTAGCCGGAAATCGAGATCGAGTTGAACTTCGGCATGTGCGCCGCCGTGAACCCGATGATGTCGGCGATGATGCGCATCGACGGCTCGGGCGGATAGATGTAGGTGTTGCGGACCATGAACTCCTTGAGGATGTCGTTCTGGATGGTCCCGGCGAGCTTCTCCCGGGAGACGCCCTGCTCCTCGGCGGCGACGATGTAGCCGGCCAGCACCGGCAGCACGGCGCCGTTCATGGTCATCGACACGGAGACCTGGTCGAGCGGAATGCCGTCGAAGAGGATCTTCATGTCCTCGACCGAATCGATGGCGACGCCGGCCTTGCCGACATCGCCGACGACGCGCGGATGGTCGGAGTCGTAGCCGCGGTGCGTGGCGAGGTCGAAAGCCACCGACACGCCCTGGGCGCCGGCGGCCAGCGCCTTGCGGTAGAAGGCGTTGGAGGCCTCGGCGGTGGAGAAGCCGGCGTACTGGCGGATGGTCCACGGCCGCACCGCGTACATCGTCGGCTGCGGGCCGCGCAGGAAGGGCGCGAAGCCCGGCAGCGTGTCGGCGTAGGGCAGCCCGTCGACGTCGGCCTTGGTGTAGAGCGGCTTGACGGCGATGCCGTCGGGCGTATTCCAGTTCAGCCGCGCCAGGTCGCCGTCGGGTGCCGCCTTGGCGGCGGCCCTGGCCCAGACGTCGAACGACGGGACCGTCACTTCGGGATACTTGCTCATGGTTCCACTCCTGCGGCTCGTTGGCCGGACATTATGTAGCTGTCGCGCTTGACAAGCGCCCTGGCCGTATAATAACTTATCCATAATTATGAATGCAAGAGAAGCAGCCCCCGCCGGCACTCGCATCGCCCGCAGCGCCCTTTACGAAGAGGTCGCCGAGTTGCTGCGCCAGCGCATCTACGCGCACGAGCTGTCGCCGGGCACGTGGATCGACGAACAGGCGCTCGCCGTCGGCTTCGGCATCTCGCGCACGCCGATGCGCGAAGCGCTCAAGGTGCTCGCCGCCGAAGGCCTGGTGCGGCTGGAGCCGCGCCGCGGCTGCTATGTCGCCGAACTGTCGGAGCAGGACCTCGACGAGATCTTCCCGGTGATGGCGCTGCTCGAAGGCCGCGTCGCCTTCGAGGCCGCCGCCAAGGCGACCGCCGCCGACCTCGAGCGCCTGGCGGCCATCCACGACGTGCTCGAAAGCCATGCCGCCGCCAACGACGCCGACCGCTTCTTCGAAGCCAACCAGGCGTTCCACAGCGCGCTGCAGGAAATCGCCGGCAACCGCTGGCTCAAGCAGATGATCGACGACACCCGCAAGGTCATCAAGCTCACGCGCCGCGATTCGCTGCGGCTCGACGGCCGCCTCAAGCAGTCGCTGGCCGAGCACCGCGCCATCCTCAAGGCGCTGCGCAGCCGCGACCCCGACAAAGCGGGCCGCGCCATGCACGACCACCTGCTGTCGGGGCGCGCTGCGCTGGCAAAGCTGCAGTCCGGCCGCTGACATATTTCTTACAAACAAAACCGAATTTATCCTAGCATTAGGAAGCTTCAACCACAGGCCGCGACGTGCCTGACAGAATTCGTCGTTCAACTATAAGGAGGAGATCTGCCATGGCAGACAACAACTGGCAACTGCAGCCGGGCGTGCAAATCGCGCCGGAAGCCGCCGCGGAGGTCGCCAAGATCGCTTGCGCGCTGAAGTCCCTTTCGGTTTACGCCGGCCTCGTCATCGAGCGCGAAGACTGTCCCGCTGATTTGCAAAAGATTGTCGATGACGGCGTCAAGGCCATCGGCAAAATATTCGTCTGGTAAGGAGGAGAAACATATGGCACACGTCGTCATACTCGGCGCGGGCATCGGCGGTCTGACAGCCGCCTATGATATGAAGGAACAGCTGCGGCCGGGCGACAAGCTGACCGTGATCGCGGAGAACCCCTATTTCCAGTTCACGCCGTCGAACCCCTGGGTCGCCGTGGGCTGGCGCACGCGCGAAGACATTACGATGGACCTCGCCCCGGCCCTGGCGAAGAAGGACATCCAGCTCGTCGCCACGGCGGCCAAGCGCCTGCATGCCGACAAGAACCAGATCGAACTGGCCGACGGCAAGACCATCGACTACGACTACCTGATCATCGCCACCGGCCCCAAGCTCGCCTTCGAGGAAGTCGCCGGCTCCGGCCCCAACGGCGGCCACACGCACTCCATCTGCACGGTCAACCACGCCGTCGAAACGGCGAAGTCCTGGGCCGAGTTCGTTAACGACCCCGGCCATGTCGTCGTCGGCGCCATGCAGGGCGCATCCTGCTACGGCCCGGCCTACGAGTTCGCCATGATCATGGATGCCGACTTGCGCAAGCGCAAGATCCGCAGCAAGGTGCCGATGACCTACGTCACCGCCGAACCCTATGTCGGCCATCTCGGCCTGGGCGGCGTCGGCGATTCCAAAGGCATGCTCGAGTCGGTGCTGCGCGAGAAGCACATCAAGTGGATCTGCAACGCCAAGGTCACCAAGATCGAGGCCGGCAAGATGACGGTCGCCGAGCACAACGACGACGGCACGGTGAAGAAGGAGCACGAACTGGCCTTCAAATTCTCGATGATGCTGCCGGCATTCAAGGGCATCGACGCCGTCTTCGGCATCGAAGGCCTGACCAATCCGCGCGGCTTCATCCTCATCGACCAGTTCCAGCGCAATCCGAAGTTCCAGAACATCTACTCAGTCGGCGTCTGCGTCGCCATTCCGCCGGTCGAAGCTACGCCGGTGCCCACCGGCGCGCCGAAGACCGGCTACATGATCGAGACCATGGTGACGGCGGCGGTGCATAACATCCGCAACGCCATCGACGGCAAGGAGCCGGAGGAGAAGGCCACCTGGAACGCGATCTGCCTCGCCGACTTCGGCGACACCGGCGCCGCTTTCGTCGCCCTGCCGCAGATCCCGCCGCGCAACGTGAACTGGTTCAAGAAGGGCAAGTGGGTGCATCTGGCCAAGGTCGGCTTCGAGAAGTACTTCATGCGCAAGATGAAGAAGGGCGACACCGAACCGGTGTTCGAGAAGTACATCCTCAAGATGCTCGGCATCGAGCGGCTGAAGTAAGCAGCAAGCCTGGCTGTACCGCGGGGCGCGGGCTCGGAGGGAACTCCGGCGCCGCGCCCTTCTGCTTTTCCAGCATCGGCCCGGGCGCTGAGGTCACCGCGTCGTTGGCGCAATTGACGCGCTCCATGCCGTAGCGCCGTCGCTCACGGAACTGCGCTGCATCGAAGGCGTCGAGAATACGATATGAAGCGGACGTCGCGCCCCTGCGGCGCGCAACCAGCGACGGACGGGAAGGGCAGGACCGACGAGACGGACTGACGGGAAGGACTGACGGGAAGGACAGGCTCATGGCCGATCACGACCACCATCATCACGCCGCGCCCGGCCATGACCATGCCGCTCACGGGCATAGCCATGCCGGCGCGCCAGGCGCGCAGGGTCGGGCTTTTCTCGTCGCCATCGCGCTCAACGGCGTTTTCGTCGGCGTCGAATTCTTCTACGGCGTGCTTGCCGACTCCACGGCGCTGATGGCGGACGCCGGACATAATCTTTCCGACGTCCTCGGCCTGCTGCTCGCCTGGGGGGCGGCGGTTCTCGCCCGGCGCGCACCGAGTGGCCGCTTCACCTACGGGCTGCGCAGCACCTCCATCCTGGCGGCGTTGGCGAACGCCGTGTTCCTGCTGGTGGCCTGCGGCGCCATCGCCTGGGAAGCCGTCCAGCGGTTTTCCCAGGCACCCGCCGTGGCAGGTGCGACCGTGGCGGCGGTGGCGGCCGTCGGCATCGTCATCAACGGCCTGTCGGCGTGGCTGTTCGTCCAAGGCAGCAAGGGCGACCTGAACATCCGCGGCGCCTATTTGCACCTGGCCGCCGACGCCGCGGTGTCCCTCGGCGTGGCGCTGGGCGGCGTGGCCATGATGGCGGCCGGCTGGTTCTGGCTCGACCCGCTCATCAGCCTCGTCGTCGTCGGCGTGGTCGTCCGCGGCACCTGGAGCTTGCTGCGGGAAGCCATGGAACTCGCGCTCAACGCCGTTCCGGCGCATATCGACATCGCCGAGATCGACGCCTATCTGCGCGCGCTAGCAGGCGTCGCGGACATCCATGACCTGCATGTCTGGGGCATGAGTACGACCGAGACCGCGCTGACCGTCCATCTGGTCGTTCCCGAAGGCTATCCCGGCGACACGGTCATGGATGAGATCACGGAAACCCTGCACACGCGCTTCAGGATCCATCACAGCACCGTGCAAATCGAACACGGCACCACCGCCCACGCCTGCCGCCTGCATGCCGAGCCGCCAGCGACGCGGCCCGCTGCCTGACGCGGCGGCGCGGGGCGGCGCCGCGCTGGCGACGTCGCGGGCGCGGCTAGGGCCCGTCCCAAAGGCCATGGCGCCGGTGCCATTCCTCCAGGGATTCGGCGGGCCACTGGCCGCAATGCACGTGGCCCCGGCCGACGGGAACGTCGACCCAGGGCGCGGCGTAGTCGAGCGCCGCTTCGACGACTTCGGGCGGCTTCGGCAGCGGCGTATCGATCGCCGAGGCATGCGGGTGCACGAGTTCGGGCCAGCGCGGATCCCACAGCCAGAGCGGGCTGCCGCATTTCAGGCAGAAGTGCCGCTTCGCCGGCGAGCGCCACGGCCGCTTGCCGGCTTCGCGCATGACCGCCTGGTAGACGCCCAGATGCTTGGCGCCGCGCACGCGCAGGCTGGCGAAGTCGCCGCCCAGGTTGATGGCGTAGCCGCCGCTGCCCGCGGTCTTGCGGCAGATCGAGCAATGGCAGTGCATGAACGGCACCGGCGACGGCGCCTCGAGGCTGAATTTGATCGCGCCGCAGTGGCAGGAACCTTCGAGATGCATGGGAGAACTCGTCGTCAGGACGGCGGCCGCGCCAGGGTCTAGCCGCCGGAGAGCGCGCCGACGATCAACAGTTCGTCGTCCGGCGCGATCGGCTGCGCCAGCGAAGTCGCCGCGGCGCGATTGACGTAGAAGCGGATGTGCGGGCGGATGGCGCCCTGCTCGTCCACCACCCGAAAGCGCAGGCCGGGAAAGCGGCGATCGAGATCGTCGAGCACCGTCGCCAGGCTGTCGCCCGCAGCCGGCACGCGCGAGCGGCCTCCCGTGTAGTCGTGGAGCTGGCTGGGAATGACGACCTGCATGGCGCGCCCGGCTTCAAGCGGCTGCCACGGAGAAGATCTCCGGCAGATGTTCGGCGAGGCGGCGCCAGGAGTTCCCCTCGTCCAGGCTGCGCCACAGTTCGCCGCTGCCGGTGCCGAAGTAAAGCCCGAGCGGCTCGTCGCCGTCGGCGCAGAACGCCTGGCGCTTGACCGTCCACCAGGCCTGCTCGCGCGGCAGGCCGGCGTCCTGCCGCGCCCAGCGCGCGCCGCCGTCGCGGCTGCAATACACCGCGGGCCGCCCGCCGGGCGAGGTGCGCGGCCAGTTGGCGCTGCCGTCCATGGGCACGACCCACAGCGTGTCGGGATCGCGCGGATGGACGACCAGCGGAAAGCCGATGTCGCCGACCTCCGCCGGCATCGCCGCGCCGATGCGCCGCCAGGTCTCGCCCGGGCGGTCGAGGCGGTAGATGCCGCAGTGGTTCTGCTGGTAGAGGCGGTCCGGCGCCAGCGGGTGGCAGACGAGCCGATGCGTGTCATGGCCCAGCTCGGCTGAGGGATCGGGCAGGAAGTCGGCGGCGACGCCGCGGTTCAGCGGCCGCCAAGTGGCGCCGGCATCGCCGCTTTCGAACACTCCGCCGACGGAAAGGGCGACGTAGAGATGCCGCGCATCGCGCCGGTCGATGCAAATGGAATGCAGCCGCGCGCCGCCGGGAACCTCCATGACGTGGGCGCGGATGGTCGGGAGATAGCCGCTGTTGAAGCCCGCCACTTCCTCCCAGGTGGCGCCGCCGTCGGCGGAGCGAAACAGCCCCGGCGGCGACGTGCCGGCATACCAGACGCCGCGTTCGTCGGCATGGCCCGGCGTCAGCCAGAAGACGTGGTCGACGCTGGCGCCCGCCTGCGGCGCGTCGGCCTTGGCGAAAGCCGGCGGCCGCGCCGCCTCCTGCCAATGCCGGCCCAGGTCGCGCGAGCGGAACACCGTCGGCCCGAGGTGGCCGGGCCGCGCGCTCAGCAACAGCGTCTCGCCGTCGCGCGGGTCGAGCACCGCATGGTGCACGGTCGAGCCGAGGAAATGCGGATCCGACAGCCGCCACTGTCGCCGTCCCGACTGCGCCGTCAGGATGAAGGCGCCCTTGCGCGTGCCCACCAGCAACACCCTGCGGTCCATGGCGAACTCCTCCTCGAGAGTTCACCGTAGTTCCGTCGCTTCAGGATTCAAGACGCGTCATCGGCGCGGCGCCCCTCGCTAGTCCGAACGTACCAGCAGGCCGCGCCGGCCCGGCTCGCCGCCGCTACTGTCCCGCGACGGCGTCGTGCCGGATGTGCAAGGACTGCGAAATCACCGGATAGGTGTCGGGGGTGACTTGCTGCATGAAGTTCGAGCCGTTGTTCTCGTCCTTGCGCGTCACCGGCGCGGTGGCGGCGGCGGTGCCGAAGGCGCGCGGGTCGCGCACCGTGACGACGAGCTGCTCGTCGCCGCCGTCGCCGGTGAATTCGAAGTATTGGTCCTTGTCGAGCGGAATCAGGATTTCGATGCCGGCCTTGATCTGCACGACGTTCTCGGCCTGCGCCGGATAGATCTGCCGGCGCTCGCGGCGCGGATTGATGTTGTCGATGACGAGGACGCCGTCGAAGGTCGGCAGCACGCGCAGCTTGAAGCGCTCGCCGGTGGCGAAGCCGGCGCTGACGGGATGGAAGCCGCGGGCATTGCCGTTGCGGTCGAAGTTCAACAGCGCGACATGCACGGCCTGGTAGTTCTCGTGCCCGTTGTCGACCCGCAGCGGCGCGGTCGGCTCGCCGGCCGCCGCGTTTTCGGGAGCGCCCGCCGACTTGGCGGCAAGGCCGCGCGGCGCGACGCTGGCGAGCGGCACGATGTTCGCGCTCTTGCTATGCACGAGCATCGCCGCCAGCGATTCGGGCGTCAACAGTTCGGTCAGCTTTCCCGTCAGGTAGCTGCTGAAAGCCGGCAGCGCGTACTTGAGGGCGATGTTGATCAGGATGCCCCAGATGAACTTGGGCTTGACCTCCTCGTCGGCGCTCGGCGTACCGGCGGCCGGCGTCTGCGCCGGCGCCTGGACGGCAAAGCTGGCGGCGAGCAGCAGCGCGGCGAGGCGAGCGGTGGTTCGAGTCTTCATGGCGGGCTCCTAGGGCGCGACTTCCTCGATGGTCAGCAGCGCCGCGCCGTAAGCGCCGGAGCAGCTCTTCTGCACGGCGATGTTGCGCGTCTGCCGCCGGTTGCTGCATTCGTCCTTGTCGGCCTGCGCCGAGGTGGCGGTGACGAGCTGGATGTCCTTGGCGGCGACGGCTTCGACCACCGAGAACGGCCCGGCCGGCTTCAGCCCGGCCTTCGCGAAATCGCGCGGCGCGTCGGTGACGATGGCCAGCAGCGCATCCTTGCCCGCCGGTCCCTGCGCCGCCAGCTGCCAGCCCGGGCGCGGCAGGCGCAGCGTGTCGCCGGCCTGGATCAGGTTGTTGCGGTCGATCTGGTTCGGAAACAGCAGGTCGAAGGCCTCGCCGTCCGAGCCGACCATCATGACATAGAGATAACCGGCTTCGCGCGACGTCACCTTGACATCGAGGTTGTCCTGGCCGATGCGCAGCGACGGGCGCGCCGCCGTGAGCGTCACCAGGCGGCGATCGTCGCGGTTGTGGTAGATGTCGTTGAGCGCGGCGAACGGCGACGGCCTGGGCGCGGCGGCCGGCGGCGCGACGATGGCCGCGACGGGCGGCGCCGCCGCCGGAGGAACTGTGACGGCCGGCGCCGCTACCGGCGTCGCGGCAGCCGCCGGCGCTGCCATCGCCGGTGCCGCCACGGGCGCCGACGGCTCCGGCGCGGCCTCTTTCGCCGCGTAGTTCAACACCAGGTCCGGATTGCCGGTGATGGTGACGTGATGCGGCAGGAAGCCCGTGGCGTTGCGCAACTGGTTGTCGATGCGCGCCTGGGCGCAGGCGCGGATTTCTTCCACCGACAGCCCGCCGCTGCCGTCGACATCCTTGGCGGCGCCGGCCATGCAGGCGCCCCACGCCTGCGAGGCGACGCCGCCCTTGCTGGCCTGGTCGAGCGACACTTCGTTGTCGCGCGCCGCGGCGATGTAGGCGAAGTTGTTGCCGCCGCTGCCGGCGGACTTGGCGGCCAGCGCGATGCCGCGCGTCAGCACGTTGACCGGCTTGGCGCAGCCTTCGGCACCGGCGCCCTTGCCGTTCCACGACTTGCCTTTGTACTCGCCGGCGGCTTTCACGCCGCGCGTGGTGACGCCGCCGGAATGGCAGGCGTCGATGAACATGACGACCTTCTGCGCCTTGGCGGCAATGCGCTTCAGCCGCGCCTCCAGCTCGGCGTCGATGAAGGCCTGGCCGTCGACCGAGATCAGCGACTCGGCGCAGCGCTCGCCGCCATCCGCCTCCTTGACGAGCTGGCGGCCGCCGTGGCCCGAGTAGTAGATGAACACCTGGTCGTTGTCGACCAGGCTCGCCTCGAGCGCATCGAAGGCGGCGCGCATGCCGTCCAGCGTGAGTTCGCCGTCGCGCAGCACGTGCAGGTTGGCGTCGGTCACGCCCATGCGGTGGGCGACGTCGCGCGCGGTGTCGACGTCGTGGGCGACGCCGTCGAGCTCGAAGGGTTTTTCGTAGGCGCCGATGGCCATGATCAGGGCATGCGTCTGCGCCGACGGCGGCTTGCTGAGGCCGCGGATGCCGGTGGTCGCGATGAGGTCGCCGCCGCCGCTGCGGCCGTTCTCCAGCGCCAGCAGGCCGCCGGCGCCGGCGCCGAGCGCCTCGTTGCGCAGCCAGCCCTGGCGGGCGCCCGCTTTCACCAGAATCCAGCCGCCGTCGCGCCGCAGGATGTCGATGCGCGTGTTCGCCTCGAGCACGGCCACGGTGGCGGCGTCGATGAACTTCGCGTCCTTGAGTTCGGCGCGCTGATGCAAGGTCTGGGTTTCCGCCCAGGCGCCGCCGCAAAGCGCGAGCGCCAGCGTCGCGCCGAAAATGGCCAGGTATTGCCGTGAACGCATGTCGTCTCCCCTATTTCGCGCCGCTCGATATGGCCCCGGCGGCCGGCGCCATGCCCGCCAGGGCGGCCAGAATGGTGCGGTAGGCAGCGCTCCGCCAGCCGCGCGCCGCCTCCCAGCGCAGCTCGCCGCCGGCATCGAAAAACGCGAGTCTGCCCGCGGCCGCCGCCTTTGGCAATGCCTGCCGCAGGCCGGCCTCGATGCGCCGCGCATCGCCGGCGGCATCCTCGTGCACATCGGTCAGCCAGTAGATCAGCGTGATGTCGTCGAAGACGCTGCGCACGAGGCCGGGATCCTCGATCAACTGGTCGATCCGGCTCGCCTGCAGCGGCGAGTCGGCCACCAGCCGGTCGAGCGCCGCCTTCATGCGGCGGCGCTCGGCGCGCAGCGGCGCATCGAGGCGGACGCTCAACAGCGTCATGCGGCACGTGCCCTGCGGGCGGTCCTCGACGGCAAAGCGCAGGCCGTTCGCCAGCCAGCGCCGGCTGAGGTTGGCATAGCCGCGGGCGAGCGAGAAATAGACCAGCCCGAGCGTGATCGGCGCCGACATGTCGAGGTAATACGGCGACAGATTCAGCGTCGCGTAGGAGACGCCGGCGAACACCACCTGCATCGCCGTGAAGGCGCTGTTGAAGGCATCCACCGGCGCGCGGCGGGCCAGCGCGACGGCCATGCCCCAGATGAACGCCAGGCTGATGGCCAGCGTCAGCCACGGCGGCTGCTCGCGCAGCCAGTCGCCGCGCCGGACGTTGTCGATGGCGGTGGCCAGGACTTCGACGCCGGGATGGATTTTCGCCATCGGCGAGGCCTTGAGGTCGAAGAGGCTCGCCGCCGTCGCGCCGATCACCACGATCTTGCCGGCGAATTCGCCGGCCGGACGCTGGCGATGCTGGCGCAGCAAGTCGCGGTAGACGGCGGCGAAGGAAACGTAAGGGTAGGTGAAGGGCTTGCCGCGCCAGTTGATGAGGAAGCTGCGCTGGTCCGGCACCGCCGCGCCGAGCGCCGCGGCGACGCGGCTCGGCAGCGCCGGGATGCCCCAGCCGGCGTGCTCGAGGCGGAACGGGTAGCGCCGTATGACGCCGTCCTTATCGGGCTCGACGTTGTGCGTGCCGAGGCGGCCGTTGGCGATGGCCGCCGGCACGTGCGGCAGGACGATGGCCAGCGGCCGGTCAAGCGCCGTTGCGCCGGGCAGGGGCGCGACGCCGGGCAGCATGCTTGGCCGGATCTGGCTCAAGGCGTCGTTCTGCGGTCCCAGCCGCAGCATCGGGAAGAAGCTGTGGCGGCTGGCGGCGACGGCAGCGTTGAAAGCGGCGTCGCTGTCGGGCCGCAGGACGTCGGCGTCGCTGAAGAGGATGTCGAAGACGATGGCCTTGGGCTGCTGCGCCTCGATGCCGGCGACGAACTCGCCGAACACCTCGTTCGGCCAGGGCCAGCGGCCGAAATCCGGCGCCATGGCGGCCAGGCTGGCTTCGTCGATATCGACGATGACGATGTCGGGGTCGGGCGCCGGCGCGCGCAGGCGATGCGACATGAGCAGGTCGAACACCCGGCTTTCCATCGTGCCGACCAGGTGCAGCGCGGCGAAGTCGATGACGACGAACAAGGACACCGCCGCCGCCAGCCACAGATAGGCGCCGGCGCCCATGCGGCGGACCAGCCAGGCGCTGCCACGGGCCCAGCGATTGCGGAGCTTGTCGAACATGGTAGAGGGTCGAGGGCGACGGCGGTATGATAAACGTAATAAGGACGCGGGAAAGGGCGGGATGTCTTCACCAGCTTGCAGCCGTCATGGCTGGCGGATGTGCGCGGGCGCCACGGCGAGGGATCGACGATGAACCGCGGACATAGGCTGCGCCTGGGCGCGGCCGTGCTGCTGGCTGTTCTGGCCGCCGGCGCCGCCGCCCAGGGCGGGCGGCGCGGCAATGGCGCCGAGTTTCGCGACTTGGGCGACCGCTTTGCCGCGGCCGAGCGCGACGGCGACCTGGCGCTGGCCGAAGACCTGGCGCGAGCGCGCGTCGCCCTGGCGGAAAACGGCGGCCCGCCGAAGATGCTCGGCAACGCCTACCGCAACCTCGGCAGCGTGCTGCGCCAGCGCGGCAAGTTCGCCGATGCCGAAGTCATCCTGCGCAAGTCGCTGGTCCTGGTCGAGCGCGGCAACGGCCGCGACTCGTTCCAGGCGATCCGCGTCCTGCTCAATCTCGGCAACCTGCTGACGGCGCAGTCGCGCTTTCAGGACGCCGAGGTCGTGCTGCGCGATGCCCTCGAGCGCCAACTCGCCGCGGCGCCGCGGGACAAGGATGCGATCCAGGCCTACAACGCGCTGGCGAACGTCGAACGCCAGCTCGGCCGCTATGCCGAGGCCGAGACGCTGCTGCACGGCGCCGAAGCCGTTCCGGCCGTGGCGGCAGACAGCCGCGACGGCCGCAGCGAGGAAGCGTGGATTGCGCGCTACCGCGAAAAGACCGATTACCAGCTGGCGCGCCTCTTCCTCCAGCAGGGCAAGAACGAGGCCGCGGCCGCGCATGCGCAGCGCGCCGTCGCTGCGCAAGCCGCGCGCGGCGGCGACGACAATCCGGATCTCGTCCAGAGCCTGACGGTGCTCGGCACCGCCGCGCTGCACCTGCACCGTCTCGACGCCGCTGAAAGCGCCTTGCGCCGCGCCCTTTCCATCGGCGAGCGCAAGCTTGGCAAGGCGCACAAGGACACCGGCCAGGCGGCGATGTTCCTCGGCCTCGCCCTGGCCCAGCGCGGCCGCGGCGACGAGGCCGGCGCCCTGCTGCAACGGGCCGTAGACAGCGCGCATGCCGCCGATGCGCTCGAGCCGACGGCCAATTTCGAACGGCTGCTGGGACGCTTTCTCGTCGCGCAACAGCAACCCGTCGCGGCGCTCGCCCATTACCGCAACGCGCTCGATGCCGTCGATCGCCTGTTCGCGCAGACGCAGGGCATCGACGAAGCGACGCGCGAGAATTTCGTCGCCCAGTTCGCCGCCTTCTACTACGAGGCGCTGCAGCTTCTCACGCAACTGCACCGGTCGCAGCCGCAGGCCGGCTACGACCGCGAGGCGCTGGCCGTGGTGTCGCGCACGCAGAGCCGGCTGTTTACCGAACTGCTGCGCCGGGCCGACACCGGCAAGCTCGCCGCTGATCCCGCGTTCAACGACTTGCACGCGCGCCAGTTGGCGCAGAAGACGCGCTTGGCCGAACTGCGCCAGGCGCGCGTCCTCGCCGGCAAGGAAGCGCCCGCGGCCGGCGACGACGCGCCGCCCACCGCCGCCGCTCCGGCCGATCCGCTGGTGCAGGCGCGCATCGACGCCCACCGCGCCAGCATCGCCGCCGACACCGAAACGGCGGCGCGCGATCTCGCCCGCACCGAGGCGGCGCTGTGGGAAAAATATCCACGCTACATGGAGCTGACGCAGCCGCGGCCGGTGACGGTGGACATGCTGCAAAAGCAATTGCTCAAGCCGGATGAAACCCTGCTCAGCTATTTCCTGCTGCCGAAGTCGGCGCTGATTTTCGTCGTCGCCAAGAACGACTTCCACATGCTGCAGACGCCGGTCGCACGCGAGGACATCGCCGCCTGGATCGCCGCGGCGCGCCAACCCGAAGAAGCCGCGGCGGCATCGTTCGACAATCTCGCCCGGCTCGATCCGGCCAACTTGCACCGGCTCTATGGCGCCTTGTTCGAGCCGGTGCTGCCGTACGTCAAGGACGGCCAGCGCCTGCTGGTGATCGGCGACGGGCCGCTGCACACGCTGCCGCTGGAAATGTTGGTGACGCGCTACGGCGAGCCGGAGCAGCGCGCCTTTGCCGCCGCGCGCGCGCAGCGCAACGGGCCGGCGCTGGCCGAATACGCGACCTTGCCTTACCTCGGCGAGCATTACCGCTTCGCCTATCTGCCGAGCCTGTCGGCGCTGGCCTCGGTGCGCCTCTACCGCAAGCCGGCCGTGCGCTACGACAAGGAGCTGGTGTCTTTCGCCGACCCGCTGTTCGAGAAGGCCAGCCGCGCCCCGGCCGCCGCTGCGGCGCTCGCCGTGCTGGCGCGCAGCGTGCGCCACGAGGCGAGCCTCAGCATTCCGCGCCTGCCCGAGACGGCCGACGAGGCGCGCGCCATCGCCACCATCCTCGGCGGCCGCAGCGACGTCTTCCTGCGCGAACGCGCGCAGGAACACACCGCCAAGACGCTCGACTTGCGCACCACGCGCTACCTGCATTTCGCCACCCACGGCCTGCTCGGCGGCGAGTTCGTGCAGGTCCATGACGCCCTGGCGGCCATGGAACGCGACGGCGCTGCCGGCGGCGCGCGCAACATCGCCGTCGCCGCGGCACCGGCGGACGCGGCGCTGCCGGAACTTGGCGACGACGAGCCGCCCGTCGCCGCCGCGTCCGAGCACGGCCAGCCGGCGCTGGTGCTCTCCCTCGGTGGCGACCTGCAGGGCGAGGACGGCCTGCTGACGATGGGCGAGGTCATCGCCAGCATGGACCTGAATGCCCAGCTGGTGGTGCTCTCCGCTTGCAATACCGCCGGCGAGGGCGCCGCCGCCAAGGACGGCGAAGGCTTCGCCGGCCTCACCCGCGCCTTCATGTACGCCGGCGCGCAAGGCCTGCTGGTCAGCCACTGGAGCGTCGAAAGCCGCTCGACGCAGGAGCTCGTGACCGAGATGTTCCGCCGCCTGCATGGCGGCGCGGAAAATCTCGCCGCGCTCGCAGACGCCCGCAGCCTGATCCGCGGCGGCACGCTCGGCGACGGCGCGCAGAAGATCTCGCGCAGCCATCCCTACTTCTGGGCGCCCTTCGTCTATGTCGGCGACTGACTTGCCAGGCCGCTGCCGATCGGGTTCAATTCCGCCACACGACCAGCGCCGGGAGGCAGCATGAAATCGACAACGTCCAAGTGGCTGGCGCTCGCCGCCATCGCCTGTGCGGCCGCTGCGCTGGCGCAGCCGACGTGGCTGGTGACGCCCGACGAAGCTCGGCAGGACGCCGCCTGGGCGCAGCAGCATCCGGCGGCGGACGAATTCACGACGCGGGCGTTCGCGCCGGGCGCGCCGGACATCAGCATGGTATCGCCGGCTTCGCTGGCCGAGCCGCTCAAGGCACCTTTCCCGATCCGCATCGTCTTCAAGGCGCAGGACGGCGCGACCATCAAGCCGGAGAGCTTTCGCGCCCTCTACGGCTTCCTGAAAGTCGACATCACCGAGCGGCTGGCCGGCCGCGCCAAGGTCGGGCCCGAGGGCATCAGCGTGGACAGCGCCAACATTCCCGCCGGCAATCACCGCATCGTCCTGCGCGTCAGCGACGACCGCGATCGCCAGGGCGAGACCGAGATCCGCTTCACCGTGCAGTGACGCCGGGCGCGCCAGGCGCCGATCGGTTGTGGAGGCGCATGTAGAATCCGCCTGATGAACGCCGATATCCTGCTCGAACGCAACGGCGACGATCCGCGCATCGCCGCCGTCACGCTTTTCAATCCCGACAAGCTCAACGCCGTCAATGCCGCGATGTGGCGGCGCCTGGCGGCGGTGTTTGCCGACATCGCCGCCGATGCGCAGCTGCGCTGCGTGATCGTGCGCGGCCACGGCGGCGTCTTCGCCGCCGGCGGCGACCTCGAAGAGTTCCGCACGGCGCGCGACACCGTCGAGCGCGCGCTCGCCTACCACGAAGCCGTCGGCGCCGCGCTGGCGGCGGTCGAACGCTGCCCGGTGCCGACGGTGGCGCAGATTCTCGGGCCTTGCGTCGGCGGCGGACTGGAAATCGCCGCCGCCTGCGACTTGCGCATCGCCGGCAGCACGGCGCGCTTCGGCGCACCGATATCCCGGCTCGGCTTCTCGATGTATCCGGGCGAAATGGCCGGCCTTTTGCGCCTGGCCGGGCCGGCGGTGGTCAAGGAGATCCTGCTCGAAGGGCGGCTGCTCGATGCCGCCGAGGCCTGCGCCAAAGGGCTCGTCACGCGCGTCGTCGCCGATGCCGACGTCGAAGGCGAGACGCGCGACAGCGTCGCCCGCATCGTCGCCGGCGCGCCGCTGGTGGCGCGCTGGCACAAGCAGTGGATCGCGCGCCTGCTCGAAGGCCGGCCGCTGACGGCCGACGAGAAGCGCGCTTCCTTCGCCTTCCTCGACAGCGCCGACTACCGCGAAGGTCTCGCCGCCTTCCTCGAAAAACGCGCCCCGCAGTTCGAAGGGCGCTAAGCTCGCACCTGCCACCAAGGAGAACGACATGAAGACACCGCTGCGCTTCCTGGCCCTGCTTGCCGCCGCCTGCCTCGTGCACCTGCCGGCGGTCCATGCCGCCGAACCGGCCGCGGCGGTGCAGAAGACGCGCCTGGTGCTGCAGGTCAGCGACGACGACGCAAAGAAATGGAACCTGGCGTTGAGCAACGCGCACAACGTGCAGGCCGATCTCGGCAAGGCCAACGTCGACATCGAGATCGTCGCCTTCGGCCCCGGCATCGGCATGCTCAAGGAGGACACGCCGGTCGCCAATCGCGTCGAGGACGCCATGGCCGACGGCGTGCATTTCGTCGCCTGCGGCAACACCATGGCGGCGCAGAAGCTGACGCCCGACGACATGGTCAAGGGCCTCGAATACGCCAAGGCCGGCATCGTGCGCCTGATGCAGCGTCAACAGCAAGGCTGGATCTACATACGCCCATGATTTCCTGGAACGCCATCGACACCGTCCTGCTCGACATGGACGGCACCCTGCTCGACCTCAACTTCGACAACCATTTCTGGCAAGTGCATGTACCGCTGCGCTACGCGGAAATCAAGGGCGTCACGCGCGACGCCGCGCGCGAGGAACTCATGGCGCGCTACCACGCGCGGGCCGGCACGCTGGAGTGGTATTCGGTCGATTTCTGGGAGACCGAACTCGAACTCGACATCATGCAGCTCAAGGAGGAAGTCGCCCACCTGATCGCCGTGCATCCGCACGTGACGGCCTTTCTCGCCGCCGCGCGCGGCGCCGGCAAGCGTGTCGCCCTGGTCACCAACGCCCACCACAAGAGCCTGACGCTGAAGATGGCGCGCACCGGCCTGCAGGACTATTTCGACTTCCTCGTCACCTCGCACGAACTCGGCGTCGAGAAGGAAGACCCCGAGTTCTGGCGCCGCCTGCAGACGGTGTTTCCGTTCGACGCCGGGCGCAGCCTGCTGGTCGACGACAGCCTGCCGGTGCTCGATTCGGCGCGCGCCTACGGCATCCGCCATCTCGTCGCCGTGCTCCAGCCCGACACGCAAAAGCCGCCGAAGGATGTCGGCGACTACGCCGCCATCGCCAGCTTCGCGGCACTGATGCCGTGAGCGCCGCCTGCGGGGCTGCGGGCGGGAGGCGGCGCATATAATGACCACGGCATATGTCAGCCTGCGGCAGCCGCTGCTGCGCGGCGCGCGCCGTCCGCGCGTCGCCCTGGTCGGCCATCGCGGCATCGGCAAGAGCACGATCTTCCAGGCGGCCTCGAGCACGGCCGTCGCCCACGAGCGCCTCGCCGGCGTCGGCCCGGCCTACGAGGAATGCCTGGTCGAAGTCGGTCTCGACCAGATTTCGCTCGTCGACCTGCCGTCGATCGAATCCTTCCACCACTTGCAGGAGCCCGACCGCGTCGTCCTCAAGTACCTGCTGTGGGGCGACCGCTGGCCGGAAATTGCCGGCCACGAGTCGCAGCAGCCGGCGGCGGCTTTCCGCGCGCCCGACGTGCTGATCCAGGTGGTCGACGCCACGGCGCTCGAGCGCGAGCTCGAACTCTCGCTCGAACTGGCGCTGCTCGGCCGGCCGCTGGTGATCGCCTTGAACCGCATGGACGAGGCGCGCGAAAAAGGGCTGTACATCAACGTGCGCACGCTGGCGGAACAGCTCGGCGTGCCGGTGCTGCCGACGGTGGCGCACATGGGCGTCGGCCTCACCGCGCTGTTCGCCGCGGCGCTCGCCGCCGCGCGCGAAAACGCCTGCCCGCTGCCGCAGCCGCCCAGCCGCCACATCGTCGCCAGCCTCGCCGCCTTCCGGGCCGTGCTGGCGCGGCCCGAGATCGAGGAGGCCTTCCGCGTGCCGCGGCCGCTCCTGACGATGCAGCTGGCCGAGAACGACGACTACTTCCTCGAGGAACTCGGCGCCCATTTCCCGCAGTGGCTGCCGGAACTGAAGGCGGCGCGCGCCGCGGCGGAAGCGCAGCTGCCGCGCCCGCTCGCCGAGGAACTGCACGCCGACCGCCATTACCGCGCCGCGCTGCTCTATGAGAACGTCACCCGGCTGGCGCGCCGCGACGACACGCGCCGCTGGCAGCGCTGGCTCGACGATCTGTTCCTGCATCCGCGCTGGGGCCTGATCGGCAGCATGGCGGTGTTCGCCCTCGTGCTCTACGTGGTGTTCGAAGTCGCCGCCGGGCTCGACGCCCTGACTTCGGCGCGGCTCGGCGCCTGGGTGCAGCAATGGCGGCCGACCACGACCACCGGCGTCGTCGGCCATGCCGTCGCCGACGCCATGGTCGGGCTGGTCGGCATCGTCGTGCCCTACATGATTCCGCTGGTGGTGCTGCTGGTGGCACTCGAAGAGTCGGGCATCATGCATCGCGTCGCCTTCGTCGTCGATCGCGGCTTTCACCACATCGGGCTGCACGGCGGCGTCGCCGTGCCCTTCCTCATCGGCCTGGGCTGCAACGTGCCGGCGCTGTCCGCGGTGGCCGCCACGTCCGCCGGGCGCGACCGCGTGCTGGCCTCGGTGCTCATCACCTTCGTGCCCTGCTCGGCGCGCTCCGCCATCATCCTGGCGCTCGGCGGCAAGTACCTCGGCGGCTTCGGCGTCTTCGCCATCTTCATGCTGACGCTGATCGTCATCGCCCTGATGGGCAATCTCCTGGCGCGGCGCTACGCCCAGGCCGGCCCTGGCCTGATCCCGGAGATTCCGCCCTACGCGATCCCGCAGCTGCGCCCGGTGCTGGCGAAGACCTGGGAGCGCACCAGCGACATCCTCACCATCGTCACGCCGCTGCTGATCGCCGGCAGCATCGTCCTCGCCCTGCTCTCCCACGTCGGCGCCGACCGCCTGGTCAACACGCTGCTGACGCCCGTCACGGTCTGGTGGCTCGGCCTGCCGGTGGTGCTCGGCGTGCCCATCCTGTTCGGCGTGCTGAGGAAGGAACTGTCGCTGCTGATGATCTACCAGGCGCTCGGCACGACGGAAATCGTGCCGCTGATGAGCTCGGTGCAGATCGCCACGTTCCTGCTGTTCCTGACCTTCTACGTGCCCTGCCTGTCGACTTTCGCCGTCATGCTGAAAACACTGGGCCGGCGCGAAGCGCTGTTCTCGGTGGCGCTGTCGGTGGCGGCGGCGCTGGCGATCAGCGGCGCCGTGCGCCTGCCCCTGGAATTGCTGGCGCGCTAGGCCGCGCCGGCGTTCGGCAGGGTGAAGTGCAGGGCCGCGCCGGTGCCTATCGCGCCTTCGGCCCATGCCCGGCCGCCGTGGCGCTCGACGATGCGCTTGACGATGGCCAGGCCGATGCCGGTGCCCTGGAAATCCGCCGCAGAGTGCAGCCGCTGGAAGACGCCGAAGAGCTTGTCCACGTAGCGCATGTCGAAGCCGACGCCGTTGTCCTTGACGTTGTAGACGATCTCCTTGCCGGCGGCGGCGCCCGTCACTTCGATCACCGCCTCGGCGCGCTCGGCGGTGAATTTGACGGCATTGGCGATCAGGTTGACCAGCACCTGGCGGAGCATGGCGCGGTCGCCGCGCGCCGGCGGCAAGTCGCCCAGGCGCAGTTCGATCTTGCGCTGCGGCGCCGCGCCGCGCACCTCGTCGAAGACCTCCCGCGCCAGGGCGGCCATGTCCACGGGCGCCACCGCCATCTCGCGCCGCGACATGCGCGAGAAGTCGAGCATGTCGTCGATCAGCGTGCCCATGCGCACGGCATTGCTGCGAATCCGGTCCAGGCAGTGCCGGCCGTCCTCGTCAAGCTTGCTGTCGTACTCTTCCGTCAGGATGAGCGCGAAGCCGTCGATGGCGCGCAGCGGTGCGCGCAGGTCGTGGGAGACGGAATAGGAAAAACTCTCGAGCTCCTTGTTGGCGGCTTCCAGTTCGGCGGTGCGCTCGCGCACCCGCTGCTCGAGCCCGGCGTTGAGCCGGCCGACTTCCTCCTCCGCCTGGCGGCGGGCGACGTTGTCGCGCGCCAGTTCGGCGTTGAGGACGCGAATCTCTTCGTAGCTGCGGGTGCGCGCCTGCCAGGCGCGCAGCACGAACCTGCCGCCGAGCAGCGTAAGGAAGGCGAAGGTCGCCGCCAGCGACGCGTACTTGGCGGCCTCGCGCCACCATTCGGCGAGCGTGTCCTCGGTGCTCAGGCCGACCAGCGTGATCAGCGGATAGCCGCCGACCGGCTGGTAGGAGAAGGTGCGCCGGATGTTGTCGGCGCCGGCGTTGGCTTCGTAGGTGCCGCCCCGCGGACGGGCGGCGATGGTGTTGCGGAACTGCGGCGACACCGTGGTCTGGCCGACGAAGCCGGCCTGCGGAAAGCGCGCCAGCAGGTCGAAATCGCGGCTTGCGTCGCCGCGCAGGACGACGGCGCCGCGCGGCCCGACTTCGAGCTGGGCGAACTTGCGATTGAACCATTCGATGTTCACCGGCGCGAAGACGACGCCGTCGAACGCGCCGTCGGGGCGGTTGATGCGGCGGGCGAAAATCAGCACCCACTGGCCGCTGATGCGGCTCAGCACCGGCTCGGAGATGACCAGGCCGCGGGCCGCATCGGCGCGCAGCGCGATGAAGTAGGCGCGGTCCGCGATCGAAGTCCCCGCCGGCAGGCTGCCGGTGCTGTAGCGGACGGCGCCGCCGGCATCGGCGATGCGCAGGCTGTCGGTCATCGGCAGCCTTTCCTGCAGGCGCTGCAGGAATTCCATCGGCTCCCGGCGGTCGCGCCAGCGGGCGGCGGCGCGCAGCTCGGCGTATTCGTCGCGCGCCACGGCGAGGCCCATGTCGATGCGGTCGATTTCGCTGGCGATGCTCTCCGCGACCAGCTGGTTGGTGTTGCGGGAAGTCACCGCCGCCCGCTCGAGGTAGTGCTCGTGGCTGGTGCGCAGCGAGACGTCGACCAGGGCGGCGACGAACAAGTTGGCGAGGATGACCGCCCCGGCCACCGGCCAGGCCGGCCAGGCGAAGCTGGTCCGCAGGGCTTTCAGCATCGCGCCGCCAATGACAAAGTCATCGCTCGTGCCGGGCGCGGACGGCTTGCTCGACGAGGGCATCGCCACAACATCGGCCCGTACCGGCAGGAGCGCAGCAGCGGCAGGATCGCGTTGGCATCGAGATACACAGCTCTAGGGCCTCCCAGCCGGGCCAGGCTGGCCCGCGCGGCCATTATGACATGGCTGTCGCCGGCCGCGCCGTCGCCATGACGCCGGCGCACGGCGCGCGCCGCGGCCTACTTCGCGGCGCGGGCCTTGGCCCCTTGCAGCGTCGCCAGCGTGATGGCGTGCCGATTGGTTTCCGCCAGCTTGGCCGCCGTCTCGCCCTGATTGTTGCGAATCGACTTGTCGGCGCCGTCGGCGAGCAGCAACTTCGTCAAGTCGGGCTGCCCCGTCGCCGCCGCCAAGTGCAGGGGCGTCATGCCCGCGGCCGAGCGGGCGTTGATGTCGGCGCCGGCAGCGATCAGCATCGCCACCAGATCGGCGTTGCCGGCCAGCACGGCGGCGTGCAGCGGCGTGAGGCCGCCGGCGTCGGCGAGGCCGACCGTCGCGCCTTTGCCGAGCAGGGCCCTGGCGGCGTCCGCGCGGCCGTAGAACACCGCCGCGAACAACGGCGTTCGTCCGAGGTTGTTCTGCGCATTCACGTTCGCGCCGTGATCGATCTGCAGCGCGACGGCGCTCGCATCGCCGCTTTCGGCGGCGCGGAAAAGCTCGGCGTCGCTGGCGTTGTGCACGCCCGCGACGTTGATGTCCCTCGCGGACGCGTTGGGCGGCGCGGCGGCGACGCCTGCTGCCGGCGTCGGCGCGCGGTGGCAGCCGCCGGCAAGCGCGACGCACAGCACGGTGCAGAAGACCCGCCAGGCGCCGCGGCCGCGACTTGTCGTGCTTGCAATTGCGTTCATGGGTTTCCTATCCTGACGCCTGGGTAATTGACGAGTGGATATGATCGGAAGCGCAGCCTATCACGCTTTTGCGAGCGCTTCAGCGGCAGCGCGGCAAGCGCCGCCGCGCCTCAATGCGGCAGGTAAAGGCTGAAGCGGATCTGCACCTGATCGGCGAGCGTGCCGGTGTCGGCCCACTCGCCTTCGCCCACCTTGTAGGCCAGGCGCGAGAGCGGCACGCTGCCCTCGATGCGCAGGCCGGCGCCTTCGGGCCGCGCCGTGAACGGCACCCGCAGCGGCGCGCTGCGGCCTTTGAGGCTGAACTGGCCGCTGGCCTGGAAGCTCCCGGCGCCGGTCGCGGTGATGGTCTTTGCGGCAAAGCGCGCTTGCGGAAACTGCGCGGCGTCGAAGAAGGCCTTGCCCTTCAGCAGCTCGTCGGCGTCGCTGCTGCCGGTGGCCACCGACGCCAGGTCGATGGCCAGATCGACGCGGCCGGCGGCAGGCTTGGCGGGATCGAAGTCGACGTTGGCGGAGAACTTCTTGAACTCGCCGTCGACCGGCACGTCCTGCTGCGTCGCGCGAAATGAGATCTTGCTTTGGCCGGCCGTCGCCAGCGCGGCGACGACGGCCGAAGCGGCGAGGGCGGCCGCCGCGCCGGCGGCGAGGGCCGTCGCCGCCCGCCGGATGTTCGTTTTCATGCTCGCGGTCATGGCGCTCAACTCCCCAGTACCGGCCGTTCCTGGACGTCGTAGGCCGCCTGCTGCGGCTCGGCCTCGACTTCGCGCCAGCCGAGTCCGCGGTACGGCTGCGATGCATCCCAGGGCAGCGGCTGGTGGTCGTCTTCGCCCGGCGGCGGCAAGGGAAAGATCAGCGACTTCGCCGCATGGTGGGCGATGTGGCCCGTCATGTGTTCGTTGAGCTGGTGGATGTGGCCGTAGAAGACCGTGACGTTCTGAAAGGGCATCAGCATAGCGATTGCGCGCGCGCCGTCGCGCGTCGCCCAGCCCCACGCCGGGTAGAGATCGAACAGCGGCCGATGCGTCAGGATGACGATGGGCTGGTCGCGGCGCAGCTTCGCCAGGTCGTCGGCAAGCCAGTCCAGCTGGCCGTCGCCGAGCGCGCCGCTGGGATCGGAGACGTTGTCGAGGGCGATGAAATGCACGCCCTTGTGGTTGAACGTGTAGTAGCTGGCGCCGAACATTTCGTGGAACGCCTGGCCGTGGTCCACCGAGGCGTCGTGCTCGCCGGCGAGAAAGCGCACGTTGCGCACGTTCAGCCTGGCGACGATGTCGTGGAACTGCTGCATGCGCTCGCGCCGCACCTTGCCGTCGAGCGTCAGGTGCGTCAGGTCGCCGGTGAAGACGATGAAATCGGGCGGCGGCGACAAGGCATTGACGGCCGCGATCGCCTTTGGCAGCGTGCCGCGCGAATCCGGGTTCGGCGCGCCCTCGAAGCCCCAGTGCGTGTCGGAAAGCTGCACGAAATAGAAGTCCTCCGCCTGGGCGCCGCTGGCCGCGGCCGCGCCGGGCCCATAGCCGGCGGCGCCGAGGCCGGAAGCGTAGGCCATGCCCCCGAAGGCGGCAAGGCGAAGGAATTCGCGTCGATCAAGAGCGTGCTTCATGGTCTATCCTCCATCATCCAGTGCTCCGTATTCACAGTGCAATACTCGAAGGGACCACCGTTTATTCCCCGCCGCGGCGCGGGAATATTCCGCTTCGAAAACAGGTATTGCAGAAGGAGACGATGGCTGACGAATCGACCTTGCCGGACAAGCGGGCGCGTTTCGAAGCGCTGGCGTTGCCGCATCTGGATGCCGCCTTCAACCTGGCGCGCTGGCTGGCGCGCGACGACCAGAATGCCCGCGACATCGTGCAGGAAGCGTACCTGCGCGCCTACGCCGCATTCGACGGCTTGCGCGGCGACAACGCCAGGCCGTGGCTGCTGGCCATCGTGCGCAACACGTGCTTCACGTGGCTGGCGCGCAACGGCGCCGCTTCGGCGCAGGTGGAATATGACGATGAAATACATGGTGCGACGGCTGCACAGGGCGATCCCGAAACGCTGGCGCTGCGCGCCGACGCCGACCGCGTCGTCGACGCGGCCATCGAGCGGCTGCCGCTGGAGTTTCGAGAAGTGATCGTCCTGCGCGAACTCGAAGACATGGCCTACAAGGACATCGCCGCCGTGCTGGCGATTCCCGTCGGCACGGTGATGTCGCGCCTGGCGCGCGGCCGGCGCCTGCTGGCCCGCTACCTGGCGGCCGAACGGAGCGGAGCCTGACGATGGACTGCCCGGAAGCGCGGCCTCTGCTGCCGCTGTCGCTCGACCGCGAACTGGAGGCGCGCACGGAAGCGGCGCTCGCCGCGCATGTCGCCGCCTGCGACGCCTGCGCGAGCGTCCGGCAACGGCTGGCGGCCGCGGCCGCCGTGCGCGGCGCCGCGCGCTACCATCGCGCGCCGGCGACGCTGCGTGCCGACATCGCAGCCGCGCTGCCGGACGGTGCGGCGAACGGCCGCAGGCGGCCGCGCCGCGTCGCTTTCGGCAGCCGCGTCTGGCGCCTGCTCAACGGTGCCGGCCTGGTGGCCGCCGCCTGCGCCGCGCTGGTGCTCGCCGTGGTGCTGCCGCTGCGCCCGTCGGCCGACGCGCGGCTCGCCGACGAAGCGGTCGCCGGCCATGTCCGCGCTTTGCTCACGAACCATGTCATCGATGTGGCCTCGACCGACCAGCACACGGTCAAGCCGTGGTTCAACGGCAAGCTCGACTTCTCGCCGCCGGTGCCCGATCTCGCGGCGCAAGGCTTCGAGCTCGTCGGCGGGCGGCTCGATTACCTCGATCGCCACCCCGTCGCCGTCGTCGTCTATCGGCGCGGCCGGCATCTGATCGACGTCTTCGTCTGGCCCGCCGCCGCGGGCGCGGCCGCGGCTTCGCCCTACACCTTGCAGGGCTACCATGTCATGGGCAAGGTGCGCGCGGGCATGGCGTTCCGCGCCGTCTCGGACGTCGCGCCCGCCGACTTGCAGGAACTCGTCGACGCCTTGTAGCGCCGCGCCGGCCCGTCGCTGGACAGACCGCGCACAGTCGGCTAGCTTGTGAATTCGACGTTGCGCCGCCGGGCGGCGCAGCGCCAAGGCTCAGGGAGATGCGTGATGGAAAATGTGGTCAAGCGCAGCCTCAAGCGCATCAGGAAGATCGTCGGCGGCGGCGGCGAAACGCTGAACGCCCGCGAGCGCAATCGCGTCCGCGAACAGCTCAACGAATGTGCGGCGCGCGTCGGCGGCGAAGTCTCGGCGCGCAATCGCGCGGCGCGGCTCGGCGAAACCTACCTCAAGCTGGGCGACGGCGGCCGGCGCGAATTCCTGCGCCTGATCGCGATGGAGTTCGGCCCCGACCCGCAAGCGGTGGCGACGGCGCACGAGACCTGGCAGGCGGCCATCGGCACGCCGGCGCAATGGGACGCCGAAACCGGCCTGCGCGCCGCCATGCGCTCGCGGCGCATCCGCATCCTCACGCAGTTCAATGCGCTGCCGCAGGGCGTCAAGTTCCTCGTCGACCTGCGCGCCGACCTCTTGCGCTATCTCGACGACGACCCCGAACTGGCGGCGCTCGACCGCGAGCTCGAAGCGCGGCTGACGGCCTGGTTCGACGTCGGCTTTCTCGAACTGCGGCGCATCACCTGGAACTCGCCGGCCGTGCTGCTGGAGAAGCTCATCGAGTACGAGGCGGTGCACGAAATTCGTTCCTGGACCGACCTCAAGAACCGGCTCGATTCCGACCGCCGCTGCTATGCCTTCTTCCATCCGCGCATGCCGATGGAGCCGCTGATTTTCGTCGAGGTGGCGCTCACCGACCATCTCGCCGACAACATCCAGGTGCTGCTCGACGAGCATGCGCCGGTGTTCGACGCCCGCCGCGCCGATACCGCGATCTTCTATTCGATCTCCAACACGCAGGCCGGGCTGCGCGGCATTTCCTTCGGCAACTTCCTGCTGAAGCGCGTCATCGACGACTTGAAGCGCGATTTCCCGAAGCTCAGGACGTTCGCCACGCTGTCGCCGATTCCGCAGCTCAGCGGCTGGGTCAAGCGCAACCCCGGCGTGCTCGCCGAGGTCGGCATCGAGCTCGACGCCGCCCAGCTCGCCACCGGCGAGTGGTCGAAGAACCGCAACACCGCGCGCCATCTGCGCGAGCCCTTGCTGCGGCTGGCCGCCCGCTACCTGGCGCAGGCCAAGAGCGGGTCCTTGCCCTACGAGCCGGTGGCGCGTTTCCATCTCGGCAACGGCGCGCGCATCGAGCGCCTCAATCCGCTCGGCGACACCTCATTCAAGGGCTTCAAGCAGTCTTACGGCCTGATGATGAACTATCTCTACAATCCCGACGAAATCGAGAAGAACGTCGAGTCCTTCGTCACCGAAGGCACCGTCGCCATGTCGGCCGGCGTGCGCCGGCTGGCGAAGATCGACTAGGCATGAGCAACCTGTATTCCCTGCTCGCCGCCGGCTTTCCCGAGGATTCGCAAGCCGCTTGCCTGATCCTGCCCGACGGCGGCACTTGGAGCTACGGCGACATCGAGCGTGCCTCGGGCCGTCTCGCCAACCTGATCGTCGCGTTGGGCCTGCGCCCCGGCGACCGCGTCGCCGCGCAAGTGGAGAAGACGCCGGCAGCGCTGGTGCTCTATCTTGCGGCGCTGCGCGCCGGCATGGTCTTCCTGCCGCTGAACCCGGCCTACCGGCGCCACGAAATCGACTATTTCCTCGCTGACGCCAAGCCGGGCCTTTTCGTCTGCCGGCCGCAGGCGCGCGCGCTTGCCGCCGCCGCGGCGCGCCAGGCGGGCGTGGCGCACCTGCTGGAACTCGACGACGCCGGACGCGGCTCGCTGATCGATGCCGCCGCGCCGCAGGCCGATGACTTCAAGACGGTCGCGCGCCGCGGCGACGACCTCGCCGCCATCCTCTACACCTCGGGCACCACCGGCCGCTCCAAGGGCGCGATGCTGTCGCACGCCAACCTCGCGGTCAACGCGCAGACGCTGCACGACTATTGGCGCTTCGAACCCGGCGACGTGCTGCTGCACATGCTGCCGATCTTCCACGTCCACGGCCTCTTCGTCGCCTGCCACTGCGCGCTGCTGAACGGCTCGGCGATGCTGTTCGAGCCGAAATTCGACGCCCGCCGCGCGCTCGCCCTGCTGCCGCACGCGACCGTCTTCATGGGCGTGCCGACCTACTACGTGCGCCTGCTGCAGGCGCCCGGCTTGACCGCCGCCGCCGTGCGCCACATGCGCCTCTTTGTCTCCGGCTCTGCGCCGCTGCTGCGCGAAACCTTCGACGCCTTCCGCGCCCGCACCGGCCACACCATCCTCGAGCGCTACGGCATGACCGAAGGCGGCATGTTCACTTCCAATCCCTACGCCGGCGAGCGCCGCGGCGGCACCGTCGGCTTGCCGCTGCCGGGCACGGCGGTGCGCATCGTCGATGACAAAGGCATGGCCTGCGCGGCGGGCGCAATCGGCAACATCCAGGTCAAGGGCGACAACGTCTTCGTCGGCTACTGGCAGATGCCGGAAAAGACGCGCGCGGAATTCACCGCCGACGGCTGGTTCAAGACCGGCGACGTCGGCGCGCTGAGCGCCGACGGCTACCTCAGCATCAGCGGCCGCGCCAAGGACCTGGTCATCAGCGGCGGCCTCAACGTCTATCCGAAGGAAATCGAGGACATGATCGATGCGCTGCCCGGCGTCGCCGAGTCCGCCGTCATCGGCCTGCCGCATGCCGATTTCGGCGAAGCGGTGACCGCCGTCGTCGTGCGCCAGCAAAATCCCGCCGGCGCGGCGCTGACCGAGGCCGCCATCCTCGCCGCGCTGCGCGGCGAACTCGCCGCCTTCAAGCTGCCCAAGCGCGTGCATCTGGTCGACGCCCTGCCGCGCAACGCCATGGGCAAGGTGCAGAAGAACGTGCTGCGCGAACAGTATTCGCCGGCTGGCTAGGCCGGAAGGCGTCGCCGCCAGGCCAGGCCGCCAAGCGTGAGCAGGCAGAAAACGGCGCCGGCGTAGAACGTGGCCGGCGCGCCGAGGCGGTCCCACAGCAGGCCGGCGAGGAGGCTCGCCGCGAGCATGGCGACGCCGCTGACGAGGTTGAAGAAGCCGAAGGCCGTGCCGCGCAAGTCGGCCGGCGCGGTGTCGGCGACCATCGTCGCCAAAAGGCCCTGCGTCATGCCCAGGTGCACGCCCCAGAGCACGACGCCGGCAACGACGACGCCCCAGCCGCCGTCGACGGCCAGCACCAGGTCCGCCGCGAGCAGGACGACGAGGCCGCCGGCGAGAAGCCGGCGATGGCTGATGCGGTCGGCGAGCCGGCCGGCCGGATAGGCCGAGGCGGCATAGACCAGATTCATCGCCACCATCACCAGCGGCACCAGGGCGATCGGGACGCCGCTCTGGTGCGCGCGCAGGACCAGGAAAGCTTCGCTGAAGCGCGCCAGCGTGGCGCCGGCGCCGAGGCCGACGACCCGCCAGTAGGCAGCGTCGAGACGCTTCAGGTTCGCCGCGCGGATCGGGTTGCCGCGGCGTTGCGCCGCGCTTGGCGCGGGCTCGCGCACGCCGGCCAGCAGCAGCGCCACGGCCATCAGGCCGGGAATCACCGCGACCGCAAAGACGGCGCGAAAATCGTCGACCCACAGCAGCATGAGGCCGGCGCCGATCAGCGGGCCGACGAAGGCGCCGACCGTATCGAGCGACTGGCGCAGGCCGAAGGCGGCGCCGCGCAGGGCTGGCGGCGCCATGTCGGCGACCATGGCATCGCGCGGCGCGCCGCGCACGCCCTTGCCGACGCGGTCGAGCAGGCGCGCGGCGAGCACCAGGTCGATGGTGGCGGCGGCGGCGAACAAGGGCTTGGTCAGCGCACCCAGCGCATAGCCGAACACGGCGAGGCTCTTGCGCTTGCCGAGCCAGTCGCTCAGCACGCCGGAAAAGACCTTGACGATCAGGGCCGTCGACTCGGCCAGTCCTTCGACCGCGCCGACGGCGACGGAACTCGCGCCGAGCGTGGCGACCATGAAGAGGGGCAGCAGGCTATGGATCATTTCCGAGGAGATGTCCATCAGCATGCTGACGAAGCCCAGCACCCAGACACCGGCGGGGATCTTTGCTGCGGCGGAGGTTTCCGCGCGGCGCGGCGCAGCGGGTGGGTTTGTCGGCGCTTTCACGGCGGCCCCATGTTATCCCGCGGCGGGCGCGCCATGGGGCTTTCGCTGTTGCCAAGCGCCGGCGCTTTGGCTACATTGGCGCCACGATACGAAGGGAATAGGCGGCGGCATGGCATTCGACATCGTCTGGGAAGCGCGCGGGGCGTACAAGAAGTTTTGCGGCCACGTCGCCGACGACGAGCTCCTGCAGTCGGTCAGGGAACTGCACGGCGATGCCCGCTTCGACGACGTCCGCTACGTCATCAACGACTTTCTCCCCATCGACAGTTTCGCCATTGCCGCAGACACCGTGCTGTACATCGCGGCCATCGATCACGCCGCCGCGCGCTCCAACGCCAACATCAAGATCGCCGTCGTCACCACCGATCCGCAAGCCGCGGCGCTGGCCGAACTCTATATCGCGTCGCCCTTGCACGCCTACCCGACGCGGGTCTTCGCGACCCTGGCCGAAGCCCGGGCCTGGGTCTGAGCGGCGCGGCGGGAACTGCGCACGCGCGGCGCCAGTCGATAGAGCTTTCGCCGCCAAGGAGCGCGCCATGATCGACTTCTACTACTGGACCACCCCCAACGGCCACAAGATCACGCTGTTCCTCGAAGAGGCCGGCCTGCCCTACCGCATCGTGCCCATCAACATCGGCAAGGGCGAGCAGTTCGCGCCGGATTTCCTGCGCATTTCGCCCAACAACAAGATTCCGGCCATCGTCGACCACGCCCCGGCCGATGGCGGCGAGCCGCTGGCGTTGTTCGAATCGGGCGCCATCCTGCTCTATCTCGCCGACAAGATCGGCCGCTTCATTCCCGCCGACTTGCGCGGGCGCAACGAGACCCTCGCCTGGCTGTTCTGGCAGATGGGCGGGCTCGGCCCGATGGCCGGCCAGAACCACCATTTCGCGCACTACGCGGCCGAGAAGATTCCCTACGCCATCGACCGCTACGTCAAGGAAACCTCGCGGCTCTACGCCGTGCTCGACCAGCGGCTGGCCGGGCGCGCGTTCATCGCCGGCGACTACTCGATCGCCGACATGGCCTGCTATCCGTGGATCGTGCCCTGCGAACGCCAGGGCCAGAAGATGGCCGACTTTCCGCAGCTGGCGCGCTGGTTCGCCGCCGTGCGCGAGCGTCCGGCGACGCGGCGCGCCTATGCGCGCGCCGACGAGATCAACACCGACAGCACCATGAGCGAGGAAGCCCGGCGCATCCTTTTCGGCCAGGACGCGAACAGCGTGCGCCGGCGCTGATTCAGCCCGCCAGCAGGCCGTACAGCATCTTCGTCGCCAGCAGCGCGAGGAAGCCGCCGAAGGCGCGCTTCAACTGCTTGACCGGCAGCTTGTGCGCGAGCTTCGCCCCCACCGGCGCGGTGGCGAAACTGAAGGCGACGACGCCGAGGAAGGCCGGCAGATAGATGTAGCCGAGCGAGTAGTCGGGCAGGCCGGTGGCCTTCAGGCCGCTGACGATGTAGCCGACGGAGCCGGCCAGCGCGATGGGAAAGCCGAGCGCCGCCGACGTGCCGACGGCATGGTGGATGACGACGTTGCAGAACACCATGAAGGGAATCGACAGGAAGCCGCCGCCCGCGGCGACGAGGCTGGAGATGCCGCCGATGGCCGCGCCGGCGACGAACATGCCGAAGCCGCCGGGCAGGCTGCGATGCGCCTTGGGCTTGAAGTCGAGGATCATCTGCAGCGAGGCGTAATAGACGATGACGGTGAAAATCATCGCCAGCGGCCGCGTCGGCACCCAGGCGGCGACGAAGGAGCCGGAAAAGGTGCCCAGCATCAGGCCGGGCGCGAACGCCTTGACGACGTCCCAGCGCACCGCGCCGTGGCGGTGGTGGGCGCGCGTGCTGGAAATCGAGGTGAACACGATGGTCGCCATCGACGTGCCCAGCGCCAGGTGCATGGTGTGCTCGACCGGAAACGCCTGCGCCGAGAACAGCATGAACAGCAAAGGCACGATGGTCAGGCCGCCGCCGACGCCGAACAGGCCGGCGACGAAGCCGGCGAAGATTCCCAGCAACGGATAGCTCAGCCACCACAGCGTCATGCCTTCACTCCCATCAGCTCTTCGCAGATAAATTGCCATTCCGCCGGGTCGACCGGCGTGATCGACAGGCGGTTGCCGCGCGCCAGGACGCGCATGCGCGCGAGTTGCGGCTGGCGGCGCAGCTCGGCCAGGCTGACGAGCCGCGTCTTCCTGACGACGCGCACGTCGACGTTCACCCAGCGGGGATTCTCCGGCGTCGATTTCGGATCGTAATAGGGACTGGTCGGCTCGAACTGCATGCGATCGGGATAGGCGCGCCTGGCGACTTCGGCGAGGCCGGCGATGCCCGGCTCGGGGCAGTTCGAGTGGTAGAAGAAGACCTTGTCGCCGACGCTCATCTGGTCGCGCATGAAGTTGCGCGCCTGGTAGTTGCGCACGCCCCACCAGTCGACGGTCTGGTTCGGCATCGCCAGCACATGGTCGATGCCGACGACGACGGGTTCGCTTTTCATCAGCCAGTAGCGCACCGCGTTATCCCCGTCGCCTCACAGCAGCGCGCCGATGGCGAGCAGCAGGCCGAAGACGAACTCGGCCCGCGCCGTGCCGGCGAGCAGCAGGTTGAGCCCCGGACCGGGTTCGCTCGCGGCGATGCGCCGCGCCAGCGACAGGCACAGGGGCAGCGCGCCCAGTGCCAGCAAGGCACCCGGGTGTCCTTGCGCCGCCAGGACCGGCGGCACGGCGAACGGCGCCAGCATCATCGCGCCGTAGGCGCGGCGCGCGCCGGCGGGGCCGAGCACGGCGGCCAGCGTGCGGCGCCCGGCCTTGAGGTCGCCGGCGAGGTCGCGGTAGTTGTTCATCATCAGCACCGCGGCGGCCAGCGAGCCGAGCGCGGCGCCGCCGAGCACGGCGGCGGACGAGAGGCGGCCGGCCTGCAGCCAGTGGCTGCCGGCGACGGCATTCACGCCGAAGAAAATCCAGACGAAGATCTCGCCCAGCGGCGTGTGCGAAATCGGCCGCGGCCCGCCCGAGTAGGCCCAGCCGGCGGCGAGCGAGGTCAGGCCGACGGCGAGGATCGGCCAGCCGCCGATGCCGACGAGATAGATGCCGAGCGCGAAGGCGGCGACGAAGGCAGCGAAGGCGGCGCTGCGGACTTCGCCCGGCGGCGCCCAGCCGGCCGCCGTGACGCGCAGCGGGCCGACGCGCTCGGCCGTGTCGTTGCCGCGCTCGAAATCGGCGGCGTCGTTGTGCATGTTGGTGCCGGCCTGGATCAGCAGCGCGCAGGCGAGCGCCGCCAGCGCCGCCGGCCACAAATGCGGCGCGCCTTCGGCCCAGGCGATGGCGGTGCCGAGCAGCACGGGCGTCGTGGCGATGGTCAGCGTGCGCGGGCGTGCCGCCGTCCACCAGACGCGCCAGCCCTGCGGCGGCGCGGTGACGACGGCCGACGGCAGTTCGGGCGTCATTGCGGCACCTCGCCGAAATGCAGGCACGCGATGCCCAAGGAAACATTTTCCCAGCGCACCGCGTCGAATCCCGCCTTCTCCATCAGCGTGCCGAAGCCGCGCTGGTCGGGAAAGCGCCGAATCGAATCGACGAGATATTCGTAGGCTTCGGGATTGCGCGCCACGGCCGCGCCCAGGCGCGGAATCACGAGATAGGAGTAGAGGTCGTACAGCGGCGCGAACCAGCGGTAGGGCCGCGAGAATTCGAGGCAGACGAAGCGGCCGCCGGGCTTGAGCACGCGGCGGATTTCGGCCAGCGCCGCCTCGAGCCGGGTGGCGTTGCGCAAGCCGAAGGAAATGGTCAGCAGGTCGACGCTGGCAGCGGCAAACGGCAAGGCCTCGGCTTCGCCGGCGAGCCACATGATGTCCTCCCTCGCGCCGCCGCGATGGCGGCCCTGCGCCATCATCGCCAGGCTCGGATCGCAGACCAGCACGTCGCGGCCGGCGCCGAGCAGCAGGCGCGCCACGTCGCCGGTGCCGCCGGCGAGATCGACGATGCGGCCGCGCAGCGCGGCGCAGCGGCGCGCCAGGCGGCGCTTCCACAGCCGATGGATGCCGAAGCTCAAGAGGTCGTTCATGAGGTCGTAGCGCGGCGCGACCGCTTCGAAGACGCGGCGGATGCGGCCCTTGCGCTCGTCCACGCTGACGCGATGGCGGCCAAAACTATGATCGATGGATGGCGCTTCCTGCATGCTCTGCGGCCCAAAAAGAAAGCGCGGTATGTGCCGCGCTTCGAATCAGGTCCCCCGCGTGTGCCGCTTCGGCCGGCATCCTGAACCTGGGTCCAGAGTGGCCGCTTTCCTACCGCATCAGGTGCGCCCACGAGGGGCGCTCACAACAGCAGTGTCTTGGTCCGCAGCCGATGCCAATTAGCATTGGTTCAAGGAATATATGGCCGTAACAAACACCGCAGGGGATTCCTCGGGCGACGCCGGGATGCTCTAGAACAGGTCTTCCTGTTGCGCCAGAGCGGCTTCCAAGCGCGCCTCCATGGCCTGGATTCTACGCTTCACGTCGGCGGTATCAAGAGGCGCGGCCGGCGATTTCTTGAGCGAAGTCAATTCGTGCGCAAGATTCAGCGCGGCCATCACGGCCAGGCGTTCGCCACTGCTCTTCGTCTTCTTCGCGATGTCCGCCATCTTGGCGTCGAGCAGCGCCACGGCTTCGAGCAGCCCCTCGCGCTCCTCGGCGGCGCAGGCGATGCTGTAGGGACGTCCCTGCAGCGTGACGTCGAGCGTGGGCGTGCTCATTGATTGGGCAACCGATCCATCAGCGCTTCGAGGCGCTCGAGCGTCGTGTCGATCTTGGCCGCGAGCACCTGCTTCTCGCCTTCGAGCTCGGTGACGCGACTGCGCAGCTCGCGATTTTCCTCGCGCATGCTTTGGCAGAACGCCACGACGGCCTCGATTTTCGCTTCGAGCTTGGTGAGATCGGCATCCATGATGGGTCGCAAGTGTGCGAGAAAAAGCGTTTTCGGTCAAGCAATAAGGCGGCGATGTGAAGGTGGCGCAGCAACAGCCCGGCGGCGCCGCCGGCAGCGGCATGAAGCGCCCGTGCTAGACTGCGCGCGCTGTCCACGGTGCCTAATCCGCCTCTCAGGCGCAAGGGTGAAACGGGAAGCCGGTGCGCGCGAACTTCGCGCAATTCCGGCGCTGCCCCCGCAACGGTAAGCGAGTGTGGAATCGCCATTATGCCACTGGGATAATCCCGGGAAGGCGGCGGTTCAAGACTTGCGAGCCCGGAGACCGGCCGTGGACAAAACAGTGGATGTGTCGCGGGGTGGCGATGCGCCGGCGGCCTTGCGCCGCCTTCGCGTTCCTCCCCGCCCGCAGCCGTTCCGCAATACCGGCGTACGGGGACGTTCGCCGCCACGGGAGTCTTGTCCATCATGCCTTGCCCTCTTTTCCGCACCGCGCTCGCGGTCGCTCTTGCCAATGCCTTCATCGCCACCGCACAGGCCGCCGACGATGCCGCCGTCGTCGTCACGGCGACGCGCACCCCGACGCGCGCCAGCGAAATTCTCAGCGACGTCAGTGTCATCACGCGCGACGATATCGAACGGTCCGGCCAGTCCACGCTGGCCGAGGTGCTGCAGGCCCAGCCCGGCGTCCAGATCTGGACCAACGGCGGACCCGGCGCGGTGGCGTCCGTCAGCATCCGCGGCAGCAGTCCGCAACATACGGTGGTCCTCCTCGACGGCCAGCGCCTGTCGTCGGCCACGGTCGGCACCACCGCCTTCGAGCACTTGCCGCTGAACCAGGTCGAGCGCATCGAAATCCTGCGCGGCCCGGCCAGCGCGCTTTATGGGGCCGACGCCATCGGCGGCGTCATCCAGATCTTCACCCGCAAGAGCACCGGCGCGCCGCGCGTCGCCGCGGACTTCGGCGTCGGCAGCTATCGCACCGACAGCGGCAGCGTCAATTACGGCGGCGCCGTCGGCGACACGAATTTCAACCTCGACGCCGGCTACCTCCATAGCGGCGGCTTCTCGGCCACCAAGCCCGGCGCGTACGGCTTCAATCCCGACCGCGACGGCTATGACAACCGCAATTTCAGTGCGCGCGTCGCGCAACGCATCGCCAGCGATCACGAGATCGGCGCCGACGTCTTCTACAGCGACGGCAAGACCCATTACGATGCCGCCAACTGCGATCCGACGTTCACGGTCTGCACCAACGCTTTCGACAACCATCAGACGCAGACCCTCAGTTCTTATTCGGTCCATGCGCGCGATCGCTTCCTGCCGCATTGGACCAGCCAGTTGCGGATCGGCCGCAGCGAAGACAGCATGACCAGCTACAGCCTCGATCCGCTCGCCGGCACGGTCGGCGGGCAAAGCTTCCGCACCGTCCAGGACCAGTTCTCCTGGCAGAACGACATCGTCACCGATGCCGGCAAGATCATGCTGGCGACCGAGCGGCGCGCCGAAAGAGTCGACTCGAATGCCGTCGCCTTCACCGTCGGCGAACGCACCACCAACTCCTTCCTGGCCGGCTACCAGGCCTGGTTCGGCAAGCACTCGCTGCAGGTCGGCGCCCGCCGCGACGACATCTCCCAATTCGGCGCCCATAGTTCCGGATCGTTCGCCTACGGCTACCAGCTCACGTCCGCCTGGCGTGCATCGCTGGCAACCGGCACGGCCTATCGCGCCCCGACCTTCGACGACCTCTATTGGCCCGTCGATTTCTCGACGTTCTACGTCGGCAATCCCAACCTGCGACCCGAACGCGCCCGCAACCGCGAGGCGGGCATCGTCTACGAAGAGGGCGATCGACGCGTCAGCCTGACCCACTTCGAGAACCGCGTCAGCGACCTGATCACCTTCGGCGACGCCGCCGCGCCGGCCTTCTTCATCACCACCGTCAATGTCGGTCGCGCCATGCTCAAGGGCGACACCGTCGCCTACAGCGACGCCTTCGGCCGCTGGAAAACGCGCATCGCCTACGATGCCTTGAGCGCCCGGGACATGGATACCAATCTCTACCTGATGCGCCGCGCCAAGCAGCACGGCACGGCCGAGCTGCGCTACGATGGCGGCAATTGGGACGCCGGCGCGCAATTGGTCGCCACGGGGCCGCGCTTCGACGACGCGGCCAATACGCGAACCATGGCCGGCTTCGGCCTGGTGAATATCGACGGCAGGCATGCGCTGGGGCGCGATTGGTCCCTCGTGGGTCGAATCAATAACCTGTTCAACCGACGCTACGAACTGGTGCAGGGCTTCAACACGCCGGGCGCCAACCTCTTCGTCGGCTTCCGCTACCTGCCGAAATAACCCGCCATGCCCAACCGCCGCCGCGCGCTTGCCGTCATCGCCGCGCTCGCCTTGCTGGCGGCGGCGAGCATGCTGCTGAGCCTGGCGGTGGGCAGCCTTTCCCTCAGCCTGGCGGACGTGCTCGCGGCGCTCGCCGGCGGCGACGGCGGCCAGGGCGCCATGGGCGCCGAAGTCGTGCGCCACCTGCGCCTGCCGCGCACGCTCGGCGCCTTCGCCTGCGGCGGCCTGCTGGCGCTGGCCGGCGCGCTGATGCAGGTGCTGCTGCGCAACCCGCTCGCCGATCCCTACATCCTCGGCATCTCCGGCGGCGCCGCCGTCGGCGCGTTGACCGCGATGCTGGCCGGGCTGGCGCTCGCCTTCGTGAATCTCGGCGCTTTCGCCGGCAGTTTTCTCGCCACGCTGCTGGTGTTCGGCCTCGCCCACGGCGACAGCAGCTGGACGCGCACGCGCCTGCTGCTCACCGGCGTCATCGTCGCCGCCGGCTGCGGCGCCGTCGTCGCGCTGATCCTTTCGGTGGCGCCCGAGCGGCAACTTCACGGCATGCTCTACTGGCTGATGGGCGACGCCGGCCAGATCGTCGATGCGCGCCCGGCGCTGGCCGTGCTGGCGCTCGGGCTCATCGCCACGCTGCCGGTGGCGCGCGAGCTCAACCTGCTGGCGCGCGGCGAAGCGCTGGCCGCATCGCTCGGCGTCGTCGTGCCGCGCCTGAAGCGCATCGCCTATGTGTTGGCCTCGCTGTTCACCGCCGTGGCCGTCACCACCGCCGGCAGCATCGGCTTCATCGGCCTGGTGGTGCCGCACCTGGTGCGGCTCGCCGTCGGCAACGACCAGCGCCTGCTGCTGCCCGCCGCGGCGCTCGCCGGCGGCAGCCTGCTGGTGCTCGCCGACACGCTGGCGCGCACGGTGGTCGCACCGACGCAGCTGCCGGTCGGCGTGCTCACCGCGCTGCTCGGCGTGCCGGTGTTCCTGTTCTTGCTCGGCCGCCAGCCCGGCGCGCGATCATGACGACGGCATTGCTCGAGGCCAGCGGCCTCGACGTCGCCATCGGCGGGCGCATGCTCTGCCGCGGCCTCGACTGGCGCGTGATGCCGGGCGAGTCCTGGGCGATTCTCGGCAAGAACGGCGCCGGCAAGTCGACGCTGCTCGCCACCGTTGCCGGCCTGCTGCCGCCGACGGCCGGCAGCGTCGCCGTCGGCGGCCGCGCCGTCGCCGCAACGAAGGCGCGCGAACTGGCGCTGGTGCGCGGCTACCTGCCGCAGCAAAGCCACGACCCGTTCGCCTCGACCGTGCTCGAAACCGTGCTCGTCGGCCGCCATCCGCACCTCGGTCGCTGGGACTGGGAGTCCGCTGCCGACCGGCGCATCGCCGAGAACGCGCTGGCCGACGTCGGCCTGGCCGGCTTCGCCACGCGCGACGTGCAGACGCTCTCCGGCGGCGAACGCCAGCGCCTCGGCATCGCCGCGCTGCTGGCGCAGGAGCCGCGCCTGTACCTGCTCGACGAGCCGCTCGCGCACCTTGACCTCAACCACCAGGTGGCGCAGATGGAACTCTTGGCGCGGCGTGCCGCGGCCGGCGCCGGCGTCGTCGCCGTGCTGCACGACCCGGGCTTCGCCGCGCGCTACTGCCGCCAGGCGCTGCTGCTCTACGGCGACGGCGACTGGTGCGCCGGCCCGGTGGCGCAGATCGTCACGGCGCCCAATCTTTCGCGCCTCTATGGCCACCCGCTGCGCCGGCTCGACGGCGCGCCCTATCCCGTTTTCATACCGGAGTGAACATGCCGCGCGCGCTTTACGCCGTTCTCGTCGCCTGCCTGCTGGCGCTGGCGGCGCGGCCCGCGCCAGCGGCTGCCGCCGGCTGCCCGCGCATCGTCAGCCAGTCGCCCTACATCACGCACGCGCTCGAGTGGCTGGGCCTGGGCCAGTGCATCGTCGGCGTCAGCCGCTACGACGCGCGCGAGCTGCCGCAGACCGGCGGCGTCATCGACCCCGATGCCGACAGCATCGCGCTGCTGGAACCCGAGCTGATGATCGCGCCGGACTGGACCGCGGCCGACGTCTGGCAAGCCGCCGCGCCGAAGGGCGCCGTCGCGCTGCGCGTCGGCGGCTTTCGCGGCATGGCCGAAGTCGAAGCCATGCTGCGCGACATCGGCCGCGCCGCCGGGCTCGCCGACATCGACGCCCGCGTCGACCGCTACGCCGTCGCTTGGCGCGCCGCCGTCGCCCAAGTCGGCGGCCAGGGCCGGCGCGTGCTGGTGCTGTCGGCCTGCAGCGGCGCGCCGTATTCCTTCGGCCGCGGCACCACGCTGTATGAACTCTTCAGCCGCGCCGGCTTCGACGTCGTCGCCGACCACGACAGCATCCGCAACTTCGGCGTCGACGGCCCGCCCGGCGAGCTGCCGCGCTGGCTCGATGCCCTGCACCCGGACATCATCTTCGTCCTCAAGAGCCGTCGCGACGAAGCCTGCAACGCAGCCATCGTGCGCCCCGGCATCGCCATCGTGCCGCTCGACGGCGAGCACTTCATCCATCCCGGTCCGGATCTCCTGATGGGGCTGCGCGACTTGCGCGCGGCGATCCAGGCCTTCGCCGCGGGCGTGAAGGCGACGCCGGGCGTGGCGTTCTAGTGGCCGCCTGTCCGGCCATCCTCGTCGCCGCCCCGGCTTCGGGCCAGGGCAAGACCAGCATCGTCGCCGGCCTCGCCCGGCTGCATGCGCGGCAAGGCCGGCGCGTGCGCGTCTTCAAGTGCGGCCCCGATTTCATCGATCCGCTGATCCACGCCGTCGCCAGCGGCGCGCCGTGCGAGAACCTCGACCTCTGGATGTGCGGCGACACCGACGCCGCGCAGCGCCTCGCCCGCGCCGCGCCGGCGGCCGACCTCGTCATCGTCGAAGGCGTGATGGGCCTCTTCGACGGTGCGCCCGCCGCCGCCGACATCGCCATGCGTTTCAAGCTGCCGGTGATGGCGGTGATCGACGCCGCGGCGATGGCCGCCACTTTCGGCGCCGTCGCCTACGGCCTCGCCCACTACCGGCCGCAACTGCCGTTCCGCGGCGCCTTCGCCAACCGCGTCGGCGGCGCCGCCCACGCCGCGATGTTGCGCGACGGCCTGCCGGCGGACCTCATGTGGTGCGGCCACCTGGTGCGCGACGACGCGCTGGCGCTGCCCGAACGCCATCTCGGCCTGCTGCTGGCCGAAGAACTGCCCGACCTCGCGGCGCGGCTCGACCGCATCGCCGACGCGCTGGCGACGACGCCCCTGGCGGAATTGCCGGCGGCGGTGGAGTTCGCCGCCGCGCCGCCGCCGGCCCTGCCGCAGCTCCTCGCCGGCCGCCGCATCGCCATCGCCCGCGACGCCGCCTTTGCTTTCCTCTACGCCGCCAATCTCGAATGCCTGGCGCAGCTCGGCGCCGCACTCGCGTTCTTCTCGCCGCTCGCCGGCGAGCCGCTGCCGGCGTGCGACGCCGCCTGGCTGCCCGGCGGCTATCCGGAACTCCACGCCGCGCGGCTGGCGGAGCGGCGCGATCTCTGGCAGGCGCTGGCCGCCCACGTCGAGGCCGGCAAGCCGTTGCTCGCCGAGTGCGGCGGCATGATGGCGCTGTTCGAAACCCTCGCCGACGCCGACGGCCGCGCCCACCGCCTGGCCGGCCTGCTGCCGGGCCGCGTCGCCATGCAGCCGCGCCTCGCCGCGCTCGGCCTGCAGCAGGCGGCGTTGCCGGAAGGACGCTTGCGCGGCCACACGTTCCATTTCTCGCGCAGCGAGACGCCGCTCGCGCCGCTGGTGCGCGCCGTCACGCCGGACGGCCATGCCGGCGAAGCCGTGTATCGCCGCGCACGCCTGACCGCGTCCTACGTGCATTTCTATTTTCCTTCCGCTCCCGCCGCCGCCGCGCAACTCTTCCTGCCATGACTCGCCATCGCCCTGCGGCCGCCGGCCGCGCCGCCGCGCCGAAGGCCTACTGACGCTTGTCCTGGCGCAGCGCCTCTTCCGCCCAGAGGACGGCGACGCCGCGGTAGGCGTCGAGCGTTTCCGGATCGAGGCCGAGCGCCAGCGCCAGGCCGGCCGCCTTGTCGGCAATGCCCTTCTCGACCATCAGCGTCAGCATCAGGTAGCGGCCGTAGCGGCCTTCGCTGCGCAGCAGGACGTCTTCGACCGCCGCGGGCAGATTGATCCTGGCGACGAGTTCGGCCATCGGCACGCCGAGCAGGACGTCGGCGAAGGACAGCAGGCCGACCAGGAACAGTTCGTCGGCTTCTTCCTTCGACACCACGGCGAGCGCCACCAGTTCGAGGAAACGACCGCGCGCCAGCGCCACTTCGAGCAGCGCTTCGTCGCGGTCGCTGCCGCTGCCGGCGCGGAACACCGAGACGGCGAGCCAGCGGTAGAGCATCTCGCGTCCCAGCACCATGATGGCCTGGTCGATGCCGGCGACCGGGTTGGCCAGGCCGGAGACCGGCGAGTTGGCCATCGACAGCAGATGCACGGCAATGCCCGGGTCGCGCTTCGCCATCTGCGCCAGGGCGTTGGGATCGGCGTCCTTGCGCAGCAAATTCAGCATCTCGATCAGCACCAGCCGACCTTCGTTGAGCTTGTCGCCTTGTTCTTCCAGATCGGGCGACGACAGGAAGTCGCCGAGCGCGTACTCGGCGCCGAGCGCCACGCATAGCCGCCGCTCGGGCCAGGAGCGGACGTTTTCCGCCGCCAGCGCGAGGCCCGGAAAAGCCGCGCGCAGCTGCTTCAGCGTGCGCTCGAAATTCTCGAACGTGTAGGCGGAGAAATCGATGATGCCGAGCGTCGCCAGCGCCAGCGCGGAGGCGAACGCCGGCGTGTGTTCGAGCCGCGACAGCGCCAGCCCGGCGCCGCATTGCCGGATGCGCTGCAGGCCGGCGAGCCAGTCGGCGGTGACCGCCAGCGTCGGCGCCACATCGACCTGGAACACCGTATGCGGTCCGGTCAGCGAGGCAAAATCCTCGCTCAGCCATTCGTTGAGGTGCACGGCGATCACCGCCAGGCGCCGCTCGGCGAAAGCCCGCACGTTGGCCGCGCGCAGCGCCGCCAGATAGGCACCGGGGGCAAGCGGGGCGCGCGCATCGATGACTTTGCAGCTGAAGCGATAGCCGGAAAGGCGGCCGCGCGCATCGAGCATTTCTTCGCGCTGCAGCATGGCGGCGGTCGTCCGCGGCGCGTCCGCCGCCGCCGGCGGGCTCGAAGCCGCCGGCCGAACGCCAGCCGCGGGAGCAGATTTCGGCGCGGACTGTCCGCCGAGGAGACGCCTGAAGAAACCGCCGAGATTCATGGTCCCGAGTTTATTTCAGCCGGCGCCGCTGCGCCAGCGCCACGCGGCGCGCGGCCCGCAGCGCCGGGCCGAACGCCGCGGCGAGCCCGGTCGCCGCTAGCGCTTGGCGCGCGCCGTCTCCAGGTCCGCGCACAGCCGTTCGGCGCCGTCGAGGACGCGCGGCGTATGGCGCTGGATCAGCTCCGGCGGCACGAAATAGAGATTGCCTTTCGCCACGGCGGCCAGCGCCGGCCAGCGCCGCCAGTCGTCCAGCCATTCCGGGCGCGACTCGCCCATGCCGCTGGCGACGATGACATCGGGATTGGCGGCGAGCACCGCCTCGACGCTCACCGTCGGCGCCAGCGCCGGCAGGTCGGCAAAAACGTTGTCGCCGCCGCACAGGCGGATGGCGTCGCTGATGATCTGCTTGCCGTTGATGGTCATCAGCGGCTCTTTCCAGATCTGGTAGAAGACGCGCAGCTTGGGCCGCTTGGCGTAGCGCTCGGCCAGGCTCGCGTAGCGCGCGCGGAAGGCCGCGGCGGCGTCGACGGCGACCGCTGTCGTGCCGGCCAGTTGCCCGAACTGCTCGATGCTGCGCGCGACGTCGAGGATGCGGTCGGGCTCGTTCACGAACACCGGCACGCCCAGCGCGCGCAGCTTGGCGATGGCCGCCGGCGGATTGCCGCTCGCCCAGGCGATGACGAGATCGGGCTTGAGCGCGGCGACCGTTTCGAGATCGATCTGCGCATAGCCGCCGACGCGCGCGATGCGCTTCGCCGCGTCCGGATAGTCGCTGTAATCGACGGTGCCGATGATGCGCGCGCCGGCGCCGGCGGCGAACAGCAATTCGGTGATGTGCGGCGCCAGGCTGACGATGCGGCGCGCCGGCGCGCGCAAATGCACGTCGACGCCGCTATCGTCGCGGACCTGCACGTCGGCGCGCGCGCCGAGCGCACACAGCAGCGCCAATGCCGCCAGCCAGTTCTTTCCGTTCGCCATCGTCGTGATTTCCGTTAAAGTCGCGCATCATGCCAGAAGCCAGACCTTCACTTCAGGAAAGCATCGCGCGCCAGCGCGCCGAACTCAAGCAGCTCATCGTCGAGCCGCTGCAGCAGGCGGCGGCCGCTTGCCGCGGCGCCTGGGGCAGCCGCGAGCGCCTCGACGCCGCGCTGCTGCAGGTTTTCCCGGCGCTGCCGCATTGCCGCTACGCCTATGCGCTCGACACCGCCGGCGTGCAGATCTCCGACAACGTCGGCCACGAAGGCATCGTCGCCGCCGACTTCGGCCGCGACCGTTCGCACCGCCCCTACATGCGCGAGTCGCAGCCGGCCAGCGGCTTCCTGCTGTCGCGCTCGTACATCACGCAGCGCCTGCGGCGGCCCGGCCTGACGGCGATCCAGATCGTGCGCGGCGACGACGGCCGCGCGCTCGGCTTCGTCGGCGCCGACTTCTACCTGCAGGACCTGCCGCTGACGCGGGCGAGCTTCGCCGAGCAGCGCCACTGGAAGCAGCTGCGCGGCGACCCGTCGATCCGCAGCACGGTGTTCCACCAGACGCGCAACGAAAGCGAGATGGACCGCCACATCGACACCGTGCTCGGCGTCGTCGAGGAGCTGATGGCCGACCACGGCATGCACCACATCATGCTGCACTTCTCGAGCAGCCGCGCGGTCTACTGGACCGTCGACGATCCCTACCGCTACCGCCTGCTCGACATCAAGGCGCTGACCGATCCCGACATCTGCCTCGCCTTTCGCCAGCAGCCTTATCCGGGCGACGCGCTGGTGCCCAAGCAGCGCCTTCGCGCCATACTCGACGGCATGCGCAACCTGCGCTTCGTCGACGAGACCTTCTACCTGCGCACCGGCACGCTCAACATCTTCAACGGCATCGTCGCCCTGACCTTCTCCTGCGACGGTTCGCACTACCTGCCGTGGGACGAGTTCCTCAAGATGGACGTGGCGTTCTGGCTGGGAAGCGTCTGATGGCGATGGCCCTGATGGTGCAAGGCTGCACCTCGGATGCCGGCAAGAGCGTGCTGGTCGCCGCGCTGTGCCGCATCCTGCAGCGCCGCGGCGTGCGCGTGGCGCCGTTCAAGCCGCAGAACATGGCGCTCAATTCGGCGGTCACCGTCGACGGCGGCGAGATCGGCCGCGCCCAGGCCCTGCAGGCGCAGGCCGCGGGACTGCCGCCGCGCATCGACTTCAATCCCGTGCTGCTGAAGCCCAACACCGACAAGCGCGCGCAAGTCATCATCCATGGCAAGGCGATCGCCGACTTCGACGCCCGCGCCTATCACGACTACAAGGCCACGGCGATGGCGGCGGTGCTCGCATCCTGGGCGCGGCTCACGGCGGAGTTCGACTGCGTGATCGTCGAAGGCGCCGGCAGCCCGGCGGAAGTCAATCTGCGCGATCGCGACATCGCCAACATGGGCTTCGCCGAAGCCGTCGACATCCCGGTGATCATCGTCGGCGACATCGACCGCGGCGGCGTGCTGGCGCATCTGTCCGGCACGCTCGACCTGCTCGCGCCGACCGAGCGGAGGCGCGTGCAAGGCCTCGTCATCAACCGCTTCCGCGGCGACCTCGGCCTGCTCGAACCGGGGCTGACCTGGCTGGAGCAGCACACCGGCAAGCCGGTGCTCGGCGTCGTGCCGTATCTGCACGGCCTGTTCCTCGACGCCGAGGATGCGCTCGAACATCACGCCGAGCGCGACGGCGAAGCGCGGCTCACCGTCATCGCGCCGGTGTTCCCGCGCATTTCCAATCACAGCGACCTCGATCCGTTGCGCCTGCATCCGCAGATCGACTTCCGCTGGATCGGCCCGAACCAGGCGCCGCCGCCCGCCGACCTCGTCGTGCTGCCCGGCTCGAAGAGCGTCGCCGCCGATCTCGCCTGGCTGCGCCGGCAGAACGGCGGCGGCTGGGAAGCCTACATGCGGCGCCACCTGCGCTACGGCGGCAAGCTCATCGGCCTGTGCGGCGGCTACCAGATGCTCGGCCGCACGCTGCACGATCCGGCCGGCGTCGAAGGCCAGGCCGGCAGCGTCGCCGGCCTGGGCTTCCTCGACTGCGAAACGACGTTGGCGGCCGAGAAGCAATTGCGCAGCGTCAGCGGCCGCCTGGCGTTCGACGACGCGCCGATGACGGGGTATGAAATCCACATGGGTGTCACGCGCGGCCCGGCGCTCGCCAAGCCCGCCGTCAGGCTCGCCGACGGCCGCGCCGACGGCGCGATCTCCGCCGACGATCAAGTCCTCGGCACCTACTGCCACGGCCTTTTCGAGCAGCCGGCGGCGCTCGCCGCGCTGCTCGCCTGGGCGGGGGCCGCGGGCATCGCCGCCGTCGATCTCGGCGCGCGGCGCGAAGCCGACGTCGAGCGGCTGGCGGATGCCGTCGAGGCCGCGCTCGACTGGCGGCGGCTGCGGCCGCTGTTGCCGAACTGCCCGTAAGGCGGCGCGTTGCCGCGCGATTTCGCGACGTGAAAGCGCAGCTCGATTTTCCGCAGGAAGACGGAACGCGGCTCGCGCTCGCCTTTTCGCGCCCGCTCGAACTCCTCGCCGCGCAGCGCATAGACGAGGTCGCCGCCGTCATCGCCGCAGCGGAAGAGCGGGCGCGGGCCGGCCGCTGGGTGGTCGGCTTCGTCGCCTACGAAGCGGCGCCGGCCTTCGATGCCGCCTTCAAGGTGCGGCCACCCGAAGGCGCGCTGCCGCTGGCGCTCTTCGCCGTCTATGAAGCCGCCGACGCCGACACGGATGTGGATGCGGATGCGGATGCCGCCGCCGCATTCGCCGCCGGCTCCTGGAATATGACAAAGTCACGATCGCGCATCGACGCCGGCATCGCCGCCATTCGTCGCGGCATCGCCGCCGGCGACTATTACCAGGTGAACTTCACCACGCGCCTGCGCGCCGCCTGCGACGGCGACGGCGGCGCGCTGTTCGCCGCCCTGCGTGCGGCGCAGCCCGGCGGCTATGGCGCCCGCCTCGACGGCGGCGCCTGGGAATTGGTCTCGGTCTCGCCCGAACTCTTCTTCGACTGGCGGCCGGACGGCGGCCTGACGACGCGGCCGATGAAGGGCACGGCGCCGCGCCACGCCGACGCGACGGCGGATGCCGCGGCGGCGCAGGCCTTGCGCGCATCGGCAAAAGAGCAGGCCGAGAACCTGATGATCGTCGACCTGCTGCGCAACGACGTCGCGCGCGTCGCCGTCACCGGTTCGGTCGGCGTGCCGCAGCTGTTCGCCATCGAGGCGCTGCCGAGCGCCTGGCAGATGACTTCCACGGTGCAAGGCCGGACGCGGCCGGGGACCCAACTGGCCGACGTCTTTGGCGCCCTGTTTCCCTGCGGCTCCGTCACCGGCGCGCCCAAGGTCGCGGCGATGGCGGCCATCGCCGCGCTCGAGGACGCGCCGCGCGGCGCCTACTGCGGCGCCATCGGCGTGCTGCGTCCCGGCGGCCACGCCACGTTCAGCGTCGCCATCCGCACCGTCGCCATCGACCGGCGGCGCGGCCGCGCCGAATGCGGCGTCGGCAGCGGCATCGTCTTCGATTCGACGGCGCCGGCCGAATACGCCGAGTGGCTGGTCAAGCGCCGCTTCCTGCTGCGCGCCACCGCCGCCTTCGAACTGCTCGAAACCTTGCGGCTCGAAGCGGGCCGCTACAGCCTGCGGGCGCGCCACCTGGAACGGCTCTGCGCCAGCGCCGCCCATTTCGGTTTCCGTTGCGACCCGGCGCAGGTGGACGCCGCGCTCGACGCCTTGGCCGCCCGGCAGCGCGCCGACGCCTGGCGCGTGCGCCTGCTGCTCGACCGGCACGGCCGCGTGCGCACGGAAAGCTTCGCGCTCGAGGCGCCGCCGCCGCAGTTGCGCTTCGCCCTGGCCGCCGCGCCGGTCGACAGCGGCGACGAGTTCCTCGCCCACAAGACCACGCAGCGCGCCGCCTACGAGCGCCACGCGCCGCCGCCGGGGTGCTTCGACACGCTGCTGTGGAACGCGCGCGGCGAGCTCACCGAATTCACGCGCGGCAACGTCGTGCTCGAACTGGCCGGCCGCCGCGTCACGCCGCCGCTGGCGTGCGGCCTGCTCGCCGGCGTGCAGCGCGCGGAAATGCTGGCGCGCGGCGAGATTTGCGAGCAGGTGCTGCGCGCGGACGACCTGCCGCAGGCGACGGCAATCTGGTTCATCAACAGCGTGCGCGGCGCGCTGCGGCTGTCGCCGTAAGGCACAATGCCGCCATGGACGCCCTGCTCACCCTGCCGCAATTCGCCGCCTTCCTTGCCGCCGCCGCCTTCGTCACGCTCGCGCCCGGTCCCGACAACCTCATGTTGCTGTCCATCGGCATGGCGCGCGGCCGCCGCCAGGGCATGGCCTTCGGCCTGGGCTGCGCCAGCGGCTGCCTCAACCACACCGCGCTCGCCGCGCTGGGCGTGAGCGCGCTGATCGCCGCCTCGCTGTGGGCCTTCACCGCGCTCAAGATCGCCGGCGGCCTGTATCTGATCTGGCTCGGCGCGCAGGCGCTGCGCAATGCGCGCGGCATGACGCTGGCGCCGGCCGGCGCCGCGCCGTGCGAGAGCGTCGGCCGGTTCTTCGTCAAGGGCCTGATCGCCAACGCCATCAATCCGAAGGTCGTGCTGTTCTTCCTCGCCTTCCTGCCGCAATTCGTCGACACCGCGCGCGGCCACGTCGCCTGGCAGATCGCGCAGCTCGGCCTCGTCTTCACGCTGCAGGGCGCGCTGCTCTTCGGCGCCATCGGCTGGTTCTCCGGCAGCGTCGGCCGCTGGCTGGCGCGGCGGCCGGGCATGGGCGCGTGGCTGGATCGCGCGGCCGGCGGGATCTTCGTCCTGCTCGGCCTGCGGCTGATCGCCAGCCGCTAGACCGCCATGCAGACGTACTTGATCTCGAGGTATTCCTCGATGCCGTATTTCGAGCCTTCGCGGCCGATGCCGGACTGCTTGACGCCGCCGAAGGGCGCGACCTCGTTCGATATGACGCCGGTATTGACGCCGACCATGCCGTATTCGAGCGCTTCGGCGACGCGCCAGGCGCGGCCGACGTCGCGGCTGTAGAAGTAGCCGGCGAGGCCGTATTCGGTGGCGTTGGCGAGCGCGATGGCGTCGGCCTCGGTCTTGAAGCGGAACAGCGGCGCCACCGGGCCGAAGGTTTCCTCGCGCGCGCAGCGCATCGCCGCGGTGACGTCGGCGAGCACGGTCGGCTCGAAGAAGGTGCCGCCGCGGCTGTGGCGCTTGCCGCCGGTGAGGATGCGCGCGCCCTTGGCGAGCGCGTCGGCGATGTGGGCTTCGACTTTCAGCAGCGCCTGCTCGTCGATCAGCGGTCCCTGGGTGGTGCCTTCCTCGGCGCCGGCGCCGACCTGGAGTGTCTTGACCTGCGCCGCGAGCTTGGCGGCGAAGGCTTCATAGACGCCGTCCTGCACCAGCAGGCGGTTGGCGCAGACGCAGGTCTGGCCGCTGTTGCGATACTTGCTCGCCATGGCGCCGGCGACGGCGGCATCGATGTCGGCGTCGTCGAAGACGATGAAGGGCGCATTGCCGCCGAGTTCCAGCGACACTTTCTTCACCGTCGCCGCGCACTGCGACATCAGCAGGCGCCCGACTTCGGTCGAGCCGGTGAAGGACAGCTTGCGCACGATGGGATTGGAAGTGAGCTCGGCGCCGATCTTCGCGGCGGAGGCGGCCGCACCGGTGACGACGTTGAAGACGCCGGGCGGGAAGCCGGCGCGGTGGGCGAGTTCGGCCAGCGCCAGCGCCGTCAGCGGCGTCTGCTCGGCCGGCTTGACGACGACGGTGCAGCCGGCGGCGAGCGCCGGCGCGACCTTGCGCGTGATCATCGCCGCCGGGAAATTCCACGGCGTGATGGCGGCGCAGACGCCGACCGGCTGCTTGAGGACAACGATGCGCGTCGCGGCCATGGGGCTGGGAATGGTGTCGCCGTAGGCGCGCTTGCCTTCCTCGGCGAACCACTCGACGAAGCTCGCGGCATAGAGGGCTTCGCCCCTGGCTTCGGCGAGCGGCTTGCCCTGCTCGGCGGTCATCAGCGCGCCGAGGTCATCGGCGTTGGCGACGATGAGATCGAACCACCGGCGCATGACGGCGGCGCGCTGCTTCGCCGTCAGGCTGCGCCACGCGGGCCAGGCCTGGTCGGCGGCGACGATGGCGCGGCGGGCGTCGGCGGCGCCCATGTCGGGCACGCTGCCGATGGTTTCGCCGCTGGCCGGGTCGCGCACCGGAAAGGCGGCGCCGTCGGCGGCGGCGGTCCAGTCGCCGGCGATGTAGGCGCGGCTGCGCAACAGCTGGGCATCCTTCAATTGCATGGCTTTTTCTCCCGTTTTTCGGCGTATGGCGTTCGAGTCTACCGGAACAGAATTGTTCCATGCGCCGCAAAGCATCCAGCATCCGCACCCGCTCCGGCCTCGCCATCGGCTCGGCCCTGGCGCTCGCCGGCTGCGCCATGCTGCCGTCATGGACGCAGGCGCCGGCGCCACTGGCCGGGCAACGCGGCGCCGCGGCCGAAGCCGAGGCGCCGGCGATTTCCGCCACGGCCCAGGATGTCGTGGTGTTCGCGCTGGGCCTGGTCGAAACCGGCTACCGCTTCGGCGGCAAGAACCCCGACGCCGGGCTCGATTGCAGCGGCATGGTGAGCTACGTGTTCGACAAGGCGGCCAACCTCAAGCTGCCCGGCTCGGCGGCGGATATCGCCAGGAAAGGCCGGCCCGTCGACGTCGCCCAGCTCAAGCCCGGCGACCTGGTCTTCTTCAACACGCGCCACAAGCCGTACTCGCACGTCGGCATCTACATCGGCGACGGCCGCTTCGTGCATGCGCCCAGCAGCGCGGGCAAGGTGCGCGCCGAGAGCCTCACGTCGGGCTGGTTCGCCGCGCGCTTCGAAGAGGCGCGCACTTATCTCGACTGAACGCGGCGCGCTGCGGCGCGCCTAGAATCGCCGTCATGACCATCGAAATCAGCGAAGAAGCCGGCGTGCGCAGCCTGCATTTCGGTTCCGACTGGGTGCAGGGGGCGATGCGCATCGCGCGCCCCTTTGCGCTGGAACTCGACTACACGCGCGAAATGATGGCCGCCCTGCTGCTGCGCCCCGACGCCGACTGGCCGCGGCGCGTGCTGCTGATCGGCCTGGGCGCCGGCTCGCTGACGAAGTTCCTTTACCGCCACCGGCCGCAGGCGCAGCTCGTCGTCGTCGAGATCGATGCCGCGGTGGTCGCCGCCGCGCGCCAGTTCTTCAAGCTGCCCGACGACCCGGCGCGCATCCGCATCGAGATCGGCGACGGCGCGGATTACGTGGCGCGCGCCAAGCCGCGCTTCGACCTGATCCTGGTCGACGGCTTCGACGCCGATGCCCGTCCCGGCCAGCTCGATACGCCGGCGTTCTATCTCAACTGCAAGGCGCGGCTTGGCGACGCCGGCCTGCTCTCGGCCAACCTGCTGTCGCGGCGCAAGGATTACCGGCAGAGCGTCGAGCGCATCGACGCCGCCTTCGACGGCCGCGCGCTGGCCTTTCCCTCCTGCGACAGCGGCAACGCCATCGCCTTCGCCGCGGCCGGCGAAGCCGTCAAGCTGACGCTGGCCGAACTGAAGACGGCGGCGCTGGCGCTGAAGAAGGACACCGGCCTCAACCTGCTGCCGACGCTGGTGCGCCTGGAGCAGGCGCGCACTTGCCGGGACGGGCTGCTGGAGCTGTAGGGCGGGCGGCGCCGGCCGTGCCGCGCGACCCTTACTGCGACGGCGCGGCGGCGGGCGCCTCGAGCCGGGCGATGTAGTCGGCCACGGCTTCGAGGTCGTCGTCCGTGTAGGGCTTGATGACGCGGACCATGTCGGGGTTGGCGTTGCCGCGCCGGCCGTCGCGGATGAACTCGGTCTCGCGCAGCAGGTACTTGAAGTGCTGCCCGGCTACCAGGGGGTAGAACTTCTCGGCCTGGCCCTCGCCGCGCTCGCCGTGGCAGGTGCTGCAATCGCGGACGAACAGTTCCTTGCCGCGCTCCAGCTTGTCGCCCGGTCCCTTGCCGAGGTTCGGCGGTATCGGCAGGCCTTGCAGGTAGATCGCGATGTCGGCGATTTCCTGCGGCGTCAGGACGTGCTCGTCGGCGAACGGCAGCATCTTCGCGTTCTGGCGCCTGCCGGAGCGGATGTCGGTCATTTGCTCGATCAGCACCGTCGCATGCTGTCCCGCCAGCCGCGGATAGGCGCCGCTGGGACTGCCCGTCGCGCCGCGCTTGTGGCAACCCTGGCAGCCGACGAAGGCCTCGGCGCCGCGCGCGGCGTCGCCCCTGAGCTTCAGCGCCAGGAGCTTTTCGCCCTTGATCTCGTTCCACACCGGGGCGGCGCCGCCGTCGTGACCTGCTTCCTGCGCCCGCAGGCCGCCCGCCAGCGATGACAGCAGCAATAACGCCCCGAGCCATGCCTTCACGATGTCGCTCCTGTTCATATCGATCCCCTGCTGCGCCTACAGGCCGGTGAGGTATTCGGCGACCGCGGTGATCTCGTCCTCGGTCAGACGCTTTGCCACTTCGCGCATGACGCGCGCGGTCTCGTTGTTGCGGATGTCGTTGCGAAAGTTGTGCAGCTGCTCGACCAGGTATTCGCGGTGCTGTCCGGCCAGCCGCGGGAAACGCTTGTTGCCGGCGGCGTCGGGTTCGTGGCAGCCGGCGCAGGCGGGGACGCCGCTCAGCTCGTTGCCGTCCTGGTAGAGCTTCTTGCCTTCCGCGGCGGCCTTCGCATTCAGCACGGTGCCGGAGCTCGGCTTCTGGGCGCCGAAATAAGCGCCCAGACCCTTGAAGTCGCCGGGGTCGAGGGCGGCGCAGATCGGCGCCATGATGTCGCTCTTGCGCTTGCCGGAAATGAATTCCTTGAGTTCCCTGACGATGTAGTCGGGATGGCGGCCGGCGAGCTTGGGATAGGTCGGCACGGTGCTGTTGCCGTCGATGCCGTGACAGGCGGAACAGACGTTGGCGACGATGGTCTTGGCCTTCTCCGCGTCGTCGGCCCATGCCGGGGCGGCCACGACGAAGCCCAGCGCCGCCAGCCAGGCCCGCGTTCTCTCCTGCGCGCCGGCGAACTTTGCGTCGCCGCGCCGACCGCTGCAATCGGACGTATCCAAGCGATGTCTCCTCAGTGCGCGCTTATGGTGCCGCTGGCGGGCATTCTAAAAGGAAATCGCGGCGCCGCCACCGCGCCCTCAGATCGCGCCCGCCGCCGCCAGGGCAGCGACCTCGTCGATGCCGAAGCCCCAGTCCCGCAGGACGGCGTCGTTATGCTCGCCGCGCTGCGGCGCCGCCGATTGAATCGCCGGCACCGTGCGCGAAAAGCGCGGCGCCGGCGCCGGCTGGGTGATGCCGGCATGCTCGACGAACGTCTGGCGGGCGACGTTGTGCGGATGGCGCGGCGCTTCGTCGAGATCGAGCACCGGCGCGACGCAGGCGTCGCTGGTTTCGAGCAGCGCGCACCAGGCGTCGCGGCTCTTGGTCGCGAACACGGCCGCCAGTTTGGCCCGCAGTTCCGGCCAGCTTTGCGGATTCCAGCGTGCGGCGAATTCCTCGCGCGGCAGGCCGAGCTGGTCGATCAGCAGATCGTGGAACTGCGGCTCGATGGGACCGACGGCGAGCCACTTGCCGTCGGCGCAGGCGTAGGTGCCGTAGAACGGCGCGCCGCCGTCGAGCAGGTTGGCCTCGCGCTGGTTGCCCCAGTGGCCGGCGGCCTTGAAGCTGTACTGCATGGCCATCAGCAGCGCGGCGCCGTCGGTCATGGCGGCGTCGACCACCTGGCCGCGGCCGGAGCGCTGCGCTTCGAGCAGTGCGGCGAGCACGCCGCCAACGAGGAACATCGCGCCGCCGCCGAAATCGCCGACGAGGTTGAGCGGCGGCACCGGCTGTTCGCGCTTGCCGATGGCGTGGAGCGCGCCGGTCAACGCGATGTAGTCGATGTCGTGGCCGGCGGTCTGCGCCAGCGGACCGCTCTGGCCCCAGCCGGTGATGCGGCCGTAGACCAGCTTGGGATTCTTCGCCAGGCAGGCGTCGGGGCCGAGGCCGAGGCGCTCCATGACGCCGGGCCGGAAGCCCTCGATCAGCGCATCGGCGCCGGCGACGAGCTGCAGCAGCGCGGCGACGGCTTGCGGCTTCTTCAGGTCCAGCGCCAGCGAGCGCCGGCCGCGGTTGAGAAAGCCGTAGCTTTTCAGCGTATCGAAGGCGGAATCGCCCGGCTTTTCCTTGCGGTCGATGCGGACGACTTCCGCGCCCATGTCGGCGAGCCACATGGCAGCGAACGGCGCCGGCCCGATGCCGGCCATTTCGATGATGCGGATTCCCGCCAGCGGTCCCATCGGCTCGGTCATTCCGCCGGCGGCGTCAGGGCTTGGCGTTGGGGAAGAACAACTGTTCGCCGCCGACCTTGTAGGCGGCGATGGCCTGCTGGCCGGCGGGCGAGACGACCCAGTCGACGAACTTCTGGCCGAGTTCCTTTTTCACGCTCGGATGCTTGGCCGGATTGACGAGCATGACGCCGTACTGGTTGAAGAGGCGCTTGTCGCCCTGCACCAGGATCTCGAGATTCTGTCGGTTCTTGAAGGCGAGCCAGGTGCCGCGGTCGGCGAGGATGTAGGCATCCATCGATGCCGCGGTGTTCAGCGCCGGGCCCATGCCCGAGCCGGTGTCGCGGTACCAGGGGCCTTTGGCCTTGTCGAGGTCGATGCCGGCGATCTTCCACAGGCGCAGCTCGGCGGCGTTGGTGCCGCTGCGGTCGCCGCGCGAGACGAAGGGCGCCTTGGCGGACTCGATCTTCTGCAGCGCCGTGACGATGTCCTGGCCGCCGACGATTTTCGCCGGGTCGGCTTTCGGCCCGATCAGCACGAAATCGTTGTACATCACCTCGAAGCGCTTGACGCCCCAGCCCTCATTGAGGAACTTCGCTTCCGCCGCGGGATCGTGCACGAAGACGACGTCGGCATCGCCGCGGCGGGCGAGGTCGAGCGCCTGGCCGGTGCCCAGCGCGACGACGTGCACCTTGATGCCGGTCTGCTGCTCGAAGGCCGGCAGCAAGTGGCCGAACAGGCCCGACTGCTCGGTCGAGGTGGTCGAGGCGACGGTGATGAACTCGTCGGCGGCGTGCGCGCCCAGGGGCACGGCGCACGCGCAGGCGAGGGCGAGGAGAAGGCGGCGGATGCGATTCATAGTAGTTCCTCCCGGATGAAGGCCGCGGCGCGGGCGTTGCGCGGCTGTTGAAAAAACGCGGCGGCCGGCGCCTGTTCGAGCACGCGGCCGTCGTCGATGTAGATGATTTCGTCCGCCAGCCGGCGGGCCTGGCCAAGATTATGCGTCGTCATGAGGATGCGCGTGCCGGCGGCGGCGAATTCGCCGATGATGCGCTCGACTTCGCGGTTGCTGGCCGGGTCGAGGCTGGCGGTGGGCTCGTCGAGGAACAGCACTTGCGGCTCGAGCGCCCAGGCGCGCGCCAGCGCGACGCGCTGCTGCTCGCCGCCCGAGAGCACGCGTGCCGGGCGCGCGCCGAGGTGGGCGAGGCCGACGCGCTCGAGCGCGGCCGCGGCGCGGCGCTCGCGCTCGCCGTCCTTGACGCCGGCGAGCTTGAGGCCGTAGATGACGTTCTTGAAAACCGTGGTGCGCAGCATGACCGGACGCTGGAATACCATCGCCTGGCGCAGCGGCTGCGGCCAGCGCACGGTGCCGCCGGTCGGCCGCAGCAGGCCGTGGATCAGGCGCAGCAGCGTGCTCTTGCCGGCGCCGTTGGGGCCGAGGATCAGCGTGCGCCGGGCCGCCAGTTCGAGGGTGACGTCGCGCACGATGGCGTTCTCGCCTTCGACGAGGTCGAGGCCGGAGAGCTGAAGGTAGCTGCTCATCCCCACCGCCTTGCCGCCCAGCCGCGCAGCAGGTAGGCGACGGCATTGATGGCCAGCACTAGCGAGATCAGGATCACGCCCAGGGCCAGCGCCAGCGGCAGGTCGCCCTTGCTGGTCTCCAGCGCGATGGTGGTGGTCATGACGCGCGTGACGCCGTCGATGTTGCCGCCGACGATCATCACGGTGCCGACTTCGGCGATGGCGCGGCCGAAGCCGGCGAGCGCCGCCGTGGACAGCGAGAAGCGGCCGTCCCACAGCAGCGTCGCCGCCGCGCGCGGCCGGCTGGCGCCCAGCGAGCGCAACTGCTCGCGGTATTCGAGCCAGGCGTCGGCGATGACCTGGCGCGTCAGCGCCGCGACGATGGGCGCGACCAGCACCGACTGGGCGATGATCATCGCCGTCGGCGTGAACAGCAGGCCGAAGGTACCGAGCGGCCCGGCGCGCGACAGCAGCAGGTAGATGAGCAGGCCGACGGCGACCGGCGGCAGGCCCATCATGCCGTTGAACAGCACGATCAGCACGCGCCGTCCGGCGAAGCGCCCGACCGCCAGCCAGGCGCCGATCGGCATGCCGACGACGCAGGCGATGACGGTGGCGCTCAGGCTGACGCGCAGGCTCAAGGCGACGATGCCGTAGAGCTTGGCGTCGGCGGCGGCGATCAGCGAGGCGGCGAGCTGCAGGCTGGCGGAGATTTCGTTCATGAAGGCCGTGAGCCTACCAGAGGCGGCGGCGCTTGAGCGTCGCGTATAGTGGCCGTTTCGATGCGAGCTGCGAGGCGACATGGATATCGTCGACACCATCCGCGCTTTCAACGCCGGCCGCGATCCGGAGCGCCTGGCGCGCAAGTACGCCGCCATGAGCGCGAGTCCGTTCGTCTTCCTGCGCGGCACCTGCCATCTGTTCTACGACCGCGTCGCCGCCATCGGCCTGCCGCGCCGGGCGCCCGTCACCTGGGTCTGCGGCGACCTGCACTTCGAGAACTTCGGCAGCTTCAAGGGCGACAACCGCCTCGTCTATTTCGACATGAACGATTTCGACGAGGCGGCACTCGCGCCCTGCACCTGGGAACTGGTGCGCTTCCTCGCCAGCGTGCTCGTCGGCGCGGCGGGCCTCGGGCTCCAGCGTGCCGAGGCCGTCGCGCTGTGCCGCTGCTTTCTCGACGCCTACGTCGCCGCGCTGGCCGACGGCAAGGCGCGCTGGGTCGAGCGCGAAACGGCGGACGGCATGGTGCGCCAGTTGCTCGACAGCCTGCAGGATCGTCCGCGGCCGGCCTATCTCGATACCCGCACCGAGCGGCGCGGCAACAAGCGCCAACTGCGCACCGACGGCCGCAAGGCCTTGCCCGTCACCGCGGCGCAACGCGAGACGGTGGCGGCCTTCATGCGCGACTTCGCCGCGGCGCAGCCCGAGCCGAAGTTCTACAAGCTGCTCGACGTCGCCCGCCGCATCGCCGGCACCGGCAGCCTCGGCGTCGACCGCTACGTCATCCTCGTCGAAGGCAAGGGTTCGCCCGACCGCAATTACCTGATCGACCTCAAGCAGGCGCTGCCCTCGTCGCTGGTGCCGCACCTGAAAATCAAGCAGCCGCACTGGGCCAGCGAAGCCGCGCGCGTCGTCGCCGTGCAGCGCCGCATGCAGGCGGTGTCGATGGCCTTCCTGCAGGCGGTGACGCTGGGCAAGTCGTCCTACATCCTGCGCGGCCTGCAGCCGAGCGAGGACCGCGTCGCGCTCGACCGCTGGGACGGCAAGCTGCGCCGCACCGCAGGCGTGATGCGGACGATGGCCGAGGTCGTCGCCTGGGGCCAGTTGCGCAGCGGCGGGCGCCAGGGCTCCGCCACCAGCGACGAACTCATCGACTTCGCCCGGCGCGAGAAATGGCGCCTGCGCCTGCTGGATGCGGCGGAACACGCCGCGGCGCAAGTCGAGCAGGATTGGCGCGTCTATGCGCAGGCGTATCGGGACGGCGCCTGCGCGAACATCTGAGCGCGGGTCTAGGACAGCGCCGCCGTCGCCGCCGCCGCGCTGACGCCGGCGACGCGCACGCGCTTGGCGCGCGAGCTCTGGCCGGCGACGAGATCGACGTGCGCCTTCGGCACGCCCAGCGCCTTGGCGAGGAAGGCCACCAGCGCGTCGTTGGCGCGGCCGTCGACGGGCGGCGCGGCCAGCCGGATCTTCAGGGCGTCGCCGTGCAGTCCGGCGGTTTCGGTGCGCTTGGCACCGGGCTGGATGTGCAGGGTCAGCACGACGCCGTCGCTGTCTTCGCGCAGCCAGCTCATCCGCCTACAAGCCCAGGCCGAGGGTCGCCGACTTGAGCGAGGACAGCAGGCCCAGCGTCAGCTGCAGCAGCAGCAGCAGGAACAGCGGCGAGAGGTCGATGCCGGCGATGGGCGGAACGAGGCGCTGGAAAGGCCGCAGGAAAGGCTGCGCGACGGCGTTGAAGACGGGGGCCAGCGGCGCGTAGGGATTGACCCACGACAGGATGACGACGCCGAGCGTGGCGCCGATGATGACGTAGGCGACGGTGCGCAGCATCTCGATGAAGCCGGCGACCAGGGCCAGCGCGATCATGTCGCCGCCGCCGGCCAGCGCGCCGATGATCGCCAGCACCAGCAGCAGGCTGACCGTCTCGACCAGCCAGGCCATGACCAGCGAGGCGAGGTCGAGGCCGCGATATCCCGGCACGATGCGGCGCAGCGGCAGCACGCCCCAGTCGGTCAGCGTGACGACGAAGTGGCCGATCGGATTGCGAAACGGCGCGCGCGCCCATTGCAGGATGAAGCGCAGCACGAACAGCCCGGCGAAGAAGCTGGCGGCGAGGTCGACGAGCTGGAGCAGCAGTTGCGTGAACATGCCGGCGGCGTGCATCAGCCTTGTCCCAGGATGTCGCCGAGCTCGCGGCCGCGGACGTTGGCGGCTTCGACGCCGCGCTCGATGGCGTCGCGTATGCCGTCGGCATCGAAGGACTTGAGCGCCGCTTCCGTGGTGCCGCCTTTGGACGTGACGCGCTCGCGCAGCCGGGAGATGGACTCGGCGCTGCTGTTGGCCAGTTTCGCCGCGCCGAGGAATGTGTCGATGGCCAGCAGGCGCGCCGCCGGCGGCTCGAAGCCGAGCTTCAGCGCGGCGGCTTCGAGCGCCTCGATGAAATAGAAGACGTAGGCCGGGCCGCTGCCGGAAATGGCGGTGACGGGGTCCATCATCGCTTCGTCGCTGATCCAGACGATGCGGCCGACGGCGGCGAGGATTTTCTCGGCCGTCGAGCGGCCTTCGAGGTCGACGCTGGGATCGGCGTAGAGGCCGGTGATGCCGGCGCCGATCAGCGCCGGCATGTTCGGCATGGTGCGCACGATCTGGCGGTGGCCGCCGAGCCAGCGGGCGATGTCCGCCAGCCGCAGGCCGGCGGCGATGCTGACGACGAGCTGGTCCTTGAGCTTGCCGGCGGCGGGCGCGAGCGCCTCTTTCATCTGCTGGGGCTTGACGGCGAGGACGAGGACTTCGCAATGCAGCGCCGCGGCGTCGAGGCTCGGCGCGCAGCGCACGCCGAATTCTTCGCTGAGCCGCGCGCGCGCTTGCTCGACGGGCTCGACGACCTGGATGCCTGCCGCGGAATAGCCCTGCTTGCGCAGGCCGCCGATCAACGCGACGGCCATGTTGCCGCCGCCGATGAATGTGATTTTCATGTCAAGCCCTCACCGCAAAGACGCCGCGGCGCCGAGACATGCGCGGCAGGAACTCCGCGCCCTCGGCGACTCGGCGGTTATCAATCGTTTTTCGTCCTCGCGCCAAATATCGCGGTACCGACGCGCACTATGTTAGCGCCTTCCGCGATGGCCGCTTCGAGATCGTGCGACATGCCCATGGAAAGCGTATCGAGGGCGAAGCCCGCGCCGTTGAGCGTGTCGCGCAGCGTTCGCAGCGACGCGAAGCGGCGGCGCTGCAAGGCTGCATCGTCGCTCGGCTCGGGAATTGCCATCAGGCCGCGCAGCCGCAGCCGGGGCAAGCCGGCCACGGCGGCGGCGAGCGCCGCCACGTCGGCAGGCGCACAGCCGCTCTTGCTCGCCTCGCCGCTGACATTGACTTCGATGCAGACCTGTAGCGGCGGCAGGCGATCCGGACGCTGCGCCGAGAGACGCTCGGCGATCTTCAGGCGGTCGATCGAATGCACCCAGGCGAAGGCTTCGGCGACCGGCCGCGTCTTGTTGCTTTGCAGCGGGCCGATGAAATGCCAGGCGAGGTCGAGATCGGCGAGCTCGCTCATCTTGGCGACGGCTTCCTGCACGTAGCTTTCGCCGAAAGCGCGCTCGCCGCAGGCCGCCGCCGCGCGCACCGCCGCCGCCGTCCAGGTCTTCGACACGGCCAGCAGCCGCACCGCCGCGGCATCGCGCCCGCAAGCGGCGCAGGCCGCGGCGATGCGCGCATGGACGGCTTGCAAGTTGGCGGCGATTGATGTCATATAGCGCCCTAAGTATACCGAGACTCTGCGCAGACTTCGCCCCGCCCCCAGGAATCCCTCATGGACATCACCGAACTGCTCGCCTTCGTCGTCAAGAACAAGGCGTCCGACCTGCACCTTTCCTCCGGCCTGCCGCCGATGATCCGCGTCCATGGCGACATCCGCCGCATCAACCTGGCGCCGCTGGAGCACAAGGACGTGCACGCGATGGTCTACGACATCATGAACGACGGCCAGCGCAAGGTGTACGAAGAGAACTTCGACATCGACTTCTCGTTCGCGGTGCCCGGCCTGGCGCGCTTCCGCGTCAATGCCTTCGTGCAGAACCGCGGCGCCGGCGCGGTGTTCCGCACCATTCCGTCGAAGGTGCTGAACCTCGAACAACTGAACGCGCCGAAGATCTTCGCCGAGATCGCGCGCACGCCGCGCGGCGTGGTGCTGGTCACCGGCCCGACCGGTTCGGGCAAGTCGACGACGCTGGCGGCGATGGTCGACGACGTCAATGAGCACGACTACGGCCACATCCTCACCGTCGAGGACCCGATCGAATTCGTGCACGAATCGAAGAAATGCCTGGTCAACCAGCGCGAAGTCGGGCCGCACGTGAAGTCCTTCGCCACGGCCTTGAAGTCGGCGCTGCGCGAGGACCCGGACGTCATCCTGGTCGGCGAAATGCGCGACCTCGAAACCATCGCCCTGGCGCTTTCGGCGGCCGAGACCGGCCACCTGGTGTTCGGCACGCTGCACACCAGTTCGGCGGCGAAGACGGTCGACCGCATCGTCGACGTCTTCCCGGCGGCGGAAAAGGAAATGGTGCGGGCGATGCTGTCGGAGTCGCTGCGCGCGGTGATTTCGCAGACGCTGCTGAAGACCAAGGACGGCACCGGCCGCGTCGCCGCGCACGAGATCATGATCGGCACGCCGGCCATCCGCAACCTGATCCGCGAGAACAAGATCGCGCAGATGTATTCGGCGATCCAGACCGGCCAGCAGTTCGGCATGCAGACGCTCGACCAGAACCTGCAGGAACTCGTCAAGCGCGGTATCGTGTCGTCGTCCGAAGCGCGCAGCAAGGCGGCGAACAAGGATAGTTTCCCCGTCTAAAAGCGGTTTGCCGCCAAGGACGCAAAGGAAGCAAACCCTAGGGACTTCCGCTTTACCTTTGCGCCCTTGGCGTCCTTTGCGGTGTAGAGTTTCCGGGGGTTGAAGGAAGAAATATGGAACGCGACGAAGGCGTCAAATTCATGCATCAGCTGCTGGCGATGATGCTGCAGAAGAAAGGCTCGGACCTCTTCATCACGGCCGGCTTTCCGCCCGCCATCAAGATCGACAGCAAGATGACGCCGGTGACGCAGCAGGCGCTGACGGCGCAGCACACGCTGGAACTTTGCCGCGCGGTGATGAACGACAAGCAGGCCGCCGAGTTCGAGGCGACCAAGGAATGCAACTTCGCCATCAGCCCGGCCGGCATCGGCCGCTTCCGCGTCAATGCCTTCATGCAGCAGGGCCGCGCCGGCATGGTGATGCGCACCATCAACACGACGATCCCCGATTTCGACGACCTCAAGCTGCCGCCGGTGCTCAAGGACGTGGCGATGACCAAGCGCGGACTGGTGCTGTTCGTCGGCGGCACCGGCTCGGGCAAGTCGACTTCGATGGCGGCGATGATCGGCTACCGCAACCAGAATTCCTACGGCCACATCATCACCATCGAAGACCCGGTCGAATACGTGCATGAGCACAAGAACTGCATCGTCACGCAGCGCGAAGTCGGCGTCGATACCGAGTCGTGGGAGACGGCGCTGAAGAACACGCTGCGCCAGGCGCCCGACGTCATCCTCATCGGCGAGATCCGCGACCGCGAAGTCATGGAGCACGCCATCGCCTTCGCCGAGACCGGCCACCTGGCGCTCGGCACGCTGCACGCCAACAATGCGAACCAGGCGATGGACCGCATCGTCAACTTCTTCCCCGAGGAACGCCGGCCGCAGCTGCTGATGGACTTGTCGCTGAACCTCAAGGCGGTGGTGTCGCAGCGCCTGATCCCGCTGAAGGCCGGCAAGGGCCGCGCCGCCGCCATCGAGATCATGCTCAATTCGCCGCTGATTTCCGACCTCATCGGCAAAGGCGAAGTGCACGGCATCAAGGAGGTCATGAAGAAGTCGCGCGAGCTCGGCATGATCACCTTCGACCAGGCCCTGTTCGAGCTCTACGAGGCCGACAAGATCAGCTACGAAGACGCCCTGCGCTTCGCCGATTCGATGAACGAAGTGCGCCTGCAGATCAAGCTGCACGGCAAGGATTCCAAGGACCGGGATCTCAACGCCGGCATCCAGCACCTCGACATCGTCTGATGCCGCGGCCGGCCGCGCCGGCGCCATGAAACGGAACGGGCACGGCAGCGGTTTTGCCGCAGCCGTGCCCGTAGCCTAGCTCAGCCCAGTCAGGCGAAGCCGTGCTTGACCATGCTGTCCTTCTCTTGCGGCTTGAACTGGTTGAAGCGCGGCAGGAACTTGTCCCAGTCGATGGCGTGGGCGTCGATCTCGGGGCCGTCGATGCAGGCGTGCTTGCGCACCAGCTTGCCTTCGACATTCACCGGCACCATGCAGGCGCCGCACATGCCGGTGGCGTCCACCATGATCGAGTTCAGGCTGGCGACGGTCCTGGTGCCGTAGGAACGCGTCAGATCGCTGACGGCGCGCATCATCAGCGGCGGGCCGATGGTGACGACTTCGGCGATCTTGCGGCCTTCGCCCTTCTGGTTCTGCTGCAGCAGCATGCCCAGCGGATCGGTGACGAAGCCCTTGATGCCGAAGCTGCCGTCGTTGCTGGTGTAGATGACGGCGAGGTGCTCGGGGAACTCCGCCTGCATGCGGCCGACGCGCTCGTCTTCCCGCGTCCAGAACAACAGGTCGGCGTTGCGAAAGCCCGAGATCAGCGTGACGTGGTTGCCCAGGCGCAGGTGCTCGCGCATGATCGGATACACCGGCGGCAGGCCGACGCCGCCCGCGGTGAACACCACCGTCTGGTTGCCTTCGTAGCGGTGCAGCTCGCTCGGCAGGCCGAGCGGACCGGCGATGCCGGCGAAGGCGTCGCCCACCTTCATGTTGTTGATGGCGATGGAACTCGTGCCCATGGCCTGGACGACGATGGTGATGGTGCCGGCCTTCTCGTCCCAGTCGGCGAGCGTGAGCGGAATCAGCTCGCCCTTGTCCCACGGCAGCACGCGCACGAACTGGCCGGCGCGGGCGCTCTTGGCGATCAGCGGCGCATTCACCGTGAACTCGACGATCTTGTCGGCGAGCTCGAATTTCTCGAGGATGGTGAAGGGCGCAGCGCCGAGCTGGGTGTAGTTCTTCGCCGCGCCGACCATGCGGCGGATCTCGCCGGTGGTCATGTTGATGTCGCCGACGATCTCGCGCGCCGCCGCCTGGCCGTCGCCGGCCGCGCGGATGGCGGTGGAGCCGCCGCGCTGGGCGTCGCCGCCGGTATAGACGCCTTCGAGCGACGTCTGCTGCGAGCCCTTGGCGACGATGTCGATGGTGCCCCACTTGGTCGTCTTGAGCGTCGGCTCCGAGTCCTTGATGATCGGGTTGGCGGTGTTGCCCAGCGCCATGATGACGAGATCGGTGGCCATCATCTCGGTGCGGCCGCTGGCGACCGGACTGCGGCGGCCGGAGGCGTCGGGTGCGCCGAGTTCGATGATGTCGAGCTTGGCGCCGTTGACGAAGTGCGTCTTGTCGTCGCCGACGAATTCGCACGGCGCGCGCAGCACCTTGAGCTGGATGCCTTCCTCGAGCGCGTGATGCAGTTCCTCGACGCGCACCGGCATTTCGCTCTGCGTGCGGCGATAGACGATGGTGACGTTGCCGCCCAGCCGCCGCGCCGTGCGCGCCGCATCCATGGCGGTGTTGCCGCCGCCGATGACCATGACGTTCTTGCCCTTGGTCTCGGGCAGCGGCGTCTCGTAGCCGGCCATCGCGCCCTGCATCAGGTTCACGCGCGTGAGGAACTCGTTGGCCGACATGACGTTCAGCAGATGCTCGCCCGGCACGCTCATGAAGCGCGGCAGGCCGGCGCCGGTGCCGACGAAGATCTTCCAGAAGCCGGCCTTCTTGAGGTCGCCGATGGTCGCGGTCTTGCCGACGACGAAGTTCCTGACGAACTTGCCGCCGAGCGCCTCGATCTTGCCGACGACGTCGTCGATCAGTTCGTTGGGCAGGCGGAACTCGGGGATGCCGTAGCGCAGCACGCCGCCGAGCGTATGGAAGGCTTCGAACACCGTGACCGGGAAGCCTTCGGCCGCCAACAGATAAGCGTTGATGAGGCCGGCCGGGCCGGAGCCGACGACCGCGATCGGCGGCTTGTCGGCGGTGGCCCACGGGTCGGGCAGGTCGGCGAACTTCGCCGCGATGCCTGCGGCGTTGACCAGCTTCTCGCGCTGCGGCAGGTACCACTCGATCTGGCCGATCTCGATCGGCTTTTTCTGGTGGGCGCAGACGCCCTGGCACTGCAGTTCCTGCGGGCAGACGCGGCCGGTGACGTTGGGCAGCGGGTTGCAGCTCTCGATCAGCTCCATCGCCTCGCGGAAGCGGCCGGTGCCCAAGAGCTCCAGCATCTGCGGGATGTGGATCTTGACCGGACAGCCGCCCTTGTTCTCGGACTTGCCGGGGATCGGCTCGCCGATTTCGCAGGGCTTCTCTTCGCACTGCTTGTCGCGCAGCGCTTCGAGCCAGACGAACAGGTCCACCTCGCGGGCGTTGAAGCCGAGGCTCATGTAGCCGAGGTAGCCCTCATTGACGAGGCCGAAGTCGCGCGAGCGCTCGTCGGCATCGCGCATGTAGGGCGGGATGCTGTTGTTGGCCGGCCAGTCGTTCGACAGCCCCTTGAACATCGGGTACTTGTCGGACAGGTGCAGGTCGATGGCCTTGATGAACTTGCGCTTGAGCTTGAGCGGCACGTTCCAGATGAAACGCATCAGCACCAGGCTCATGTCGTCGTTGCGCAGCAGCTGGTGCCACAGCGTGCGCGTGAAGTCGGCGCCGAGCTCCTCCTGCTGGAACTCCCAGACCACGGCCTGGGTGCCGTCGGCGACGAACATGTCGCGGAACGCCTGCGGCTCCGACAGCAGCCGGCGCTGCAGCAGCGCCAGCTGCTTCTGGTAGATGCCGACCGCTTCGGACTGCTCGAGCGCGTCGAGCTGCGAACGCGTCGCTTCGAGCGCGCTGGTCGCATGCAGGTAGCGCTGCAGATCTTCCTGATTTGGATTGGGGGTGCTCATCGAATGATCTCCGCGTCGCAGTTCGCCGCCACCTTCTTGATGCGGGCCTTCAGTTCCGGCGTCGCCTTGACGCGCTCGAGCGCGCCGGGAATCAGGCCGCCGACTTCCCTGGCCTCGCCGTCGACGACGATGCGCGTCTTCTCGAACAGTTCCGAAAGGTCCTGGTAGCAGGTCTTGCAGTTGGTGCACTTGGCTTGCTCGGCGACGTCGAACGTCACCAGCGCGTCGCCGCCGGCCGCGGGGGCCGCCGCCGCCGCGCCGCCAGCCGGCGCCGCCAGCGCGAAGCCGGCCATCGGCACGAAGCCGCCGGCCAGCGGCGCCTTCGACGAGGCGGCCAGTTCGGACATCGAACGGGCGATCGCGTCGAGCGACGACTCGCGCTGCTTGAGGGCTTCCTGGTACTGCGCCTGCAGGCTTTCGATGCCGGCGCGGTGCGTGGCGTCGAGCTTGCCGACGTGGTAGCCGCCGAGGTATTGCAGCAGGTGCCAGTACTTGCGGCGCTCTTCGACCAGTTCGACGATGATCGGCGACACCGACAGGCGGATCAGGCGCTTCTTGGCGTCGGTCGCCCAGATGAACGGCGTGCGGCCTTCGCGGTCGGCCGGCACCAGGTCGATGAAGGCATCGACCGGCGTGGCGTCCGGCACGTCGGCGGAGAGCTTGCGGAAGTGCTTCTTGAAGCGGTTTTCCTCGAGCGCGAAATGGGCCGGCGTCAGCGGCATGGTCATCAGCGCCAGCTTGCCTTCGTCGTCGAGGTACTCGAGCGTCGTCGTCGTCCAGGTCTTGTCCGGATCGGGGTTGCCCTCGAGCGAGAACCACTCGTGCAGCGTGGTGCCGCGGCGCGGGTCATGGACGAACACCGGGTTCATGCGGCTTTGCACCGCCATCAGGGCATGCGAGTAGGAAGCGTCGTCGGCGATGCCGTGCTCGGGCTGGCAGGGCGTATAGACGTCGAACACCGCGGGCGAATCCGTGTAGGTCAGGAATTCCAGCGAGTTCTTGAGGAAGTGCCCCGGCAGCGACGTGCTGGTCGAGCAGACGAAGACGTTCGGATGGAACGAGGCGATCAGGCCCAGTTCCTTGCGATGCTCGTGCTTGCCGGTGTGCAGCGCGCCGATGCGGGCGAGGTCGGAATCCTGGCCGACGAAGCTCGCCGAGGAGGCCTGGCCGCCGGTGTTGGAATAGACGCCGGTGTTGAGCACCAGCACCTTCAGCGGCGTGTCGGTGACGAGAATGCGCGACAGCGCGCCGAAGCCGATGTCGTAGGTGGCGCCGTCGCCGCCGATGGTCATCACCGTCGGCATCAGGTTCAGTTCATCGACGGTGAACTGGGCCCACGACAGGTTGTTGAACTGCTTGTTATGGACTTCGGGCTCGAAGGCGTCGTCAAGCTCCAGGCGCGCCGTGCGCAGCGCGCGGATGTCTTCGACCGCCGCCGCCGTGATGCCTTCGAAGAGGCCTTTCGCCAGCGGCTGGGCATCCTGGAACAGGCTGTTCACCCACGGATCGTTGTAGGAGTTGAACGGGAAGGTCGAGGCATAGACGCTGCTGCAGCCCGTCGAGTTGGCGATGACGGCGCCGGCCGGGCCGTTGCCCGTCGGGCCGCTCTCGAACATATACAGGCGCTTCGACAGCTGCGCGAGGACGGCGTCGATGCGGCTGCGCCGCTCGCCGTCTTCCGCCGCCAGCGTCGCCTGCTTGGTGCCCAGGCGCGCGATCAGGCCTTCGAGTTCGCGGATGTGGTCGCGGCGGCGACGCTCGAAGATGGCGCGGTTGGTGCCGAGCATCAGGCGGATGGCGGTGACTTCGCCGCAGCCGCGGCAGGCGCCGTGGCCGCCGTTGGTCGCGTAGTAGTTGGTGCGGTCGAGCATCAGGCGCTTGATTTCGCCGTCGGCCTTGATGGCGCCGTCGGTGAAGCGCGCCGGCGTGTTCGGCATCTTGCTCATGAACTCGAAGCGGGCCTGCAGGGTGTCGACGAGCGCGGCATCCTGTTCGCGGGCGACGAGGGCGCCGGGGCCGCAGACGGCCACGCATTCGAGACAGCCGGTGCACTTCCAGGGATCGACGTTGACGGCGTAGAGGCCGCCGCTGCCCGGATTGCTCTTCTCCATGGCGTCGAAGTAGGGGCGCGTCTTCGCCACCGGGTAGCCCGCCAGCACTTCGGCGACCTTGCCGAAGTTCTTCAGCACGGTGACCTTGTCGGTCTCCAGCGTGCTGGCGGCTTCGGCGACCATTTCATGCAGCGGGCGCGGCTGCTTGCTCTGGCGGTACATCTCGCGCACCGCCTCGGACAGCGCATAGACGTGCGCGCGCATGGCTTCCTTCTGCGCCGCGGCGACGTCGAGACCGCCGATGGCGGTCAGCAGCAGCTCGTGGATGTCATGGACGTTGTTGGGAATGGCGGCGTCCGGGCAAACCAGCGCGCATTCCATGCAGCCCGTGCAGGACTCGGCCTTGAACTCGGGCACGGTGCGGCGGAACAGGCCCTTGTCCTTCATGGCCGAGGTGCCGGCCGGCATGAACAAGCCGGTGCCGGGCAGCACCGGCGCTTCGCCGACGGTGCCTTCGCGGAAGTGGCTGGCGACGACGTCGTCGTAGTAGGCGCGATCGCCGAAGCCGGCGCTCTCGGTGCAGCTGCCGGCGCGGCACATCGAGGCGGAAATCGCCACGCCGCGGAGGCTGCCGGTCGCCGTCTTGGCGGCGGCGGCTTCGGCCTTGGCGAAGGCGGCGCTGTCGTAGTCGACCTTGTGCGTGGCTTCGATGCCTTCGCGGATCACGGCCATGTTGCCTTCGACGACCGCGCCGCCCTTGCTGCCGAACTTCTTGGAAATCTGGTTGCGGATCTTCTCGAGGATGGCATCGGCCGGCGCATCGGCGGCGACGCGGTCGACGTGGCCGGCGACGGCGCCGATGAAGGCGATGCCCATCATGCGGGTTTCCAGCTCGGGCGTCGGCGCATGCTTCTTGGCCACGGCGAAGGCGTCGATGATGTAGAAGCGGATCTTCTTGTCGCGGATCGTCTTGCGCGCACGCTCGGGCATTTCGGCCCAGACTTCCGTGGCGGACAGGCTGGTCTGCATCATGAAGGTGCCGCCCGCGGCCAGCCCGCGCAGCGGGTTGGTGTGGCTGAAGACCTTGTGGTCCGGGGAGATCACGATCTCGACGTCTTCGAGTTCGGCGTTGGTGATCTTGATCGGTTCGGGCGACAGCGTGATGTAGTAGTTGGTCGGCGCGCCGCTCTTCTCGGAGCCGTACTTCGGCGCCGACTTCGAGTGCATGCCGAGCACGCCGGCAAGGATGTCGGTGAGCAGCTTGCCGGAAGCGATCGTGCCGTAGCCGCCGACCGAGTGGAAGCGGATGCGGAAGGCGCTCTTCGGCAGCAGGTTGGGGTTCTCGCCGGTCGCGAGCGCCATGACTTCGGTCTCGGGATAGGCGGCCTTCAGGCGCGCCTGGAGTTCGGCGACGCGCGGCGTCGGGTTCTTGGCGAAGAATTGCGTGCCCAGGTAGATCAGCGGCGCCATGCCGCCCTTCTCCATGTTGTCGAAGCCGGCGATCAGGTCGCGCGGCTGCAGGTCGTGGGCGCCGAGGCCGAAGATCGCGGTGGTGATGCGCGGCATCTGGGTGATCGCCGGGATGCCGGCATGGCGCGGGCCGGAGGCGTTTTCGCCGGCCTTGAACAGCGCCTGCGTGACGAAGGTCGTCAGCGCCGTCTGGTCCGAGCGCTCGAGCACGGTGACGGCTTTCTTGCCGACCAGCGCGGCGACGAGTTCCGCCTCGGGGAAGGGCTGCAGCACCTTGATGGCGACGCAGCCGACTTTCTTGCCCTGGCTTCTGAGGTAGGTGACGACGGCTTCGACGTCGTCGGTGACGGAGCCGAGGCCGACCATGACGGTGTCGGCGTCGTCGCACATGAAGGTCTGCACCGGCGCATACTTGCGGCCGGTCAGCTCGGCGTACTCGGCCATCGCCTGGCGCACGAAGCCGGGCACGGCGGCGGCGAAGTGGGTGCGGTGGTCGGCGGCGCCGGCCTGGAAGTCAGGCTGGTTCTGCACGCCGCCGGTGAGGCTGGGGTTGTTCACATCGACCATGGCCGGGACGCGCTGGCGCGTGCCCTTCTCGTGGGCATTGACCCACTGGCGCTGCCACTGGCCGTGCAGTTCCTCGGGCAGCCAGCCGAGCGTGTCCTTGACGCGGTCGCCGGCGTTGTCCTTCTCGACGGCGGCGGCGTGCTTGTCGAGATAGCTCTCGATCAGCTCGAGGTTGGCGGCCGTCAGTTCGTCCTTGCGGCGCGCCAGGTACTGCTTGAGCTGATAGACGCGGCCTTTGGCGCCGAACAGCATTTCCTGCGCGACGGTCGGGCATTCGATGCGGCCGGCCGGGTCGCCGAGGAATTCCTTGAGCAGCTCGGGCTCGGGCATCAGGGCTTCGCTCAGCATGTGGCTGGTGGCGAAGCCGTCCATGGCGTTGGCGACCGGGATCAGGGAGAGCGAGGCGACGCGGTAGGAAATCGCCGCGAGGTCGGCGGCTTCCTGCGGATTGGCGCCGAAGAGGATCGTGTAGCCCGAGGAGAGCAGCGCATAGACGTCGTCGTGGCCGGCCATGACGTTGAGCGAGTGCTTGGAGACGACGCGGGCGGCGACTTGCAGCACGAAGCCGCCGACTTTCTTGCCGACGGTGACGTAGTGCGATTCGAGCCCGTAGAGAATGCCCTGGCTCGACGACGCGTTGGAGATGAACTGGCCGCCGGTCAGCGCCGCGCCGAGCGCGCCGCTCTGGGCCGAGTGCTCGCCTTCAGGGCTGAAGAAGAACGGGTGCCGGCCCCAGACGTTGAGACCGCCGTCGGCGCGCAACGCCTCGTAGATCTCGGAGATTTCCGTCGAGGGGGTGATCGGGTAGCCGATGACGCCGCCGCAGACGTGTCCCATGACGTTGGCAACGGCGCCGTTGCCGTGGATGACGTTGGGAATGCCCGGGTACTTCGCCTGTTTCGCTTTTGCTTTCATGATGCCCTGTCCGTAAGTTGTTCGTCGCACGCGCGACACCGCCACGCAGGCCTGCACGCCGAAGGCGGGCGACCGAACGCGACAAGCTCGAAACTGTTTCGGCGGGGAAACCTGCCGGCGCCTTGCGGGCGCGGGCCAGGAAACCCCTCACGGCGCGGCCGGAAGTTGGTTCCGGCCTACTGACAGGCAGGCGGCTTAGCGTCTGCCCGGATAAGGCATGCGAGAAGTTGCGCCTCTCGCATGTTCGTGAGGCGCATAGTATAAAAAAATCGGTGCATTGCAACAAATAATTTTTTTGATACCGTCTACAGTGGCGTGGTTGCGCCATATGAAAGCTTGTTGCACTACACAAAATTGCGCCGCCGCCGCCGCTAGCGGCGCCGAATCGTGCAGAATCGGGCCCCTATGCACTGGCGAATCCGACCCGCGGTTGCGGTTGTCATCCTGACGGTCCTGGCGATCTTGACCATGGCGGTCTCCATCGCCCTGCTGCTGTGGAACCTGCGCGGCAAGGACCTGGCCCATGCGCGGGGGGAAACCGTCAGCCTGAGCCATATCCTGGCGGAACAGACGACGCGCTCGATCCAGAACGTGGACCTGGCCCTGCAGAACACGCGCGTGGTGCTGGCGGAATTCGCCGCGCAGGGCGAGCCGCTGACCCGCTATGCCGTGCATAGCCTGCTGCACGACCGGCTTTCCGGCATCCCCCAGATCAAGGGCATTTTCGTCGTCGACGTCAGCGGCCATGTCCTCAGCACGTCGCGCGTCTTCCCGGCCGAAGGCATTTCCATCGCCGACCGCGAATATTTCACCGCGCAGCGGGACGATCCGCAACGCGGACTCTATATCGGCGCGCCGACCCATAACCGCGTCGACGGCATCTGGACCATGTACCTGAGCCGGCGCGTCAACGGGCGCGGCGGCGAATTCGCCGGCGTCATCGCCGTGGCGCTCAACCTCGGCTACTTCGAGGACCTCTACCGCTCGATCAGCTTCGACGGCATCGACCCGATTTCGCTCTACCTTGGCGACGGCACGCTGGTCGCCCGCCAACCGCACGACGAAGCGGCCATCGGCAAGCGCCTGCCGGAGGCGCCGGCCAACTCGTTCGGCGGCGCCGACCAGAGCACGCGCGAGGAGACCGAAGCCGGCGGCGGCGTGCGCATCGTCACCTATCATCAAGTGGCCCAGTTCCCGCTCATGGTGAGCGTCGCCATCAGCAAGGACGAGGCCCTGGCGAGCTGGGTCGAGAAATCCCGCCTGCTCATTCTCGGCACCTTCGGCGTGAGCCTGCTGGTCATGCTGGCGGCCTGGGCGCTGGTGCGCGAACTGGAGAAGGAAGACACGCTGGCCATGGATCTGCTCGAGAGCGGCGAGCGCCTGCAGGAGACGATGAAGGCAGCGATGGATGCGATCATCATCGCCGACGCCGGCCAGCGCGTGATCCTGTTCAATCCGGCCGCGGAAAGGATGTTCGGCTGCGCGGTGACCGAAGCCATCGGCGCGCGCCTGGAGCGCTTCCTGCCGGAACGACACCGCGCGGGACATCGCCGGCACGTCGAAGATTTCGGCGCCTCGGCGGGCGGCTCGCGCGTCATGGCGGCCAGCCGCGAAGTCACCGGCCTGCGCGCCGACGGCACGGAATTTCCCATCGAGGCCACCGTCTCGCGCGTGACGCTGAACGGCGAAATCCTCTATACGGTGATCCTGCGCGACGTCACCGAACGCCGCCAGGCCGACCAGCAATTGCTCGAATCCAACCGCCAGTTGCGCGAACTGTCGGCGACCTTGCAGGACGTGCGCGAAAAGGAGCGCACGCGCATCGCCCGCGAACTGCACGACGAACTGGGGCAGCAGCTGACCGGACTGAAAATGGAGTTGTCATGGCTCGGCAATCAGCTGGACGAAAGGCCGGACGGCCTGGCGCACAAGGTCGACGGCATGAAGCAGCAGGTCGATATGACGATCAAGTCGGTGCGGCGCATCTCGACCGAACTGCGGCCGACCCTGCTCGACGATCTCGGCCTCGGTGCCGCCATCGAATGGCTGGCCGCCGATTTCGGCGCGAAGACCGGCATCGTCGTCGAGCTCGACCTGGCCGCTGCGGACAGCGCGCAGGGCGATGCGCTCGCCACGGCATTGTTCCGCATCACGCAGGAATGCCTGACGAATGTGGCGCGGCATGCAGCGGCGACGCAGGTGAATATTTCCCTGCGGCGCGACGGCGACGTGCTCGAACTGATCGTCGCCGACAATGGCAAGGGCATGGCCGGCGGCACGAGCCGCGGCGGCCATGGCTTGATCGGCATCCGCGAACGCGCGATCATGCTGGGCGCCAAGGCGACATTTGTCAGCAGTCCTGGCGCCGGAACGGCGGTCAAGGTGGCCATTCCCCTCGCGCAGCAACCCACGACGGACCTTGAGACATGAACAAGATTCAAATCCTGATCGCCGACGACCACGCCATCATCCGCGACGGCCTCAAGCAGATATTCTCCGACACCGACGACATCGTCGTCGCCGGCGAAGCCGCCAACGGCCATGAAGTGATCGCGCGGGTGCGGCAGCGGGACTGGGATGCCGTCGTGCTCGACATGTCGATGCCCGGCAAGAACGGCTTCGACCTGATTCGCCAGATCAAGAGCGAAAAGCCCGCGCTGCCGATCCTCATCCTGAGCATGCACAGCGAGGAGCAATACGCCTTGCGCGCGCTGCGCGCCGGCGCGTCGGGCTATCTCACCAAGGAAAGCGACAGCGAACTGCTGACCGCGGTCATCCGCAAGGTCGCCGCCGGCGGCGTCTATGTCAGCGCCGATCTCGCCGAGCAGATGGCGCGCGAGCGCATGCCGAACAGCGAACAGAAACGGCATACGCTGCTTTCCGAGCGCGAGTACCAGGTCTTCCTCATGATCGTCGCCGGCCAGGGCCTGACCGCGATCGCCGATCAGCTTTCCCTCAGCGTCAAGACTGTCAGCACCCACAAGACGCGCATTCTCCAGAAGATGGGCATGAGCAACGCCACCGAACTGGTGCGCTACGCCATCACCAACGATCTCGTCGACTCGATCGACATCTAGCCTGTCGCTCTCGGAATCGCGCCGCCGATTCCGCTCTTCCGCCCGCTCGCCTTGGCTACCTGGAATCGGGTAGTACTTGCCCGATTCCAGGTAGGAACAATCCCACAGCAAGTTTAATCCTGTGCCGATTCTGTTATCCGGTAGGCATCGGCACAATCCCAACCTGTAAATGTTTGTAAGTTTATTACTACGGTGAGATGCGTTTTTTGTCGATGCACGACGCCGTACCGACCACAGGTGAAGACGATGACACACAACAAATTCCTGATCGTTGCCGCGGCGGCCCTCGCGATGTCCCTGTCGGCGAGCGCCTTTGCCGTCGATGCCGACGCCGCCAAGCAACTGGCCAAGCAGAACAACTGCTTCAAGTGCCACGCCATCGACAAGGACAAGGATGGTCCCGCGTATCACAAGGTCGCCGAGAAGCTCAAGGGCAAGCCCGACGCCGAGGAAAAGCTGATTCACCACATCACCTCCGGCGAGAAAGCCAAGTTCCCGGACGGCCATGAAGAAGAGCACAAGATTGTCAAAACCTCGCCGCCGCACGACGAGGCGCAGATCAAGAACCTCGTGCAGTGGATTCTCGCGCAGTAATCCGCCGCATACCGATTCGACTATCAGGGAGAAACAAGCGATGGCATCGAAACTCAGCATTCTGACCAGCGTAGCCGTGGCAACCGCCGCGGCTATTTTTTCAGCCTCGGCCTTCGCCGATGTCGACGCCGTCGCGGCGAAGAAGCTGGCGCGCAAGGACCACTGCCTGCGCTGCCACGCCGTCGCCAAGAAAAAGGAAGGACCGTCCTACCAGTCGGTCGCCTACAAGTACAAGGGCCAGGCCGACGCGGCCGACAAGCTCTACACGCACCTCACCTCGGGCGAGAAGGTCAAGCTCTCCGACGGGCACGAGGAAAACCACAAGATCGCGACGGCGAAAAACGACGCCGAGATCAGGAATCTGATCAGCTGGATTCTGGCGCAGTAACCGTCGCCGCTTAGGCAACAGGTCAATGAGGATAGGGGTAGACAAATGAACATATTCAAAAAAATCTTGCTGGCTTGCGCATTCGCCGGCAGCCTGGGATGGGCCGCGAACCTGCTGGCCGCGAACAACCTTCCCGACAGCAACCTGGGCGGTGCCGCGCCGGCGACGCCGCAGGCCCGCCTGGACAAGGACAAGGTCTGCACGCGCTGCCACGACGAGAGCGAGCAAACGCCCATCCTCTCGATCTACCAGACCAAGCACGGCGTGCGCGGCGATGCGCGTGCGCCGAATTGCCAGTCCTGCCACGGCGAAAGCCTGAAGCACCTGCACGGCGACCCGAACGTCAAGGGCCGCGCTGCGCCAGATGTCGTGTTCAAGAAGGGCACTTACGAGCTGACCGACGACCGCGTTCGCGCCGCCCAGTGCCTGAGCTGCCACAAGGGGCAAGCCCGCACCAATTGGGACGGCAGCCAGCACCAGGCCAACCAGATGGCATGCAACAGCTGCCACACGGTCCACGCGCCGGCGGACAAGCTCTTGTCGAAGACGACCCAGCGCGAAGTCTGCTTCACCTGCCACAAGGAGCAGCGCGCCGACACGCACAAGATCTCGACCCACCCGATCGATGCGAACAAGGTCACGTGTTCGGATTGTCATAACCCGCACGGCTCGGCCGGTCCGAAGCTGCTGAAGAAGAACACCGTGACGGAAACCTGCTACCAGTGCCATGCCGAAAAGCGCGGCCCGTTCCTCTGGGAACACCAGCCGGCGACGGAGGACTGCACCAACTGCCATACGCCCCACGGTTCCAACATCTCGCCGCTGCTGAAGTCGCGTCCGCCGTTCCTGTGCCAGGAATGTCATGATGGCCCGCACAACAGCAAGAGCGCTGCTGCCGGCAATGCGGCTGGCTACCAAGGCGGTTTGTCCACCACGAACGCCGCGGGAACGGCCTTGCAATATCCAAGCACTCAAGCGGCTGCACGTGGTTGCATGAACTGCCACGCCATGGTCCATGGCTCGAATAGCCCAGCCGGTGCGTTCCTGCATCGCTAAGACAGGGAGATCACAAATGAAAGCATATAAGCAAGAATTCTCCGCCAAGGCGATGACGCTGGCGGTGCAAGGGGCCTTGGTGGCGATGTGCGCGGTACCGCTGGGCGCCTATGCTCAAGACGCGGCGAGCGACGAAGTCACGGCTTTGACTCAGCCCACCAACTTCGTGCAGATCGGCGCCGGCGATGTGTCGAAGAGTTCGGCGAAGTTCGGCGAGTACAACGGCCTGGACAAGAACGGCGGCTATGTCGTCGGCGACTTCAGCGTCAAGGGCGGCGACGCCTACGGGCAAGGAACCGGCACGAGGCGCTGGGGAGTCACCGGCACCGATCTCGGCACGACGTCCCGCAACCTGAGCGGTTCGGTCAGCGACCAGGGCTCATGGAGCATCGGCGCCGGCTACGATCAACTGCGCCACAACATCAGCGACAGCTATCAAACGCCGTTCCAGGGATCCATGGGCGGTAACACCTTCAGATTGCCAGCCAGCTTTGGCGTCATCAATACCGCTGCTCCAGCATTTCCGAACCGGACAGGATCAGATGCTTTAACCGCCGCCCAACAGGCGAGCTTCCAGACGCAGGACGTCCATTCGGACCGGGAAAATACCTCCTTCAACGCCGGATTCGACCTCGACCAGCACTGGGGTGTGAAGTTCGATGTCAATCATCTCAAGCAATCCGGCGCAAAGCTCCTCGGGATTGCCGGCGATCAGGCGAACGGTGTCAACGGCATTCCTGCGAATCTAGCATGGGCCGGCCAAACGCCTTTCGTGGTCATGAATCCGACCAACTATACGACGGATACGGTAAACCTGGCCGTGAATTGGGCCGGCGACCAGGCGCACGTGTCGGCCAGCTACTTTGGCTCCTTTTTCCGTGACGGCTACAACTCCGTATCTTTCAATAATCCGTTCGTCAAATGCTTTCCGGGTGCCGGCAATTGTAGCGGCGCACAAACCACGGCTTTCCTAGCCGCGGCTCCCACGGGCAGCGCCCCTGCCGCGGGCTTTCCGGTGGACACGTTCAGCACCATGCCCAGCAACGACTTCCATCAACTGAACCTGTCCGGCGGTTATGCATTCAACCCAGCCACGAAGCTGGCGGGCGGGCTTTCCTACGGCCGCAACACCCAGAACGACGCTTATGCGGCAACCGGCTTGACGCCGGCAGGACTTCCGCAAAGCTCGCTCAATGGCCTGGTCGTTACGGAACACGTCGACTTGAAGCTGACCAATCAGACGACGAAGGATCTGCTGCTGAGTGCCGGTTTGAAGTACAACGACCGCGACAACCGGACGACGTCGAACCCGTATTCGTTCAATACCGTCAATGAAGCGTCTTCCGTGCTCGGTCAAGGGCTCTCGGTGAATGCGCCGATGAGCAACAAGAAGACCAATCTTGAGTTCGCCGGGGACTATCGCATCGACAAGAGCCAGCAGTTGCGCTTGTCCTACGAGTACGAGAAGATCAGGCGCTGGTGCAACAATGCGGCGGCGAACAACCAGCAAGGCTCGATCTACAACAACGGCGTCACCGACGGCAAGGGCGTTCTGGTCGGCTGGACGGCCTACACGGCGGCGACGTGCGCGGAGGTGACCGACAGCAAGGAAAACAAGCTGGCGGCCAACTACAAGCTCAAGGCGTCCGACGATCTGACCTTCAACGCCGGCTACGGTTATTCGCGTCGCAAAGCCGACATCAGCCCCTCATTCTACAACCCCATGCAGGCAGTGGGCGGCGGTGCAGGCGGCGAGGGCTTCGAGGCCGTTGGATTCATGGCCTACTTCGATGCTTCCCGCAAAGAGCAATTGTTGAAGGCGGGCGTCAATTGGCAGGCGAACGATAAGCTGACCTTCACCGCGAACGGCCGCTATACGGACGACAAGTACGACGACCTCACCTATGGCGTGCAAAAAGGCAATTCGGCGTCTCTGAATCTGGATGCGACGTATAGCTACGACGAGGAGAGTTCGGTTTCCGCCTACTTGACGCAGCAACATTCGACCAGAGATCTGACAAACCTGGCATTGGGTGCGGATAAGACCGTCACGGCTGCTAACGCGACGACCCTTTTCATCCCGGCGGGCAAGTCCACCTGGACGAACAATCTGACCGAGAATGACACGACCTTCGGCCTCGGCGCCAAGAAACGCGGGCTCATGGGTGGGAAACTCGAGTTGGCGGGGGACTTGACGTATTCGCTTGGAAAGTCGAGCTACGGCACCCAGTTCAACTATGTTTCCGCCACCACCACTCCGGGGCTCACCTGCAGTTCGGCTGCGTTCGAGACGTGCGGCAACCTGCCGGACATCAAGAACAACATGGTGCAACTGAAGCTCACCGGCAGCTATGCGCTCGACAAGGCCAGCAAGGTCGTGATGGGTTATATGTATCAGCACCTGAACTCAAACGACTACTTCTACAACGCCCTTCAGTACGGCAACACACCACAAACCTTGTTGCCGACCAACCAGACGGCGCCAACCTACACGGTGAACACCGTCTTCGCCGCCTACAACTACACCTTCAAATGACTTCTGCAGTAAGCAATGTGTGATGGTTTCGGGGCCGGAAATTTCGGCCCCGTTTTTTTTGGGAATTTCCGGAGTGGCAATAAATGGCTAACGACAAACCTGGCGCGATCAAGCGCTGCTGGACGGCGCTCAAGAAACCGAGCGCCAAGTATTCGCTGCTGGCGCTGCTGGTGGTGGGCTTCTTCTCGGGCATCTTCTTCTGGGGCGCCTTCAACACCGGCATGGAAGCGACCAACAAGCTGGAGTTCTGCATCGGCTGC
>JAQTNK010000010.1:98697-114576 GCA_028713915.1 Rhodocyclaceae bacterium | reverse complement strand
TGAAATCGACGACGCGGCCGTCCGCGGCGACGGCGATGATGCCGAAATCGCCGGCGCTCGGTAGCGGCACCGGCAGCGCCGCCACGGTGACTTCGGCCTGCTGCTCGCGGTGGAAGCGCACCATCTGGCGCAGGTCCATGCGGTAGATGTGGTCGGCGCCGAAAACGGCGACGAGGTCGGGGCGATGGATGGCGATCAGGTTGCGGTTCTGGCGCACGGCGTCGGCCGTGCCCTGGAACCATTCCGGCCCTTCGCGCATCTGCGGCGGCACGACGGTGACGAACTGGTCGGGAATGATCGGCGAGAGCGTCCAGGCGTGGTTGATGTGCTCGATCAGCGACTGCGACTTGTATTGCACCAGCAGGTAGATCGAATGGATGCCGGAGTTGACGAAATTGCTGAGCACGAAATCGACGATGCGGTAGCGCCCGGCGAACGGCACCGACGGCTTCGAGCGCTGCACGGTCAGCGGGAAGAGCCGCGTGCCTTCGCCGCCGGCCATGATCATGGCAAGAACTTTCGGATAGGGCATGGCGAGCTCCTTTCTCATGCCTCCGGTTTGCGCGGCGGCGTCGCGGCGCCGCCCTTGCGCGGCCACCAGCGCTCGAGCAGCGCCGCCGCCCAGTCGCGCCCGCCGAGGCCGAAGGCCAGCGCCAGCGCAAGCACCACGCCGGACAGCAGGATGAGAAAACTCTGGCGGATGATGCCGCCGCCGATGTCCATCTGGTCGAGCGCGATGAGCACGACGAAAAGCAGCAGCGCGTAGCGCGCCAGCCGGCCCAGCAAGTCGGCGTCGGCCAGGTCGACGTCGCGGCCGAAGTTGCGCACCTTGCCTTCGATGAAGCGGGCAAAGTAGGCGCCGTAGGCGACGATCAGCACCGCCAGCATGAGCCGCGGCACGATCATGGCGACGCGCCCCAGCATTTCCGTCACGTAGGCCAGTCCCAGGCTGTTGAAGGCCAGGATCAGGGCCGCCAGGAACGCCAGCCAGAAGGCGAGCAGGCCGAGAATTCCCGCCGTGTCGGTCTTCACTCCGGCCTGCAGCAGCAGGTCGTCGATGCCGGCGCGCTGCGTCAGGACGTGGAAGTTCATCGCCGCCAGCGACTTCACCACCGCCAGCCTGAGCGCCTTGGCGACCAGCCAGCCGCCGCCGGCGATGATCGCGGCGAGCAGCAGCGTCGGCAGGAAGGCGCCGACCTGGACCAGAAACGCATGGAGCGCTGCCAGCGCCATGTCCAAATTCAAGCTGTCCATTGCGTTCTCCTGTGGCGATGGCGGCGGCTACGGCATGGGGCGCGGCGCCAGCATGCCGCGCACCAGCGCGGCGGTGCGCTCCGGGTGGTCGGTCAGGTCCCGGCGCAGCTCGCGCAGGGTCGCTTGCAGCGTGAACAGGGCGAGCAGTCCGCGCGCCTGCTCCCAGTCGGCGAACAGCCCGGCCGCCAGCGCGGCCTCGCGGTAGGCCTGCAGGAAGGCCGCCTCGGCGTCGTCGCGCCAGTGGCGCGCGGCCTCCTCGAGGGCGGCGAATTCATCCGGCCGGTCGGCGGCGGCACGCGCCAGCGCCGTCTTCGCCGCGCCGTCGATGGAGTGCACCATGCCGGCGGCATCGCGCAGCGGCGACTGCTTGCCGGCGTCGACCGGCCGGAAGTCGATAATGACAAAGTCATTTTGCGCGAGCAGCACGCGGCCGAGGTGGTAGTCGCCGTGGAGGCGGGTCTTCGCGCCGCCGACGCCCGGCGCTACGCAGGTCTCGAGGCGCCGCAGGAATTCGTCGCGGCGCGCGAGCAATTCCCCGGCCGCGGCGCGCGCCTCCGCCGGCAGGCTGTCGCCTCGGCGCGCGAGCGCCGCCAGCGTCGCCTCGGCATCCTCCAGCACGGCGCGCGTCCATGCCGCGACGTCCGCCGGCGCGATCGGCTCGGGGTCGAAGGCCGCGTCGCCCGTCGCCTGGCCCAGCGCCCGGTGCAATTCGGCGGTGCGGCGGCCGAGGGTGCGCATCAGCGCCAGGTAGGCGCCGTGCGGCTCGACCGGCGGCGCGGCGGCCGGCGCGTTGGTGCGCAGCTGTTCGAGGTGGCGCTGCAGGTATTCGAGCGTGACGTCGAGGCCGCTGCCCTGGTTCTCGACGTAGCCTTGCAGCAGCGCCAGGGTGCACCCGCCGCCGTCGTCGGCATGGTATTCGACGGTGCCATAGATCGGCACGCTGTGCGGGAAGGCGGCGACTTCGGCGAGATAACGGCCGATCTCCGTTTCGGCGTTGGGGAAGGGCGGCGGGCGGCGATAGCACTTGATGTAGATCGCCTTGCCGAGCGCCACCGCGCTGACGCCGGGCCGCGCCGCCGCGGTGCGGATGGGCAGGGCATCGATCGGCTCGTGGGCGAGTGCCGCGAAGGCCGGCGTGGCCGCGAGGCGGATGCGCCCGGCGGCGCAGGGCAGTTCCTTGCCCGCTTGCGCCGCGCTCACCAGCGCGCGGCAGAACCATTCGTCGGCGAAGGCGTCGGCGAGGATGCCGATGCGGGCCTGGTGGCGCACGCGCGCCGCGGTGGCGGGCGCCATGGCGCGCATGCGCTCGTCGTCGCCGTCTTCCCACACCAGCGAGAGCGGCAGGAAGCAGGGCTGCGAACCGCCGCCGGCCAGCTCGATCGCGTAGATCGCCACCAGGCAGTCGCCGCGGCCGTCGCTCCATTCGGCATGCTGGGCGAGCGCCACGCGCGCCGGCGGTTCGCCGTCGCCGTACCAGCGCTGCGCGGCGACGAAGCGCGGCAGCACCTCGGTTTCCAGCTGGCGGCGCGCATTCTCGGCCATGGCGATGCGCCAGGGCACGACGCGGTCGCGAAACAGGCTGTGCCAGCCGTCGAACAGCACCAGCATCGGCGGCTCCTCGCGCGCCACGCGCTCCTCGTGCCAGGCCGGCGCCTCTTCGCCGGCGGCGAGGCGGAACCAGAAGAAGCCGTGGCCGCCCAGGGTCAGCAGGTAGGGCAGCTCGCCGATCGGCGGGAAGGCGGCGCGCCCCAGCAATTCGATCGGCACGCGGCCCTTGAAGCGCGACAGGTCGAGTTCGACGGGTTGTCCCGAGTGCGCCAGGTTGGCGACGCACAGCAGCGCCTGGTCGCCGTACTCGCGCACGAAGGCGAGCACCTTGCGGTTGCCGGCGCGCAGGAACGACAGCGTGCCGCGGCCGAAGCCCTTGTACTGGTCGCGCACCGACAGCATGCGGCGCATCCAGTTGAGCAGCGACGACGGGTCGCGCGACTGCGCTTCGACGTTGACGGCTTCGTAGCCGTAGATCGGGTCCATGATCGGCGGCAGGTACAGCCGCTGCGGATCGGCCTGCGAGAAGCCGGCGTTGCGGTCCGGGCTCCATTGCATCGGCGTGCGCACGCCGTTGCGGTCGCCGAGGTAGATGTTGTCGCCCATGCCGATCTCGTCGCCGTAGTAGATGATCGGCGTGCCCGGCATCGACAGCAGCAGGAAGTTCATCAGCTTGATGCGGTCGGGGTCGTTGTCCATCAGCGGCGCGAGGCGGCGGCGGATGCCGAGGTTGAGGCGCGAGCGCGGGTCGGCGCCGTACATCTGGTACATGTAGTCGCGCTCGCGGCTGGTCACCATTTCGAGCGTCAGCTCGTCGTGGTTGCGCAGGAAGATTGCCCAGTGGCAGGTGTCGGGAATGTCGGGCGTCTGCTGCATGATCTCGACGATCGGGTGGCGGTCCTCCTGGGCGATCGCCATGTACATGCGCGGCATCAGCGGGAAGTGGTAGGCCATGTGGCATTCGTCGCCGTCGCCGAGGTAGTCGCGCACGTCCTCGGGCCACTGGTTGGCTTCCGCCAGCAGCATGCGGTCGCTGTAGTGGGCGTCGATGACGGCGCGAATCTGGCGGATGATGGCGTGGGTTTCCGGCAGGTTCTCGTTGCTGGTGCCTTCGCGCTCGCACAGGTAGGGAATGGCGTCGAGGCGCAGTCCGTCGACGCCCATGTCCAGCCAGAAGCGCATCACGCGCAGCACGGCCTTGAGCACGGTCGGGTTGTCGAAGTTGAGATCCGGCTGGTGCGAGAAGAAGCGATGCCAGTAATAGGCGTCGGCGATTTCGTCGCGCGCCCAGTTCGAGCTTTCGGTATCCGTGAAAATGATGCGCGTGCCGGCATAGCGGGTGGGCGTCGGGCTCCAGACGTAGAAGTTGTGCTTGCCCGAGCCGGGCGGCGCGCGCCGCGCGGCCTGGAACCAGGGGTGCTGGTCCGAGGTGTGGTTGATGACGAGTTCGGTGATGACCTTGAGGCCGCGGCGATGCGCCTCGCGCACGAACTGGCGAAAGTCGCCGCGCGTGCCGTAGTCGGAATGGATGTTGCGGTAGTCGGCGATGTCGTAGCCGTCGTCCTTCATCGGCGACGGATAGAAAGGCAGCAGCCACAGCGCGGTGACGCCGAGCTCCTGCAGGTAGTCGAGCTTGCGGATGAGGCCGCGAAAGTCGCCGATGCCGTCGCCGTTGCTGTCGAAGAAGCCCTTGACATGGAGCTCGTAGACGACCGCGTCCTTGTACCAGAGGTGATGATCATTCCGCCGCTTGCCCGCGCTCTCGGCCGCTTCCGGCAAGGTGCTCACTTCGCGCTGGTCGGGCATTCGGCACGGTCCTCACGTCGCGTCGTCCATGAGGCCGGATCGTCGCTCCCTGCGGCGGCGGCAGGCGCCTACTTCTTCGTCCAGCCGACGCAGTAGCCGTGCGGGGAAATCTCGGTATCGCCGGGCATCAGCTTGCAGCCGCCGTTTGCCGTGGCGGTCTTGCCGGGGACGAAGTGCATGCAGTTGGAGCACTGCTTGTCGCCTTCGGGCTTGTCCTGATACTTGAGCGAGGAGCGCATGGCCGCATTGGTCGCGGCCGCCGCCCGGCCCGACAGGGCGATGACGGGAATCATGGCAAGGGCGGCACAACCGGCCTTGAGGAATTCGCGGCGCTGGGTGGGAGTGGCTTTCATCGGACGTCCTTTCGCATGGTCGAATCTCATGGTCGCGCCTCGGCGTCCCGGCTCGCGGCGGCAAGCGGACGGCGCGAAGCAAGATATCGTTTGGTTCCGCAACCCGCCGGGAAAGTTCCGTCGGCCGCCGCGACTTGCGCCGTTCGGCACGTGGCTTTGCCGCGCGCTGGCGCGCCGCGCCGCCGCGCTGCGCAGCGCCGGCGCCGCCTCAGGCGTAGCCGCGGATCCGGGCGACATCGCGGCGCGGCAGCGGCGGCCGGCGCCGGTCGAATTGCGCGGCGAACCAGTCGTCCAGGTGCTCGCGCTCGCGCACCATCTGCGCGAAGTCGGCGGCGGGAAGCGGCCGGCTGACGAGATAGCCCTGGATGACGTCGCATTCGTTCTGCTGCAGGAACGCCAGCTGCTCCTCGGTCTCCACGCCTTCGGCGATGACGGCGAGCTTGAGGCTGTGGGCCAGGGCAATCACTGCCCGTGCGATGGCGATGTCGTCTTCGTCGCTGGGCAGGCCGTCGACGAACGACTTGTCGAGCTTCAGCGCATCGATCGGGAAGCGCTTGAGGTAGCTGAGGGACGAATAGCCGGTGCCGAAATCGTCGACGTCGATATGCACGACGCCGGTGGCGCGGATCTGCTCGAGCATGCTGGCGGCATAGCTGGGATCGCGCATCAGGATGCTCTCGGTGACTTCGAGCTCGAGGAAGCGGGGCGGCAGCCCGGTTTCCTCGAGGATGCCGGCGATGGTGGCGGCCAGGTTGGCGCGCTGCAGCTGCCGCCCGGAAAGATTCACGGCCACCGTCAGGGGCGGCATGCCGGCTTCCTGCCAGGCGCGCATCTGCCGGCACACGGTCCTCAGCACCCAGATGCCGACCTGCTCGATCATGCCGGTCTCCTCCAGGATGGGGATGAACTCGCCCGGCGACACCATGCCGCGCTCCGGATGATTCCAGCGCAGCAAGGCTTCGGCGCCGACGATGGTCTCGCTGGCAAGGTCGACTTTGGGCTGGTAATAGACGACGAATTCGTCTCGTTCCAGGGCGCGGCGCAGGCCGCTTTCCAGCTGCAGCCGGCCCGCGGCCTGGGTGTTCATTTCCGGCGTGAAGAAGAGGTAGCCGTTGCCGCCTTGCTCCTTGACCCGGTACATGGCGGTGTCGGCATTCTTGAGCAGGTTTTCGGCGTTGGCGCTGTCCGCCGGATAGATGGTGATGCCGATGCTGGGCGTGACGAACGCTTCGTAGCCGTCCAGATCGACGGGCGGCGCCAGCGCTTCGACGATCTTGGCGGCGACGACGGCGGCATCGCCGGGCCTGGCGATCTGTTCGAGGATCACGGTGAACTCGTCGCCGCCGAGCCGGGCCACGGTGTCTTCCTCGCGCACGCAACGCTTCAACCGGGCTGACACTTCCGTCAGCAGCTGGTCGCCGGCATCGTGGCCCAGCGTATCGTTGACCGTCTTGAAGCGGTCGAGATCCAGGAACATCACCGCCACCATGCCGCGGTGCCGCTCGGCGTGGGTCAGGGCGTGGCTGAGGCGGTCGCGGAACAGGTCGCGGTTGGGCAGCAGGGTCAGGGGATCGTAGTGGGCCAGCAGCCGCAGCCGGGTTTCCGCCTGGCGGCGCTCGATGGCGATGCTGGTCAGGTGGGCGGCGACCCAGATCAGCTCGCGATCGTGGGGCGTCTGGTCCGACAGCTTGCGATAGTGCGCGACGATGAGCCCCAGCTGGCTTCCCGTCGACGACTGGACCGAGACGGCAAAGCAGGTCTTGATGTCCAGGCTGGCCATCATGTCGCGATATTCCGACCAGGCCGGATTGCTGGCGACATCCTCGATGACGCCGCTGAATTCGTCCGACAGGCCGTGGGCCTCGGGATCTTCCCGGCTCCTGACGTCGGCGAATATCGCTTCCAGGGCGGCTTGCCCGTTCTGCACGATGCCGTCGAACAGGGTGCTGGGCAGGCTCGGCCCGGTGGCGTAGGTCGGCATGCACTCCGCGCCGTGTTCGCGGAACAGGATGGCGCAGAACATCTGCCCCGACAGCACCTCGACGTGACGCGCGAGGACGCCGAGCGCCGCCTTCAGCGGGCTGCCGCAGACGACCATTTCCAGCACTTCCTTTTCCGCCGTCAGCAGCACTTCGGCGCGCTTGCGCTGGCTGATGTCGCGGAAGCTCGAGACTCGTCCGACGACGGTGCCGTCGATGTACTGGGGGCGGGAATTCCACTCGAACAGGCGCCCGTCGCGCAATTCGAGGACGGCGCCGTGGTCGACGTCGATGTGCTTGGTGAGGTCTTTTTGCGTGCTGACGAAGGCCGCCGAGTCGCGCAGCTGATCGGTCAGCGCCTGCAGCGTCTGGCCGTCGAAGCCGCCGGTGCAGGCCGACTTGGGCAGCTTCCACAAGTCGATGAAGCGCTGGTTGGCGACGACGCCGCGGCCGTGCACGTCGGTGACGAAGATGCCGTCGGCGGTGGACTCCAGCGTCGCGGAAAATATCGACAAGGATTTCGCCAGGCGTTCCTCGGTCGTCTTGCGCACGGCGATCTCCTGCAAGGCCAGCCGGAAGGCGCGCATCGGCACGTCCTTGAGGGCGAGGTAGGTGACCCAGCCGAGCAGCAGCCCCGGCGCGAACATGGCGAGCGCAAAGAGCAGCAGCGGCCGCAAGGACCGGCTCAATTCCAGCCGCCAGGGGCCCTCGCCCTCATGGTCGAGAAATGCCGTTCGCGTCAGCAGCGGCGGGGGCGGATCGCGATTCTTGTCGACCAGCGGCACGGCTTCGCTGCCGACGATGCGAATCCGCGTGTCGTCCCCCAGCCAGGCCAGGGAGGCCAGCAGGTCCGGCAGCGAATGGGCGCTGCCGTTGCCGTGGGGGCGCGCTTGCAGCTGGCTGGAGATGCCGGGCGCGGTGACCCGCAGCGCCGCCTCCAGCCGCGCCGACTCGCCCTGGTAGCCGATGGCGAGAAAAATCATCGGCACCAACAGCGTCACCAAAGTCCCGCCGACGAACGCCAGGCGCGCAATGGCGCGCGGAATTTCCGGCGATTGTTCCGGCGCCATGGGCGGCGGCACGAAGCTCATGAGGCGGCGGCGCGTCGCGCCGATTGCGGCGGCGCGCCGCACTGCGGCGCCAGGGCGTGAGTCGATCCGTTGCGGGTGAAGGCGCGGGTCTTCGCCTCGAGCGGGGAGCGACGTCCGGTTAGCGTGGAAATGATTTAGTCCTTTTCAGGGAATGGGCTAGCGGAACGACATCGGCGTGCGCGGCAATCATTTGGCGACTTGCCGGTTCGAAGGCAGAAGTCCCGCCAAATCCTACATGGCGGCAAACGGCGGCTGAATACCGGATTTGGCTTATTCGGCCTACCGGTAATCGGCAGGCCTGCGGCGACCGGGGAGGCGGCGCGGGTTTCGCGTCAATCTCCTCTATCATCGCGCTTGCGGGCCGTTCTCGCGTCGATGCCATGGTCCGTGGCGCTGTCGGCGCCTGCCGACGCGCAGATCAGGAGGAAGCCAAATTGAACACCATCGCCGATCGTCTCTTGCCCGCGGACATTCTTCTCGACCTGGACGTGGCGAGCAAGAGCCAGCTGCTCGATGAAATCGGCCGGCATATGGAACGCGTGCATGGACTGTCGGCCAAATGGGTGGCGCTCAGCCTGTCCCGGCGCGAACAAGTCGGCTCGACCGGCCTCGGCGACGGGGTCGCCATTCCGCATGCGCGCGTCCAGGATCTCGATGGCATACAAGTCGCCTACGCGCGGCTCAAGGCACCGATCGCTTTCGATGCGCCCGACGGCAAGCCGGTGGGCGACGTGCTCGTGCTGCTGGTGCCCAAGCAGGCCGCCGAGGAGCACCTCACCCTGCTGGCCGACGCCACGCGGCTGTTCTCGGACCGCAACTTCCGCGAACGGCTGCACTCGTGCGCCGCCGCGGCGGACGTCCAGCGATTGTTGGCGGCCTGGCCGGCGAGCTCCTGCTGAGCCGCGCCAAGCAGCCGGCGGCCTATCGCGGCGGCAGCGCCTCGTACACCCAGCCGTCGAGGCTGAGGGTCAGGCATTTCGCGCTGCCGCCGGCTTTCATGAACTCGGACAACGCGGTTTCGCGAAGCGAAAAGCCGAGCGCGGCCAGGCGCGCCCTCAGGCGCGGCGTGGCGCGATTCATGAGGATCGTGCGGCCCACGCACACGGCGTTGGCGCAGAACAAATTCGCTTCCTTGGGCGTCAAGGCGATCAGTTGCTCGCCGAACTCGCGCTCGAGCAGCGCGCGCGACGTGGCATCGAAAGCGCCCGGCACGTACAGCGCCGCGCCGCCGGGCAGCGGGCAGAAGCAGGTGTCGAGGTGATAGAAGGCGGCTTCGACCAGGCCGAGGCGGTGGATCGGGGCGTCGATGTGCTTGGCCAGATAGGCCGGCGCGGCCTCGTTCGAGCGCGGTCCGCCGCCGAGCCAAAGGCGGCCGCGCGCGTCGAACAGCGCATCGCCGGCGCCCTCGAAGAGCGCCGCGCTCGGCAATTCGATGCAGTTCCAGCCGTCCGCCTCGAACCAGGCGCGGTCGATGGCCGTTTCTCCCTGCCGTTGCGGGTGCCGGAAATTGGACAGGATGAACTTCTTCTCCCGCGGCAGCGGCAAGCCGGCGTTCGCCGTGAACACGAGGTCGGGCCAGGCGCGGTTGCCGGGCATCAGGCGCACCTCCGCCAGCGCCGAGAGCTGCTCGAACAGCGCCCGCCATTGCGCCGTGGCGAGCACGGACGAGACGCGGCCGACCTGAGCGGTCATCCAGGGATTGATGTCGTAGTCGACGGCAAACCCTTCCGGGGTGCACATCAGCAGCGTTTCCATCGTCGAGAATCCTCAAGTATTGCGGCAGAACGCTTGGCGCAGAAAGCCGCGACCGCCGCGTCGCGCCGCCCGGCGGCAATGGTCCGCCCATGCCGGAAGATAGCGCATGTCGGTTGCGGCCGCGTGATCGCGTCGCCGCCGTTCGGGCGCGTCGCCACAATCTTGCCGCAACAATCGTTTGCTATGATGCGAAAGTCGATCGGCGCTCCGGCAACCTTTTGCCAACAACAAGCAAAAGAAACGGTATTCCGTCCCCTTTGCCGATCGCGTCGCCCGCCTTTCGGCGGGCATTTTTTGGGCCTTCCGCGAGACCGCATCGTGAATCAAGCCGCGCCTGCCGATACCTGCCAGTCATGCACCTTCTTCAGGCCGAAGGAGATGCCGATCGGCACCTGCCACCGCTTCCCGCCGCAGTTCGCCGGCGCCGATTCGCCCAACGAGGCGCATCGCTGGAAATTCCCGTCGGTCGGGCAATACGGCTGGTGCGGCGAATACCGGCGCGACAGTTCCCGCGCCTGAGCCCGGCGCGACCGGACGACGCCGGCGTCCGCGGCGGCTAGGGTTTCCAGGCCAGCAACAGGTAGTAAGGCACGCGCAGTCCGGGCAGGTAGGGCACCGCGGCGCGGCGCTGCTGCACGACGTGGGCCGGCAGCAGCCGCTGCAGGTGCGGCAGATGCTCGGCGGAAAGATGCACGCCGTCGTGGGCGAACCAGCGCCGCCAGAAATGGTTGGCGAGACCGCCGTCCGCGGGCAGATGGAAATCGACGATGCCGAGCCGGCCGCCGGGTCGCAACATGCCGATGGCATTGGTGAGGGCGCCCCGCCAGTCCGGGATCATGGTCAGCGAATAGGAAAAATAGACGCAGTCCACCGGCTGGCCGGGATCGTAGCGGCAGGCGTCGGCCTCGATCACGCGCACGTTGCCGAGGCGTGCCGCGCGGCGCCTGGCCTGTTCGAGCAGCGGCGGGCATAGGTCGACGAGGTCGACGCGGCCGAGGCCGGCGAGGCCGTCGCCGAAATGGACGAGGTTGGCGCCGGTGCCGCAGCCGAGTTCGACGATGTGCGCGCGCGGCGGCGGCGCCAGCTTCTGGATCAGTTCGCGGCGGCCTTGCAGCAGGCGGGCGCGGAAGGCGTCGTAGTGCTCGGCCTGCGGCGCGTAGAAGGCCGTCAGGCGCTGCGCGTGGCCGCCGCCGGCGGGCTGGCCGCGCAGCATGTGCCAGAGCACGCGGGCGTCGGCCAGGCGGTCAGGGGCGGACATCGGCGATCAGGAAGCCGGCGTAGGTGTGCACGCGATCCTCGCGCTGCAGGCGCGCCGCCAGTTCGTCGTGGAAGTGCAGCACTTCGCGCAGCGGCCGGCGCTGTGCGCCGACGCGAATCCAGTCGAGGAAGCCGGGGCGGGCATGGGCGCTGCGGAAGAGGAAGCGGGCGCCGGGCGCGGCGCGCCGCAGCAGCAGGTTCCACTCCTCGATCAGCGCCGCCGGATAATAGCTGCTCATCCAGTCCATGTGGTCGAGCAGGACGAAGCGCGAGATGGCTTCGTCGCTGTCCTCGAGAAACTCGCTGATGGTGCAGGTGTGCGGCACGATGCGGTCGGCGAGGCCCATTTTCAGCGCGTGGAAATTGTCGCGCTTGAGGTATTCGGGGCAGCAGTCCCGGGTGTAGTGGCCGGTCACGTAGACGCGCCAGAAATAGTTGTCGCGGACGCTCAGTTCGCGGAAGACGTATTCGATGGCATCGCGGACGAAAGCGGCGACGCCGCCCGGGTGCTGCTCCTGCACCAGGCGGCGCTGCGGATGGGGAACGCCCAGGAGGCTCATGGTGATCTGCCGCGACAGCACCCAGTTCACGCTGCGCTTCCAGAATTCGCCGGCGATGCTGCGGTCGTAGATCCTGCGCTGGGTGGCGACGTCGGGCGCGGCGAGCAATTCGCGCACCGCGGCCGCCAGCGCCGGGCGCAGCTTCAGGTAGGTGCGAAAGCCGCGCGCGACGATGCCGGCGAGGCCATGGAAGTAAAAGCTGCCGTGCGGGCTTGAGAACCAGCGGTGACGCTCGTCCCACCATTCCCGCGCGAAAGGGGACAGCTCGGCGCGCAGCACGTCGTGGTAGAGCTGCGCGCTGGCCTCGTGATAGCCGCGGCCGAAGAAGGCGAAGAAATCCTCGTAGTCGAGGCGGCGGATGGCCGCCAGCTTCAGTTCCAGCAAGGCCGTCTGGCGCGGGTTGGCGTCCACGGCGTGAATGCGCTTCGGCCCCAGCAGGGCGTAGTCGAGGACGTTGCAGCCGGCGCTGGTGATGACCAGCAGCGTATCGTCGGCGCCGAGCTCCAGGGCCTTGCGATCCACTGCCGGATCTTCCCAGCAGGTGTTGTACACCAGCGAACGCGAATAGATGGCGTCGAACACTTTCTGGTCGAAACGGTCGAGCAGGGTCAGCGGTTGCGGATGGGGTGCGTTCATGGCCGATTCGTGGATGATAGACGGCGGCCAGATTACGCAGCCTACGTGACGAAGACGTGAACAACCTTGCATCTCCCGCGGCTATAAGAGACAGCGACGCGACGCGCGCACCCGGCGCCCGTGCCGCGGCGGCGGGCGCCGGGCCGTCCGCCTGGCGCACGATGTCAGCCGAAGCTGCCCATGGCGCCCGGATAGCTGACTTCCGCGAGCTTTCCCGTGTCCACGTCGTAGATGAATCCGCGCACGGTGACCGCGTCGGGGCCGGTGGTGGGAATCCAGGGGTGGTTCATGATCGCGGAAATGCTGCGCCGCACGTCCCACTCCAGGCGTTCCTTCTGCTTCGCGTCGCACGGCGCATCGAGCGGTTCGAGCGAACCGCGGAAGGCGTGGAACGCGGACGGCGTCGATGCGGCCTTCTTGCAGCTCATGAACTCGCGCCCTGTCGCCTGGCCGAGCAGTCTCTCGGCCGCCGGATCGCCCTCGAGGCCGGCCTTGAGCAAGTCGTCGGTGAAGGCGAGCATGCCGCAGCGGGTGTGGTGGATGAGGATGATTTCGTTGGTGTCGAGCAGATGATGCGAAATGACGAGACAGCGAATCGTGTCGTCGGTGACCACGCCGCCGGCATTGCGGATGATGTGCGCATCGCCGGTCTGCAGGCCGAGCAGATCCTCGACGTTGAGCCGTGCGTCCATGCAGGCGACGACCGCCACATGCTTCGCCGGATTGATCGGCAGCTTGCCCGGGTAGGTGGCCTTGTGGGTCGCCTGTCCGCCGGCATAGAGCTTGTTGCTTTCCAGATACTTGTCGGTGTTTACGTTTGCCATGACTCCTCCTTTGCGGGACTGAACCGGGATGGCCGCAGCGCGGTGTCCGCCGTGCGCCGACGGCTGTGGGCGCTCAAGCATCGCTCGTCCGGGGGCGTCGCGCTATACAGGGAAGCCGCTAAACGGCATCGATAGATGCCGGTAATCCGGCGGCGGATTTCCGCATGGCGCACGCCGGCGGCCGTGCCGCGCCTGCCGCCCGGGAAGCCACCCCGGGAAGTTCGCTTAAGGGCCGATTTGTCCGCGTATTCGGGCCACTCGACGGCGGCGCGATGACTATGATCGGCCTGCTCGCGAGCACAGCCGCGAGCGCTGTGCGGCGCCTCGGCGCGCGACTTGACTAACCTCCGAATCGCATAGGATCCGGGAGATGACACCAGCCATTGCAGGCATAGCCATTGCGGCGTTATTGCTGTCCGGCACGACGGAAACGCCCACGGCGGCGACCGCTGCCGGGCAGCGAGTGGAGAGCGACAGTTACACCGCGCCGCGCGAAGTGGCCAGGTGCATCGCTTACAACATCAGCCGGAAGATGCCCGCATTGCGCGTCCGCAGCCGCGCGGGAGACGCGCCGGGCGACAGCGATTACCTGATCCTGACCGACGCGGAGCGCTCGCCGGCAACGTTCGGCGTGATCCGCGTCGAGCGCCGCGACACGGGTTCGCATCTCACCACCTGGCTGCCGGGCCCAAGCTTGTCGGCCGCCCCGGAAGACCTTGCGCGGAAATTGGTCGCCGGCTGCTGAGCCGATGAATATGCCGAATAAATAGTCGTCGACGCGGGTCGCGGGCCTTGGCCGCGAACGCTCCGCCGACGATGGCGGCCGTCAACGCGCCGGCGGATGGCGGCAGGCAAATTCCGCGGTGACGAAATCCATGGTGCGGATGTGATTGACGAACCAGTCGCCGACTGGCTTGTCCAGCCATTCGCGCAGCGTCGCCGCATCGTGATCGCCATGCCAGCGCTCAAGCTGTCCGGACATCTCGGCCAGCACGCGATCGTGTTCATCGACGGCCACCGCGGGGAACGGCAAATCCTCTGGCGTCATGAGCAAAATACCCGGGCTTTCAAATGAAGAGTCGCGCAGCATACGCGCTGATCGTGCGGCCGTGCCCGGACGATCCGAGAAATTCACAACAAACGCTTCCAACGGCATGGCCGCTGTGGTCTAGTAGGCGGCGAGCGACGCGGCGCAGGCAAAGTGCCGGGTGAAGCCCGCCGGCCGCAGACCACGGTGAGCCGGTCCTGAGACCGGACCGGCGCGGCTGTCGGGATAGCCGCAGGGGTAACGCCCTGTCGTCGCTCCGCCTTCGTTGCGCTCGGCTTTGTCCCGGCACGCCGGGATCACGCGCCGAGACAGGCCGGCGGTCGGCAATGGCCGTCGGCCGCCGGCCGTCGGTGCCATCGCCGCAATCGTCTGCCGCGACACTGGCATTCGCGGCGCGGCGCTTTATACTTGCGCCCCCTTGCGGCCAGGGTCGCCCACGCGCCCTGCCATCCACTTCGACAGAAAGCCCCGCGGTGCCTGACAAAACCCGCTCTCACCGGGACGATATTCTCGCCATCGACTTCGGCACTTCCAACTCCACGGTGGGTCATGCCACCCCGGCCGGCGCGGTGCTGCTGGCGGTGGAGGACCGCCACGTGACGATTCCCAGCGCCATCTTCTTCAACATCGAGGAGGAGCGCCTGCAATTCGGCCGCGACGCCATCGCCGCCTATACGCAGCATTACGAAGGTCGCCTGCTGCGCGCGCTGAAGAGCGTGTTGGGCAGCGCGCTGATCGACGAGACCACGCCCATCGGCAGCCACCGCATCGCCTTCAAGGACATCATCGGGCTGTTCCTGCGCCACCTCAAGGCCAAGGCCGAGGCGCAACTCGGCCGCGAAGTGGAGGCGGCGGTCCTCGGGCGTCCGGTCTGGTTCGTCGATAACGACGCGAAGCGCGACAAGACGGCCCAGGACCAGCTCGAAGCCATCGCCAGGAGCTGCGGCTTCAAGCATGTGGACTTCCAGTACGAGCCCATCGCGGCGGCGCTGGACTACGAGTCCCGCGTCGCGAAGGACGAGCTGGCGCTGATCGCCGACCTCGGCGGCGGCACTGCGGACATCTCCATCGTGAACGTGTCGCCGGCCCGGCACCGGAAAGCGGATCGCAAGGCCGACGTCCTGGCCAACGCCGGCGTCCACGTCGGCGGCACCGATTATGACAAGCGCTTGAGTCTCCAGCAAGTCATGCCGCACCTCGGCTACAAGACTTGCCAGCGCGAGCACCCGGGCCGCGAGTTGCCGGCGTCGGTGTATTTCGACCTCGCCACCTGGCATCGCATCGTCCTGCTCAACGGCAACGGCTCCGCCACCTTCCTCAAGGAAATGCAGCACCTGGCCGCCCAGCCGGCGCTGGTGCATCGATTGCAGCGCGTGGTGCGCGAGCGCAGCGGCCACCAGCTCGCCGGCGACGTCGAAACGGCCAAGATCGCCCTCTCGGAAAGCCAGCGCGCCACCCTCGAACTGCCCTATGTGGACGCCGATCTTGCCATCGAGCTCTCGCGTCCCGGCTTCGAGGCCGCGACCGCCGGCGAGACCCGGAAGATCACCGACAGCATCGGCGAATGCCTGCGACAGGCCGGCGTCGCCCCGGGCGCCATCGCCACGCTGTTCCTCACCGGCGGCACTTCCGCGATTCCCGCGGTGCGCGCCGCCTGCCGGGCGACGGTGCCGCAGGCCAAGCTCGTGGAAGGCGATCGTTTCGGCAGCGTCGGCCTCGGGCTCGCCATTCACGCCGGCGTGCAGGCCGGCGCGCATTGAGGGCGCGC
>JAQTNK010000010.1:0-98597 GCA_028713915.1 Rhodocyclaceae bacterium | reverse complement strand
CGGTGCGCGCCGCCTGCCGGGCGACGGTGCCGCAGGCCAAGCTCGTGGAAGGCGATCGTTTCGGCAGCGTCGGCCTCGGGCTCGCCATTCACGCCGGCGTGCAGGCCGGCGCGCATTGAGGGCGCGCTGCCGTCATCGTCTTGTCGCCCCGGCCGCCGCAGCATTTTGCTTGCTTGCCGTTTGCGGCCGCCGGGCCGGGAGCGCACCGTCGCTGCTTGAAGGCATGCGCACGGCCCGACGCATCGCGCGGTGCCGTCGATTCGTTTAAGCTTGTTCTTCCGAGCCAGGAGATGGAGGAATTTTCATGATCGCAGAGCGGCGAATTGTGCAACGGCTAATCGTGCTGGCCGTCCTATTCCCCGCCGCCACCATGGCGGCGGCGCCGGATCGCGAGTCGGCGCCGCCGGCCCCGCCACAAGCGCAGGCAACTTTGGCCAACCCCACCGCGCCGGCCGCACGGGCAGCGGCGCCGAGAAGGCGAGCCGCATCGCCCCGCGCCGATGCCAGAAACTGTCTCCATTTCACTGAAAATGCCGCCGTCAGGCGCTGTGCGGAACAGTATCGCTAAGCGCGAAAACGCTTCGGAGACGCAGGTGCCGAAACGCAGGACAGAAGGGCAATTCAGTCTTCGTTCGACCGACCGGGCCGCTTAGCTTCGCCGGAGTTGTGCCGTTACTCCCTGCATGGAGGGCGGCAAAATGGAAAACGACGCTGTCAGGCTCATCGCACTGCCCAACGTCCGGCCAACGGATGACTATGTGATGACGCATCTCGATGCGCGCGACGATGCGAGCCAATTCGAACCTCATTGGGACAAGCCGGTAGCGGATCAGGCCCTTGCCGGATTGACCGTCGATGAGGCGCTGGCGAAACTTACGGAATCGCTGCTGGAATCGGTCTATGGCCATCACTGACAGCCGCCGGCGGCGGTGAGCCGGATCGTTCCGAGGTCCGGCCGGATAATGGATGCGGCTGCGGTGGCGCGCATCGCATCGCCGCCGCTCATAGGACAGGGCAATAGATCTGACCGGTGAAAGTCTGAACAGCCGCTTATCAAAAAGCGCTGCTCACCCTATGTACCCATGGATGAGCCATGCTTATAGCATATCGGCTGGCCGCACTTCACGAGTACCCGCCGGATGCGAGCTAAGGACGTCGCCTGCTGGCCGCATGTCGATCCAGCCATATAGACGCTTCGAACTCTTCGATTAGCAGCCGGCTGAAGAAATACCCGAGGTCGCGCAAGGCATTCTTCCTCTTCGCTCAGTCGCGCCCCGGTCATGCGGCGGGCATCGCTTTCCGTCTCCAATGCCGCGTCGGCGACGGCGACGCGGGCGTTCGACCCTTCGCCTTGGGCTTCGATCTCCCTGACTCGTTGCTGAAGTGCTCCGCCCCAAACAGCGCAACTCGCTCTTGCATGTGCCGAATCGGCTTCCCTATGGGGTGGCATAGCGTGGCGTAGCCACTGTGGTCCATTGAAAAACTTTTGCGGCCTGCGGTCATTGATTTTATTGGGAATGTTGCGAATGTCGGTACCGGAGGTCAACTCGACCTCGAAAATATGTTGACACTGAGGATATGTGCGACCTAGTATGGCTACCACCACATGTCGGGTATGTCTGCGATGCGGACAAAGTGATATAGCGTGGATAACAACGTGGTGGTGCAGTAAGAGGCATAAGGAGCGGAGATGTGATTTCCGCACACGGGTTCTTTCTGTATTAAACGGAGGAGATGAACAATGAAAATCGGAAGTAAGGACATCATTATTCCAACCAGCATGGTGGGAAATTATCCGAATCCGCGGTGGTGGGATGCCGCATTCGCGCGGCACTTTACGGGAGACCAGCAGCCGCCCGACGCGATGTGGCAGGAAGCGCTGGAAGACGTGATCGGCGCTATGGTGCGCGACCAGGAGGAAGCGGGGCTCGACATCATTTCGGATGGCCGCGTTCATGGCGACAACTACGCCGACCAAGCGGTCTATTACTACATGCGGCGGCTCGGCTACGATCTGAAGGGCGGCCACCTCGGCTTCCCCATCTACAGCCGTCTCCATTCCGGCACGGTGACGCAGGAAATCAAGCGCCACGGCGCGCTGATGGTGGAACAGGCCAAAGCGCTGCGTAAAGCAACACAAAAGCCGATCAAGGTTCAATACACCGGGGTTCAGGTGCTCGCCCAGTGCACCAACGATCTGCATTACAAGTCCAGCCGCGAACGCGCCATGGCCATCGCCGCTGCCATCAACGACGACCTCAAGGAAGTCGAAGCGATCGGCGCCGACTTCATCCAACTCGATGAATTCACCTGGCCGTACTTCTTTGAAGACTATGCCATCGAGGCGTTCAACCGCGCCGTCGAAGGGATCAACAAGGCCAAGATCATCGTGCACGTCTGCTGGGGCAACTGGGGCGGCACGCCGGCCTACCAGCCGGACGAGACGGCCAGCTCCGGCGACGTCTACGATCTGACCAAGCGCAAGGGCAAGGCGCCGTCGGCAACCGCCTCGATCATTCCTAAGGCTTATGAAGCAAACATCAGCGTCCTGAATCTCGAGAACTGCGGTCGCCGCTCCGACGACTTGTCCGGCCTCGACGTCATCAAGCAGCATCCGCTGCCGGCCAACGTCGATTTCTGGGCGGGCGTGATCGACGTCAAGAGCACGATCACGGAAACGGGCGAGGACGTCGCGGAGCGCATCCGCAAGTTGCTCCAGTACGTGCCGGCGGATCGTCTCGGCATCACCACCGACTGCGGTCTGATTCTGCTGCAGCGCTACATCGCCAAGGACAAGCTGCACGCCATGGTCGAGGGCGCGAAGATCGTTCGTGCCGAACTGGCTGCCGGCAAGTTGCCGGCCAAGGCTGCATAAGAAACAGGAGAGACGGTCGGGGCGCGACCTGCAAGTCACCCATTAGGTGGCGCCCTCGATTCGATCATTCTTCGAGAGGAGAAAGTATGCCCGTATTCGAATTGCAATGTCCGAATTGCGGGCATGCGTTCCGTAGCGTGGTATTCGCCGGCATGCGCCCACCCGAGGTTTGGGTGTGCGGAAAGTGCGGCAGCCACGAAGCGGCCCTCAAGCCGGACGCACCGATCCTGGAACATCCGTGGGAAAAACCGCACGGCAAGGGTTGTCCCTGCTGTGGCGGATGAGCGGTGCAATGCCTAGACAAGATCCAATGATCCTGCCCGAGCTGCAATATCGACCATCTTTCCGAGTTCGCCAAGAGTCGGGTGTCTTTCGTGGAGAGGAAAAGCAAAATGACTGAAGTGGTCAACATCAGACACGAGCATGCCAGCATCCGTGAGTGGGAAGTACGCATCGAACAACTGCTGGAAGGCAGCGCTCGCGACGCGGCCGTATTCAATGTGAATGAAGACGACGACCGCGAATACGATGCCATCTTTCTGGGCGGCGGCGGCGGCGGGCGCTTCGGCGCGGCCTACCTGCGCGCCATGGGCGGACGCCAACTCATCATCGAGCAGTGGCCGTTCCTCGGCGGTTCGTGCCCGCACAACGCCTGCGTTCCGCATCACCTGTTCTCCGAATGCGCAGCGGAACTGATGCTCCAGCGCACCATGTCGGGCCGGCTCTGGTTCCGCGACATGACCGACGTCCGCGCTTCCATCAAGGATGTCGTCGACGTGTTCCGGCGCGGGCGCGTCGGGCCGCACGCGATCATGAACTATCAGAGCAAGGAACAGCTCGACCTCGAATACGTGCTGAACGCACGCGGCACCATCATCGACGCGCACACCGTGGAAGTGGCGGGGCGCCGATTCCGGGCGAAGAACCTCGTCCTCGGCCTCGGCGCGCGCGCCCAGGAACTCCATTGTCCGGGGGCAGACCTGAAGGGCGTTTTCAACTATGCCACGCTCGTCGAGGATCTCGATTACGAGCCCGGCGACACGGTCGTCGTCGTCGGCGGCTCCAAGACGGCGGTGGAATATGGCTGCTTCTTCAATGCCACCGGAAGACGCACGATCCTGGTGGTCCGCAGCCAGCTCCTGAAGACCATCACCGACGATGAGACACGCGGCTACGTGGTGGATCGGATGCGCGACCAGGGCGTCGAGATTCTCGAGGGCGCCCTTGTCGATCGCATCGAGGCCGGCGCCGATGGCCGCGCCTGCGCAATACACATCAAGACGTCCAAGGGCATCGAGCGTATCGCCACCGACTTCGTGTTCCACGCCCTTGGCGAAACCCCGAATTCCGAAATGCCGGCGGCAGCGCTCGGCGTGAAACTAGGGGCGAAGAACGAAGTCCTCGTCAACTCGCAACTCCAGACCTCGGTGCCGAACGTCTACGCCATCGGCGACCTCATCGGCGGCCCGATGGAGATGTTCAAGGCACGCAAGAGCGGCGTCTATGCCGCGCGCCACATCATGGGCGAGGCCATCGAGTACCAGCCGAAAGCATGGCCCGACTTTCTCCACACCCATTACGAGGTCAGCTGGATGGGCCTTAGCGAGCAGGAAGCACGCGCCCGGTACAAGGACATCATCACCATCAAGATGCCCCCAGACACCCCGGACGGGCTCAACGTCGCGCTTCCCGCTAGCGACCGCACCATGCTGTATGCGTTCCTCGAGCCCAAGATGTCGGGCTTCCAGAAGCTGATTCTCGATGCCGCCACGCGCCGCGTGGTCGGTGCGTTCCACGTCGGTTATGGCGCGAAGGATGCGTTCCAGTATCTGAACCACCTGATGAAACAGGGCCTGACCATCGACCAGCTGGGCGACATGGACGAACTGTTTCTCAATCCCACGCACTTCATCCAGCTCGCGCGCCTGCGGGCCGGAAATCGGACGCTGAGGAACCTATGAGCCTCACGGTTCTGGTCACCGGCGCCGCATCCGGCATCGGCCGGGCAATTGCCAGCCGCTTTCTCGCCGAAGGCAAGCGTGTGGCGGCCGTCGACATCGATCGCGCGGCCCTGGAGCGGGCACGGCAGGAATCATGGTCCGACGCCGGTGAGCGGCTCCTCTTGCTCGACGCCGACGTCGCGCAGCCCGACGCCGCCGAAGCGGCGGTGGCGGAGACCGTGAAAAACCTGGGACGCCTCGATGTCCTGGTGAACAACGCCGGCATCACTGGCGGCCCGCGGGCGACGAAGCTGCACGAAACCTCGGTGGAAGACTTCGACCACGTTTGCGCGGTGAATGTGCGCGGCGTCTTTCTCATGTGTCGGGCTGCGTTGCCGCGGATGCTCGACCAGAAGTGCGGCGTGATCGTGAACATCGCCTCCGTGGCGGGCTTCGTCGCTTTCCCCGGTCGCGCCGCCTACTCGGCTTCGAAGGGCGCGGTGATGCAGCTGACGCGCTCGATCGCGGTTGACTACGCCGCCGTCGGCATTCGCTGCAACGCCGTCTGTCCGGGAATGATCGACACGCCCTTGACGCACTGGCGGCTGGAGCAACCGGAACTGCGCGCACAGGTTGTGGAACGCATTCCGCAAGGCGAGGTAGGCACGGCCGCGGATGTGGCGTCGGCCGTGTGGTTTTTGTCCGGCGTCGATGCCCGCTACATGAACGGCTCGGCACTGGTCGTCGACGGGGGCTACTCGTCGATATAGGAAAAGCGCTTGGCAGGGAACAGTCGTAAATATCAATCTGAGCACTAGGAGGAATATATGTCAGGTAAATTGGCGGGACGCAAGATCATCATCACCGGCGGCGCGGCCGGCATCGGCTTCATGACGGCAAAAGTCCTGGTGCGTGAAGGCGCGGCAGTGGCGCTGTTGGATCTCGATGGGGCCAAGGCGACAGCTTCGGCGAAATCACTGACGGCCGACGGCGGCAAGGCTTTCGGCTTCGGCGTGAATGTCACCGACGAGGCAGCGGTAAACGCGGCGGTGGCCGCGGCGCGCACGGCGATGGGCGGCATCGACGGCTTGTTCAACAACGCCGGCATCGCGGGCTTCGGCAGTGTTCACGACAGCTCACCGGCAAGCTGGCAGGCCATGTGGGACGTCAACGTCATCGGCACCTACCTGCCGTCGCGCGCCGTGCTGCCGGGCATGATCGAGCAGAAGCACGGTGCGATCGTCAACGTCGGCTCGGTGGCCGGCGTCGTCGGCATTCCCACCATGGCGGCTTACTGCGCAGTCAAGGGTGCAGTCGTGAACCTCACGCGCCAGATGGCGGCCGAATACGCGAAGCACGGCATTCGCGTGAACTGCGTTTGTCCGGGAACCGTGGGCGAAACGGCGATGGGTCATTTCCTGGTGGGCAGCGACACCAGCGCCGAGGCGATGGCCCGACGGCTCGCCAAGTATCCGCTCGGCCGCTTCGGCAAGGCGGAAGAGATTGCCGAGGCTGTCGCCTTCCTGCTGTCGGACGCGTCAAGCTATTGCGTCGGGTCGATTCTGGCCGTAGATGGCGGCATGACGGCGATATGAGCGGCGTCTATCCCAACAGCGACAAGCGGGTGGGTCTCGACCAGCTCGTCGCGCACGTGAAAGACGGAGACTGGCTTGCCATCGGCGGCGGGCTTTCGTCGCGGGAACCCATCGCCGCATTGCGCGCGCTCGTGCGCGCCGGTCGCAAGGGGCTCCAGGTTGTCGGCTCGGCGCACGGCATCGATGTCGACCTGCTTTGCGGCGCAGGCCTGGTCGCGAAGTCGGCGGAGAGTTACGTCGGCTTCGAGCAGGACTTCGGCATGGCGCCGAACTATCGGCGCGCCTGCGAGTCGGGCGCGGTTGAAGTCGCAGACGGCTGCTGCTACACGGTGGTGCAGCAACTGCGCGCGGCCGCCTTCGGTCTTCCGTTCATGCCGATGCGGTCGGTGCGCGGCACGAGCTTCGAAGGCCTGCATCCCGAGTACAAAAAGATGATCTGTCCCTACACCGGGGATGAGTTGCTGCTGGTGCCGGCGCTGCAACCGGATGTTGCCGTGATTCACGCGCAGTACGGAGATGCCCACGGCAACCTGCGCATCGAAGGTCCGCCGGTGGCTGATCTGCTGTTCGCGCGGGCCTCCAAGAAAGTCATCGCCACCGTCGAGAAGATCGTTTCCAACCGCGAGTTGTGCGACATGGGCGGCGCCAACGTGCCCTACTTCTACGTCGCCGCCGTGAGCGAGGTGCCGTTCGGTGCCCATCCGACCGCCTGCTATCCGATGTATGCCTACGATCGCCCTCACACGGCGGCGTACTACGCGGCGGCAAGCGCGGGTGCGGATGCCTTCAAGACCCAATACCTCGATCCCTTTGTCTTCGCCGCCGAGAGCCATGCCGACTATCTCGAAGCGATCGGTGGCAGCGCGACGCGCGAGCGGCTTGCGAGTTGGAGTGAAGGTACCGATGCCTGGATGAAACTTTACGAGGAGGTTGGAGCATGAGCGCGACATGTACGCTCGGCGAGGCGATGATCTATAACCTCGCGCGCACCGTCAGGAATGGCGATTTGGTTTTTCATGGTTTCGGCTCGCCCCTGATCCAGCTCGCCCTGCATCTGGCGAAACAGACGCATGCGCCGGATCTGGTTTTCGTGGCGGGCGCCACCTACGGCCTCAATCCGACGCCGCCGTTCCTGACGCCGACGTCCAACGATTGGGTGCTCGACCGCGGCGCCGAATGTTCCGTCGACATCGAGGAGTTGTTCGACCTGGCGGCATCGGGACGCATGGACCGGATGTTCCTCTCCGGCTTGCAGATAGACCGTTGGGGCAATGCCAACGTCAGCCGCCTGGGCGAAGACCGTCTGAAGCTCAAGCTGCCGGGCGGCGGCGGCGGCTGCAATCTCTCTTGCGACGTCGATAAGGTCACGCTGTGGACGCCCGCGCACCGGAGTCCTCCCGGCAAGGACGGCAAGCGCCAATACCGCCTCGTCGAGCGCTGCGATTTCGTCACCAGCCTCGGCCATCGCAGCGCCGACGGGCGGCCGCGCAGCGAGTTCAAGCATCGCGGTGCCGGTCCGGATTCGGTGATTACCGAACTCGGCTATTTCGACTTCGACCAGGAAGGGCATCTGCGCCTGCTGGCCCTGTATCCCGACGTGGATCTCAACGAGGTCAAGGAGAGCACCGGGTTTGAGTTGCGCGTTGCCGAAACTGTCGCCGCGATTCCCCTGCCGGACGCGGCCAGCGTAGCCATCATCCGCAAGCTCGACCCGCTCCAGGTTCATGTCAAGGAACTGCGGCCGGTGGATCGCAAGCGCAGCTTTCCGGTCGCTCACGTTTGAAGGTTGAGGGAGACGAAAAATGTTGAGTCAAGCGCCCAGGCTCGGAGAGCAGCTCAATGTCGTACCGCTGCCGTATCGGCGGGTGAGCGTGCAGTGGTATGCCGGCCCGATGACGGCGGAAGCGATCACTGCGCATTTTCTCGGGCGCGAAGCTTACCGGCGCAGCGACTTCATCGTCCTGCGGGCGGGGAACGGTGCTGACACGCGCTTTGAAGACATGCCCCACGCCGTGATCGCGATTACACGCACGTCGGACGAACCGCTGTTCTCCCCGATTACGGCGGTCGAGGTGCTGGCGCTGCCTGATGTCTGCGTCTTCGTCAAAGATCCGCAGACTGACTGCGGCAATCGATCGGCGCTGGCGGATCTGGCTTACCGGCATGGCGTCGGACCGGATCGCTGCCTGATCGTCGAGGGCCTCTACGACCATGTGAATTTCATCCACCACCCCGCCCCGTTTGTGTTTCGCGTCGTGGAAGTCGCGCCGCCGGATCCGCCGAAGCTCTACGATCTGGTGAAGCGCGTGCTGAGCTATGCCGATCTTCCGCCCATCCGCGTCGAACTGGAACGCATCGAACTCACCGAGCTTGCCCGCCAGTGTTCGGCGCGCGAGTACCTGGTGCCATGTCGCTCGGGTGGGCTGGACGATCTCGGTGCGCCGGTCAGCTTTCTCGACGAACGGCCGGCCGAGCGGCGCGACTGGGTGTTGGTCGGCTGCGAGCGCAGCCTCCAGTTTCACCGCCATTACTACGGCGACGAGCCGCCGCGCGTCGAGATGTGCCCGCGCCAGATCGCGGGCAAGCGCAGCGAGCCGACGCTGCTGAAGTGCTGCCTGCTCGAATTCGACATCGAGCGCGAGGGCCAGGTCATGACGGTGCCGTGGGGCTCCGACCTTGCGATGGTGGAGCGAGCGCTGCGCGAACTGACGGAGGTCGACGACCATGCGTAGCCACTGGGGGGACCTTGCCGTGATCGCCGAGCGCCAGCGCACTCGAACGATGGCGCCGCGATCCACCGGCTTGACCATGGTGATCGACACCGGACTCGGTCTCCATGCGACGGCGGACGTCCTCGAAATGGCCGGCGACTACATCGACATCTGGAAGCTCAGTTTCGGTACCTCGGTCTTCGTGCCGCCGGAAATCCTGGCGCGCAAGCTCGAAATGATCGTCGCGCGCAAGGTTCTCGCCTGCCCAGGCGGGACGCTGTTCGAGGCAGCGATACTCCAGCACCACTGTCGCGACTACATGTCGCTGGCCATCGACCTCGGCTTCACGGCCGTGGAGATATCCGACGGCACCATCGAGCTCCCCCCGTTCCGGCGCCGGCGGGTGATCGACTGCGCCATTGCGGCCGGTCTCGTGCCGATTACCGAAGTCGGCAAGAAGGATCCGCGCGCACAGCCCGGTGCCGAGCAGCTCGCGATCGAAGCCTTGCACGACCTGGAAGCCGGCGCGCATTGGGTCATCGTCGAAGGACGCGAATGCGGGCAGGGGGTCGGAGTCTTCGACGACGAGGGCCGGATCGATTGCGCAGCACTCGAAACCTTTGCCAGGATCATGGGCGACAAAGTCGATCGCCTGATCTGGGAAGCGCCGCTCAAGAATCAGCAGACCGCACTGGTCGAGCGCTTCGGCTGCAACGTCGGCCTGGGCAATATCGCGCCCGAGCGCGTGCTGGCCCTGGAGGCGCTGCGGCTCGGGCTGCGTTTCGAAACCTTGAAGCCGATCGCCGATGCCATGGCGCGGACTGGCGAGTGGGATCCGGACCAGATCGAAGGTGCGCGCACCGTGGAGGCCTACAGTGCGAAGTAGTGAACTCGCCGCCGAGGTGGGGATGGCAAGTGCGCACGATGCGCTCGAAGTCGGTGGACGTCTTGCGGCGGCGCCGGCGGCGGAACTCGTCGCCCACGCCTTCGCCGAGGAATTGCGCAATCAGCGCCCGCTCGCCGAAGCCATGGGATTGGTCGATATCGCCTATGCGCTCGGCTTGATCGACGCCGGCGTCGTCGCCCGCGACGTCGGTCGACCGCTGCTGGCGGCACTGCTTGAACTGCAGGAGCGACCTTCGGCGCTGCCACTCGACGCCGCCTGCGGCGACCTCTACACCAACCGCGAAGCCTGGCTGATGCGCCGCACGCCCGCCGCGGGCTGGCTAGGCGCGGGGCGGGCGCGGCGCGAGGCGACGACTACGGCATTCCATCTCGTCGTGCGTGAGCAGACTCTCGGGCTGGTACGGGCGCTGGCGGACATCGGCAGCAAACTCGTCGATATGGCCGAGCAGCACCGGCACGCACTGGTCGCGGATTACACCTACCTCCAGGCCGGCCAGCCCACGAGCTTCGGCCACTATCTATTGGGCTTCCTCTATCCGGTGCTGCGCGACATCGAGCGGGCACAGTCCTTCTATGCGCGCGTCGACCGCAGCCCTTCCGGCTGCGGCAGCACCAATGGCTCGCGCCTGGCGCCCGACCGGCAGCGCGTTGCGGAGTTGCTCGGCTTTCGCCGGCTGGTGCCGCATGCACGCGACGCGATGTGGCAAGCGGACTTGCCGATCGAGGGCATGGCGGTCGTCGTCGCGGGACTAGTGAATCTCGACCGGCTGGCCGAAGACCTGATGGTGTTCGCCACCGTCGAGTTCGGCCTGGTGGAACTCGGCGACGGCCAGGCGCGCGCGAGCAAGATCATGCCGCAGAAGAAGAATCCCTTCTCGCTTGCGTATGTCCGCGCAACTGCCAATCAGGCCATTGGCATTCAGGCGGCGCTGGCGGCGTCCGGCCGCACGCCCAGCGGCCAGATGGACAACCGCATGCTGGCCTATGGCGAACTGCCGCGCGCCCTTGCGCTCGCGGCCGGCGCGGCCGAGGTGCTGGGCGCGGCGCTCGGCGGCCTGACGCTTTCGGCGGACAACGCCGCGCGCACGCTCAACAGCTTCGTCCTCGCCACGGACCTGGCCGAAGTGCTGGTCCTCGAAGCGGGCCTCGACTATCGCGCCGCCCACCGCCTGGTGGGCCATTTGTCCCGGACCTTGCATGCGGAGCGCCGCCTCGCCGGCAGCCTGACGCCGGACGACGTGGCGGGCGCCGCCGACGCCGCCTTGGGGCGGAAGGTGAGCATCGGCGCCGACGTCCTCGCGCGCGCCCTCGATCCGCGCGCGGCCATCGCGGCGCGCACTGGCGCGGGCGGTGCTGCCGAAGCGCCGATGTCCGCAATGATTGCCGAATGTCGCAAGGCGCTTGAAATCGGCATGGCTTGGCAGCAGTCGGCGGGTGAGCGCAATGAGCGCGCGCGCGCCGACCTGCTGGCGGCAGCGCGCCACCTGATCGGGGAAGCGTAATGGCCGCGTCAATGATCGATTCGGTGATTTTCGGCAGCTTGTGGAGCAAGCGCTCGGTCAAAGACTTGTTCGAGGAGATTCCGCGCACCCGCGCCTGGTTGGAAATCATCGCCGTGCTGGCCGAGGTCGAGGGCGAGCATGAACTCATCCCGCCGCCTGCCGCGAAGGAAATCGCTGCGCTGTGCCGGACGCTCGGCGTGGATGCCGCGTTCATCGAGGAAATTCGCCGTGGCCGCGAGGAGAGCGGCCACTCGATGCAGGGCCTGATCCGGGCCGTCCAGAGTCGGCTGGCGCCGGAAGCCGCCGGCTGGGTCTATACCGGCGCGACGGTTCAGGATGTGACCGACACCTGGCTGATGCTGTCCTTGCGCACGGCTCGCCGCATCATCGAGTCCGACTTGAAGACCGCCGCCGGCGCGCTCGCCGTGCTGGCGCGCCGTCATCGCGACACCATCATGGCCGGACGCACCCACGGCCAGCAAGGTTTGCCGATCACCTTCGGCTTCAAGGTGGCCGGCTGGCTTGCCGAGGTGCGCCGCAACCTGGCGCGCCTGCGCGAGATCGAGTCGCGCATGGATATCGTTCAGCTCGCCGGGGGCGTCGGCAGCGCCTCTTCGCTCGGCCCCGACGCGCTGGCGATACAGCGCCGCTTTGCCGAACGGCTTGGACTGGGCGTGCCCTCCCTGACGTGGACCTCGAGCCGCGACGTGTATGCGGAATGGTGCGCGCTGCTGACGTTGATCACCGGCACCGCCGACCGCATCGGGCACGAGGTCTATAACCTGCAACGCTCGGAGATCGGCGAAGTGAAGGAGCGCTTCGTCGCCGGCACGGTCGGCAGCATCACCATGCCGCACAAGCGCAACCCCGAGATCAGCGAGCACCTCGGCACCCTGGCGCGCGGCGTGCGCCATCTGGGCGCAGCCGTTCTCGAAGGCGTGGTGCACGATCACGAACGCGACGGCCGCGCCTGGAAGACGGAATGGTTCGCGATTCCCGAGGCGACGATGCTTGCCGCGCGCGCGGTCGAACTGCTCGGCGACCTCAGCGCGCAACTGGAAGTCGACGAGGGGCGGATGTACATGAACCTTGCCGCCAGCGGCGGCGCCGTGCTGTCGGAGGCGATCATGCTGGCGCTGGCGCCCCGGCTCGGGCGCGATGCTGCCCATTGGCTGCTCTACGAGACGGCCGCCGCGGCGCGCGAGCGCGGACAAGGCTTCATCGACGCCGTGCGCGAAAACGAGGCGATCCGCAGTGCCTTGAGCAATGCCGAACTTGATCGCTTGCTCGACTATCGTCACCACACCGGCCAATGCGCGGCGATGGTCGACCGCGTACTGGCGGAGGCCGTGTGAACGCTGAAGCGTTTGCGCGCCTCGACGCCCTGCCGCGCCAGCCGCTCGCCGTGCTGCCGACGCCGCTGACGGAGGCGCCGAAGCTGGCCAGTGCCATCGGCGTTCCGGAGCTGTGGCTCAAGCGCGACGAACTGATCGGCTTCGGCTTCGGCGGCAACAAGGTGCGCGGACTCGAATTCCTGTTGGCCGATGCCCAGGCCAACCACGCCGAAGTTCTCGTCACCGGCGCTGGTCCGCAGTCGAATCATGTGCGGGCGACCGCCGCCGCCGCCGCGCACTGCGGCCTCGATGCAGTCGCGGTCTATTGGGGGCGGGAGCCGGCGTCGGTGCAGGGCAACTTGCGCCTGACGCGCATGCTCGGCGCACAGACGCGGTTTACGAACAATGACGATCGCGACTCCGTGGATGGCGGCATCGACGAGGCGGTGCTGGCGCTGGCGCGCGCAGGGCGCCGCGCCTATGCCATACCGCGCGGCGGCGCCTGTGCGCTGGGCGTGCTGGGCCATGTCCTGGCGGCTCGCGAGCTCTATTTGCAATGTGACGCGCGCGGGCTGCGACCGGGACGGATTGTGCTCGCGGTCGGATCCGGTGGAACGCTGGCGGGCTGGCTGCTGGGCACGGAACTTCTCGGCGCGCCCTGGAAAGTCGAGGGCGTGACGGTGAGCCGGCCGGCGCCGGAGGCGCGTGCGCGCGTGCTTGCCCTGGCGACGGAAGCCGCGGCGCTTATCGGTGTCGGCACCACGTTAAGCGAAACGGATGTCGTCATCCACGGCGGTTTCATCGGCGCGGGCTATGGCGTTCCGACGCGCGCGGGCGATGCGGCCATCACTGTGGCGGCGCGCACCGAGGGCGTGTTCTTCGATCCCACCTATACGGGGAAGGCGTTTGCCGCTCTTGCGGCGCTGGCCGCGGATGGCCTGCGCGACGACGGCCGGCCGCTGGTGTTCGTGCACACCGGAGGCGAACCGGCCTTGTTCACTGATCACGCGAGGTCGTCCGAATGAACCGCTGGGGCCAGGCCGCTTTTTCGCCGCGGCGCATCGCCCTGGTCGGCGCGTCGAACGAGGCGGGCAAGGTGGGGCGCGTCATCATCGACAATCTCCTCGCCGGCGGCGGCGCCGAGATTGTGGCCATCCACCCGACGGCGACGGAGATTCGCGGCTGCCGCGCCTACCCGCAAATCTGCGACCTTGCCGACATGATCGACCTGGCGATCGTGGTCACGCCGCCGGCAACGGTGCCCGGCGTAATCGCAGACTGCGCGCGGGCCAAGGTTGCCGTGGCGGTGATCATCAGCGGCGGCTTCGCGGAAACCGGCCCGCAAGGCGCCGCGCTGGAAGCGGAAATTGTGCGCGTGGCGCGGGCCGGCGGCGTGCGGCTGGTCGGCCCCAACTGTTTCGGCCTGATCAACGCACGCAGTGGCTTGAATGCTTCGCTGGCCTTGGGTTTGCCGGCCGCGGGCGGCGTTTCGCTGTTTACTCAAAGCGGCGCCTACGGCATGGCCGCGGTGTCGCGCTCGCAAGAGGGCGCCATCGGTTTCGCCAAGGTACTGGCCGGCGGCAATAAGGCGGACATTGCCGAAGCGGACGCGGTTCGCTTCTTCGGCGCCGATCCGGAGACGCGCGTCATCGCGCTGGTGCTGGAGTCGCTCAGCGACGGCCCGGCGTTCATCGCCGCGTTGCGGGCGGTGACGCCCGCCAAGCCGGTGGTGATCCTGAAGACCGGGCGCAGCGGTGCGGGCATGCGCGCCGCGGCCAGCCACACGGCGGCGCATGCGCAGGACTTTCCGGTGACGCGCGCCGTGCTGCGCCAGGCGGGAGCCGTGGTGGTCGAGGACGGCTTTACGCTGTTCGAAGTTGCCGCCGCGCTGGATCGCCAGGGGCCGCTGCGCGGGCGCCGCGTCGCCGTCATCACCAACTCCGGCGGCACGGGCGTCGAGCTTGCCGACCTGCTTGAGGCCGAGGGCCTGGAAGTGCCGGCACTGTCGGCCGAACTGCGCGCCGACATCGCGCGGCATCTTCCGCCGCACGGCTCCGCCGCCAATCCCGTCGATGTCACCACGCAATGGAATCGCTTTCCCGAGATGTACGGCGAGAGCTTGCGCGCGCTGCTCGCCAGCGACGAGATCGACGCCGTGATCCCTGTGCTTCTGCAGCGCTCGGCGCTGGACCCGCGCGTCGTCGATGCGGTGATTGCCGAGTCGCGCGCGGCCGTGGAACGTGGCGTCAGGAAGCCGGTGCATGTCTGCTGGGTGGCGTCGGCGGCAGGCGAACCGTTGCGGCAGAAGCTTGTCGCCGCCGGCATACCGTGTCACGAATGGGCGGCGCGGACGGCGCGGACGCTGGCCAAGTGCCGGCTGATCGAGCCGGAAGCCGTGCCCGCCGTCGGCCCGCCGCTGCCACCGCCGGCCGACGTACCGGCCGATGGCTGGCTGGCGCCGGATCAAGTCTTCTCCCTGCTGAGTTCGTGGGGCTTGCCGGTGGCGCCGTGGCGCATCGTCGAGGACGTCGACGGCGCGATCGCCGCGGCGAGCGAACTCGGGTTTCCCGTTGTCATGAAGGCGATACGTCCCGGATTGCTGCACAAGACGGAGGCCGGGGCGGTTCGCCTCGGCCTCGCCGACGCGAATGCCGTGCGCCGTGTTGTCTTCGAATGGTCGCGCACGCTCGGCCCCGGTGCTGCGCTGGTGCAGCAGCAGGTCGCGGCTGGCGTCGAGATCGCCCTGGGGGCGGTGCGCGATGCCACCTTCGGCCCGCTGGTGATGTGCGGACTGGGCGGCATCTGGACTGAAGCCTTGGGCGATGTCGCTCTGCGCCTCGCACCCATCGGCCCGAGCGAGGCGCTGCGCGCCTTCGCCGAATTGCGCGGCCAGCGCTTGCTCGACGGACTGCGCGGTACGCCGGCGGTCGATCGTCAGGCCCTGGCCGAACTCGTGGCGCGGCTGTCTGCGTGGATAGCGCGCGCGCCATGGTGCCTTGAATTGGATTTGAACCCGCTCGTGGCGAGCGGGGATTGTTTCACCATCGTGGATGCGCGCATGCGCATAGAAAGGTAGTCATCATGAGCAAGGAAAACGCAGTTACAGCCGGTGCCGCCAAGGCGGACCCGAAACCCGAGATCACGGCCCTGATGGAGCGTGCGCGAGCGGCACAGCGCGCGATTGCGGATTACAGTCAGGAACAGGTTGATGCGCTCGTGCTGGCGGTCGGCTGGAGCGTCGTCAAGCATCGCGAGGAACTCGCACGTGCCGCCGTCGATGAAGGCGGGTTCGGCAATTACGAATCGAAGGTCATGAAGATTCGCAATCGCGTGACCGGCACCATCAAGGACATGCAGGGCGTCAAGACGGTCGGCGTGGTCGAGGAACTGCCCGAAAAAGGCATCGTGAAAATCGCCAAGCCGGTCGGCGTGATCGCGGCGCTGGTGCCGACGACGGGGCCGGACGCCACGCCGCCGGTCAAGGGCCTGGGCGCGCTGAAGGCAAGGAACGCGATCATCATCGCTCCGCACCCGCGCACCTGGCATTCGTCGGCACTGGTCGTCGAAAGAATGCGCCAGGGATGCGAGCAGGTCGGCGCCCCCGCCGACCTGATCCAGATCGTCCCGAATCCGTCCGTCGCCAAGACGGCGGAGTTGATGAAGCAGGCGGACCTGGTCGTTGCCACCGGCGGCGAAGCCATGGTCACGGCGGCCTACAGTTCGGGTACGCCGGCGTTCGGCGTCGGCGTCGGCAACAGCGTGCACGTCGTGGACGAAACGGGCGATCTCGCCGACGCGGCGGCGATGATTGCACGCGCCAAGACTTTCGATTTCGCGACGAGCTGTCTCGCCGACAACTCCGTGGTCGCCCATGAAGCGATCTACGATGCATTGAAGGAGAAGCTCATCGCGGCGGGCGGCTACGTTCTCGACGCTGCCGAGAAGGCCAAGCTGCAAGCGACGATGTGGCCCAAACCTGATCAGCACATTCCGACCATCGACATCATCGCCAAGTCGGCCAGCCATATCGCATCGCTGGCGGGCTTCAATTTGCCGGAGGGCAAGAACTTCCTTATCGTCGAGGAAACGGGCACCGGCCCGGCGTATCCGTTCTCGGGCGAAAAACTGTCGGTGGTGATGGCGCTCTACCGCTACGCGGGCAAGATCGACGGCGCCATCGACCTCGTCAATGCCATCACCGGCTATCAAGGACTGGGACATACCTGCGGCATCCACACCGCGAACGACGCCAACGTCAGTGCGCTGGCCTTGCGCACCAAGACGGCGCGCGTGATGGTGAACCAGGATCTCAACGAGGGCGCCGGCAGCCCCCGCAACGGACTGCCTTACACGCTTTCGCTGTCGTGCGGCACCTGGGGCGGCAACATCACGACCGAGAACGTGAACGTGCGCCATTTCCTCAACTACACGTGGGTTTCCCGCGTGGTGGATGCGAAGGCGACGCCGGTGAGCGACGAAGTCTTGTTCGCGAATCACTGGGCCAAGCACGGGAAGTAGTCCGATTGGCACCGCGGCCGCGGCGTTCGCCGCGGCCGCAATGAATCATCTTCCGCGCCAAAAGGCGGAATCACAGGAGCTGAGCTATGCGAGTCGTCGTCATTGGGGGGGTTGCCGCTGGCATGAGCGCGGCGAGTCAGGTGCGCCGCCGCGATCCCGGGATCGAGGTCGTGGTGCTGCATCGCGGGCGGGACATATCGTACAGCGCCTGCGGCATGCCATACAACATCGGCGATCCGAAGCGCGAGACCGATGATCTTGTCATTCTCGACGCCGCCAGCGCTCGTCAGGAACGCGGGATCGACGTGCGCACGCGGCAGGATGTGCGGTCGATCGACCTGGAGCGCAAGACGGTCAAGGTGCGCGAACTCGACAGCGGTCGCGAGTACGAACTGACTTGGGACAAGCTGGTGCTCGCCACCGGCGCGGCGGCGGCGCGGCCGCGGCTGCCGGGCCTGGATGCGCCGGGGGTGTTCGTGGTGCGGGAGTTGGAGGACGCACAGGCCATCAAGGCGTATCTTCGCGCCACGATCGTGAAGAAGGCAGTGATCGTCGGGGCAGGATATATCGGCCTGGAAATGGCCGACGCCCTGCATGGCCTGGGAATCGAAGTGTCGGTGATCGAGAAGGCCGCCTGCGTGCTGCCCGGATTCGCGCCGGCCATCATCGCGGAAGCGAAACAGGAACTCGAGCGCAACGGGATCGACGTGCAGACCGGCGTCGGCATCCAGTCGGTCGAGCGCGCGGGTGCGGATCTCGTGGTGCGCACGGATTCCGGCTCGGTCAACGGGCAACTGGTGATCGTCTCGGTCGGCGCGCGGGCCAACGTGGAATTGGCGACGGCGGCTGGCATCACGCTCGGCGAGACCGGCGCGATCGCGGTTGACGATGGCATGCACACCAGCGCGGCCGACGTCTTTGCCGCCGGCGATTGCGCGCAGGCACGGCATCTCGTGCTGGGGCGTCCGGTCTGGATTCCGTTGGGGACCACAGCCAACAAGCAGGGCAAGGTCGCCGGCGCAAACGCGGCCGGGGCGGACGAGCGTTTCGGCGGCATCGTCGGCACTGCCGGCTTCAAGCTTTTCGATCTCGAAGTGGCGCGCACGGGTCTGGGCGAGGCGGACATCGCCGCCGCCGGCATTGCCGCCGTCACGGCCGTGTCGCATCACCACACGCGCGCGCGCAACTACCCCGGCGACAAGCCGATTACCACCGTCGTCTATGCGGAGCGCGGCACCGGGCGCCTGCTGGGTGCGCAGATGATCGGCGGCGAAGCCGTGGCCAAACGTATCGACGTGTTCGCCACCGCCCTTCATGCGGGCATGACCCTGGCGCAGGTCGAAGGCCTCGATTTGTCTTATGCGCCGCCGTTCGCGCCGGTGTATGACCCGATCTTGATTGCGGCCAGCGTCGGCGTGAAGCAGCTGACGCGGGTTCCCAAGGCCGCCTGAGCCGGCTTGCGAAGATACCGAGGGTCACCATGCAACGAACCATGCTGAAGTCGAAATTGCACCGGGTGACGGTGACCCAAGCGGAACTTCACTACGAGGGATCCTGCGCCATCGATGAAAATCTGCTGGACGCGGCGGACATCGCCGAGTACCAGCAGATCGACATCTACAACGTCAACAACGGCGAACGGTTTACCACCTATGCCATTCGCGCCGAGCGCGGCGGCGGCACGATTTCGGTCAACGGTGCGGCGGCCCGCAAGGCGGCACCGGGCGATCTGCTGATCATCGCTACCTACGCAAGCATCAGCGAGATCGAATTCGCGCGGTTCGAGCCGACGCTGGTGTACGTCGATGCCAGGAACCGCGTCGTTAATATGCGCAACGGGATTTCGATCCAGGCGGCCTAGAAGTCACAGAATGGCTTAGCGCTTCGATCCCGCATAGGTATGGTGTATCGTTAGATGAAATACGACTTTGACGCACTGCACAACTTTGCTATACTATGGCCCATATGGGATATCGGCAAAACCGGGCCGCCCCATGTGCGATCTAATCATCGAGAGATGTTTAGATTACCTATTTAATCTAAGCTCTTGTGGGGTGGATCAGATGTCAGAAGACCAACTTCTCACCATCGAAGAGGCCGCACGGTACCTCAACGTCAGCAAGACATCGCTTCGGCGCTGGACCAAGCTGGAGAAGCTTCCGTGCGTCCGCGTCGGCATGCGCCACGAGCGGCGTTTTCAGAAGAGCGACCTCAACAAATTTCTGATTGTCGTCGAGCGTTCCCCGGAAGCGGTCGCTGCGACGGCGACGGCAAGGCTGCGTACGGCGAGGTCGCCTCGTGTCGAGGAAACACTGCCCGCGGGACGCGCAATGGCGGCCGGGGAGGTGCATCACATCGCGCTCTATTTTCATGATCGCGACGAACTGTGGCGGCTATTCCGCCCCTATGTTGCCGATCATTTGAAGGCTGGCGCTCCGTTCCTTTATATTCACGACGAGAACGCGCGAGAAGATGTACTCGCGCGGCTCCGCTCCGGCGGCTGGGATCCCGACCGCCTTGCCGCAGACGGCCTGCTCAAGCTCCTGGTTCCGGCCGAGTCCTATTTGCGAAGCGGCACCTTCGTGCCCGAGCGCATGATCGACTTCATGGAAGCCGCGATTCTTAGCTGGCGCGCGAGCGGTTACGACAAGATTCTTATCTCGGGTGAAATGACGTGGTACTTGTCGGGCGCGCCGGGCGTCGAGCGCATGATGGAATATGAAAGCCTCCTTAACGGAATGCTTCTCCGTTATCCGCAGGTGACCATTGTTTGTCACTATGACCTGCATCGGCTCAGCGGCGCCGTGGCGCTCGGCGGGATGTACAGTCATCCGCATGTGCAGTTGCCGGATCGGTGTGCCCCCGGTTTGTTCCAGCCTCAGGAGGTTTGCGCGGCGGCTTGAAGCGCAGGGGCGCTCCGCAACGCTACGCGCCTCTCGCTACGCTGGCTTCGAGCCGACATAGAGCATAGTCCAGCGAGGCTCCTATGATGCCGATCAGCGCCATGGCGCCGATGGTGATGGTTGCCTGAAGATTCTGCTGGCCGACGAGGACCAGGAAACCCAAGCCGGTAAGTGCGCCCGGCCCGGCGATGATTTCCGCACCCACCAAGGCCAGCCAGCCGTTGGCGAGTCCGATCCGGAGTCCGGCAATCACCGCCGGCGCGGCAGCCGGCAAGCCGATTTCGAACAGCAGCGTGAACGATCCCGCGCCGAGCATGCGCGCTGCGCTGATCAGCCCTTTGTCCGTCAATCGGACGCCTTGCTGAGTGTTCATCAATATCGGCGGGAACGCTGCGACGAAAATGACGAAGGCTTGAGAGCCGAAACTTGCGCCGAACCACAGGAGCGAAAACGGTGCCCAGGCAATCGGCGGCACGTTGCGAAGCATCTCGAACAAGGGATTGAGCATCTCCCGGGCCGGACGGAAATGGCCCATCAACAGTCCGAGGGGGACGCCGAGCGCCATGGCGAGCATAAATCCCGACAGGAAGCGCAATAGGCTCCACCCCAGATGAAGCCAAAGCTTGCCCTCGCCGATGTCGTTGGCGGCAAGCCAAAGGATCTTCTTCGCGACCTGCCAAGGACTCGGCAAGAACTCCGGCGGCACCTTGAACACCGACACGACGCCCCACCATACCAATATCCAGGCCGCCACACCGGCCATTGCTAGCCCGGCTTGCTGCGGCGAAGACCGCCGCAGCCGCGTCGGGTCCGGCCGCCGTTCACTCATGTTCGGCCCACGGGATGACGCGCTTTTCCACTTCGCGGAAAAGCAGGTTCATGATGAAGCCGGTCACCGCGACGGCGATCATGCCCGCAGCCATGATGTCGGATTCGATGTTGCGGTAGCCACTCATGATGACGAAGCCGAAGCCAGCGGTTGCGACCACGAGTTCCGCCGCGACGACCGTTGCCCAAGCGCTGCCCAGGGCGATGCGCAGGCCGTTCGCAATCATCGGCAGCCCCGCCGGGATCGCGACACGGAACAGCAGCGAGGCGTTGCCGGCCCCGAGCATGCGCGCGGCGTTGATCAGGTTCGCCGGAACTTCCTTGATCGCCACGTAGGCATTGATCAGGCAGGGAGTGATCGAAGAGACGAAGACGATGAATGTCTTGCCGGGCAGGTCGATCCCGAACCAGAGGATCGCCAGCGGTATCCAAGCCGGCGGTGGTATCGGCCGCAGGATGGCAACGAGCGGTCCCATCGCAATATCGACCGGCCGCGACCATGCCATGAGGATGCCGAGCGGCACGCCGATCAACACGGCAGCAATATAGCCGCTCAGCACGACGGACAAGCTGGCGACGAGATGTGCCGTTAGCGATGAACCGAGATAGCCGGCGCTCAGTCTCTGCGCGGCTTCAAATACCGCGGCGGGTGCAGGAAGCAGAAACTCGCTGACAATACCGTTTGCGGTTACCTGCCACCAGGCGAACAGAATCACGCCGAGGCTGACTGCCCCGAAACCGAGTTGTCCAACCCGCAAGTAGGTCGTGCGCCTATTCAATGACGATCTCGTCGCGGATCAGGTCCCATACCCGACCGCGCAGATCCTGGAAGTCGCTGCGCCGCATTACCTGGTCCAGCGGCGCCGCGCGCCAATGCTGCGCTCCGGTCGTGTCGCGCACGTCTATCACGTCTTTGATGCGCCCAGGCCGGCGCGTCATGACCACGATGCGGTCGGCCAGGAACACCGCCTCTTCGACGCTATGGGTAACGAAGATGACAGTTGGGCGGTGCGCGGACCAGACCCGCACCAGTTCCTCCTGCATCACGGTTCTATTTTGCGCATCGAGTGCTGCAAACGGTTCGTCCATCAGCAGCAGGCGCGGGCGCAGCACGAGGCAGCGCGCGATGGCCACGCGCTGTTGCATGCCGCCGGACAGCTGTTTCGGGTAATGATCCTCGAAGCCCTTGAGGCCGATGATGGGAAGGTAATAGTCGATGCGGCGCTGGCGCTCGGCCGGGCTCACGCCGTTGAGGCGCATGCCGAACTCGATGTTGTCGATGACCGTCATCCAGGGAAAGAGCGAGAAGGTCTGGAAAACGATGGCTTTGTCCGGACCGGGCTTCACGATCGGTTCGTCGCCGAGAGAGAGACGTCCGGTCGTCGGCTGCGTCAAGCCGCCGGCCATCGCAAGAAGGGTGCTCTTGCCGCAGCCCGACGGTCCGACAATCACCAGGAACTCGTTCTCGGCGACTTCGAGGGAGAAGTCGTCCACCGCAAGCGTCGGGTGCCCGCCGCGGTTGCCGCCGAACGACATCGACACGTTTTGGAAGCGGATGCCATTGCCTCTGGCTGCAGACCGGATGTCCCGTTCGCACGGGCCAGCGTCCATGACGAGGTCAGCCTCGATGATTCCCACGCCCGCGCGCTCCACCTCCGGCGTCCTAGGGCTGTACCGCCTTCAGCAGGAACGAGGCGTCGATCATCGCGGGAATGTCGGGCACTGACTTCATCCGGCCATTGCGGATGAAGAACTGCGCGATTCCCTCGTACATGCGGGCAATGGGCGGCTCGCCGCCGGCGGGGGCTGTCATGTACTTCAACTGCTCTTCCAGGGTGTTGGATTTCATGACGATGGCGACGACCTCCTTGACGGTCGCCTCCGTGAAAGACTGCCCGGCGAGGGCCATGAACTTCCGGTACATCTGCGTTGTGCGTGCCGGGTCCTGCTTGATCCACTTGACGGCGTCGCCGTTTGCCTTGAGCCATCGAACCACCAGGTCGGGGCGCCGCGCGGCGAAGTCCTTGGTCGCGACCCAAACCGTGCCAACGCTGATCCCGGCTTGCTCGCCATCGCACAGGACGCGGTCACCGCGCTCCTTCAGGGACGCCGTGAACGGTGGCCACACTTGCGCCAGATCTCCCTGGCCGGACGCGAACGCGGACAAGGTGGCGCTCTGCTCGCTCGGGATGATTGAAACATCGTTCGTGCCGAGTCCGAACTTGCGCAGGCAGGCCTCGACCATGTAATGACCTGTCGACAGCGTGGTCACAAATATCTTGGCGCCCCGGAGCGACGCGGGATTGGCCAGTACCTTGGCGACATAGTCTGGACGACCGTAGAGCTGATGCCAGGGCGCTTCGTCGGATATCTGTCCAATGGTGACAATGCCTAGGGCGGACCCACCTATCACCGCCGGCGGGGCGCCGAGAAAGGCAATGTCCCACTCCTTCGTGGCGGCTGTTTGAACGATGGGGGCGCCGCTTGGGAAGAAGCGCAATTCGGGGTCGATCCCGTATTTCGCAAACAGCCCGGTTTCCTTGGCCACGAACTGGACGAACCCAGGGTAGTTCGTTTGCGAATAGGTGCGCACCTTCTCAAGTTCCGGTGCAGCGAAAGCCGGGGCAAGCCCAATACACAACGAGACCAACGCTAAGTAACGAAATGGACGCAACACCCGAATCCCTCCTGTCAATTATCCAAGTACTGGGCCTACCGATTGCAGACGTCGAAAACCATGCCAAATATAATCGTACATATCCACGCCTGTCAATAGTTGTCGCTTATTTGATTGACGAAGCGGCCAATGGGTGAGTAGTATTGGATACGTCAGCGAGCGCGCTTGTGCGGTGTCGTTACCAATAAGCGAGTGAATCTTCGCCACGGTCCTTGAATCTTCTATACGCCATGGATGCCTTCTATATCGAGAGCCTCGAGATGCCTACGGCGGCTACATCGCCGCAAGCGGTCGGCACACCAATGCGGCGAGTCAATATATTCAGTTTCGGATTCGGCCTAGCAGTGATCATGCTTTGCGGGGTGGGAATTCTGAATGTGCTGGCGGTCGGTCATTTCATCGATGGGCAAAGCGGCATTGCCAACGTTGCCAGTATTGCCAGCCGTCTTAGCGTATTTGGTCGCGAACTGGACGCCGCCGCGCTATGGGATGGACTATTTGTTGCCGACATCCTGTTCCTTGCGCTCGCTGTCCTATTGATCCGTCAGGCGGCGACGGAACCAAACGGTGTCGACAAAATGCCGCCGCCGATTTCGTAGGTTGGCTTATGACCTTGAGGGAAATTGGGTTTGATTTCGCGGAAATGGTGCAAGGCAAGATGATGTTGGAACGCACTGTTCGAATGCAGGCGTGCTTGACGACGCTGAACGATTTGCTTGAGGCGATGGCGTCGCGGGCAGAACCGTGAGACGAATGACGGCCTACGTGCGTCCACGTCGGAAGTGTCCCGGCCGCAGAGTTTTGCCGGGATTTGGTAGGCGACCGAGTAACCGATCCGGGCCGTAGCGAATGCGGGAGAAGGCAATGATGAACAGGTTGGTGAAAAATCTTGGTGCTACCGACGGCTGGACGGACGATCAGGAAGATCCGGATGCGGCGTATGGAACCTGTCAATACATCCCCAAGCCGAATCGCCAGGACCCGTCGGACGAACAATACGTTCTTGTCGGTGCCTGCCATGGAGTCGTCGTTTTGGAAGCGGGCGAAGTCGCAGAGTACCTACGTGGCATACGTGCTTGTTGCATCTTTATGTTTTGCGTCTTGGTCATGGTCTTCGCTCTCAGCATCGAAGCTGGGTGGCTACATTTTCATTTGCCGTACCGACTGTCGTAACGCGGAAAACTTGCCGTGGCGTGTGATCTTGCTGTGATTTTGCTGCCCAACGAAATATCCAAATGGTCTTGCTTCCACGGGGCATCTTCTTCACACAGACGTCGATATCTGACGGAGGTGTGTCCATGATTATTCGAAAATACACACTTATTGCCGACCACGTCCGCCTGGATAAAGTCGTCGCAAGGCTGCCCAACTCGCACAAAATATTTGTCGCCGGTTCACGCGAAGACAACCATAAGCCCATGTGCGAGTTTCGCCGAACGCCGACCGACGACGGCCGGACCGACGACGGCCGGAAAGAGGATGTCGCGAAAAGCGAGCTTCTCGATAAGAACGATCCTGGAAAGCCCGCCTCCCAAGACGACCTATGCAAGCCGGAGCAGTCCAAGAACGAGCCATCAAAAGAAGATATTGACTGGGCAATACTAGTCTCGACATCGTACCTTTAGCCGGACTCAATACCGTGTAACCGATGGTAGCGAAGCACGGCGCCCAGGGGCCGGCGCATCCACGCTGCCAACGGCACTGCGGTAAGCCAGCTGATCCTATCGGCGGGGAAAGTTACTGTCACCTTTTGGCGCCATCCGCCATCTAATCGACAAACATCGGAGCCTGCCATGCAAGAGTCCATCCATCCTTCCGCAAACGATGTACCCAGTCCGCAGGCTGCGCTGGTAGCCGGCATCGTCAGCGGCGAGCCTCACGCCTTTGAGCGCATGATGCGCCAGCACAACCGCCGCTTGTTTCGTGTTGCCCGCAGCATCCTGGGTGACGACGCCGAAGCAGAGGATGCGCTCCAGGACGGCTACATCCACGCCTATCGAGCAATGGCCGATTTCCGCGGCGAGTCACAACTGGCGACCTGGCTTACCCGCATCATCGTCAACCAGGCGCTTGAGCGTAAACGCCGCCGCCGCATTCCGGTTGAAACAGAGGGCGACATCGAGTTGATTTCCGCCGGAGACAACAGCGTCCGACCAGAAACGCCGGAGTCGCTGGCGATACGCGGCGAATTGCGGCGTCTCATCGAATCGTCCATCGACGGACTGCCGGCGACCTACCGCACCGTCTTCATCCTGCGCGCGGTGGAAGGCTTGAGCGTTGAAGAGACCGCCGCATCCCTGGGAATCTCCCAGGCCAACACGAAGACGCGGTTCTTGCGCGCCCGAGCCCAATTGCGGGACGCCTTGGGCCAGCACCTCGGCCCCCTGCTGGAAAACGTCTTCGCATTCGACGGCCGTCGTTGCGACCGCATCGTGTCACGCGTATGCGCCCGCCTTGGCCTGGCCGTCTCAACGCTCCCTGATTCCAGGGAGACCTTGTTCCACCGTCCCCCTGAAGGAGATCATCATGATTGTCCGCATCAATAATCCCTTTGCCGCGCTGGAAGACCTGAGCCGTCGCCGTTTCCTGGCCGGCTCGACCAGTGCGCTGCTCTCGGCCGGAACCGTCGCCCTGCTGGCCGGCCGTCCCGCCCTGGCCGCGGAACACGGCAAGAAGAAAGGCGGCGATGCGCAGTCCGACGTCCGCATTCTCAATACGGCGCTGGGCGCCGAATTGGAAGCCATCGCTGCTTACAGCGTCGGCGCCGGCAGCGGCCTCTTGCAGAAACCGATCCTCGATGTCGCGGTCCAGTTCCAGGGGCAGCACAAGGAGCATGCGGATGTCCTGACACAGACCATCCGCAAACTGGGTGGCACGCCGGTGGAGGCCAAGAGCAAGTACGAATTCCCGACCGACAAGCTGAAGACACAGAACGACGTGCTGAATTTCGCCGCCGGGCTCGAGCGCGGCGCGGTCAGTGCCTACCTGGGCGCCGTGCCTTTGTTCCATGACCGCGACCTGGCGAAGGCTGCCGCCAGCATCCTGGGCGACGAGGCGATGCACTGGGCGATCCTGCGCCAGGTCCTCGGCGAGAATCCGGTGCCCGCCGCGTTCGTGTCATGAGACCTCTATGCGCCGCCGCCGCGCTGCTTGCGCTGGCGGTGCAGGTTTCCATCGCCGTTGCCGCTCCCGCGCCGGGCGACCCAGCGCGAGGCGAGGTCATTTACGGCCGCTGTCTCGCGTGCCACGCGCTGGCGTACAACCGCACCGGGCCCAAGCATTGCGGGCTCTTCGGGCGCCGCGCCGGCAGCGTGCCGGGCTTCGCCTACTCGCCGGCCATGGTCAAGTCGAAGATCATCTGGAATGCAAGGACGCTGGATCGCTTCCTTGCCAATCCGGCGCGCATGGTACCCGGCACCGCCATGACCTACGCGGGCATACCGAATCCGCAGGAGCGCGCCGACCTGATCGCCTGGTTGCGTCAGGCAACCGCTTCCCCAACAGAATGTCCAAAATGACACGATCCGGCGACCGACAGATGATCCGGCACTGCGTGCTCCTCTAGTCGATACCGCCGTGAAGGGCTTGGCTTCTTAGCCGTCGTCGGGTGACCGCGACATACCGGCCGATCGGTATCACCCCGGTCACGGGCAGCGATGGCCGAGGAGCGGTCAAAAGAATGGGCACCGTGGGTGCCCATTCTCGATTACGACTCTATTCCAACGTGGGTCGGGAAAAATTACGACTCTATTCCCACGGTTACGACTTCATTCTCACGAAACAAGAAGCGTGGCTTCAGGCGAAGTTCTTCGCTGCGAAGTCCCAGTTGGCGAGAGCGTTCAGGAAGACCTCGACGAATTTCGGCCGTGCGTTGCGATAGTCGATGTAGTAGGCGTGTTCCCAGACGTCGATGCACAGCAGCGCCTTGTCGCCGGTGGTCAGCGGCGTGCCGGCGGCGCCCATGTTGACGATGTCGACCGAACCGTCGGCCTTCTTCACCAGCCAGGTCCAGCCGGAGCCGAAGTTGCCGACGGCGGAGGTCTGGAAGGACTTCTTGAATTCGTCGAAGGAGCCCCACTTCTTCTCGATCGCCGCCGCCAGCGCGCCGCTGGGAACGCCGCCGCCGGCGGGCTTCAGGCAGTTCCAGAAGAACGTGTGGTTCCACACTTGCGCGGCGTTGTTGTAGAGACCGCCGGCCGGCGCTTTCTTGACGATGGCCTCGAGGTCGAGCTTTTCGTACTCGGTGCCCTTGATGAGATTGTTGAGGTTGGTGACGTAGGCCTGGTGATGCTTGCCGTAATGGTATTCGAGGGTTTCCTTCGACATGTGCGGCGCCAGGGCGTCGAGCGCGAAGGGCAGCGGGGGCAGGGTATGTTCCATGTTTTTTCTCCTGAGGGGGTTGGGATAGTATGCTTGAGTATCTTAGTCGGGAACTGCCGTGATGACAACCGCTTCGCCGCCGCCTTTGGCGAAGCGCAGCGAAAGCGCATCGCCCGCGTTGAGCGTGCCGCCATCGCGCACGATGGCGCCATGGGCATCGCGCACGATGCTGTAGCCGCGGCCGAGCGTGGCTGCGGGGCTGAGTGCGGTCAACGCCGCGGCCAGCGTTTCGAGCTGCGCGCGTCGCTGCGCGAGCAGCCTCGCCGTCGCTTGGCGCAGGCCGAGGCCGGCGCGCAGCAGCCGGCTGCGCGCGGCTTCGGTCGTCGGCCGCAGGCGCACGAAGCGCAGCCGCGTCGCGGCCAGGTCGGCGGCGCGGCGATGCAGGCCGCGACTGACGTTCGCGGCGATGCGCGTCGCCAGGTGGGACAGCCGCTGCCGCGCGTGCGCCAATTGCTCGGCAGGATGGACGAGCCCGTGCGCGAGCAGGTCGATGGCCTGCATGCGCCGTTCCATGTGTTGCCGCATGGCCTGCTTCAGGGCCAGAGCGAGGCCGGCGATTTCCTCGGCGGCTGCATGCCAGCCGGCGCTGGCGAATTCGGCCGCGGCGGTGGGCGTGGCGGCGCGCAGATCGGCGGCCATGTCGGCGATGCTGACGTCGGTTTCGTGGCCGATGCCGGCGATGACGGGCAGCGGGCAGGCGCGAATCGCCCGTGCCACGGCCTCGTCGTTGAAGGCCCAAAGATCTTCGAGACTGCCGCCGCCGCGGGCGACCAGCAGCACGTCGCATTCGGCGCGCGCGCCGGCCGTGGCGATGGCCGCGGCGATCTGTGCCGCTGCGCCATCGCCTTGCACGAGCGTCGGATAGATTATGACGGGAACATGCCTGGCGCGGCGCGACAGGGCGGCCAGGACGTCGCGCAGCGCCGCGGCCGTGGGCGAGGTGACGACGCCGATGCGGCGCGGAAAGCGCGGCACGGCGCGCTTGGCGGCCGCGTCGAACAGGCCTTGGGCGGCGAGCCGCTCGCGCAGTTGCACGAAGGCTTCGTAGAGCTTGCCGAGGCCGGCGCGGCGCAGGCTCTCGACGTTGAGCTGGAAATCGCCGCGCGCCTCGTAGAGCGTGGCCAGCGCCTGGGCTTCGACCTGCTGGCCGTTCTCGACGCGCCAGGGCAGCAGTTGCGCGCGGCCGCGGAACATCACGCAGCGCACCTGGGCGGCGCTGTCCTTGAGCGAGAAATAGACGTGGCCGGAGGGCGCCCGCGTCAGGTTGGAGACTTCGCCGCTGACCCAGAGCAGGGGCAGGCGCTGCTCGATGGCGCTGCGCGCCAGTCGGTTGAGTTCCGATACCGTGAGAATGGAGGGGGCCAAAACGGGCTCGCAGACTGGCTGGGGGAGGCGGTCGATTCTACATGATCCACAATTGCGGGCTTTTCGGCCGCGGCCGGCCGAAGACCGGCTGCCCGGCAGGGCGATCGTTGTAAGGCAATGATTATAAAGAAGATAATGTTGCATGTTTTTGCGGCAGTGGCGAGAAAGTCCTTTGCGGTGGCCGACTTAGCGGCGTTCAAGGCAAGGGACTCACAGACTTTTCCACAGTTTTTGTGGATAAGCCTTTGCCGCGCTTTCCATTAGGCTCTCAGGGTCTTCCGATTGCGGACTCTCCGTGGCCAACGAACTCGTTCCCCTGCGCTTGCCGGTGCTGATGGGCTTCTTCCGGGAAGTCCTGGACAGCAGCCTGGTCGAGCGCGGCGCAGCGCAAGGTCTGGAGTTGATCGGCCACGCCGACGAGTTCTGGCAGCGCGTGCCGGCGCTCGAACTCAAGCGCATGGCCGAGGGCGGCAATCCGACGGCGCAGGCGGAACTCGCCTGGCGCCTGGCGGCGGGCGAGGGCATGGCGAAGTCCTATGCCCAGGCCGTGAACTGGGCGTCGAAAAGCGCGGAGAAATCCTGTCCGGCTGGCGAGGCGGTGCTGGGCTGGCTGCTCTACCAGGGCTTCGGCCTGCCCCGCGATTACGCCGAAGCCGCGCGCCTGTTCGAACGCGCGGCGCAGCGCGAGGACAGCCGCGGCATGATCTGGTTGGCGCTGTGCCTGCTGCGCGGCCACGGCGTCGACAGCGACGGCGAACGCGCCTTGGCGTTGCTGCGCAAGGCGGCCGAGCGCCAATCGCACCTGGCGCAGTATTGGCTCGGCCGGCTGCACTACACCGGCCAGCATGTGGCGCGGGATTTCGGCGCTGCCGCGCGCTGGCTCGAACTCGCCGCCGCGCACGGCCTGGCGCCGGCAGCCGACCTGCTGGCGCGCTGTTGCTTCTTCGGCCGCGGCGTGCCGCAGGATCGTGCCGCCGCCGTACGCCATTGGCGCGTCGCCGCCGAAGCCGATCTCGCTCCGGCGATGTTCTGCCTGGGCATGTGCCTGTATGCCGGCGAGGGCACGCCGGCCGACCAGGCCGAAGCGGTGACGTGGTTTCGCGCCGCGGCGCGCAAGCAGATCGCCGGCGCCATGTTCCTGCTCGGCCAGTGCTACACCTTCGGCTTCGGCGTGACGCGCGATCCCGAGGCCGGTCTGGCCTGGTATCGCCGCGCCGCCGAGCGCGGCAACCGCGAGGCGGAATTCGAACTCGGCGTCGCCTGCGCCGCCGGCCGCGGGCAGGCCGGCCCGGACATGGAGGAAGCGCTGCGCTGGTGGCGTTCGGCCGCCCGCCAGGGCCATGCCCGCGCCCAGATCAAGCTCGGCCACTGCTATCGCTGGGGCGAAGGCGTCGCCGAAAATCCTGCGCTCGCCGTCGCCTGGTATCGCCGCGCCGCCGACGGCGGCGACGCCCAGGCCCATGTCTGGCTCGGCGAATGCTGTGAGCATGGCGAAGGCCTGGCGGCGGACCCGATCGCGGCGCTCGGGCACTATCGCGCCGCTGCCGTTGCCGGCGATGCTCACGGCATGGCCGAGCTCGGCCGCTGCCATTTGCACGGCATCGGCGTGCCGGCCGACATTCGCCGCGGCGAGGAAATGCTGCGCGCCGCCACCGAGGCCGGCTGGCCGTCGGCGCTGGGCGAGCTGGAGCGCTACTGGTTCGCCAAGGGCGAGCGCCATTTCGCCAGCCACGACGATGCGCAGGAGATGGCGCGCGCCCTGGCGTGTTATCGCAAGGCCGCCGAGCTGGGTCACCGCCGCGCCTCGTTCATGCTCGGAGAATGCTATCGTCATGGACTGGGCACGGCCGTGGATCATGTCGAGGCCTTGCTGTGGTACCGCAAGGCGGCATCGCAATTCGATGCCAAGGTGGCGCTCGGCGACATGTACTATTTCGGCCAGGGCGTCGCCTGCAACTTGCGCGAAGCCTTCCGCTGGTACGAACAGGCCGTCGCCCAGCATGAAGATGCCTATGCCATGTACAACCTCGGCTTCTGCCTGCTGCACGGCCACGGCGCCAAGCGCGACCTGCGCCTGGCGGCGCGCTGGCTGCGGCGCGCCGCGCTGATGGGCGAGACCAGCGCGCAGCACGAACTGGGTTGCGCCTATTACCGCGGCACCGGCGTGGCGAAGAACCTCAAGCTGGCCATGAAGTGGCTGCGCATGGCCGCCGGTCACGGCCACGAGGAGGCGCGGGCGTTCCTCGAGCGCGTCGGCAAGGGCACGCGCCTCAACTGACGCAATCGCGCCGCCGGCTCAGCGGCGGGGATTCGCGGCCGGGATGTCGGGCAGCGTGCCGTCGAGCTCGGCCTGCGCGGCGGCGATCTGGAGGTCGAGCCGGTCGGCCATTTCCTGCAGCAAGTCGCGCCCCTGGCGACGCGCCATGTTGGCGGCGGCGAACAATTCGTAGAGCCGCGAGCCGTAGAGCCCGTTGAGCTCGGCTTCGATTTCGGCGACGCGCCGGCGCACGCCGGCGACCTGCGCCATGAGGTTGGCGGAGGTGGCGCCGGTCTCCTGGCCGGCGGGCGTGCGGCCCTGGCCTTCCTGCCACAGCGACAGGATTTCGCGCAAGCCCGATTCGTCGCCGCTGCGATAGGCGCGGTTGGCCTCCGTCATCAACTGGGTGCGCCAGCTGCGGTCGCGCTCGTCCCGGGCGCGGTCGGGGTGGATCTTCTGCGCCAGGTAGCGGTAGAGCTTCTTGATGTCGCGGCTGGGCGCGAAGGCGGGCGCTTCCTCGCGGCCGAGGTCGGCAAAGCGCGCCTTCTCGCGCCGGGTTTGCTCGGCCTGGGCTTGCGCCCGTTCGGCGCAGCGGTGCGCCTCGGCGTTGTCGGGTTCGCGTTCCGCCCGCGCTGCGGCGATCTGCGCCTGCAGGCGGTCGAGTTCGGCCATGCGGTGGCCGACGACGCCGGCATAGCGGCGCGTGAATTCGCCGATCTCGGCCTGCGCGGTGGCCAATTCCAGTTCGAGTTCGGCGAGTTCCTGCGTCAGAAGTTCGAGTTCGCCGCGCAGCCGGGCTGTCGCATCGACGACGGTGAGCGCGCCGCGGCCGGCCGGGATGGCGCCGCCGCCGAGCAGCAGCGTGCGCAGCGCGCCGGGCCAGGCGGTGCGCACGTCGGCGGGCAGGCGTTCGGGCTGGACCAGGGCGACCCAGTCGGTCGGCGCCGACAGCACTTGAGCCATCGCCAGCGGCAGAATGTGCACCGGAAACAGTTGCGCGATGCCCGGCGGCCAGGATTCGCGGTCGAGGCCGCGCTGGCTCCAGGCCAGCGCCGATTGCCACAATTCGGCGTCGTCGGCGAGGCGGGCGCGCTGCGCCGCCCAGGCCGGGCCTTCGGCGTCGTCGCGCGCGAGCCGGCTCTTCAGCAGCGACAGCGTCGCCCGCAGCGCGATGCGAACGGCATAGTCGGCGGCGGGCAATACCAGGCACAGCGGACGCAGGCCGAGATCGAGCGCGTTGGAGATGTCCGGCAGCGGTTCGTCGTCGGCAACGACGATGGTCAGGCTGCGGCCGCGCGCCAACGCCTCGGCGGCCAGCGCGGCCAACGCCGCGGCCGGGCGCGGCGGCAATTCGGCCTGGCACAGTGGTGTGGCGGCCCGCGCATCGAGGTGCGCGAGCCAAGACTGCACGACCCCGGCGGCATCCGTGCCTTCATTCATCATGCGGCGATTGTAGCGCGCGCTCCGGGCAAGATCAGCCGAACTGGCGCGGCGAAATCGGCCTATCTTTCCTTGCTGAATCGCGCCCTTGACGATAAAGTGCGCGCTGGCCCGTTTAACGCGCGAAAGGCTTATCCGTGTTTTCCATCATCCAGGCGGCCGGCTGGCCGATTTGGCCGCTGCTGTTGGCATCCATACTGTCCGTGGCGCTCATCATCGAGCGCGCCGGAGCCCTGCGCCGCGCCAAGATCGTGCCGCCGGGCCTGCTGCAAAGCGTGATCGCCGAGTTCAGGAAATCGGGCGCGAGCGACGAGATGCTGAAGCGGCTCGACAATCATTCGCCGCTGGGGCGCGTGTTCGCCGCCGGGCTGCGCAACACCCGGAATTCGCGCGAGATCATGAAGGAAGCCATCGAAGAGGCCGGCCGCGGCGTGGCGCACGAACTGGAACGCTTCCTCACCAGCCTCGGCACCATCGCCTCGATCAGCCCGCTGATGGGGCTGTTCGGCACGGTGGTCGGCATGATCGAAATCTTCGGCTCGTCCACCGCTGCGGGCAACAATCCGCAGGCGCTGGCCCACGGCATTTCGGTGGCCCTCTACAACACCGGCTTCGGCCTCATCATCGCCATTCCGAGCATGATTTTCTATCGCCACTTCCGCGCCCAGGTCGATAGCCTGGTGATCGAGATGGAGCAGCAGGCCGTCAAGCTCGTGGAACTGGTGCACGGCGAACGCGCCTGATTTTTTTCGAGACGCCGGCATGAATTTCCAGCGTGGCCGCCCCCGCGAAGAACCCGAGATCAACCTGATCCCGATGATCGACGTGCTGCTGGTGATCCTGATCTTCCTCATGATCACCACTACCTACTCGAAATTCGCCGGTCTCGAAATCAACCTGCCGACGGCCGATACCCAGGTCAATCAGGACCAGCCGAGCGAGATCAACGTCGTCGTCACTGCCCAGGGCGATGTCATGGTCAACAAGGCGCCCGTCGGCAGCCGCGACGTCGACGCCATCGCGGCGGCCTTGAAGCGCGCCGCCGGCAACGGCGCCAAGGAGCCGGTCATCATCATCAACGCCGATGCCAAGGCCACACATCAGAGCGTGATCGACGTCATGCAGGCCGCGCAGCATGCGGGGCTGACGCACATCTCGTTCGCCACCCAACAGAAGCAGTGATCGCCGTCTGGCAAAAGCGCGGGCTCGCAGCGCATTTGTTGCTGCCCGCCGCGCTGCTGTTTTCCCTGCTCGTCTTCCTGCGCCGGCGCGCCTATCGCGCCGGCTGGTTGAAGTCGATGCGGCTGCCGGTGCCGGTGATCGTCGTCGGCAATATCGCCGCCGGCGGTGCCGGCAAGACGCCGCTGGTGCTGGCCCTGGTGAAGGTACTGGCGGCGCGCGGCCGCCATCCGGGCATCGTCAGCCGCGGCTACGGCGGCAGCGGCAAAGGCGTGCGCGAGGTGCAGCCCGGGGACGCTGCCGACGTCGTCGGCGACGAGCCGCTGCTCCTGAAGGCGCGGGCCGCTTGTCCGGTGTTCGTCGGCAGCGACCGTGTCGCCGCGGCACAGGCTCTGCTGGCGCGCTACCCGGCCTGCGACGTCATCGTCAGCGACGACGGGCTCCAGCACTATCGGCTGGCGCGCGACATCGAGATCGCGGTGATCGATGCCCGCCTGCTCGCCAATCATTGGATGCAGCCGGCCGGTCCCTGCCGCGAGCCGGTAGCGAGACTGGCGACGGTCGATGCCGTAGTGAAGAACGGCGCGGTGGACATCGACGTGCGCGGCGTTCCGACGTTCGACATGCGCATTCAGGGCGAACGTTTCGTTTCCCTCGATGCGGCGGCGAGCACTCGCGATGCTGCAGATTTTTCCGCGCAGCGTCTGCATGCGGTCGCCGGCATCGGCGTGCCGCAACGCTTCTTCGATCACCTCGCGGCGCTCGGCCTGCGTTGCGAGACGCATGCCTTTCCCGATCATCATCGCTACGTCGCCGCCGATCTGGATTTCGCCGGCGACGCCCTCCTGGCGACGGAAAAGGATGGAGTAAAATTGCGCGGCCTGTCACCGCTGCCCGTGTGGGTGTTGCCGGTGGATGCGCAGATCGAGCCCGATCTCGCCACCTTCGTCATGGAGAAAGTCAATGGACGTCCGCCTGCTTGAAATCCTCGTCTGCCCGGTGTGCAAGGGGCCGCTCGACTACCGCAAGACGGCGTCCGAACTGGTCTGCAAGGGCTGCCGTCTGGCCTATCCGATCAAGGACGACATCCCGGTGATGCTCGAAGACGAAGCGCGTCAGGTTCCGGCCGAGGAAGTGTGACGGCCAAAGAAACGCGCCGGGCCGCCCCAAGCGTTTCTTCGCCCCCTGGGGGGAGAACCGAGCGGAGCGAGGTTTTCGGGGGGGGATCATTTCGCATCGTCGTTCCCGCCCGCTACGCGTCTTCGCGTCTGCCGGGCAAACCGCTGGCGGACATCGCCGGCAAGCCGATGGTGGTGCGCGTGGTCGAGGCGGCGTTGCAAGCGCAACCGCTCGGCGTCTGGGTGGCCACCGACGATAGTCGCGTCGCCGAGGTCGTCGCGGCGCATGGCCATCAGGCCGTGATGACGTCCGCCGACCATGCCAGCGGCACCGACCGCATCGCCGAGGTGGCGCAGCGGCTCGGCTGGGCGGATGACGACATCGTCGTCAATGTCCAGGGCGACGAGCCGCTGATCGATCCGCAGCTGATCGCCGCCACGGCTGCCGCGCTGGCCGGCGACCCGCAGGCGGCGATCGCGACGGCAGCGCATCCGATCACCGCCGCGGAAGAGTTCTTCAACCCCAATGTCGTCAAGGTCGTCATCGCCGCGTCGGGCCGCGCGCTGTATTTTTCGCGCGCCCCGATCGCCTGGCATCGCGACGGCTTCGCCGCGGCGCGCGACGTCTTGCCGGCGGGCTTCACGGCCTGGCGGCACATCGGCCTGTACGGCTACCGCGTCGCCTTCCTGCAGCGCTACGGCAGCCTGGCGCCGGCGCCCTGCGAAACGTGGGAATCCTTGGAACAACTGCGCGCGCTTTGGCATGGTTATGCCATCCGCGTCATCGAATGCGCGGCGGCGCCGGCGCCGGGCGTCGATACGAGCGAAGATCTCGAGCGCGTCAGGCAGCGCTTTCAGGCCGCCGCCAGGTCCGCGCCTCCGAGCCCATAAATCTCGATAAGACGAAAGTATAGAATCATCGATACATCCATTGATCGGGAATCCTGTTTCGGATTATGGTTGCGTCGGTCAGAGTGGATGTTCATAAAATAATATAATCCTTCCATTGAGATATACACCAAGGGAACACGCATGAGACTCATTCTGTTGGGCCCCCCCGGCGCGGGCAAGGGCACTCAAGCCAATTTCATCAAAGAAAAGTACGGCATCCCCCAGATTTCCACGGGCGACATGCTGCGCGCCGCCGTCAAGGCCGGCACGCCGCTGGGCGTCGAAGCCAAGAAGATCATGGATGCCGGCGGCCTGGTGCGCGACGACATCATCATCGGACTGGTCAAGGATCGCCTGAAGGAGGCCGACTGCGCCAAGGGCTACATGTTCGACGGTTTCCCGCGCACCATTCCGCAGGCCGAGGCCATGAAGGAAGCCGGCGTTCGCATCGACTACGTGCTCGAAATCGACGTCCCCGACGAAGAGATCATTGGCCGCATGAGCGGTCGCCGCGTCCATGTGGCTTCGGGACGGACCTATCACGTCAAGTTCAATCCGCCCAAGGTCGCGGGTTGCGACGACGTCACCGGCGAACCGCTGATCCAGCGTGACGACGACAAGGAAGAAACCGTCAAGAAGCGCCTCGAGGTTTACCATTCCCAGACCAAGCCGCTCGTCGAGTACTACTCGAAGTGGGCCGCCGTCGGCGATGCCACGGCGCCCCAGTATCGCCGCATTGCCGGCCAGGGCAAGGTAGAGGAAATTCGCGACAGCGCGTTCGCTGCACTTTCCAAGTAGCAGAGGTGACGATGAAGAAGAATGCTTTCTACGCTCAATCGGGCGGGGTGACGGCCGTCATCAACGCCTCGGCCTGCGGCGTCATCGAAACCGCGCGCAAGCACAAGGACCGCATCGGCAAGGTCTTTGCCGGACGCAACGGCATCATCGGCGCCCTCACCGAAGACCTGATCGATACCACCAAGGAGTCCGCCCGCGCCATTGCCGCGCTGCGCCATACGCCTTCTGGCGCCTTTGGCTCCTGCCGCTACAAGATGAAAAGCATCGAGGCCAATCGCCGCGAATACGAGCGCCTGATCGAGGTCTTCAAAGCGCACAACATCGGCTATTTCTTCTACAACGGCGGCGGCGACTCGGCCGACACCTGTCTCAAGGTTTCGCAGCTCGGCGAGGCGATGGGCTATCCGTTGCAGGCCATTCATGTGCCGAAGACGGTCGATAACGACCTGCCGATTACCGACAATTGCCCGGGATTCGGCTCGGTCGCCAAGTACATCGCCGTGTCTACGCTCGAAGCCACCTTCGACGTGCGCTCGATGGCCAAGACCTCCACCAAGGTCTTCGTGCTCGAAGTCATGGGCCGGCACGCCGGCTGGATCGCCGCCGCCGGTGCGATGGCCTCGACCAAGGATCAGGAACTGCCCATCATCGTGCTGTTTCCGGAAGTCCTGTTCGACCAGAAGAAATTCCTCGCCAAGGTCGACGCGCTGGTCAAGAAATTCGGCTACTGCACCGTGGTCGTCTCCGAAGGCTGCCACTATCCCGACGGCAAGTTCCTCGCCGAACAGGGGACGCGGGATGCCTTCGGCCACGCGCAATTGGGCGGCGCGGCGCCGGTGGTCGCGAACATGATCAAGGACGCTCTCGGCCACAAGTTCCACTGGGGCGTCGCCGATTACATGCAGCGCGCGGCACGCCACATCGCGTCGAAAGCGGACGTCGATCAGGCTTACGCGACCGGCAAGGCGGCGGTGGAATTTGCGCTGAAAGGCCACAACTCGGTCATGCCGACCATCGACCGCGTTTCCGACAAGCCTTACAAGTGGAAGGTCGGCATGGCGCCGCTGGCGAAGGTGGCCAACGTCGAGAAGATGATGCCGAAGAACTTCATCACCACCGACGGCTTCGGCATTACCGAGAGATGCCGCACCTACCTGGGCCCGCTGATGAAAGGCGAAGACTATCCGCCCTACAAGGACGGCTTGCCGCAATACGTGACGCTGAAGAACGTCGCCGCGCCGAAGAAGCTGCCGGAGTTCAAGCTCTGATCCAAGGGAAGAAGTGGCAGCCCCGCGAGCTTAACGCTCGCGGGGTATGATAGACTTATAAACTGGCTTTATTCAATTAAGAGGGGAGAATCTATGTCATCGGGACTTATGTTCGCACTGGTATGCGCCGTGGCGGCAATCGCCTACGGCTTCATATCGAGTAAGTGGATCATTGCGCAGCCGACCGGCAACGACCGCATGCGTGAAATCTCAGCCGCCGTGCAGGAAGGCGCGCAGGCGTATCTCAAGCGCCAGTACACGACCATCGGCATGGTGGGGGTGGTGTTGGCCGTCCTCATCGGGATTTTCCTCGGCATGACCACGGCGGTCGGCTTCGTCATCGGCGCCGTGCTGTCGGGCGCCGCCGGCTTCATCGGCATGAACGTGTCGGTGCGCGCCAACGTGCGCACGGCTGAAGCGGCGCGTACCGGCCTCAACGAAGCGCTCAACGTCGCCTTCAAGGGCGGCGCCATCACCGGCATGCTGGTCGTCGGCCTCGGCCTCCTCGGCGTTGCCGGCTACTACGCCTTTCTCAAGGCGAACGGCGGCGACATGGAGATGGAACATATCCTGCACCCGCTGGTGGGCCTGGGCTTCGGTTCCTCGCTGATTTCCATCTTCGCGCGTCTTGGCGGCGGCATCTTCACCAAGGGCGCCGACGTTGGCGCCGACCTGGTGGGCAAGGTCGAAGCCGGCATTCCCGAAGATGACCCGCGCAACCCCGCGGTGATCGCCGACAACGTCGGCGACAACGTCGGCGACTGCGCCGGCATGGCTGCCGACTTGTTCGAAACCTATGCCGTGACCATGGTCGCGACCATGCTGCTCGGTTCGCTGATCCTCAAGGGTTACGCCGAACAGGCGGTGACCTATCCGCTGGTGCTGGGCGGCTTCTCGATCATCGCCTCGATCATCGGCGTCTTCTTCGTCAAGGTTTCGCCCGGCCAGAAGATCATGACCGCGCTCTACAAGGGCCTGATCGCCGCCGGCGTGCTGGCGCTGATCGCCTTCTACCCGATCACCATCAACTTCATCGACGATCATGCCCTCGATGCCGTCATGAACATCAGCGGCGGCGCCCACATGCGCCTCTACGGTGCGGCCGTCGTCGGCCTCGTGCTGACGGGCCTGATGGTGATGATCACCGAGTACTACACGGCGACCGAGTTCGCGCCGGTGCGCCACATCGCGCAAGCCTCCACCACCGGTCACGGCACCAACGTCATCGCTGGTATCGGCGTGTCGATGCGGTCTACTGCTTGGCCGGTGCTGTCGGTGTGCGTTGCGATCTGGGCGTCCTACACCCTGGGCGGTCTCTACGGCATCGCCATCGCCGCCACCTCGATGTTGTCGATGGCCGGCATCATCGTTGCGCTCGACGCTTACGGCCCGATCACCGACAACGCCGGCGGCATCGCTGAAATGGCGAACCTGCCCGACAGCGTGCGCGCCATCACCGATCCGCTCGACGCCGTCGGCAATACGACCAAGGCCGTGACGAAGGGTTACGCCATCGGTTCCGCCGGCCTCGCCGCGCTGGTGCTGTTCGCCGACTTCACGCACGGCCTGCAGGCTGCCAAGGTCGGTTCGACGTTCCTGTTCGACCTCTCCGATCCGGCAGTCATCATCGGCCTGTTCATCGGCGGCATGGTGCCTTACCTGTTCGCCGCGATGGGCATGGAAGCCGTCGGCCGCGCCGCCGGTTCGGTGGTGGTCGAAGTGCGCCGCCAGTTCAAGGAAATCAAGGGCATCATGGAAGGCACGGCCAAGCCCGAGTACGGCACCTGCGTCGACATGCTGACCAAGGCGGCAATCAAGGAAATGATGATCCCGTCGCTGTTGCCTGTGCTGGTGCCTATTGCCACGGCTGTTGCGATGAACGTGCTGATGGGGCCGGGTGCCGGCGTCAAGGCGCTGGGCGGCGTGCTGATGGGCACGATCGTGACGGGCCTGTTCGTCGCGATCTCGATGACCACCGGCGGCGGTGCCTGGGACAACGCCAAGAAGTACATCGAGGAAGGCCACTTCGGCGGCAAGGGTTCCGAAGCCCACAAGGCGGCGGTGACCGGCGACACCGTGGGCGACCCGTACAAGGATACGGCCGGCCCCGCGGTGAACCCGCTGATCAAGATCATCAACATCGTGGCGCTGCTGATCGTGCCGCTGGTGGCGTGATCCAAGCGTTGAGCTAGTTCGACGGGCCGCCTTAGGGCGGCCCGTTTCGTTATGAAACGACTTTTTGCCCTGTTGCTTTGCCTCCCGCTTTGGGCGACTGCCCAGGTGCCGGCGCAGCCGGAAGCGGCGACCGGATTTGCGCCGCGCGCTGCCGTCGGCGGCAAGCGCTTCATGGCCGTGACGGCCAATCCCCATGCGACCGCCGCCGCCGTCGATGTCCTGCGCGCGGGCGGCAGCGCCGTAGATGCCGCCGTTGCGGCGCAGCTCGTCCTGAACGTCGTCGAGCCGCAGTCCTCCGGCATCGGCGGCGGCGGCTTCATGCTGTATTGGGATGCCAAGGCGCGCAAGCTGTCCGCGTACGACGGCCGCGAAACCGCGCCGCACGCCGCGACGCCGGATCGCTTCGCCGGTGCGCAATTTCGCGACGTCGTCGCCACCGGCCGGTCCATCGGCACGCCGGGCATCGTCGCGCTGCTCGCGGCGGTGCACGGACGCTACGGCAAGATGGCGTGGCCGCAACTATTCGCGCCGGCCGTGCGGCTGGCGGAAACCGGTTTCGCGGTGTCGCCGCGCCTGCATCAACTGCTGCGCGACGATGCCTTCCTGCGCAACGATGCCCAGGCGCGCGTGCTTTTCTACCATGACGACGGCAGTGCGCTGGCGGTGGGCGAAACGCTGCGCAACCCGGCGCTGGCGGCCAGCTTGCGCGAACTGGCGCTGGCCGGGCCGCAGGCCTTCTACCATGGTGCGCTGGCCGTGGAAGTCGTCGCCGCGGCGCGCGCGGCCGGCGGCGATCTCGACTTGGCCGATCTCGCGGCGTACGCAGCCATCGTGCGCGATCCCGTCTGCGGCAGCTACCGCGTCTGGCGCGTTTGCGGCATGCCGCCGCCATCATCGGGCGGCATCAGCGTGCTGCAGATGCTCGGCGTGCTCGAACGCGTGCCGTTCGCGCAGGCGCCGCCGCTGTCGCCGGCGGCCGTGCACTGGTTCGCCGAAGCGGGCCGGCTCGCTTTCGCCGACCGCAAGCGCTACCTGGGCGATGCCGATTTCGTCGCCGTGCCGCAGCGTGAATTGCTGGCGCCCGGCTACCTTGCGGCGCGGGCGCAACTGCTGAGTCCCGCCAAGTCGCTGGGAGTGGCGCCGCCGGGCGAACTGGCGCAGCGCGACGCCCTTGCCGACGATACGGCGCTCGAAATCCCCGCCACGACGCACCTCTCCATCGTCGACGCCGACGGCAATGCCGTCGCCCTGACGAGTTCCGTCGAGGATGCTTTCGGCAGCCGCAAGATGGCCGGCGGCTTCCTGCTCAACAACCAGCTCACCGATTTCTCCTTCGCGCCGGACGAGGGCGGCCGTCCCGCCGCCAACCGCGTCGAGCCCGGCAAGCGACCCTTGTCGTCGATGGCGCCGACGATGGTGTTCGATCGGCGCGGCCGCCTGGTCGCCGTGCTCGGTTCGCCCGGCGGGCCGCGCATCATCAACTACGTGGCGCAGACGCTGGTGGCCCTGCTCGATTGGCGCATGGCGCCCGACGCCGCGCTGGCGCTGCCGCACTTCGGCAGCCGCAACGGCCCGACCGAACTGGAAAGCGGCGCTTTTGCCGACGGCATGAAGCCGCGCCTGGAGGCGCTGGGCCACGACGTCGTCACGGCCGAGATGACCAGCGGCCTGCACGTCATCGTGCGCCGGGGTGCGCGTTGGCTGGGCGCCGCCGACCCGCGCCGCGAAGGCCTCGCCGTCGGCGACTAACCGCGACTAAGCGTCAGGAGTCGGCGTCAGGAGTCAGTGTCAGGCGATGGTGCGGTGCTTGAAATCCGCGAGCCGGAAGCCGAGCAGCGCGAGCGTGCCGAAGTAGGCGAAGACGCCGACGGCAACGACGGCGCCGAGGCGCACGATCTTGTGGCTTCCCGACATCGCGAACCACGCTGCGTTGTCGCCCATCGCCAGCCACAGTCCGGCGGCCATGGCCAGCAGCGCTGCCGCCAGCTTGAGCGCGAACGGCAGCCAGCCGGGCGCCGGACGATAGACGTCGCGTTGCCGCAGGCCGCGGAAAAGCAGGGCGGCGTTGAAGCAAGACGCCAGGCCGATGGACAAGGCCAGCCCGGCATGCTTGATCCAGCCGACGAAGACCAGATTCATCAACTGCGTCGCGGCCAGCGTGACGAGCGCGATCTTCACCGGCGTCTTGATGTCCTGGCGTGCGTAGAAGCCGGGCGCGAGGATCTTGACCAGGATCAGGCCGGACAGGCCGACGCTGTAGGCGACGAGCGCCGAGCGCGTCTGCATGACGTCGTTGGCCGAGAAGGCGCCGTAGTGGAACAGCGTCGCCAGCAGCGGCACGGCCAGGATCGCCAGGGCCAGCGCCGCCGGCAGCGTCAGCAGCAGAGTCAGGCGCAGGCCCCAGTCGAGCAGCGCCGAAAATTCCTCCGGCCGTCGCGCCGCGTGCGCCTTCGCCAGGCTCGGCAGCAGGACGGTGCCGAGCGCGGCGCCGAGCAGCCCGGCGGGAAATTCCATGAGGCGGTCGGCGTAATAGAGCCAGGAGACGCTGCCCGACGGCAGGAACGAGGCGAAGACGGTGTTGATGAGCAAGGAGATCTGCGAGACGGAAACGCCGACCACCGCCGGTCCCATCAGCTTGAGCACGCGGCGCACGCCGGCATCGCCGGGGGCGAAATCGAAGCGCGGCAGCATGCCGATCTTCTTCAGCGCCGGCAACTGGATCGCCAGTTGCAGCGCGCCGCCGAGGAACACCGCGAAAGCCAGCACCATGACCGGCGGATCGAAATAGGGCGCCGCCAGGAGCGCCATGCCGATGAACGAAAAGTTCAGCAGCACCGGCGTGAACGCGGGCAGGGCGAAGCGGCCCCAGGTGTTGAGGATGCCCGCGGCAAGCGCCACCAGCGCCATGAAGAGAATGTACGGAAAGGTGATGCGCGTGAGCTGCACGGTCAGCGCGAACTTGCCGGCGTCGGCCGAGAATCCCGGGGCCGTGACGTAGATCAGCAGCGGCGTCCCGAGAATGCCGATCAGGGTGACCAGCATGACCGTCAGGAACAGGGCCGTGGCGACGCGGTCGACGAGCTGCTTGGTGTCGGCTTCGCCGCGGCGATTGCGGTAATCGGCCAGCAGCGGCACGAAAGCCTGCGAGAAGGCGCCTTCGGCGAAAAGCCGCCGCAGCAGGTTGGGCAGGCGAAACGCGACGAAGAAGGCGTCGGTGGCAAACCCGGCGCCAAAGATGCGGGCGATGACGAAATCGCGGACGAAGCCGAGAATGCGCGACACCAGCGTCATGCTGCTGACCGTGGCCAATGCTCTGAGAAGATTCATGGTCACGCATGCTACCGGCTCGTGCCGGTTTCAGGCGCCTTGCATTGGGGGGAGGAAACCCCTATAATCCGCCCCTTTCAGTTCCGGCATGTCGCCCGCCAAGGCGGAAGTTTGCCGGCTCTGAGTACATTTTCCAGAACCTCACCGGATTCCAGTTCATGGCCAATTCCGCACAAGCGCGCAAGCGCGCCCGCCAAGCCGTCAAGCAGCGTTCCCACAACATGAGCCTACGCTCGACCCTGCGCACCGCGATCAAGAAGGTGCAAAAGGCTGTCGATGCCGGCGACAAGGCTGCCGCCCAGGCGGTGTTCACGGAGTCGCAAGGCATCATCGACTCCATCGCCGACAAGAACATCATTCACAAGAACAAGGCTGCTCGTCACAAGAGCCGTCTGACCGCCGCCATCAAGGCGCTCTGACCACAGTCGGTTGCGGTTCCGTCGCCCGCTGGCCTTCGGCCGGCGGGCGATTTTTCGTTGGGCGCCGCCCGGCGCCGGATGCGGACATCGGCGCGCCAATGCCCGCGGCACGCTGCGTCGAAGGCGCCGGCTTCACGCCGCAAGGAAAATCCTGGAACAGCGGGAGACCTGGCGATAGGCAAGCGCCAGCTTGATTTGTCATAATTTTCTGGATATATTGGTAATAATATTATTGACAGGAAGGGGATTGTTCATGCAGGCCCCGGCAATGACAAAGTATGGCTTCCGGATTCGCACCCGCGACGGCTTGACGGTCGATAATCTACTGATCCACGGTCGCGACGGCGGCGATGCCGAACGCAAGCTGCGGCAGATGTACCACGGCTGCGAAATCATCGAATGCATGCCGATGGTCGATGCCGTACGCGGCCCGTCCGCCAACTTCGAGGATGTGGCCCGCTTGATCGCTACCTGCTGAAGAAGCCCGCGGCGACGAGTTCATCGCGCAAGGTTTCGTAGTCCTGCGCGCCGCGGCTGTTGGCGGCGTGCGAAAAGATGTCGCGATTCAGTGCCGGCGCCTCGGCGACGGCGACATTTTCCGAAATCGTGGTCTGGCAGACGTCCGCGCCGAATTGTTCGCGCAGCCGCGACTGCACTTCAAAACTCATCTTGCGTCGCCGATCGAAGCGCGTCAGCAGGTAGCGCCGGTCCACGCGCCGTTTCAGCACCGGCTCGATGGCTTTCAGCGTGCGGTCGATCTGCAGCGCGCCGCGCAGCGACAGGTAATCGGACGCGATCGGCACGAGCACCTTGTCGGCGGCAAAAATGGCATTCAGCGACAGCACGCCGAGGAACGGGCAGCAGTCGACGATGACCGTGCGCCCGTCTTCGCATTCGGCGAGACCCCGGTTCAATTTGTTGAGGATGTTCGGCCCCTTGCCGAACAGCGAATCGACCTTGATGAGTTCGGTATGCGCCGGGATCAGGCGGCCGATGCCGGTCCACTCGATCTCGAGTTCCGGCAGCGGCCGATTGTCGTGGTAGAAGGCGAAGATGCTCGTCGCCACCTCGCCGAGGGCGCGGCCGTGAATGGCTGAAAGGTGCGCCTGCGGATCGAGGTCGACGAGCAAGACCCGTTGTTCATGCCGTGCCAGCGCCGCCGCGAGATTGAGGGCGGTGGTCGTTTTGCCGACGCCGCCTTTCTGGTTGAAGATCGCGATGCGCATGGCCGTGGGGCTTCCTATACAAGGCGCTTTCACTTAAGATACGCCGTTTCGCAAGCACGGCGGCCACATGGCGGGTCGCCGTGTCTTTTTTAACGCGGAGCAAGTATCCCATGTCTCACGTGATGAATACCTATGTGCGGCTGCCCGTGGCATTTACCCACGGCCAGGGTTGTCATGTTTATGACGAGCAGGGGCGCCGCTATCTCGACGCGCTCGCCGGCATCGCCGTCAATACGCTCGGCCACAATCATCCGCGCCTGGTCAAGGCCTTGGCCGAACAGGCGGGCCGGCTGATCCACACATCCAACATTTATCGCGTCCGCGAACAGGAACTGCTGGCGGACAAGCTCACCGCGCTCGCCGGCATGGACGAGGTGTTCTTCTGCAATTCCGGCTGCGAGGCCAACGAGGCGGCCATCAAGCTGGCGCGCCTCTACGGCCACCAGAAGGGCATCGACAATCCGGCGATCATCGTCATGGAAAAGGCCTTCCACGGCCGCACCATGGCGACGCTGTCGGCCACCGGCAACCGCAAGGTGCAGGCCGGCTTCGAGCCGCTGGTGTCCGGCTTCGTGCGCGTGCCCTTCGACGACCTGCCGGCCGTCGAACAGGTCGCCGCCAACAATCCGAACGTCGTCGCCGTGCTGTTCGAGCCGATCCAGGGCGAAGGCGGCGTCAATATCGCGCACAACGACTACATGCGCGCCCTGCGCCGCATCTGCGACGACAAGGGCTGGCTGTTCATGGTCGACGAGGTGCAGTGCGGCGTCGGCCGCACCGGCGCCTGGTTCGCCCATCAGCATGCGGGCGTGAAGCCCGACGTCATGACGCTGGCAAAGGGTCTCGGCTCCGGCGTGCCCATCGGCGCCTGTCTTGCCGCGGGCAATGCCGCCGCGGTATTCAAGCCCGGCAATCACGGCTCGACGTTCGGCGGCAATCCGTTCGCCTGCGTCGCCGCGCTGACGACGCTCGATGTCATCATCGGCGACGGCTTGCTGGATCGCGCCGCCCAGCTCGGCGCCAATATCCGCGCCGGCCTCCAGGAGCGGTTCGAAGGCGTTGCCGGCGTCGTCGACATCCGCGGCGACGGCCTCATGATCGGCATCGAGCTCGACCGCGCCTGCGGCGAACTCGTCACTCAGGCGCTCGACGCGGGGCTGCTCATCAATGTCACCGCCGACAAGGTGATCCGCCTGCTGCCGCCGCTGGTGCTGTCGGATGCCGAGGCGAAGCAGCTCGTCGAGGCGCTGGCATCGCTGGTGAAGAAGTTCCTAGGAGCCTGACATGGCCGCGCTCAAACACTTCCTGCAGCTCATGGATCTCACGCGCGAAGAGCTGGACCACATTTTCGTGCGCACGCGCTGGATCAAGCAGCAGTTCAAGTCCTACCAGCAGTACTGGCCGCTGCAGGACCGCACGCTGGTGATGATTTTCGAGAAGGCCAGCACGCGCACGCGCCTGTCCTTCGAAGCCGGCATGCAGCAGCTCGGCGGCTCGGCGATCTACCTCAATACGCGCGACTCGCAGCTCGGCCGCGGCGAGCCGGTGGAGGATGCGGCGCAGGTGATTTCGCGCATGAGCGACATCGTCATGATCCGCACTTTCGAGCAGGACATCATCGAGCGCTTCGCCGCCAATTCGCGCGTGCCGGTGATCAATGGCCTGACCAACGAATACCACCCCTGCCAGATCCTCGCCGACATCTATACGTACATCGAGCACCGCGGTCCGATCCAGGGCAAGACGGTGACCTGGATCGGCGACTCCAACAACGTCTGCAACACCTGGCTGCAGGCCGCCGAGGTTTTCGATTTCAATGTCCGCGTGTCCACGCCGCCGGGCTACGAAATCGAGCCCGAGCGCGCCGGCCTCCACGGCACCGGGCACTACGAAGAGTTCGCCGATCCGATGATTGCTGCGCGCGGCGCCGACCTCGTCACCACCGACGTGTGGACCAGCATGGGCTTCGAGGCGGAGAACGACGAACGCCTGCGCGATTTCGCCGACTGGCAGGTCGACGCCGACATGATGAAGCAGGCGAAGCCGGCGGCCGTGTTCATGCATTGCCTGCCCGCGCATCGCGGCGAGGAAGTCGCGGCCGAAGTGATCGACGGGCCGCAAAGCGTCGTCTGGGACGAAGCGGAGAACCGCCTCCATGCGCAAAAGGCGCTGATGGAGTACCTCCTGCTCGGACATCTCGAAACCAAGTGAGTGGAATCCTATGAGTGAAGTGAAGAAAGCGGTCCTCGCCTATTCGGGCGGCCTCGATACCTCCGTCATCCTGAAGTGGCTGCAGGACACGTATCAATGCGAGGTGGTGACCTTCACCGCCGACTTGGGCCAGGGCGAGGAACTGGAGCCGGCGCGCGCCAAGGCGATCCAGCTCGGCATCAAGAAGAAGAATATTTTCATTGACGACCTGCGCGAGGAATTCGTGCGCGACTTCGTCTTCCCGATGTTCCGCTGCAACGCCATCTACGAAGGCGAATACCTGCTCGGCACCTCGATCGCGCGCCCGTTGATCGCCAAGCGCCTGGTGGAGATCGCCCAGAAGACCGGCGCCGAAGCCATTTCGCACGGCGCCACCGGCAAGGGCAACGACCAGGTGCGCTTCGAACTCGGCGCCTATGCGCTGATGCCCAACGTCAAGATCATCGCGCCGTGGCGCGAGTGGGACCTGCTGTCGCGCGAGAAGCTGATGGCCTACGCCGAGAAGCACGGCATTCCCATCGACATGAAGCACAAGAAGGGCGGTTCGCCCTATTCGATGGACGCCAACCTGCTGCACATCTCCTACGAAGGCCGCCACCTCGAGGACCCGGCCGCCGAAGCCGAGGAGTCGATGTGGCGCTGGACCGTATCGCCCGAAAAAGCGCCGGACAAGGCCCAGTACGTCGACCTCGAATTCAAGGCCGGCGACCTCGTCGCCATCGACGGCAAGAAGATGAAGGCGCACCTGCTGCTGGCCAAGCTCAACGAGCTCGGCGGCAAGCACGGCATCGGCCGCCTGGATCTCGTCGAGAACCGCTACGTCGGCATGAAGTCGCGCGGCTGCTACGAAACGCCTGGCGGCACCATTCTGCTTCGCGCCCACCGCGCCATCGAGTCGGTCTGCCTCGACCGCGAAGTCGCCCACTTGAAGGACGACCTGATGCCGCGCTACGCCAGCCTGATCTACAACGGCTACTGGTGGAGCCCGGAGCGCGTCGCCCTGCAGACGCTGATCGACCACACGCAGCAGCCGGTCAACGGCTGGGTGCGCGTCAAGCTCTACAAGGGCAACGTCATCGTCGTCGGCCGCGACTCGAAGACCGACTCGCTGTTCGACCCGACCATCGCCACCTTCGAGGACGATGCCGGCGCCTACGACCAGCGCGACGCCGCCGGCTTCATCAAGCTGAACGCGTTGCGCATGCGCATCGCCGCCAACGCGCGCGGCAAGCGCGCCAAGGGCGCCGGGAAATAAGCCATGCCGTTCGGCGTCACCGAAGAGCAGTTCGCGCACTGGGGCGTCACGTGGGGCCTCGGGCTGTTCATGCTCTACATGCTGTTCATCATCGGCGAACTCGCCTATCGCTCGAACGCCGGCAAGTTCGGCGCCTTCGTGCTGTTCTTCGTGCTGTCGTTCGGCATGCTGGGTTTCATCGCCAAGACCATCATCGAGAAAATGTGGGGAATCTGATCCATGTCGCAATTCGATAACGTATCCGTCGTCAAGAAAGCCAACGTCTATTTCGACGGCAAGTGCGTCAGTCACACCGTGCAGTTCGCCGATGGCACCAGGAAGAGCGTCGGCGTGATTCTGCCGGCGACGCTGACCTTCAACACCGGCGCTCCCGAGATCATGGAAGGCGTCGCCGGTTCCTGCCGCGTGCGCCTCAAGGATGAAGCCGAGTGGAAGACCTACGGCGCCGGCCAGAGCTTCAGCGTTCCCGGCAATTCCAGCTTCGACATCGAAGTGAGCGGCGAGGCGTACCACTACGTCTGCCACTTCGGCTGATCGCGGCGCCTGCGGACCTCATCGCCATTTCCAAGCCGGACAAGCCGGACCAGCAGCGCCCGGAACACCCGGCGTTCTGGGACCATCGCTTCGACAAGGGCGTCACGCCCTGGGATGCCGGCGGCGTGCCGGCGGCGCTGCAGGCCTTCGCCGCGCGGCACGGCAGCCGCGACCCGGCCGGCCAGCCGCGCCGCGTGCTGGTCCCCGGGTGCGGCAGCGCCCACGATGCGGCCTTCCTCGACCGGCTCGGCTGGGCGGTGACGGCGCTGGACTTTTCCGCCGGCGCCGTCGACAGCGCGCGCCGCAACCTCGGCGACTGGAACGGCACGCTGGTGCAGGCGGATTTCTTCGCCCATCGGCCGGAGCTGCCCTACGCGCTCGTCTATGAGCGCGCTTTCCTCTGCGCCCTGCCGCGCAAGCTGTGGCCGGATTATGGCGAACGCATGGCGCAACTGCTCGACGCCGGCGGCTGCCTCGCCGGCTTCTATCTCTTCGGCGACGAACTCAAGGGGCCGCCGTTTCCGATCGTGCGGCAAGCGCTGGAAGAATTGCTGGCGCCGTATTTCGATCTCGAGGCGGATGAAGCCGTCGCCGATTCGATCCCGGTGTTCGCCGGGCGCGAGCGCTGGATGGTGTGGCGGCGGCGCTGACGCGCACGACCGCGATTTGCGATAATCGCGTCATCACTATTCAATCGGGGAGACTGCCATGCCGTCATTCGATATCACTTCAGAAGCCGACATGGTCGCGCTCAAGAACGCCGTCGATGTGGCCGGCCGCCACATCGGCAACCGCTACGACTTCAAGGGCACCAGCGCCAAAGCCGAGCTCAACGAGAAGGACAAGCTCATCACGATCTGGGGCGACTCCGAATTCCAGCTCAGCCAGGTCAAGGACATCCTTTTTCCCGAGATGGAAAAGAAGGAGCGCGAAAGCACCAAGCGCCTCGACGTCGGCGCCGTGCAGGTCATCTCCGGCAACAAGGCCAAGCAGGAACTCAAGATCAAGCTCGGCATCGAGCAGGAACTGGCGAAGAAGATCGTCAAGATGATCAAGGACAGCAAGCTCAAGGTGCAGGCCACCATCCAGGGCGACGCCGTGCGCGTCACCGGCGCCAAGCGCGACTTGCTGCAGGAAGCGATCGCGCTGGTGAAGACGTCGGTGACCGACTTTCCCTTGCAATACGGCAACTTCCGCGACTGAGCGGTTGACGCCGGCGCGCGCTCGCAATCGAGCCCGTCGCGCCCGCGCGGAGTGCCGCCGCCGTGCCGCGACGCGACGGCATCAGGCAGCCATCAGTCGCGCAAGCCGTCTATCCATTTGGCATAGAGCCGATCCGCCGCCAGTCGCATCGCCGCGATGCGCGCCTCGATGCCTTCGTACATCTGCTCCGGCGTCTGCACCGAGGCGCTGGGCGTCGCGCTTTCCGCCGCCCACTGCTGGTTCCACAAGCGGATCAGCGCTTCCGTCATCTCGACGTGGCATTGCATGCCGAGGTGCGGGCCCATGACGAAAGCCTGGTTGGCGCAGTACGGGCTGGCGAGGATGCGCGTGGCGCCGTCCGGGATCGTGAAAGTCTCGCCGTGCCAGTGGAAGGCGTCGAAGGCGTCGATGTCGCCCAGCCACGGCGTGGCCGCCGCGTCGGCGACGGCGACCTTGCCCCAGCCGATCTCCTTGACCGGATTGCGCCCGATGGCGCCGCCGAGTGCCTTGGACATCAGCTGGCCGCCGAGGCAGTGGCCGATCACGGGAATGTCTTTCGCGACGGCGGCGCGGATCAGCGCGAGCGTCGGCGCTATCCACGGCAGCTCGTCGTTGACGCTCATCGGGCCGCCCATGAAGCACAGTCCCGAATAGGCGTCGGGATCGTCCGGCACGGCCGCGCCGGCGTCGGTCTTGTGCAGTTGCCAGGGCACCGAGTGGGCATCGAGGAATGTGGCAAAATAGCCCGGACCTTCCCCCGGGCTGTGACGAAAGATGGCGACGGGCTTCATGGATTTTTCCCTGGCAAGACTAGTGCAGCATTCTATCGTGGCGTGCGCCGCGTGGCTGGCCATGCCGGCGACGTCGGCGGCCGACGTCGCGCTGGCGGGGCTGCAGCCAGTGCATGGTCCCGGGCGCGGTCAACGGCGCCGCGAAGGCGACGCCATGATGTCGGAGACGCGCTGCTGATGCTGTCGGTCGCGCGCATCCGCGAGCGTTTCGCCGGCGGCGGTGGCGGCGCCGCGGTCGCCGAGTCCGACGTGCCGCAAACGGCGCTCACGCCTGCCGCCGTGCTGATTCCCATCGTCCGCCGCGCGAGCGGCATGACCGTGCTGCTGACCCAGCGCACGGCGCATTTGCGCGACCATGCCGGGCAGGTGAGCTTCCCCGGCGGGCGCTGCGAGCCGCATGACGCCAACCGCGTCGACACGGCGCTGCGCGAGGCGCACGAGGAAGTCGGCATCGAGCCGGCGCAGGTCGAAGTCCTCGGCTGCCTGCCGGAGTACCTGACCAGCACGGGTTTTCGCGTCACGCCGGTGGTCGGCTTCGTCAATCCGCCGCTGAACCTGCGCCTCGACGATTTCGAGGTCGCCGACGTTTTCGAGCCGCCGCTGGAATTCCTCCTCGATGCCGCCAATCATCAGCGCCACAAGCTCGAATACGGCGGAGCGCTGCGCGAATACTGGGCGATGCCCTGGAAGGGCTATTACATCTGGGGCGCCACCGCGGGCATGCTCGTCAGCCTGTATCGTTTCCTCTGCGCCGAATGCGCCTAGGGTTCGCTTCCCTACTTTCGGCCGCCGCCCGCCGCCGGGCGGCAGCGCCGCAACCTGTGGTATCTTCTCGCTGCAACGCAGCAAAATTCCTATGACCCTATTCGCCATCGCCCTCGCCCTCGCCCTCGATCAGGCCAAGCCGCTGCCGGCCGCGCGCGTCGAGACTTGGCTGCGCGCCTATGGATTGTTCCTCGAAGGGCGCTTCAACGCCGGCGAGCGTCATCACGGCCTGGCCGCATGGGCGGCCGGCGTGGCGGCGCCGGTGGCCGCGCTGCTGGCCGTGCAGGCGGCGCTGGCGTACTTCGGCCATCCGCTGTTCACCTTGGCGCTCGGCGTCGGCGTGCTCTACCTGACGGCGGGCTTTCGCCAGTTCAGCCATTACTTCACCGACATCCATCTGGCGCTGCGCATGGGCGAGCTCGACCGCGCGCGGCAACTCCTCGCCGCCTGGCGCGGCGGCAGCACCGAACACATGGGTTCCAGCGAAGTCGCGCGCCTGGCGATAGAGCAGGCGCTGGTGTCATCGCATCGTCATGTCTTTGCGCCATTCTGCTGCTTCGCCCTGCTGGGGCCGGCCGGGGCGCTGCTCTACCGCCTGTCGCTGTCGCTGCAGCAGCAGTGGAGCGAGCGCCGCGATGCCGAGTTCGGCGACTTCGGCACTTTCGCCGCGCAGGCGTTCACCGTCATCGACTGGCTGCCGGTGCGTCTGACGGCGGTGTCCTTCGCCGTGGTCGGCGACTTCGAGGATGCGATTTATTGCTGGCGCAACCAGGCGCAGCGGTGGCCCGAAGAAGGCCCCGGCATCCTCTTGGCGAGCGGCGCCGGCGCGCTCGGCGTCCGGCTCGGCATGCCCTTGCGCCAGGACGGCGCCATGGCCGACCGGCCCGAACTCGGCCTGGACGACGAGGCCGATGCCGATTTCATGCAAAGCACCATCGGCCTGGTGTGGCGCACCTTGGTGATGGCTTTATTCCTGCTGGCGCTGCTGTGGGTCGCCAGCTGGGTGGGTAGTTGAATTTTCGTTAGGAGCAGACAATGGCTGAAAAAGAAGTCGTCGTATTGAGTGCCGCACGCAGCGCCGTGGGCACCTTCAATGGATCACTGAAGGACATGGAACCGGCAGACTTGGGCGGCCTCGTCGTCAAGGAAGCCATCGCGCGTTCCGGCGTCGATCCCAAGCAGATCACCTTCGCTACCGTCGGCAACTGCATTCCGACCGAGGCGCGCTATGCCTACGTCGCCCGCAATGCCACGATCCAGGGCGGCATGTCCATGGATTCGGTGACCTTCGCCGTGAACCGCCTGTGCGGTTCCTCGCAACAGGCCATCGTCAGTTCGGCCCAGGCCATCCTGCTCGGCGACGCCGACTTCGCCCTCGCCGGCGGCGTCGAAGTCATGTCGCGCGGCGGCTACCTGCTGCCGGCGCTGCGTTCCGGCGCGCGCATGGGCGACACCAAGGCCATCGACATGATGGTCGCCGTGTTGACCGACCCCTTCGGCGTCGGCCACATGGGCGTGACGGCCGAGAATCTCGCCGTCAAGTGGGGCATCACGCGCGAACAGCAGGACGCCTTCGCCGTCGAATCGCAAAGGCGCGCCGCGGCCGCCATCGCGGCCGGCCACTTCAAGTCGCAGATCGTGCCGATCACGCTCAAGACCCGCAAGGGCGACGTCATCTTCGATACCGACGAGCATCCGAAGGCCGGCACGACGATGGAAACGCTCGCCAAGATGAAGCCCGCCTTCAAGAAGGACGGCACCGTCACCGCCGGCAATGCTTCAGGCATCAACGATGCCGCCGCCTTCCTGGTGCTGGCCGATGCCGCCAAGGCGGCCGCCGCCGGGCACAAGCCCATCGCCCGCCTCGTCGCCTACGCCATCGCCGGCGTGCCCAACGACGTCATGGGCGAAGGCCCCATCCCCTCGACCAAGGTTGCCCTCAGGAAGGCCGGCCTGACGCTCGACAAGATGGACGTCATCGAATCCAACGAAGCCTTCGCCGCCCAGTCGATCACCGTCGCCCGCGGCCTGGAACTCGACCCGGCCAAGACCAACCCGAACGGCGGCGCCATTGCGCTTGGCCATCCGGTCGGCGCCAGCGGCGCGTTCATCGTCACCAAGCTGCTCTACGAGCTGCAACGCACTGGCGGCAAGTACGGCCTCGCCACCATGTGCATCGGCGGCGGCCAAGGCATCACGACGGTCTGGGAACGCCTCTAAACCGGACGCGGCGGCACAATACGAGCGGGCCTGGGGAGCGCTCCCCAGGCCCGCTTTTCTATTCAGATTCGCCGTTCACGAAGGTTGCGATGTCGTGGTCCGCAGCCGCAGCGCGGCGCCAGCGAAGACCAGCCAGGCCAGGATGAAGGCGCCGCCGCCGTAGGGCGTGGCGGCGTGGAATGTGTGAATGCCGGCGAGGCTGCGCAGGTAGAGGTTGCCGCAGAAGAGCACGATACCGGCGACGAGCAGCCAGCCGCTCCAGGCGAACCCGCGCGAGGCCGGAAAGCGTGCCGCGGCGAGACCGACGAGGATCAGCCCGAGCGCATGCAGCTGGTGGTAGTGAAGCGCCGTCGCGAACCATCCGGCCGGATCGTTGGCAGCGAGCAGGGCGCGCAGCCCGTGCATGGCGGCGGCGCCGAGGGCGATCGCCAGGGCGGCGTTGCCGGCGCCCAGCGCCATAAACCATTTTGCATGACGTGGCAGGAAGTTGTCGTTGCCCATTCAGGCGGCCCGCGCCGTGATGGCGCGGAAGTGGTCGTAGCGGCGGCGGTCGACCGCGCCCGACGCGATCAGGGCCTTGACCGCGCAGTCGGGCTCGGCGCCGTGGCGGCAGTCATGGAAGCGGCAGCGGCCGAGCGTGGCGCGGAATTCGGGGAAGCCGTCCTCGATGTCGCCGAAAGAAAGGTGCGCGAGGCCGAATTCCTGCAGGCCGGGCGAGTCGATGATGGCGCTGTCGGCGTCGAGGCGGTAGAGGCGTGCGTACGTGGTGGTGTGCTTGCCGGAATCGAGCGCGGTGGAAATTTCGCGCGTCGGCGCGGCGGCGCCAGGCACGAGCGCATTGATGACGGTCGACTTGCCCATGCCCGACTGGCCGACGAGCACCGAGACCTGGCCGTGAAGATAGGGCAACAGCGGCGCGGCGCTTTGCCTGGCGCACAGTTCGAGCACCGGATAGCCGAGCGCGGCGAACGGCGCAAGCTGGGCGCGTGCCGCCGGCAGGCGCTCGACGAGATCGCACTTGTTCAGCACGATGACGGCGCGCAGGCGGTCATGCTCGATGGCGACCAGCGCGCGCGACAGCAGTTCGTCGCTGAAGCCCGGCTCGCTGGCGACGACGAGCACGACTTGCGTGGCGTTGGCGGCGATCAGCTTCTGCTTCCACTCGTCGCTGCGGTAAAGCAGGGAGGTGCGCGGCAGGTGGTCGGCGATGCGTGCCTGACCGATGGCGCCGGGTTCGAGGGCGACGCGGTCGCCGCAGGCATAGACGCTGCGTTTGCCGCGCGGCGTGGCCTGCCACAACTGCCCATCGTCGGACTCGACTTCATAGTGCCGCCCGAAGGCGGCGACGATCGTTCCCTGCAGACTCAAAGCGCGAACAGCGCGTCGAGCTTCGCCGCGCAGATGAAGTCGTTCTCGCTCAAGCCGCCGATGGCGTGGGTCGTGTAGGTCGCCGTGCACTTGTTGTAGCCGACGGCGAGATCGGGATGGTGATCCTCGCGGTGGGAAATCCAGGCGGCGGCGTTCACGAAGGCCATCGTCTCGTAGTAGTTCTTGAAGTGATAAGTCTTGACGATGGCATGGCCGAGGAGCGACCAGCCGGCGAGCTGCTTCAGCATGCCTTCGGCATCGGCGGCGCTGAGTGGCGGGATGCCGCCTTCGCAGGGTTTGCACTTGCCCTTGGCAAGATCGCATGCGGCTTCCATGGCGGTCTCCTATTTGAACTTGTAGAACTGCTGGTTGAGGTAGGCAACGACGTCCGCCTCTTCTTCGGGGAACCATTTCGCTCCGGTCATCGCGGCGCACATGGCGACCCGTTGCGCCAGCGCCGTCTTGTTGTTGATGAGGCGCGGCGAGCGCGTATAGATCTTCGAACCATCGCCGCCGAACTTCTCCACATGGCAACTGACGCAACGTTCATCGTGCAGCAGCTTGCCCGCTTTCGGGTCGCCGGCGGCGCTGGCCGATGTCGCTACGGCCAGCAGGGACATGAGGACGAGGAAGCGCATGGTGACTCCTTTCAACTGGTTCGCAGCCTGGCAATGCGCAGGCTGGCGGGAGGGTGCGAGTCGTGGAACAGCGAGTGCAGCGGATCGGGCGTCAGCGTCGCCGCGTTATCCCGATACAATTTGACCAGCGCATTGACGAGATCGTTCGCGGCGGCGTGCCGCGCCGCATAGGCGTCGGCCTCGAACTCGTGACGGCGCGACAGCAGGGACGTCAGCGGCGCGAGCGGGAAGGTGAACACCGGCAGGACCAGCGAGAACAGGATCAGGGCCATCGCCGTGCCGGGCGTGGCGACGCCGAGGCCGCGATAGAAGCCAGGCGCGGCGATGAGGGCGCCCAACAGCCACAGCAGCGCGAGGCTGGCGGCGGCCAGGGCGGCGATGCGCTTCCAGATGTGGTGGCATTTGAAATGGCCGAGTTCGTGCGCCAGCACGGCCTCGATTTCGTCGGCCGTGAGCTTCTCCAGCAGCGTGTCGAAGAAGACGATGCGGCGCGCCTTGCCAAAGCCCATGAAATAGGCGTTGCCGTGCGCCGAGCGGCGCGAGCCGTCCATGACGAAAAGGCCGGAAGCCTTGAAGCCGCAGCGCGCCAACAGGCTCTCGACGCGCGTCCGGAGGGCGTCGTCGGCGAGCGGCGTGAACTTGTTGAACAGCGGCGCGATCAGCGTCGGGTAGAGCAGCAGTATCAGCAGGTTGCAGGCCAGCCAGAAGATCCAGACGTAGAGCCACCAGTAGTCGCCCATCGCCGTCATGAGCCAGAGCACGGCGAGCAGCACCGGACCGCCGATGACGACGGCCAGCAGCATGCCCTTGGCGAGGTCGCCGACGAACAGGGCCGGCGTCGTCTTGTTGAAGCCGAAGCGTGCCTCCAGCTTGAAAGTGCGGTAAAGCGAGAACGGCAGGCCGACGGCGAAACCGATAGCGCCGTAAGCGGCGAACAGCGCAAGGCCGTGGACATAGCCGTGGGTGCCGAGAGCCGACAGCGTGTCGGCGAGCCATTGCAGCAGTCCGCCGAAAGTGAAGGCGAGCATGAGGGCGACGTCGACGGCGAGTTCGGCAAGGAACAGCCGCGTCTTGGCGATGCTGTAGTCGGCCGCCTTCTGGTGGTCGGCGAGCGGAATGCTGGCGGCGAATTCGGCCGGCACCTGGCCGCGGTGACTGGCGACGTGGCGAATCTGGCGCAGCGCCAGCCAGGCACGCAAGGCGGTGGTGGCAAGCAGCGCGGCGAGGAAGGCGGTGCTGACGGTGTTGGCGGGCACGAGGAGCAGAGGCGATTATGGCACAGGATTATAACAATCCTTTGATGCTGTTCGAAACGCTAAACTTCGCGACAAAGCATACACGCTTGCCGACGGCGGTGCCCTCTACCTATATGTGGTTCCCACTGGTAGTAAGCTTTGGCGATATCGGTTCAGACGGCTCGGGAAACAGTAGATATTTAGGATTGGTCAATATCCGCGGGTCAGTCTGGCTGATGCCCGAAAAGCACGTGATCGCGCTAAGGATACCGTTGTTCAGGGGCAGCATCCGACGCAGCAAAGAAGATTGGCCCGTATTGTTCTTGTAACGGCTCAAGCCAATTCGTTTGAGTTGTCGCAAGGGAGTACCTGAAGTCAAGCGCAAAGCGGTGGGACTCCAGGTACTCGTCGCAGGCAGAAAAGTTTCTGGAATCGGACGTATCCGCAAAGATTGGCAGGCTACCAATCGCAGACGTTACTTCCGCACACCTTCTCGACATACTACGTGATGTCCAAAAGCGGGGCGCGCCCGCAGTAGCAGTGAAGCTACGCATTTGGATGGGAGGTAAATTCCGCTATGGGATAGCGACAAGTCTCGTGCAGGTCGCCCCGACCTACGCTCTGCGCGACGCTATTCACCTGGCGCCTACCGCTCATGCCTCTCCACTTGAGAAGCGGCGAATTCCCGATATCGTTTCCGCGCTGAATGAGGCAGAGGAGAACTCGCCAATCGTCATCATCGGGTTGAAGCTTCTTCTTCTCACGTTAGGGGTTTAGTTTCTCACGCTGTCGCCATCAGGTTCTCTCTCCGCGCTCGGCTACAAACCTCCAGCTTCCCGCCTTGGCGGGAGCAACCTATTCAATCCCCAATTGAGGCGTCATTGGCTGTCCTCCCGTCTGCGGCCGATAAACGAATTTCCATTCTGCGTAGTTTGTCGTTCCCTCTAGATCTGACAGTCCAGGCGGGAATCCGGCATGCTTAATCGCCTCAGCCGCTGAGCCACTGAAGACGCCCATCACACCGCCTTCGGGCGCCGGGACGATCTGCCACTGCCTGAGCCCGGTCATCGGGTCACGATAAATCCGCCGCAGATGCCGCTGCACCGTCAGAAATCGATTGTCCTTGAGCAAATCCTCGAGCTTGGCTGGATAGCGCTTCACCAATCCCGGCGAGTGTTCGTAATAGCTCGCGATCGCATCGCGAAACTGCTGGCCAATGAACAACAGCTCCACCTCACGTTGGCGCTGCCGTTCGAACGACCAAACCGTACCGGTCGCCGCCAGAGCGACGCCCGCCAGCGCAATTGCGAAAAGCAGCCCCAGATAGGTGAAACCACGCTGACCGACCATACCGTCACCAATCCCGATAGGCCGATCCGTCACGGCTCCTGCCGGGCGCGCCGCTCTTCACGTCGAAGACAGCCCCCATTTGCGGATCGTCCGGCGGCACCAGAATCCATGTCATCGCGCTATCGGTGACCGGATCGACGGGAAGCCGCCGGATGTAGCGCTTTGCCAACAGGTCATTCAGCGAAGCGGGATACTTGCCGGTGTCGGCGAAGTGCTTATCGATGGCTTGACGCAGGGTCGCGAGGTCTTCGTGCAGGACGGCTTCCTTGGCTTTGTCGACACTTCCCGTGTAGCGCGGCGCCACCAGGGTCATCAGCGTCGCGATGATGGCCAGCACCACCAGCAGTTCGACGAGCGTAAAGCCACGAGCCCTGAGGTTCATCACCAATCCCGATACCGCACGCCGTTGAGCCCGGCCCCCGGCGCGGCGGAATAGACATCAAAGACGTCGCGCCCAACTTTGGGATCTTCGTGGCTCGATGCATAGCTGCGCAGCCCCCATGACTTTGCGGCGGAGATGTCGTCATCGGGCGCGAACGGATCGCGCGGAATCGTGCGCAAGAAGCGCAACGGCAAGCCGCTGGGGTTTTTTGCGTCCACGACGCCCTTGGTCAGGTCATCCAGGGTATGCGGATAGCCGGATTCATCGACCTTGCGCTCGATATGGCCCTCGTCCCCGGCGCGCTTGTAAGCATCGAGAGCCGTGCGAATCTGGCGCAGCGCGTCGCGCAGTTCCTGCTCCCTGGCTCGATGCACAGTCAGTTCTGCCATCGGGAGCACCGCGCTCGCCAGGATGCCGATAATGACCAGCGTCACGAGCAATTCGACGATGGTGAAACCAGCCACACAAGCGGTACAGCGGCACGATGAATGATACGGCATCTTCGTGGCGCCTCAGGGATTGATGGTAACGACATAAGGCGCCGGCAGCAGCGCTGCCGGCGATTTCTCGTCCTGCACGATGGGCGCGGCCGACAGGAGCTTCACCTCCGCCGGCGCCTTGGCCGTCAGTGCGCGCAAGGTCACGACCGCGACCGTATTGTCGCCGACCGCGCCATCCAGGTCGGACCGCGTTACGCTCACAAATACCTTGCCGCTCGCCGGCTCGATGTTGCTGGAAAAACTCGTCGTCCCGCCATCCCGCTTGAAGAACTCGCCCTCGACGACCTCAATTGCCTGAAAGGCTACCGGATCGAACGATGCCTGGAACGGCAGACTTCTTACCGATCCGTCGGACTTGAGCCGCAGTCCCAATTTAAAAGTCTCACCCACCTTGACCTGCGCCGGCCCCGTCCAGGTCAGATTCACCACCTTCGCCGCTCCACGCGGCTGACTGTCGTTTGAATCGGCTGCATTGGCCTCCGGCGCGCCGGTGCCCACCCCCGGCTCGGCCGCTGCAGGCGGTTTCATCGGCGGCAGCGTCAGCGCTTTCGTGCGCAGCGCCGACTCCGTTCCCGACCAAAACTCCGCCGCCGGAGCGTCGGGAAGGACGATATTGCGAACCACGTGTGGCGTGATCGAGAGCACGATTTCTGACTTGTCGCGGCTGTTCTGCCGACTCCCGAATAGTCGCCCGAGGATTGGCAGGTCGGAGAGCCCCGGAATACCGCTGCCGGTGGCGGCATCCTGGTCGCTGATCAAACCGGCGAGAATTTGCGTTTCGCCGTCCTTCAGTCGCAGTACGGTATTGGCGTTGCGCGTGCCGATCTGGTATGCGAGCGTACCGTTTGGCGTCGTGATCTGCTTGGCGATGGAACTCACCTCGAGGCCAACCTTAATCGCCACCTCGTCCTGCAGATGGATGTCGGGCTCAACGTCGAGTTTGAGACCTACGTCGACGTACTGAACGCTGTCGGAAACAATTCCGGTCGCGGTGGTCGTCGCCGTTACGACGGGAACCTTGTCGCCGATCAGGATCTTCGCCTTCTCACGATTGCGTACGCGAATGCGCGGGTTGGTAAGCAGATTCGTGTCGGTGTCGTCCTTGCGAGCGTTGATGGCAACCCCGCCGATGGATGCGCCCAGCTTCGTGGCGTTGAGCGTCTTCAAATCGATTGCCGTCAGGCCGGTGCCGGTGGCGGTTGCCAGCGGCGTCAGCGTCAGCTGGTTGGGCCATTGGATACCCAGATTGATCAGGCGCGAGCGGGCAATTTCAAGCACTTCCACATCGAGCATCACTTCCGGCTCGGCGATGTCATGCATGGCCACCAGTTTCTCGGCGAGCCGGATTGCGTCGGGCGTGTCGCGCATGACCAGCAGGTTGAGCTTCTCGTCGATGATCGTGTCCTTGGTCTTGAGCATCGTCTTGATCGTCGTCTGCACCTGCTTGGCATCGGCATTCTGCAGGTAAAACGCCTTGACCATCAGGTCTTGGTAGTCATTGATCTTTTCCGGCGAATTCGAATAGACGAGGACCGTGTTGCTGTTGAGCACCTTGCGCTGCAACTGGCTGGTCTGCAGGATGAGATCGATGGCATCGTCGATCGAGGCGTTCTTCAGGAAGATCGTGGTACGCAGATCCGGGCGCACATCCTTGTCGAGGATGAAGTTGATGCCCGTGGTGTGCGCCAGCCCTTCGAAGACGATTCGCACGTTGGCATCGCGGAACTCCAGGTTGATCGGTTTCGAATACGTGCTGCGCAATGTCGGCTGCACCGACTGGCGCTTCACCTGCAGTTCGTCGACTTTGCGCATGACGTCGGCCGCGCCGCGGCTCGTCGGGTTCTCGGCGAGCACGGGCCGCAGCAATTGTGCCGCTTTGTCGAGATCGCCAGCCTTCAGGGACGCTTTGGCGGCGGCGACGATCTCGGCGTGGCGCTTGTCCCGCGTCAGATCGTTCAGGCCGGTCTTCGCGCGAATGTTGTCGGGATCGATCGCCAGCACGCGTTGGTAAATGGCCTCGGCGTCCATCGTCTTGTCTGCTGCGCGCAGGCTCTGTGCCTGCGAGAGTGCACGATCCAGGAAAGCGGCGCGCCGCATGTAGAGATCCTTGCGGTACTCGGCATTGGTCGGCTCGCCTTCAACGGCTTTGGCCAGCGCCGCCAGCCCTTCCTCCGTCTTGCCTTCTGCGCTCAGATCGAGGCCTTCGCGATGGCTGGCCATAGCTCCGCATCCAGCCAGCGTGAGCACCAGATACAGAATCGCGAGGCGACGGAAAATCAATCGGGTGCTCCAACGGACAGGCGTTGCTTGATGGAAAGGGGCAGATAAACGATGACTATCTGGCCCCGCTCGATGCCTTCGAACTGATAATCGTGGTCGAACTTGTCGCCGGGAGAAACGGCAAAGGACTCGTCACCCCTGGCGAGATAGATCACGAGCTTGCCGCCGGCGACTTCCTCGAACTTGCCGACATATAGGAACGGCAGCGGCGGCGCGCTGGATTTCGGTGGTGGCGCCGGCGGCGGTGGCGGTGGCGCAACGTACCAAGTCTTGGCTTGGAACGGATCGGCATCGGCGTCGGCCGGCGAACGGCGCCCGAGCCGCGCCAGCGCCAGCGCAGTCGGCGACGGCGCCGACGCCTCCGATGCAGAGTTCGCCGGCGTTTGTGCCGCAGCAGCAACGGTATCCGCGGCGTCCCCTTCGTCGCCACGTACCCAGAACACCGCCGCAAAACTCGCCACCAGCGCGACGGCGAGCAACGGACGGCGCCCGGTAGTCGGCTTCATTGGACGTCCTTCAGGTACAAGATCATCCGCACCTGCGCATCGACGCCGATGGTGATGGCTGCCTGCCGTCCGAAGCTCACCCCTTCGAGCGCGAGACTGGGATTCTCGCGCAGGGCACGGGCGATGAAACGCCTCACCCGCGGGTACGCTCCTTTCACCGGCAGGACTATGTCGTAGCGCGCGAGTTGTCCGATCGTTTCGGACGCTAGCCGATACTTGCCCTGTTCGAGCGTCAGATTCTCCGCGGCGGCGGTGGCCTGCAGGCGCTCCAGCGTATCGGCCATCGCGTTGCCGTCGGGGAAGAATTCGTAGAACTGCGAAAGCTGATTCGCCGGATTGACGGCTTGGGAGCTTGTCCGGCGCGCCGCCAGCTTGGCGCGCAAGACGTCGGCGTCGCGCTGCAGCTGCGTCACCTGTTCGCGCAGCGGAAGCATGCCCTCGACGCGGAAGACGATGACGCAGAGCATCAATCCCACGCCGGCAATGCCGGGCCAGCCGACCTCGCGCATCAGGCGCCTGGCTTCCCAGGTGATGCGGCCGTTCATGGTTCCTCTCCCGGCATCGCTGGACTATCTGACGGTTTCGTCGCGACCGGCGGGCCAACGGCTTCCTTGGCGGCCGCTGCCGCTTGGGATTCCTTCGGCGCCGGCGGCACCTCGACCCAGTGGGCATCGATTGCGAAGCGGACCGGCCGCTGCGGATCCTGAAGGTTGATCTGGTGGCCGGTCAGATAGACGCTCTTGAGCGCCGGCGCGCGACGCAGATCGCGGAGATAGCCGAGCACGGCCGACATATCCTTGGCTTCCCCGGTGAGACGCACATCCCGCTGCTCGGCATCGGGGTCGACGCCCAGAAGAATGACCTGTTCGCCGCCGGCAGACTCGATGGTGCCAAACAGGGCGTCCCACGGGGTATCGAGCTTGTCGATGATTCGGTTGGCAAGACGCAGTTCTGCCTGCAGCCGTTCGCGCGCTTCGAGTGACTCCTGCGCACGCTGCGTAGCGGCGAGTCGATCCAGACGATGCCGATCGGATTGGCACGTATCCGCTTCGGCACGCAACGCGAAAAATATCCACGCTTGCGCCACCACCAAAGCGATCGCCAGCGCAAAGATCGCGATGCCGACAAACCGCTTGCGCGAGCGACGTTGCCAGCGAAAGTCGATGTCCATGGCTCTCACCGAGCCAGCCCCCAACCCGCGAGCACCTGGGCGGCATCCATCATGGAACTTGTACCCGTGGCTGTCGCGCCATCCCCGTTGGGGCGGGTTGCTTGGCCAGGCACCGCGAGCCACGTGGGCAGCGCCTCGCTATAGCCTTGCAGCAACTTCTCCCTGTCGAGCAGCTTCCAGACGTCCCGCTGACCCCGGCGAAGGGCTACCGAGCGCACGCTGTGCCAGACGCCAGCCCGACAAGACGCCATGACGAGCGTCTCGGATTCCGCCATCGCAAAAAGTCCGTCGTCACGCAATTTCGCATGCTTCAATCCACGCTGATGCCGATTCCAGCCCGCAACGAAGGCAGGCCGGACGGCCGCGCACAACAGGCGATGCTTGCCAAACACCTGCTGCGCCGCGCCGAGGAATTCGGTTTCGATGGCACAGGCGATGCGCGGAGCACGATAGGCGCTCGCTTCCATCTGCACGGTCCAGCCCGTCATGTCGCCGTAGCGCGGCTCGAAGCACGCCAAGGCCAATTCCGCTTCTTCATCCGGCCGCGCCGGGACTCCACTCCATGGAACTAGAGCAAAGCGCACGAATCGGTTGGAGAGCACCAAGCTGGCTGCGGCTCGGCGCAGCTTGGCGTCGGACAGCCACCGCTCCAATGCCGCCAGTGGAGCCTGCCAGAGCGCGCTACTAGTCTGCGGCGAAACGCCAACGGCGCCCAGCCCCTCGCCTTCGCGTCCTTTGCCGAGTCGCGCCACGGCCATCTTCGTGGGCGTCATGGCAATGCAGAAGCGGTCAGTCCGCAAAAGTGACACGGTTGACCTCTTCCAACGTGGTTTGTCCGCTGGTCGCCAATGCCATGGCCGACTCGCGCAGGAAGCGGGTGCCGTGAGCGCGCGCCGATTCCCTGATTGCGCGGATCGGCGCACGGGCAACGATCATTTCGCGCAACTCGTCGTTGAGCCGCAGAAGCTCGCCGATCGCGCGGCGTCCCTTGTAGCCCGTGCCGCGGCAATGCCCGCAGCCAAGGCCGCGGCGCAAGTCCATGCGACCGGCCTCGACAGCGGTAAGTCCGCTTTCGACCAGTTCGGCTTCCGTCAGTACATGCGGTGCGCCGCATTCGGGACAGATCACGCGCATCAGCCGCTGGGCCAGCACGCCATTCAGTGCCGAGACGAAGCTGTAGGTGTCCACGCCCATGTGCAGGAAACGGCCCAGCACGTCGAAGACGTTGTTGGCATGGACGCTCGTGAAGACAAGGTGGCCGGTCAGCGCCGACTGGATGGCGATCTGGGCGGTTTCGGGATCGCGGATTTCGCCGATGAGAATCTTGTCCGGGTCGTGGCGAAGGATCGAGCGCAAACCGCGGGCAAAGGTGAGGCCTTTCTTCTCGTTAACCGGTATCTGCAGGATGCCCGGCAACTGGTACTCGACGGGGTCCTCGATGGTGACGATCTTGTCCTGGCCGTGGTTGATCTCGGTAAGCGCGGCGTAGAGCGTGGTCGTCTTGCCGCTACCCGTTGGGCCGGTGACGAGCAGCATGCCGTAGGGCTCGCTCGCGAGTCGGCGCACGCGACCCAGCGTGTCGCCATCAAAACCGAGGCGCTCGAGGCGCAAGCCCAGGACCTGGTCGCCCAGCGAGCGCTTGTCGAGAATGCGAACGACGACATCTTCGCCGAAGAGGCTGGGCATGACCGATACCCGGAAATCAATTTCGCGCCCCTTGACCGAGAGCTTGAAACGCCCGTCCTGCGGGACTCTCCGTTCGGCAATGTCCAGTTCCGCCATCACCTTGATGCGCGAGACCGCCTGCTCGGCCGTCTCTCGCCCGGCCACCTCAGCGACCTGGGTGAGCACGCCGTCGATGCGGTACTTGACGACCAGCCCCTGCCCCGTCGTCTCCACGTGTATATCGCTCGCCGCGGCCTTCATGGCATCGAAGACCGTGGAGTTGATGAGCCGCACGATGGGGCTCGCGTCCTGGGCAATGGACGCCAAGGACAGGTCGTTGGTGACGGCGTCGAGCGACGCATCCTCGCCGATCGCCGGCAGCGCACCGTCCATGGCACGCTGCTTCTCCTCATAGATGGCGAAATAGGCGACTAGGTCCGCGGGGTGCGCGACGCGCCATTCCGGGGCTTCGCTCAGTCGGGTTTCCAGCCAGGTCTGCAGCGCCAAGTCGAACGGGTCGGTGAGCACGCAGACGGGGCCTGCCTGGGGATTATTGCGATCGCGAGTGACCAGGCATTTGCGGCGCACGGCTTCGGTGTAGGGAAGCGCCGCAAAATCCGGTTCGAGCCGATGCAGTGCTGCCATGTCCAACGCATCCATGCGCAACGTCGCGCCCAGGCGCGCGACGCAAGTGGTGGGCGGTGCGGACAGGCGCTCCTCGAGCATCTCCCATAGCGGGCGATTCGCGGCGCGGGCAGCGCCGTTTACCTCGGCCAGCAGGGCCGCCGGGATCGCCTCGTGCATCTCCTTTGGCGCGTTCATTGGATGCTGCTCGCGAGTTCGAAGATCGGCAGATACATGAGGATGACGATGCCTCCAATCAGCAAACCGATGCCGAGCATCAAGGCCGGCTCAAACAGACGGGAAAGCCATTCGATGCTGCGGGCGATCTCATCGTCGTAGAAGCTTGCGATGCGCTCCATGGTTTCGCCCAACTCACCACTGCGCTCGCCGACGACGAGAAGCCGCATGCCTACGTCGGTGGCAAGGCCATTGGCGCCGAAGGCGTCCGATATGGTGCGGCCTTCTTGAATCGCCTGGCGGGCGGCATCCAGGCCTGATTGCAGCGCCGGCTGGCGCAGCAGTTCACCGGTCATATCGAACGCCGAGACGAGCGGCATGCCACCCTTGAGCAGCATGGCGATCGTGCGAGTGAAGCGCGCCAGTTGATAGATGCGCAGTTGTTCGCCGACCGCAGGCAGGCGCCAGAACTGGCGCTCGAGGGCGGCGCGAATGTCGCGGCGCGTCAGTGCATATATGAATCCGCCGCCAAGGGCGAGCAGTCCACCACCTAAAACGGCAGCATGGTCGCCGGCGGCTTTGCCCCAGTGCATTAGCAGCCGCGAGAGCAGCGGCACATGCGCTTCGCCGATATCTTCATAGACCTTGGCGAAGCGCGGCACGACATAGGCAAGCAGGAACAAGATAACGAGCACTCCGACGCCGATCAAGAGCAGCGGATAGACCGAGGCTGCCACGACGCGGTCGCGCAGGCTATTGAGCTGGCGCTGGTAAGCGAGATAGCGGCGCAGCGCTTCCGGAAGGTTGGCGGTGCGCTCGGACGCACGCACGGTGGCGATGAACAGTAGCGGAAACGCGCCGGGCACGGATTCAAGGGCCCGCGAGAAGGTGCGGCCTTCGCCGACCAGTCGGTGCAGTTCGTTGAGCACCCGCCTAGCCTCGGCGTGCGTGGCCTTGTTCGCAAGGATGGCGACGGCCTCCATGAGATTCATCCCGGCATCGAGCAATGCCAGGAGTTCCTGCCCGAACAGCGGCACAGAAATTCCCTGTCCTACCAGCAGCCGCTGCAGCGACCAGCGGCAAGCCGCGCGTACGGAGAGAACCCGATAGCCTAGCGCTTCGGCTTGGCGACGCGCCGACGGAAGGTCGGCTGCGTCGAGCGCCAGCATGGTCACGCCGTCGGATTCACGGTAAGCCTTGAGGTTGAAGTGCATCGCACAAGCGGTTGACGTGCCGACAACGGCCCGCTACCAATTTCCTATGTCTGCATCCTCACCCTGGCCGCCGGGCTTGCCGTCGCGACCATAGGAGAGGATGTCGTAGTCGCCGTGTTCGCCGGGCTGCTTGTAAAAATAGACGTTGCCCCAGGGATCGGGAGGGACGGCCTTCTTGAGATAGGGGCCTTGCCATTTGGCGAAGCCCGGAGGTTGCTGCATCAGTGCGACCAGGCCTTGTTCGGTCGTCGGATAGTGGCCGACGTCTAAGCGGTAGGCTTCGAGAGCTTTTTCGAAGGCGTCGATCTGGGCACGGGCGATCTTAACTTCCGACTTGCCGACTTGGGCGAAGTAGCGCGGGGCGACATAACCAGCCAGCAGGCCAATGATGACCATGACGACCAGAAGTTCCAACAGCGTGAAGCCGCCGTGACGATGATGCCGGTCGTGCATATCCGACGCCTCCTCCATTGCCAATGGAATTAGAAGGCGGTGATTATAACGCAAATGTCATTTATGCACTATGCCATGGGAGTTACAAATAATGCATTGGTATTTCTCCTGTGGCCTTTGTAGAATCAATGCTAATGGAATTATCGGATAGCATGTGTCGGAAATTTTGATCCATACCAACCCCATCGATCGCAAGTAATAGAGCGTTGCCCGCTGCCTCGCGATGCCATCCAGCAGGAGGAATTGGGGGCTCGCGCTTCTGGCAGCTGCCGCCGTCAGAAGACTGAACGAGCAACCAAGTGCAATAACAAGTCAGAGGGAGTCGAAGCGTGCGGGAATTTCCAATATTCAGGCTACTAGGTCGCCTTTTGGGTCTTGTTGTGCTGTTGACTGCAGTGGCCAATGCCGGGCCGATGAGCACCCCCGGCCAGCTCGACATATCGCCGACCGGGGCGGTGACCTACACGATCCCCATCCAAGTCCCGCCCGGCACTGCTGGCATCGAACCCAAGCTTTCTCTCGTCTACAACAGCCAGAGTGGCAACGGCCTCCTGGGCATAGGCTGGAGCCTATCCGGCCTTTCGGCCGTCACCCGTTGTCCACGCACTGTCGCTCAGGACGGCGTCAAGGGGGGCGTCAACCTCGACACCAACGACCGCTTCTGCCTGGATGGTCAGCGCTTGATGGCGATTAACGGCACGTATGGTGCGGCCAACACGGAGTATCGTACCGAACGCGAGAGTTTCAGCCGGATCATTTCCTACGGCGCTGCCGGCAATGGCCCCGCCTGGTTCACGGTGAGGACCAAGGCCGGACAGATCATTGAATACGGCAACACTACCGATTCGCAGGTGCTCGCGCAGGGCACGACCAGCGCTCGCGTATGGGCCGTCAACAAGATTAGCGACAACCAGGGCAACTATCTGACCTTCACCTACACGGTGGACGCCCCCAGTGGCGACTATTACCCGCAGCGGATTGACTACACCAGCAACACGGCGGCGAACCTTGCGATGAACAATTCCGTGCACTTCATCTATGAGATGCGCTCAGACATCACCCCCTTGTACTTTGCTGGCAGCCTAATCACCGGCACCCGTCGGCTGACCAGGATTCAGACCTTCACCGGAGCAGCTCAAAGCCGCGAGTATCGTTTGGTCTATGGTGCGGGCACTACGACGAATCGCTCGCGCATCACCAGCATCACGGAATGCTCGTTGCCGGGCAATACCTGCAAACCCGCAGTCAGTCCCGCTTGGACAGAGTACGGCAGCAACACCTTCAACAACGGGGCAAAGTGGACCTCATTGACGGCGGGTTTCCTTGCCGACGTCGACGGCGACGGTAAGGCCGATTTCATCTCACAGCAGAGCGATGGTCTTTACGTTGCACTTTCAACGGGGAGCGGTGCGGCGGTCAGCAGAAAGTGGGGCGCCAACTTCGGCGTTGGCCAGGGCTATTCCAGCCAGAGCACAACGCCCGTCTTCTTTGCGGATGTGGATGGTGACGGCCGGGCCGATGCCGTTGGATTTGCAAATGACGGCGTCTATGTCTCGCTCTCCAGCGGCACGCTGCTTTATGCGCCAAGCAAGTGGGCTTCCGACTTTGGGGTAGCCAGCGGATGGACGACGATGGATGTTTATCCACGTAGCCTAATAGACGTAAATGGCGACGGCCGCCCTGATATTGTCGGATTCAAGGATGACGGCGTGTACGTTGCACTAAATGCCGGTTCCTTATTTGCGGTACCGAAGAAATGGAGCGTAGATTTCGGTATCGCAAGCGCCGTTCCATATGTCTCTAACTCGGCAAATCCGCGTTTTGTCATAGACGTCAATGGCGATGGTCTGCCGGATATCGTCGGGTTCGCCAACGGAGGCGTTTACGTCGCGCTAAATACTGGCAAAGATTTCTCGGCTGCTAGCCTTTGGTCGGCTGACTTCGGCGCAAATGCCGGATATACGACCCAAGATACGTATCCGCGTATGTTGGCAGATGTCAACGGCGATGGCCTGCCCGATATCGTCAGCTTCAAAAGTGATGGAGTCTATGTTGCCTTGAATACTGGCACAGGCTTCAAACCGGCGACGCGGTGGCTTCTCGATTTCGGCAGGGCAACGAGCACGCCATATGCAAGCCAAAGCGGCTTTCCCCGCAACGTCGTCGATATGAACGGAGACGGAAAGGCAGACATCGTAGGCTTCGGCCCCAACGGTGTCCGAGTTGCCATGTCAACAGGGACAAGTTTCAGTCCAAGCAGCCTGTGGACCGCCGGCCTAGGCAGTGCGGACGGATATACGAGCGGCACGCCGCGCCAACTTGCTGACGTCGATGGCGACGGGTATCCCGATGCGATCGGCACCCTTGGCGGCGGGGTGGCCGTGGCAACCACGGGCAGAAGCGTCCCGGCCGACCTTCTATCCGGAATTTCTAATGGCCTGGGGGCAACGACCGCAGTGAGCTACGGCCCGCTTACGGCGCCGGGCCTTTATACGAAGGGAAACACGGCTGCTTATCCTCAGATCGACGTGGCTGTTCCGCTCTATGTGGTATCGAGCGTGAAGACGCCCAATGCCCTTGGTACCGGGGTTAACACCCGGAACTATCAATACGGGTCGATGATTGCCGACCTGGCCTCGGGGAGAGGCCTGCTGGGATTCGGCTGGACCAGCGTCGCGCAAGCAGATACCGGCATTTCGACGTGGACGTCATTCAATTACAACTGGCCTTATACCGGACTGCCAATAAAGATATTGAAGACGATTTCTGGTTCTACCGGGGCTCTTTCTGCCGTGGTTAATACGTACGCTTGCATTGATCCGCAGACGGGGGGCGCTTGTACGGTTGCCGCGGGCAAAACCTATTTCCCCTATCTTGCGGCTACCGCTCAAACGGATACCGACTTGACTGGCATCGTACTGCCGACGGTGATAAAGACCAATAGCTATGATCGCTACGGCAATGCGACTCAAATCCGAATGACGACCAGCGACGGCTTCGACAATACCATTGTCAACAGCTATACGAACGACACCGCAAATTGGTACCTTGGCCGGCTTACGAATACGCAGGTGACAGCATCGAACGGTCTAACCTCGACCGTCGCGCCGGTCTCGTCCGCGAAAGTGCTGACTACTACCGCCGCGCCGCCCGTATTCACGTTCACCCAAACGATCTCGTCAAACACGACGGACTACAACCTGGTCTCGGCAGCAGTCGCCGGGGGCTGGAATCGATCCGTGCCGTTGGTGGCTACAGTCACGATAAATCCTGGAGTGGTCGTAAGCGCGACAACAACTACGGCCGCCGCATTTTCGACGGGAGGCGGCTTTGTTGCTCAAAGCAGGCTGGTGCTAATCAACAACGGAACCATCGTGGGCAAAGGGGGAGCGGGTGGTTCAGGCACTAGCATGAGCACAACGACGTGGACGGTTAAGGCGCCTATGGCCGGCGGCCCTGCCTTGTCCATTACCTGGCCTATCGACATAATTAATAACGGCGTCATCGCCGGGGGCGGCGGAGGCGGCGGGGCCGGTGGTGGTTACAAGAAAAATGTAACGGTCCCGGGAAGCTCGATGCTCGTAACGGCCTATGCCGGAAGCAGTGGCGGTGGAGGTGGTGCCGGTGGCGGAGTCGGAGGGGCGGCGGGGATCGCTACTCAGGGAACCTATATCGTCAGCGGTTTAGCAGGAAGCCCGGGAACATCGACATCAGGGGGCGCCGGCGGGGGGATGGTAGTTTGCTCGGCCAATAGTGCCGTGATTGCGAATTCGGGGGGCGCTGGTGGCGGGCTGGGCCAATCTGGCCAGCCTGGATCGGCGACCTACGGCACCACCGGGATGAATGGTGTCTACGTCGCAACCAGCACTCCGGGCGGGGCCGGTGGCGCAGCGGTCTCAGGCAACAGTAATGTTTCATGGTTGGCGACGGGGACGCGCCTGGGAGCTATCCAATGAAAACATCTCCAACCTTTCGTTATGCCAAACACATTGCCTTGGCGGTCGTCGTTCTCGCCATGTCCTCGTCCTCATATGCGGACACGCTGACTCGCACCAGCGCGTTTGACTATGACCCCTCGACGGGACTATTGACGAAGGAGATCATCGAACCGGGTAATAGCAATTTGTGCCTAGTGACGCAGTACGTGTATGACAGGTACGGTAACAAGACGAGTGCGACAACGCATAACTGCAGCGGCGCCACCGGCAGTTCGGCGGCGAAGAATTCGGAAGCGGCGGCACCGAAGGGAGACGCCGTTATTGCCCCGCGCACCACGAGCAACGCCTACGACGCGCGAGGCCAGTTCCCGACCACTAGCAGCAATGCGCTGAACCAGTCGGAAACCAAGACCTACGACACCCGCTTCGGCGCAGTCACGAGCCTGACCGGCCTCAACGCACTCACCACGAAATGGCAATACGACAACTTCGGTCGCAAGGCGCAGGAATCGCGCGCTGACGGCACCAAGACCAAGTGGGACTACCTGTACTGCAATGGCATCAACGGCGGAACCTATGCCTGCCCGACGGTAGGCGGCGCCGCCGGCGCCTACGTAATCGTCACTACTCCGCTTGCCAGTGGCGGTGTCACCCAGAACGGCGCGATCGGCAAGACCTACTACGACGCCCTCGACCGCGAGATTCGCATTGAAACCCAGGGCTACGATGGCAGCGGCGCCAACATTGCGATCTACCTGGACACCAAGTACGATTCCTTGGGACGTCCCTACATGAAGAGCCGGCCGTACTACGCCGGCCAGACTGCGTACTGGAGCACGGTCACCTACGACAGCTTCAGCCGTCCCATCCAAATCGTCGACGCCGACAACGCCACCACTACGATGGCTTATTACGGCCTGAGGGTGAAGGTAACCAACCCCAAGGGTCAGATCAGAACGACCATCAAGAACAGCCAAGGCCAGATCATCAGCGTCACGGATGCCCAAAACCAGACGATCACCTACGCCTACGACCCATTCGGGAATCTAACGAAGACCACCGATCCGCTTGGCAATGCCACGGTGCTGACCTACGACCTGTGGGGCCGCAAGACCCGGATGCAGGACCCGGACATGGGCATCTGGACCTACGCCTACGACGCCATTGGTCAACTGATTCGCCAAGTCGACGCCAAGGGCCAGACGACGACCATGAGCTACGACCTGCTTGGGCGTATGACGAACCGCTCCGAGGCGGACCTCATCAGCAATTGGTACTATGACACCTACAAGAATGGCGTCCCGTGTCCGAAGGGCATCGGCAAGCTGTGCCAGTCAGAAACCAGCACCGGCTACAGCCGCATCATCGCCTACGACCTACTGGGGCGTCCGATCCAGACGACAACCACCATCGACACAATCTACATCGATGGCGTTGCCTACGATACCAACGGAAGGGTGAGCAGCCGGACCTACCCGGGCGGGGTCCGCGTCAACTACCTCTATACGACGCTGGGCTACCTCAAGTCAATTCAGGACAGCAGCAGCGGCACACCCTATTGGACGGCCAATGCCCTGGATGCCGAGAACCATCTGCAGCACCAGACCTACGGCAATGGCGTGCAGACGCAGCAGACCTATAACCCGGCCAACGGGCGGGTCACCGCCATCGTCGCCGGCGCCGGCAACGCCGTGCAGAACCTTGCCTATACGTACGACACGCTGGGCAACATCGCCAGCCGCACGGATGCGAGCCAGAGCCTCACCGAAGGCTTCCTCTACGACAGCCTGAACCGGCTCACCAGCGCGACGGTGAACTCCAGCGGTGCGGGCATCGTCACCCAAAGCTTCGCTTATGACGGCATCGGCAACATCACGAGCCGCTCGGACGTGGGGACCTATACGTACCCGGCGAGCGGTGCCAGCAGCCAACGGCCGCATGCAATTAGCCGCATCAACCTGGTCGGCGGTGGCTATCGGACCTATAGCTGGGACAAGAGCGGTAACCTGTCGAGCGAGGTGACGTATGACGCTAGCAACAACCCGGTGCCGAATAAGAGGCGCACCGAGGTCTATACGAGCTTCAACATGCCGCTGGCCTTCGGTGCCCCGGGCATCAGCGCGGCCTACCAGTACGGCTCTGAACACCAGCGGGTGGAAGAGGTCTCCAGCAGCCAGGGCACGACGATCTACCTGAACCCCGGCAACAACGGCGATCTCTTCTATGAGAAGCAGGTGAAGATCGACAACAGTCAGGAGCAGAGAAGCTACCTGACGGCCTACGGTATGGTAGTGGGCGTCGTTAAACAGATTACGATTTCAGGCGCGACTACCACCCTGGTCCACTACTTCCATCGCGACAACCTGAACAGCACCACCGCGGTGACCGACAAGACGGGCGCCGTAATAGAGCAGCTGGCGTACGAGGCCTTCGGCAAGCGGCGGTTCCCGAACGGGGTCAAGGATCCCAACAACACCATCGTCGGGATCAACACCGAGCGCGGGTTTACCAACCACGAGCATATCGACGAGCTCGGACTCGTTCATATGAATGGACGGATTTACGATCCGACGATCGGCAGATTCGTCTCACCTGATCCGACAGTCCAATCGCCGTACAACCTGCAAAGCTACAACCGCTATAGCTACACGTGGAATAACCCACTTAGTTACACCGATCCGAGCGGGTACTTCAACCTCGGAAAAGCGCTGGGGCTCGACGGGGCGCTCAGATCGATCACGAACACGGTCAACGCGTTCCTTGACAATCCCGTGCGAGGGGCGGCCATCATCGTGGCCGCATACTATACGGGGCAGTGGCTCGGTAACACGCTCGCCGCGAGTGCATCGGGAACTGCCGCTGGTTCATCGTGGGCAGTATCGTCGACGGCGGGTGTTTGCACGGCGACGGGCGAGTCGGTCATCACCGGCTACACACTGACCGCCGCCGGTTCGGCAACCGTCGCTGCAAGCTCTACCTTTGCGGCTAGCTACCTTGCCAGCGGCGGAGATTTCCAGGCAGGATTGCGAGGCGCTGCGAGCGGTGCAATTCTTGGCGGCGTTGATGGTTACTATGGGAATGCCTGGGGTTTAGACCGGGTTGCAGCAAATGCCGTTGCCGGCGGCATATCGTCGAGGATTCAGGGCGGTTCGTTTGCAGACGGTTTCACGAGCCGGCTTGGCCTCTCGGCGCTTACCTACGCGAACTATCTCATGCGCCAGGACATGATAAGGAGCTCACTGCTTGATCCTGATTCGGGAAATGCAGGCGGTAAGAGTTCTGGCTTCTTTGGCGATTTCTTCAAGTTGGGAGGGGCGAGATTCGTAGATGGATTGATTTGCGACTCGCCTCTAGGTGGTTGCCAAGGAGGCCCCGGGAGAATCGGTCCCTTCAGCTATTCCCCTGGGAGCTTTGGAGACAGGCTCGTCGAAGCATATGCCGGTCCGCATGACTACCTGAACTCAGGGTACTGGTACGACGAGTTTGGTAACGGGAAAAATCTGACCGGATTACGCGCAGGGTTCGGGGAAGCCTTGAACGCGCTAAACGTTGTTCCCGCGACACCATTTGCTGCGGCGGGCCTGATTCAAACATCAGGTCTTGAAGGTGCTCTCAATGTAATGAGAATGCGCGATGGCCGCTAAGTGTGCTTCGCTTCTAGCGGCATCTCTGCTCAGTATTGCTGTATGCGCGACGGGGCAGATGGAAACAGCAATGGCCCAGGAGTCTGGTACTTCTGGGCCAACGGCGTGTCGGTTACTAGAAGGGACATATAAGAACTCGGGCACCCAAGTTTCCGGAAAGGATCGAGGGTCGACGTTGCCGCCGCTAATATCGCGAGACGTATTGCGCACATGGAAACATGGTGTTCACACGGAGTGGGTTGCAATCAACATACTTCACGGCGACCGCGTCAAGTTCTCCTTGCTGGATTCGTCTGGTACCACAGTTGCTGCATATGAGCACAACGGCGTCTGTACCAACGGTGAGCTTGTATTTGAACGAACAGCGACAGGTGGATCAGAGGGGTACCGCGGAACCACGGTTACTCAGGTGAGATTAAGTGTGGTCAGCGACGGAAGTGCGCTGCGCGTCAATGTGTTCGATCGCTCGGAAGGTCGGGACTTCATGGTGATTCCTCATTCTGACGTTGCAGAACGTCAATTCCAGTTCGAGTCGAAAGGGGCCGACGCCCGCTGAATGCTGCATGTCTGTGGTCACCGCTTCGCCCGAGCTGATGCGGGTTTCCGATTAGCATGACGAATAACTGTGGTCACTTCGCGTAAAAATCGTGCGCAAATCGATTGCACGCGCGTCAAAGATGATTTAGATTTGCCGCAAACGTGACTGCCCCGACCTTGCGTTAGGGCACGCGGCCAAAAGAGCCGCATGACAAGAGGGAGCCCGCGAGGGCGACTTCACTTTACGGGTTCAAGTAAACCCGCCGACTTCCCGGCGCGTAAGCGACGGGAACAACGTCCGGTGCAGGAAGGCCGGAACGCAAATAGGGCGCCGCACAATAGCGGCGCTCACACAACAGGAAAGTTGCGCCTGCTGTCGGCGTAGCTTTGCTGCTGACGACTTCTCGGTCCTCGAGAACCTGCGCGATGGCGCGCCGAGGGTCTTGTTGTGCCTTGCCAATCGGCGGGCCAGCAGGCCCGGGGTGGCGCCGTCGCTCAGAGGCCGGCGCTCGGTGGTTCATTCCGCCGCGCGCGCCGGCATCAAATTCAAATCCAAATTCGTCCGGGTACAGCCCGGCCCTGATCCCGTTTGCCCGGCGGCCGTCAGTGGAAATCGCAGTGCCAATCATTGGCCGCCGGGCGCGTTTGGAAAGGATCAGCCATGCCTTTGCTTCATTCGGTAGTTGCTCCGTCGTCGGGTCACGAACCCCCGGAGAAGAGGTACACACCCCTGCAATCTTCCATTGCCCGGCCTGTCGGCCGGAAACCCACGCCGCGACTGGCGTCGCGCGTGGTCGGTACGTTCGCGCACTAGACCACGAATCGGGCCACATCGCCCGGGCCGCCTCTGAGACAGCGGTACGCAAACGATTGCTCCCCTACTTAATGGGCGCGCGTATAATGTACAAAATATTGCACGTCCTGTGCAGCACAGGAGGCCAGCCATTATGGCAATTTCCGCAAGCGACGTTATTCCGCTCTCGCATGCCCGTGCCAACTTTTCCGAGCTGGCTGAAGAGGTCAGGGCCGGTGCTGAGAAAATCATTACCAAGAACGGCGAAAGCTATATCGCGGTGATCGACGCGCAACGGCTTGATTACTACCACCAGTTGGAGCATGAGCACATCCATTTGTTATTGATCGACGAGGCGTCTAAGGGGCTCGGCGACGTAGCTGCTGGGCGGGTGAAGGACGCTCGCAGCGTGATTCAGGGGATCAAGCGGCGGCGCACGGCCTAGTCGGGTGGGGTCGCGCTTGTGACGAAGAAACTAGTCGTCAGACTTTCTGCGAATTTCGACCGCGATCTTTCCGACATCGAACGCTTCCTGACCGAAGCCGATGCTCCCCGAGCCTACGACGCCTTACTCGACGAACTACTGGCTACGGTCATTCCGAACCTCGAACGGTTTCCCGGTATGGGGCGACCCTTCTTCTCTAGGGTTGCTCGCTCTGTCGAGACGACCAACGCGCTTGAAGCGCTACGGGTAAAATTATCGACCCTCACACCGGACCCGGAAGGGCTGCGCGAATACATCATGGATGACTACTTGGTCCTGTACGCGCAGATCGGCGGGAGCATTCATTTGCTGGCAATAAAGCATCATCGACAACTGTCATTCGATTTCAAGTCCCATTGGGGACAGTAGAGTCAGTATGTTGGAAGTCGGGCTGGGCAATCTCACATAGCCATCAATAGTGTGCATGTTGCCGTGTATCTGATTTGGTTGCGATAAATATAAATATAAATAAAACAATACATTATAAGGTGTAGTTAAAATATGGCACAGGATCAGAATGCCCTCGTCTGGCTGGACATGGAAATGACCGGGCTCGACCCAGATAATGACAAAGTCATCGAGCTGGCGGTGGTCGTCACCAATAGCCAACTGGAAGTCGTCGCCGAAAGCGCCGTCTGGGTGGTGCATCAGAGCGACGCCGTGCTCGACGGCATGGACGACTGGAACAAGAAGACGCACGGCAGGTCGGGGCTCATCGTCAAGGTCAAGTCGTCAAAGCTGACCGAGGCCGATGTCGAAGCCCAGTGCCTGGAATTCCTCAAGCGCCATGTGCCCCTGGGCAAGTCGCCGATGTGCGGCAACTCGATCTGCCAGGATCGTCGCTTCATGGCGCGCTACATGTCCAAGCTCGAAACCTACTTCCACTACCGCAATCTCGACGTCTCAACGCTCAAGGAGTTGTGCAAGCGCTGGCAGCCGGAGCTTGCCAAGGGAGTGAAGAAGGGCGGCAAGCACGAGGCGCTGGCGGACATCTACGAGTCCATCGAGGAACTCAAGTACTACCGCGAGCACTTCCTGAAGGTCTAGTTTTCGCGGCGGTAGAGCCGCAGCCGCTCGCCCCGGTCGCCGGGGCGGTGGCCTTCCCAGATCCTCGTCCACCCGGCGGGCACCGTATCCTGCGACAGCAGCCAGCGGCAGACGCCGCGCGACGATTCCGGCTGCGTGCGCAAGCCGGCGTGGTAGTCGAGCGCCGCGCGCTGGGCGAGGCCAACGTAGCGCCGCTCGATGCAGCCGTGCTCCTTCGGCAGCGCCCGCGCCAGCGACTCGGCCACCGGGCGATAGGACTTGCCGTAATCGATCCAGGGGAACCACAGCGCGACCAGCACGCCCCACATGGCGATGGCGCCGGCCGTCCAGTGGATGGCGCCGCTCCATGGCGAGCGCGGCAGCTTGGCGAGGACGAACGCCCAGCCGGCGGTGAAGATCAGGGCCAAGGCCAGCGCGACGACGGAGAACTGCGCCGCGAAGCCGGGTTCGAGCTTGGCGAAGTTGCGCGCGATCTGCGGCGGCCAGCCGCTCCACATGGCGATGCCGCCCAGCCAGATGAGGCCGATGACCAGCGTGAAGGTCATCCTCCCGAACCAGTCGAAGGCATTGGCGGCGCCGCGCCGCAACTTGTGCGCGCCGGCCGCTGCCAGGAGAACCAGCGGCGTCAGCAGCGGCAGGGCGACCAGCGGGCGTGCCTCGTGCGAGAAGAACCACGCCAGGGCGAGCAGCGTGCCGAAAGCCGGCAAGGCGATATGGCGGCTGCGCCATTGCCGTCGTTCCGCCCAGACCGTCCAGAGGCCGTAGGGCAGGATGGGCCAGGCGAACCAGACGAGCAGTTCCAGGTGGTCGCGGCCGAAGTCGCTGCCGTGCGGCGCGGCCGTTGCCAGTTCTTCATCCCACCAGGCGGCCAGATATCCGGGGTGGTGCTGCGCCAGCAGCGCCGGCCAGGCGCCGGCCAGCGCGAGTGCGCAGCACAGGGCGATGCCGAAAGCGAGCCAGCGCTTCTGCAGCAGCGGCAGCAGTAAAAGCGGCGCGAGCGGCGCGCCGCTGCCAAGGCCGCCGGCGAGGAAGGCGCCGCCGCACCCGATGCCCAGCCACAGCGCGCCCGCCAGGTCGGGCAGGCGCGCCAGGCCGTAGTAGGCGAGGGCGCCGGCCGCCAGGGCGGCGATGGCCGGCTGCGCGTCGTGCACGGGAACGAGCAGGCCCAAGGTGCCGATGGCGAGGATCGGGGCGGCGAGCCCGGCTTCGCGGCCGTGCAGCGCCATCGCGGCGCGGCAAAGGAAGAATAGGAACAGGGCGCCGAAGAACGGCGTCGCCAGCCGGGCGCCGTCGTGGAAGGGCAGCGCGCGTTGCGTGAGCCAGGCCGCGGCGGCGGCGACCCAATGGTAGAAGGGTGTAACGCCGGTCCAGGTCTCGCCGGCAATGCGCGGCAGCAGCCAGTCGCCGCCGCCGAAGAAGCCGTAGGCGACGTCGAGATGCATGGCGTCGTCGGCTTTCCAGGGGTCGTGGCCGATGCTGCCGACGACGAGGTAGAGCGCGCACAGCCCCACCAGCGCGGCGATCGGCAGCGGGAAGCTGGCGCTGCGCGCGGCGGCGAGCGCCTTCATCATTTCGGCGCGCGCATGAAAAAAGGCAGCCGAAGCTGCCTTTCGATGCCCGCCTTAATGGTGTCAGGCAGCGGCACGCTTGCCGTATTTCTGGCGGAAGCGTTCGACGCGGCCGGCGGTATCGACGATCTTCTGCTTGCCGGTATAGAACGGGTGGCAGGAGGAGCAAACTTCGATGTGCAGCGGCTTGACGCTGGTGGAGCGCGTCTTGAAGACGGTGCCGCAGCTGCACGTCACTTCGATCTCTTCGTACTTCGGGTGGATGCCTTCTTTCATGTTCCTGTCCTCTGCGCTGTCGTGGCCCGTGGATTTGGCGAGCCTTAAAGGGGCTGCATTATGCGGCAAAACCGCCGTTAAATCAACCGCGGCGCATGGCGTCGAAAAACTCCGCGTTGTTCTTCGTCGCCTTGACCTTGTCAAGCAGGAACTCCATGGCGTCGAGATCGTCCAGGCCGTAGAGCAATTTGCGCAGGATCCAGACTTTCTGCAGCACGTCGGGCTTGAGCAGCAGTTCCTCGCGGCGCGTGCCGGAGCGGTTGACGTTGATCGCGGGGTAGACACGCTTTTCCGCCATGCGCCGGTCGAGGTGGATTTCCATGTTGCCGGTGCCCTTGAACTCCTCGTAGATGACGTCGTCCATGCGGCTGCCGGTGTCGATCAGCGCCGTGGCGATGATGGTCAGCGAGCCGCCTTCCTCGAGGTTGCGCGCGGCGCCGAAGAAGCGCTTCGGCTTTTGCAGCGCGTTGGCGTCGACGCCGCCCGTCAGCACCTTGCCGGAGGCCGGCTGCACGGTGTTGTAGGCGCGCGCCAGGCGCGTGATCGAATCGAGCAGGATGACCACGTCCTTCTTGTGCTCGGTCAGGCGCTTGGCCTTTTCGATGACCATCTCGGCAACCTGGACGTGGCGCGTCGCCGGTTCGTCGAAGGTCGAGGCGACGACCTCGCCCTTCACCGTGCGCGACATCTCGGTCACTTCCTCGGGGCGCTCGTCGATCAGCAGGACGATCAGCACCACGTCCGGATGGTTGGTGGTGATGGCGTGGGCGATGTGCTGCATCATCACCGTCTTGCCCGACTTCGGGCTCGACACCAGGAGGCCGCGCTGGCCCTTGCCGATCGGCGCGATGATGTCGATGACGCGGCTGGTGGTGTTCTCTTCGGCGCGGATCTCGCGCTCGAGCTTCATGTGTTCGGTCGGGTGCAGCGGCGTCAGGTTCTCGAACAGGATCTTGTTCTTGCAGGCTTCGGGCGATTCGCCGTTGACCTTGTCGAGCTTGACGAGCGCGAAGTAGCGTTCGCCTTCCTTGGGCGTGCGGATCTCGCCTTCCACGGTGTCGCCGGTGCGCAGGTTGAAGCGGCGGATCTGCGAGGGCGAGACGTAGATGTCGTCGGTGCCCGCGAGATACGAAGTGTCGGGCGAGCGCAGGAAACCGAAGCCGTCGGGCAGCACTTCCATGACGCCGTCGCCGAAAATCGATTCCCCGCGCTTGGCCTCGTTCTTTAGCAGGGCGAAAATCAGTTCTTGCTTGCGCAGGCGGTTGGCGCCTTCGATGCCGTTGGCGTTGGCCATATCCAGCAACTGGCTGACGTGGTGGGCTTTAAGCTCCGATAGATGCATGAGGGGGAACCTGCGAGGTGACGCGGGCGTGGGACGGCCCGGGAAATTAAGGAAACTGGGAATTATGCTTGCCGGCCGGAGGAGCCGGCGTCGGCCTGAAGCCCGTAGTGGGGTTCGATCTTTCTTCTTACGGGGTGCTCAACCGCGGGACTTCAGGCCGAACTGTAACGGGATCAGAGATTGCTGTCAATGAAGGACGTCAGTTGCGACTTCGACAGGGCGCCGACCTTGGTGGCCTCGACATTGCCGCCCTTGAACAGGATGAGCGTCGGAATGCCGCGAATGCCATATTCGCCCGGGGTCTTCGGATTGTCGTCGATGTTGAGCTTGGCGACCTTGAGCTTGCCCGTGTACTCCTTGCCGACTTCTTCGAGTATCGGCGCGATCATCTTGCAGGGACCGCACCATTCGGCCCAGTAATCCACCAGGACGGGAACGGGGGATTCGAGCACCTCGCTCTTGAAGCTGGCGTCGGTGACGTGATGGATATGTTCGCTCATGGACTTCCTCTTGCTTGGACTGGATTGGGACGGGCCCGCTTATCGCGCCGGGCGCCGAAGGCGGCATTTGCTGGCGAACAATGCTAGCAAAAAAAACGCACGGGTTGGAAATGTCGCGGTCAGAGCCTTGAGCCCGTGAAAGTTCATGGTATGCCGCCTGGCGGCGCGGCTTGCCATGAGACGGGCGGCGCCGCTTATACTTTCGTTCATTCGCGATTATTGGAAGTGAAGCCATGGCCTACGTCGTCACCGAAAACTGCATCAAGTGCAAATACACCGACTGCGTCGACGTCTGTCCGGTCGACTGTTTTCACGAAGGGCCGAACTTCCTCGTCATCGATCCCGACGAATGCATCGACTGCACGCTCTGCGTGCCGGAGTGTCCGGCCGAGGCGATCTTCGCCGAAGACGACGTGCCCGCGGCGCAGCGATCCTTCATTGCCCTCAATGCCGAGCTGTCGAGAACCTGGCCGTCCATCACCGAACGCAAGGACGCGTTGCCTGACGCCGAAGCTTGGGACAAGAAGCCGGACAAGGCGAAGTTGCTCGAACGCTGAGGCGCCAAGCCGCCTGCTTCCGCTGCGGCGATGCTTGGCTTAACATGAAGGCCATCGCGGCGGCGCAAGATTGGACGTTTTGTTGCGCGACGAGAGCACTATCGGGGAGAGAGCGCGGATGGTCGACAAGGTCTGGCTGAAGAGCTATCCGGCAGGCGTGCCGGCCACGATCGATGTCGACGAGTTCGCCTCGATCGGCGCCTTGTTCGAGCGCAGCGTTGGCGCTTTCGGCGCCAAGGATGCCTACGTGAACATGGGCAAGGCCATCACGTATGCCGAACTCGATCGCCTGGCGCGCGACTTCGCCGCCTACTGCCAGGCCGTGTTGGGGCTGCCGCGCGGCGCGCGCATCGCCCTCATGATGCCCAACGTCCTGCAATACCCGATCGCCCTGTTCGGCGCGCTGCGCGCCGGCTATGTCGTCGTCAATTGCAACCCGCTCTACACGCCGCGCGAGCTCGAGCACCAACTCAAGGATTCCGGCGCCATCGCCATCGTCATCGTCGAGAATTTTGTCCACGTGCTCCAGCAGGTGATCGACAAGACGGCGATCAAGCACGTGGTGACGACGGGCCTAGGCGACATGCTCGGCTTTCCGAAGCGGGCACTGGTGAACCTCGTCGTCAAGCACGTGAAGAAGATGGTGCCGGCCTGGGACATTCCTCATGCCGTGACTTTCCGCGACGCCTTGGCGCGCGGGGCGGATGCCGCCTTCGCTGCCGTCGCCGTCGGCCACGACGACATCGCCTTCCTGCAGTACACGGGCGGCACCACCGGCGTCTCCAAGGGCGCCATGCTGACGCACGGCAACGTCATCGCCAACCTCCAGCAGGCCCACGCCTGGATCAGCGCCGCCGTCGCCAGCGGCAAGGAGACCGTCGTCACGGCGCTGCCCCTCTACCACATCTTCGCGCTGACGGCGAACTGCCTGACCTTCCTCAAGCTCGGCGCGACCAACCTGCTCATCACCAATCCGCGCGACATTCCCGGCCTCGTCAAGGAACTCGGCAAGTATCCGTTTTCCGTCATCACCGGGGTCAATACGCTTTTCAACGCGCTGCTCAACGACCCCGATTTCGCCAGGCTCGATTTCTCGACGCTGAAAGTCACGCTGGGCGGCGGCATGGCCGTGCAGAAGAGCGTCGCCGACAAGTGGAAGCAGGTCACCGGCATGCCGCTGATCGAAGCCTACGGCCTGACGGAAACTTCGCCGGCGGCGACCATCAACCCGCTCGACCTGGCGGAATACAACGGTTCCATCGGCCTGCCGATTTCCTCGACCGAAGTCGCCATCCGCGACGCCGACGGCCGCGACGTGCCGCTTGGCCAGTCGGGCGAACTTTGCGTGCGCGGTCCGCAGGTGATGAAGGGCTACTGGAACCGGCCCGAGGAAACGGCCCAGGTCATCGCCAGCGACGGTTTCCTGCGCACCGGCGATGTCGCGGTGATGGACGACAGAGGCTTCGTGCGCATCGTCGACCGCAAGAAGGACATGATCCTGGTGTCCGGCTTCAACGTCTATCCGAACGAGGTCGAGGCCGTCGTCGCCATGCATCCGGGCGTGCTCGAGGTCGCGGCGGTCGGCGTCTCCGACGAGAAGTCCGGCGAAGCCGTGAAGATCTACGTCGTGCGCAAGGACCCAGCGCTGACGGCCGATGCGCTCATCGCCCATTGCCGCGAGAACCTGACCGGCTACAAGGTGCCGCATCGCGTCGAATTCCGCGACGAGCTGCCGAAGACCAACGTCGGCAAGATCGTGCGCCGCGCCCTGCGCGACGAGGAACTGGCGCGCTGACCGGGCCGCGGGCGCGCGTCGCGCCCATGCTAAACTCGGCTTGAATATTCCTGCGAACGACCCGCGATGTCAGGCAATACCCTCGGCCAGCTATTCTGCGTTTCCTCCTTCGGCGAGTCCCACGGACCGGCCATCGGCTGCGTCGTCGACGGCTGCCCGCCCGGCCTCGAGCTGAGCGAAGCCGACATCCAGGCCGAACTCGACCGCCGCAAGCCCGGCACCTCGCGGCATGTCACGCAGCGCCGCGAATCCGACCGCGTCGAAATCCTCTCGGGCGTGTTCGAAGGCCGCACCACGGGCACGCCCATCGCCTTGCTGATCCGCAACGAAGACCAGCGCAGCAAGGACTACGGCAACATCGCGCAGACCTTCCGCCCCGGCCACGCCGACTACACCTACTGGCAGAAGTTCGGCATCCGCGATTACCGCGGCGGCGGCCGCGCCAGTGCGCGCGAGACGGCCGCGCGCGTCGCCGCCGGCGCCATCGCCAAGAAGTGGCTCGCCGAGCGCTGCGGCGTGACGGTGCGCGGCTACATGAGCCGGCTCGGTGCCATCGACATCGCCTTCAAGGACTGGTCCGCGGTCGCCGCCAATCCCTTCTTCGCCCCCGACGCGGACGTCGTGCCGCGCCTGGAAACGTACATGGACGAACTGCGCAAGTCGGGCGATTCCATCGGCGCGCAGATCACCGTCATCGCCGAAAATGTGCCGGTCGGCTGGGGCGATCCGGTGTTCGACCGCCTCGATGCGCAGATCGCCTATGCGCTGATGAGCATCAACGCCGTCAAGGGCGTGGAGATCGGCGCCGGCTTCGCCAGCGTGACGCAGCGCGGCAGCGAGCACGGCGACGAACTCACCCCGGCCGGCTTCGCCAGCAATCATGCCGGTGGCATACTGGGCGGCATCTCGACGGGCCAGGACATCGTCGCCAATCTCGCCATCAAGCCGACTTCCAGCATCCGCCTGCCGCGCCATTCCATCGATCTTTCCGGCCATGCGGCCATGGTGGCGACCGAAGGCCGTCACGATCCCTGCGTCGGCATTCGTGCCACGCCGATTGCCGAAGCCATGCTGGCCCTGGTGCTGATCGATGCCGCGCTGCGCCATCGCGCGCAATGCGGCGACGTGGTCTGCCCGACCCCGAAAATTCCGGGGCGACTGATAAAATGACGCCATGAGTTCTCCGGGGAGGTAGTTCATGCAAGTCGATCATCACGATCTCCATCAAGAGTTTCCCGACATGGGCGAAGCCATCAACGGCCTGAAGAATGCCAACGCGCATTTCGCCGCCATGTTCGCGCGCTACAACCGCCTGACGGGAAAGGTCGAGAACCTCGAAGAAAACGATATGCCGGTGGCCGACTTCACGCTGGAAGACATGAAGAAGCAGCGCGTCAAGCTGAAGGACGAAATCTATCTTCTCCTGCTCGCGTTCCGCGCCGGCCAACTGCACAAATAACCTCGGGGGCGCATTCGCCCCGCCGCGCGGATGCCTGTACCTCCCCACTGGCGGCTCTCCGCCTGGTATTTTTTTTACTTCGCCTACGTCGGCGCCTTCGCGCCGTATTTCACGCTCTACCTGCAATCGCTGGGCTTTTCGGCCTGGGACATCGGCATCCTGATGGCGGCGGCGCCGGTGATGCGGGCGCTGGCGCCGGCTTTCTGGGGGGCGCTCTCCGATCGCTCGGGGCGCCGTGTTCCCATCGTGCGCTTCTCGGCAGCGGCGACGGCGCTGGCCTTCCTGGTCTTTTTCTTCGCCCAGGGCTTCTGGGGCGTGCTGGTCGGCATCGTCCTCAACTTCTTTTTCTGGACGGCAGCCCATCCGCTGGTCGAAGCGCTGACGCTCGATCATTTGCGCGAGCGGACCGAGGAATACGGTCGCATCCGCCTCTGGGGTTCGGTCGGCTTCATCGTGACCGTGATGGGCGTGGGCATGCTGCTCGATGCGTTCCCGCTCGTGGCCCTGCTCTGGGCCTGCCTTGCGCTCCTGCTCGGCATAGCCGTCTGCGCGGGCAGCCTGCGCGAGACGCCGCACGCCGCTGCCGCCAAGCCCGCGACTTCGCTGCGTTTGGCGTTGCGCCGCCGCGATGTCGTGGCGCTGCTGGCGGCCTGCTTCTTCATGTCGGCGGCGCACGGGCCGCTCTATGTCTTCTTCTCGATCCATCTCGTCGACCACGGCTACGGCAAGACCCTGGTGGGCGCGCTGTGGTCGCTGGGCGTCATCGCGGAAATTCTGGTCTTCGCTTTCCTGCCGCGCCTGATGCGCCGCTTCTCGCTGCGCGGCATCCTGCTGACGAGCTTCGCGCTGGCCGTGCTGCGCTTCCTGCTGATCGGCTGGGAAGTGGATTCGCTGCCCTTGTTGCTGGCCGCGCAACTGATGCACGGGGCCAGCTTCGGCGCCTACCATGCGGCCGCGGTGACGACCCTGAACCGCTGGTTCCCGTCGCAGCAGCAAGGGCGCGTGCAGGCGCTCTACGGCGCCGTCTCGTTCGGCGCCGGCGGCATGCTCGGCAACTTCGCCAGCGGCCTGGCCTGGAGCGGCTGGGGGGCGGGTTGGACTTACACGCTGGGCGCCGGATTCGCCTTGGTCGGCTGGCTCCTGATTTGGCGCGGCATGCGGGCGGAGCCGGCGCCCGAGCTATGAGATAATCGTCGTTTCCGTTGTGGAAACCGAAAGATGCCGAAAACGCTTTACGACAAGCTTTGGGAAGATCACGTCGTCCACGTCGAAGAGGACGGCACGGCGCTGCTCTACATCGATCGCCACCTCGTCCATGAAGTGACGAGCCCGCAAGCCTTCGAAGGGCTGCGGCTGGCCGGACGCAAGCCCTGGCGCGTGTCTTCCATCGTCGCCACGGCCGATCACAACACGCCGACCGATCATTGGGACGAGGGCATCAAGGACCCGATTTCGCGCCAGCAGGTCGAGACGCTCGACGCCAACATCCACGAGTCCGGGGCGCTGGCCTATTTCCCGTTCCGGGATCTGCGCCAGGGCATCGTCCATGTCATCGGCCCGGAGAACGGCGCGACGCTGCCGGGCATGACGGTGGTCTGCGGCGACTCGCACACCTCGACCCACGGCGCCTTCGCCTGCCTGGCGCACGGCATCGGCACCTCCGAGGTCGAGCATGTGCTGGCGACGCAATGCCTGCTGCAGAAGAAATCGAAGGCGATGCTGGTGAAGGTCGATGGCGCTCTCGGCCGCGGCGTTTCCGCCAAGGATCTCGCGCTGGCCCTGATCGGCCGCATCGGCACGGCCGGCGGCACCGGCTATGCCATCGAGTTCGGCGGCTCGACCATCCGCGCGCTGTCGATGGAAGGGCGCATGACCCTGTGCAACATGGCCATCGAGGCCGGCGCGCGCGTCGGCTTCATCGCCGTCGACGACACCACGATCAACTACCTGAAGGGCCGCGCGTTCGCGCCGCTGGGCGACAACTGGGATCGCGCCGTCGCGCACTGGCGCACGCTGGTGTCCGATGCCGGCGCCCGCTTCGACGCCGTCGTCGAAGTCGATGCGCGCAGCATCCTGCCGCAAGTGACGTGGGGCACGTCGCCGGAAATGGTGACCGACGTCAAGGGCCGCGTTCCCGCGCCGGAAGACTTCGCCGATCCGGTCAAGCGCGAGGGCGTCGAGCGTGCGCTGCAGTACATGGGCCTGACGCCGCGCACGCCGATCGATCGCATCGCCGTCGACAAGGTGTTCATCGGCTCCTGCACCAACTCGCGCATCGAGGATCTGCGCGCCGCCGCCGCCATCGCCAAGGGCCGGCGCAAGGCCGACAACGTCAAGCTGGTGCTGGTCGTGCCGGGCTCGGGCCTGGTCAAGCGCCAGGCCGAGGCCGAAGGCCTGGACAAGATCTTCATTGCCGCCGGTTTCGAGTGGCGCGAGCCGGGCTGCTCGATGTGCCTGGCGATGAACGCCGACCGGCTGGAGCCGGGCGAGCGTTGCGCCTCGACCTCGAACCGCAACTTCGAAGGACGCCAGGGCAACGGCGGCCGCACCCATTTGGTCAGCCCGGCGATGGCCGCCACCGCGGCGATTGCCGGCCATTTTGCCGACGTCCGCGAATTGATTTGAGGGAGAGCCTGATGAAAGCGTTGATTCTCGTTGTGGCGGCGGGCTGGGTCCTGGCCGGCTGCAACACGGTGCACGGCATCGGCAAGGACCTGGAGAAGGGCGGCCAGGCAATCGAAAAGGCGGCGACGAAATAATGCGCAAGTTCACGCAAATCGATGGTCTGGTGGCGCCGCTTGACCGCGCCAACGTCGACACCGACGCCATCATCCCCAAGCAGTTTCTCAAGTCGATCAAGCGCAGCGGCTTCGGCCCGAACGCCTTCGATGAATGGCGCTATCTCGACCACGGCGAGCCGGGCATGGACAACGCCAAGCGCGCGCCCAATCCCGACTTCGTCCTCAACCAGCCGCGCTACCAGGGCGCGTCGATCCTGCTGACGCGCGAAAACTTCGGCTGCGGTTCGTCGCGCGAGCATGCGCCGTGGGCGCTCGAGGACTACGGCTTTCGCGCCCTGATCGGCCCGAGCTTCGCCGACATCTTTTTCAACAACTGCTTCAAGAACGGGCTGCTGCCGATCCGCCTGCCGGCGAGCGAAGTCGAGGCGCTGTTCGCCCTGGTGCAGGCGACGCCCGGCTTCAAGCTGCGCATCGACCTCGATGCGCAGACGGTGACGCGGCCCGACGGCAAGGCGCTGCGCTTCGAGGTCGACGCCTTTCGCAAGTATTGCCTGCTCAACGGCTTCGACGACATCGGCCTGACGCTGCGCCACGCCGACAAGATCCGCGATTTCGAGGCCAGGCGCCGCATCGAGCAGCCCTGGCTGTTCGCTTAACGACGAGACACGAAACATGAAAATTGCTGTACTTCCCGGCGACGGCATCGGTCCCGAAATCACCGCCGAAGCGGTGCGCGTATTGAAGGCCCTCGATCTCCGGTTCGAGATGGAAGAGGCGCCGGTCGGCGGCGCCGGCTACCGTGCCCTCGGCCATCCGCTGCCCGAGAGCACGCTGGCGCTCGCCAAGGCCGCGGACGCCGTGCTCTTCGGCGCCGTCGGCGACTTCAGCCTCGATACGCTGCCGCGCGAACTGCGCCCGGAGCAGGCCATCCTCGGCTTGCGCAAGGAACTCAACCTGTTCGCCAACTTCCGTCCGGCGCTGGTCTATCCGGAACTCGTGCATGCCTCAACGCTGAAGCCCGAGGTCGTGGCCGGACTCGACATCCTGATCATCCGCGAGTTGACCGGCGACATCTATTTCGGCCAGCCGCGCGGCATCCATGTGCTGGCCAACGGCGAGCGCGAAGGTTTCGACACCATGCGCTATTCGGAAAGCGAAATCCGCCGCGTCGCCCATGTCGGCTTCCAGGCGGCGATGAAGCGCAACAAGCGGCTGTGTTCGGTGGACAAGGCCAACGTGCTCGACACCATGCAGCTCTGGCGCGAAGTGGTGACGGCGATCGGCAAGGAATACCCCGAGGTCGAACTCACGCACCAGTACGTCGACAATGCCGCGATGCAGCTGCTCAAGAATCCCAAGCAGTTCGACGTTATTGTCACGGGCAACATGTTCGGCGACATTCTCTCCGACGAGGCGTCGATGCTGACCGGTTCGATCGGCATGCTGCCGTCGGCATCGCTGAACGAAAAGAACTTCGGCCTCTACGAGCCGATTCACGGTTCGGCGCCGGACATCGCCGGCAAGGGCATCGCCAATCCGCTGGCGACGATACTCTCGGCGGCGATGATGCTACGCTACACGTTCGGGCTTTCCGGCGAGGCCGCCCGGATCGAGGCGGCGGTGAAGAAGGTGCTGGCGCAAGGCGTGCGCACTGGCGATATCGCCGAGCCGGGAATGAAGAAGGCAAGTACCCGGGAAATGGGCGACGCAGTGCTCGCGGCGCTGTAACGGAACAGTCAGTCGAGGAAAGGCAATGAAAAAAGTAGGTCTGGTGGGTTGGCGCGGCATGGTCGGTTCCGTGCTGATGCAGCGCATGCGCGAGGAAAACGATTTCGCCCTGATCGAGCCGGTGTTCTTCACCACGTCCAACGTCGGCGGCCAGGGCCCGGCCGAAAGCGGCGGCGCCAAGCTTCTGGACGCGCAGTCGATCGCCGACCTCAAGGCGCTGGACATCGTCATCACCTGCCAGGGCGGCGACTACACCAACGAGGTGTTCCCGAAACTGCGCGCGGCCGGCTGGACCGGCCACTGGATCGACGCCGCTTCCAGCCTGCGCATGAAAGATGACGCCGTCATTATTCTTGATCCGGTGAACCTGCACGTCATCAAGGAGGCGCTGGCGCAAGGCGGCCGGAACTGGATCGGCGGCAACTGCACGGTGTCGCTGATGCTGATGGCGCTGGGCGGCCTATTCAAGGCCGACCTCGTCGAATGGATGACGTCGATGACCTACCAGGCGGCTTCCGGCGCCGGCGCGCAGAACATGCGCGAGCTGCTGCAGCAGATGGGCGAAGCCCACAAGGTCGCGCGGAACCTGCTCGACGATCCGGCCTCCGCCATTCTCGACATCGACCGCGAAGTGGCCGGCGTGCTGCGCGACGAATCTTTCCCCACCGCCAATTTCGGCGTGCCGCTGGCCGGTTCGCTGATCCCGTGGATCGACAAGGACCTCGGCAACGGCCAGAGCCGCGAGGAATGGAAAGGCCAGGCCGAAACCAACAAGATACTCGGCCTGGCGGCCCAGCCGATTCCGGTCGACGGCCTGTGCGTGCGCATCGGCGCCATGCGCTGCCATTCCCAGGCGCTGACCATCAAGCTGAAGCAGGATGTGCCGCTGGCGGAGATCGAAGGCCTGCTCGCCGGCCACAACCCCTGGGCCAAGGTGGTGCCGAACCAGCGCGACGCCTCGATGCGCGAATTGACGCCGACGGCGGTCACCGGAACGCTGATGACGCCGGTCGGACGGCTGCGCAAGCTCAGCATGGGAAACCAGTACTTGTCGGCATTTACGGTCGGCGACCAGTTGCTCTGGGGCGCCGCCGAGCCGCTGCGCCGGATGCTGCGCATCCTGCTCGATTGAGGATGTCGCCGCCAGCCCAAGTGGATGAGCCAGAGGTTGAGCTTGTGGCCTTATGGTCATGATGTTATTTTGATTACCGAATTTCCATATCCCCTCGGGGAGGCGCCGTGCTGAAAACCGACAACCGCAAACGACTCAAGCTCTCCGTGCTGGCCATGGCTTTGGCGATCATGCCGTTCGGCACCCAGGCGGCGGGACTCGGCCGGCTGACGGTCAGTTCTGCACTCGGCGAACCCTTGCGAGCGGAGATCGAGTTGACGGCCAGCCGCGACGAGGCCTCGTCCTTGTCGGCGCGCATGGCCTCGGCCGATGCCTTCAAGAATGCCGGAATCGATTTTTCGCCGGCGCTTTCCGGCATCCATTTCAAGCTCGACCAGCGGCCGACCGGACAGACATTCCTCGTCGCGACCTCCGACCGGCCATTCAACGAGCCGTTCGTCGATATGCTGGTGGAAGTGAACTGGGCATCGGGACGCCTGGTGCGCGAATACACGTTCCTGCTCGATCCGCCCGACGTGTTCAAGAAGGCGCCGTCGCCGGCGCCCGTGGCAGTGCCCGAGGTCACGCGGGAAGCGCCGGCAGCGCCGGCGAGTCCGGCGACGGCGGCCGCCCCCGCCGCGGCAGCGCCCGTCGCTCCGGCGGTGCCGGAAGCGCGTCCGGCGGCCCCCGCCGCAGCGCCAGCCAGTTCGCAAGCGTCGCCGAAGAAGGCAGTTGCCGCGGCGACGCGGCAAGTCGTCAAAGGCGATACGCTGGCGAAGATTGCCAACGAGGTGAAGCCCGCGGGCGTCAATCTCGACCAGATGCTGGTCGCCCTGTTCAGCAGCAACAAGGGCGTCTTCGATGACGGCAACATGAACCGCCTGCGTGCCGGCAAGATTCTCAGCATCCCGGACAAAGAGGCGGCGATGGCCGTCGAGCCGGCCGAAGCGCACCAGATCGTCGCTGCCCAGGCGGCCGATTTCAACGCCTATCGCAAGAAGCTCGCCGCCTTGGCGGCAGCGGAACCGGCCAAGGAAGCGGCCCCCAAGCAGACCGCCGCCGGCAAGATCGCGCCGAAGGTCGAAGAGAAGGCGCCGCCGCCGTCCGGCGGCAAGGACAAGCTTGAAGTCTCCCGCGCCGAAACCGCTGCGGGCGCGGCGGCCCGCGCCCGCAACGGCGCGCTCGAGGAAGATCTCGTGGCGCGCGAGAAGGCGCTCAAGGAAGCGAATTCCCGCATTGCCGAGTTGGAGAAGAATGTTGCCGACTTGAAGAAGCTGGCGGAGATGAAGAGCGCGGCCGGCGCCAAGCCGCAAGAGGCGCCGCCCGTTGCCGCCAAGCCCGCCGAGCTCGCCAAGCCGGAAGCGCCGGTGCTTGCCGTCCCGGCGAAACCGGTCGCCGCGCCGAAACCTGCCGAAGTCGCGCCGCCCCCGCCGCCGGCGAAGAAGCCCGTTGCGCCGTTGCCGCCGCCTGCGCCGCCGCCGAGTTTCGTCGAAGAGAGTCCCGAAATCGTCTTCGGCGGCGGTGCCGTTCTTGCGCTGCTGCTCGGCTATTTCGGCTACAGCGCCTGGCGCCGGAAGCGCCAGGCGGCTGCCGATGCCGCCGACATCGTCGCCGACGATTTCGCGTCGAATTCCGTATTCGGCACCATCGGCGGCCAGAGCGTCGACACCGGGGCGGCCTTGCCCACCGACTTCAGCCAGCAGCCGGGCTTCGATGCGGGTGGGGACGAGGGCGTCGATCCGGTCGCCGAAGCCGACGTCTATATCGCCTATGGGCGCGACACCCAGGCCGAGGAGATCCTGCTCGAAGCGCTCAAGAGCGATCCGACGCGCTGCGCCGTTCATCTCAAGCTGCTGGAAATCTACGCCGCCCGCAACAGCGTGCAGCCGTTCGCGGCCGTCGCCCGCGACCTCCATGGGCTCACCGGCGGCAGCGGACCGGATTGGGACAAGGCGGCGACGCTCGGACGCTCCATCGATCCGGCGAACCCGCTCTATGGCGGCGGCAGCGTGCCGCCGGACATGGCCGCCACCGTGATCGCCCCGGCTGCCGAACTCGCGGCGGCCAGCATCGCAGCGCCGGCGTTCGAGCCAGCGCCGCCAGTGGCAGAAGAGGCCGCGCCGGCCGAGGAAGTTCCTGCCGCGCTCGATTTCGATTTCGACCTCGACCTCGGCGCCGCCCCTGCGGCGGAGCAGCCGGCAGCAGACGAAGCGATGAGCCTCGATTTCGATCTCGGCGCCGCACCCGAAGTCGAAGCGGCGGACCAGGTTGCCGCCGAGACGGCGCTGCCGGCGGGGCTCGACTTCGAGATCGACACGCCTGTCGTCGAGCCCGCCGCAGCGCCGGTGGAAGCGCCGGCCGCGGCCGCCGATGCGGAAGAGGTCGCCGTGGATGCGGACGTGCTCGATTTCGATTTCGACTTGAGCGAGCCCGTGGCCGTCCCGGCCGTGGAGCCCGTGCCGGTTGCGCCAGCCGAGATGCCGCCCCTGGATCTGTCGGGCATCAACTTCGATCTCGACGAGGAACCGGCGGCGGATGCGGCGCCGGCGGCAAGCCATGCGCCGGAAACGGCTGCCCAGCCGGAGGAGATTGCGCCGCCCATCGAGGACGATCCCGAGGTGGCGACCAAGCTCGAACTTGCCCAGGCTTACGAGGAAATGGGCGACAAGGAAGGGGCGCGCGAATTGCTCGACGAAGTGCTCAACGAAGGCAGCCCGGCGCAGCAGGCAGCGGCGCGCACCAAGCTGGCCGAGTTGGGCTGACCGTTCCTCATCGCGGCGCCGGCTCCGGCGCCGCGGCCCGCCTTCCCCGATGTTTCATCCCGCCACCCTGTTGCTTGCCTGGGCAGGCTGCGCGCTCATCCTGCCCCTCCTGCCGCTCGGTGTTCTGGCGCTGATGCTCGTGCCGGCGCTGCTTTCGGCCCTGCTCGTCGCCCGGCGGCGCACGGTGGCCTTGCTGCGGCGCGCGCGCTGGCTGCTGCTGTCGATTGCGCTGCTGTTCGCCTTTTCGACGCCGGGTCTGGCGGTGCCGGGACCGCTCGGCGGCCTCGGCCTGACGCAGGACGGGCTGGCCCTCGCCGCCGAGCAGCTGTCGCGCTTGCTGCTGCTGTTGGTGACGCTGGCGGTGCTGCACGAGCATCTGGGCACGGCCGGTTTCGTCAGCGGCCTGTATTGGCTGCTTGGCCCGTTGCATGGTCGGCGCGGCCTGCGCGAGCGCATCGTCGTGCGGCTGATGCTGGTCGTCGAGTTCGTCGAAAGCGGCAGCGGCGCCGGCTGGCGCCATTGGCTGAGCGAGGACGGCGACAGCGGCCCGCAAAGCCTGTCGCTGGCAATCAGGCGGCCGCGTTGGCGCGATCGCCTGGCCCTCCTGGCGGTCGCCTGCGCGGTGGTGGCGCTGGCATGGTGAGGATCGCGCTCGGCATCGAATACGACGGCGCCGGATTCGCCGGCTGGCAGTCGCAGTCGCACGGCAACACCGTGCAGGACGTGCTGGAAAAGGCCCTGGCGGCCGTCGCCGGGCAGCCGCTGCGCGTCGCCTGCGCCGGGCGCACCGATGCCGGCGTCCATGCCCTGGCCCAGGTCGTGCATTTCGACAGCGCTGTCTTGCGCCCGGAGACCGCCTGGGTGCGCGGCGTGAACGCCCACTTGCCGCCGCAGGTCGCGGTACGCTGGGCGAAGGAAGTCGGCGCGGAGTTTCATGCGCGCTTTTCGGCGCGGTCGCGCGCCTACCGCTACGTGCTGCTGAACCGCGCGGTGCGGCCGGCGCTGCTGGCGGGCCGCGTCGGCTGGTTTCACCAGCCGCTGGACATCGCGGCCATGCGCAGCGCTACGGCATGCCTGCTCGGCGAGCATGATTTCACCGCCTTCCGCGCCGCCGAATGCCAGGCGAAGTCGCCGGTCAAGCATGTTTATCGGGCCGACATCGCCGCGCAAGGCGATTGCATCGTCTTCGATTTTCACGCCAATGCCTTTCTCCATCACATGATCCGCAACCTCGTCGGCAGCCTCGTCTATATCGGCAAGGGCAAGCATCCGCCGGCCTGGATGGCGGAACTGCTGCAGCAACGCGACCGCAAGCGCGCCGCGCCGACGTTTGCCGCCGCCGGGCTCTATTTCGCCGGCGTCGAATACGATGCCGGCTGGCAACTGCCCGGCGCTGGCCGTATCATGACGCCCGATTCCGTCTTGCTCTCCAACCCATGAGCCGAACCCGCATCAAGATTTGCGGCATTACCCGCGAGCAGGACCTGCAGGCGGCGCTCGACGCCGGCGCCGATGCCATCGGCTTCGTCTTCTATCCGCCCAGCCCGCGCTTCCTGACGAATGAGCGCGCGGCGGCCCTCGTCCGCGCGGTGCCGCCTTTCGTCACGCGGGTCGGCCTGTTCGTCAATCCGGATGCGGCGGTGCTCGCCGCGACCCTGGCGGCGGTTCCCCTGGATCTGGTCCAGTACCAAGGCGACGAAACGCCAGCGTTCTGCGAACAGTTCGGCCGGCCCTACGTGAAAGTCGCGCGGATGAGGCCGGGGCTCGATCTGGTAGAATTCGCCCGCGCTTACCCGTCCGCACGGGGATTGCTGCTCGATGCCTATGTCGAAGGCTATGGCGGCGCCGGGCAGACGTTCGACTGGTCGCTGGTGCCCAAGGGCCTGCCCTTGCCGGTGGTGGTCGCCGGCGGCTTGACGGTGGACAACGTCGGCAGCGCGATTCGCCAGCTGCGCCCCTGGGGCGTGGATGTCAGCAGCGGCGTCGAAGCCGCCAAGGGCATCAAGGATGCCGAGAAAATCAACGCCTTCGTGGCAGCCGTGAAAGATGCAGACTCCTGAAAATTCGTATTGCCTGCCGGACGCGAGAGGCCACTTCGGCAAGTATGGCGGCATCTTCGTCGCCGAAACCCTAATCCCGGCGCTCGAAGAACTGCGCCTGGCCTATGAAGCCGCGAAGGCCGATGCTGCATTCCGCGCCGAGTTCGAGTACGACCTCAAGTACTACGTCGGCCGCCCCAGCCCGATCTACCACGCCAAGCGCTGGTCGGGCCTGCTCGGCGGCGCGCAGATCTACCTCAAGCGCGAAGACCTCAACCACACCGGCGCCCACAAGGTGAACAACTGCATCGGCCAGGCGCTGCTGGCGCGGCGCATGGGCAAGAAGCGCGTCATCGCCGAGACCGGCGCCGGCATGCACGGCGTCGCCACCGCCACGGTGGCTGCGCGCTACGGCATGGAATGCGTCGTCTATATGGGCGCCGAGGACATCCGGCGCCAGGCCGCCAACGTCTACCGCATGAAGCTGCTCGGCGCCACGGTGGTGCCGGTCGAGTCCGGCTCGAAGACGCTCAAGGACGCCTTGAACGAGGCGATGCGCGATTGGGTGACCAACGTCGCCGACACCTTCTACATCATCGGCACCGTCGCCGGCCCGCATCCGTACCCGATGATGGTGCGCGACTTCCAGTCGGTGATCGGTGCCGAGTGCAAGATCCAGATGCCTGAGCTGGTGGGGCGCCAGCCCGACGCGGTAATCGCCTGCGTCGGCGGCGGCTCCAATGCCATGGGCATATTCTACGACTATATCCCGCTCGCCGGGGTCAGGCTGATCGGCGTCGAAGCGGCCGGCCTCGGCATCGACAGCGGCAAGCACGCGGCGTCGATCACCGCCGGCACGCCGGGCGTGCTGCACGGCAATCGCACTTACCTCTTGCAGGACAAGAACGGCCAGATCATCGAAACCCATTCGGTGTCGGCCGGCCTCGACTATCCCGGCGTCGGCCCGGAACACGCCTGGCTGCACGATTCCGGCCGCGCCGAATACGTCACCGTCGACGACGAGGAGGCGCTGCAGGCGTTCCGCGATCTCTGTCACGTCGAGGGCATCATCCCGGCGCTGGAGTCGAGCCACGCCATCGCCTACGCGGCGAAGCTGGCGCCGACGCTGGCGAAAGACCAAGTGCTGCTGGTCAATCTTTCCGGCCGCGGCGACAAGGACATGCATACCGTGGCCGAAAGATCGGGGATACAGTTCTGATGTCGCGCATACCTGCCACCTTCTGGCGTCTGGCCGCCGCGTCGCGCAAGGCCCTGATCCCGTTCATCACCGCCGGCGATCCCGAGCCCGGACTCACCGTCGGGCTGATGCACGCGCTGGTCGCGGGCGGCGCCGACATCATCGAGCTCGGCGTGCCGTTCTCCGATCCCATGGCCGACGGTCCGACGATACAGCGGGCCTCCGAGCGCGCCCTGGCCTACGGCGTCTCGCTGCACATCGTCCTCGGCATGGTCCGCGAATTCAGGAAGCAGGACGACGTCACGCCCGTCGTGCTGATGGGCTACGCCAATCCGATCGAGGCCTACGGCGCCGAAGCCTTCGTCGCCGATGCCGTCGCCGCCGGCGTCGACGGCGTGCTGGTGGTCGATTACCCGCCCGAGGAATGCGCCGGTTTCGCCGCGCAGATGAAGGGCGCCGGGCTCGATCCGATCTTCCTGCTGGCGCCGACTTCCACCGCGGCGCGCTTCGCCGAGGTCGCGCAAATGGGCAGCGGCTACATCTACTACGTTTCGCTCAAGGGCGTCACCGGCGCCGCCAATCTCGACCTCGATGCCGTGGCGCAGCGCATCCCGGCGATACGCGAGAAAGTCGGCATGCCGGTGGGCGTCGGCTTCGGCATCCGCGACGGCGCCGCCGCCGCGCGCATCGCCGCCGTCGCCGATGCTGTCGTCATCGGCAGCCGCATCATCGAAGAGATCGAGAATTCGCCGCGCGACCAGGCCGCCGTTCGGGTCACGGCCTTCCTGCGCGGCATCCGCAATGCAATGGATGGAGGCAATCCATGAGTTGGCTACAAAAGCTGCTGCCCCCCAAGATCAAGCGTTCCGAAGGCCTGCGCAAGTCCATCCCCGAAGGCCTCTGG